>NZ_MOWP01000004.1:0-564974 GCF_001983215.1 Frankia sp. CcI49
CGGAGGCTGTCCTGGACAGCGGTGTACTCCGCTGTGCCGTCGTAGCTCGGTGGGGTGTCGTCCCGGAAGGCCGGGAGGGGTGTGTCCGTTCCGTGCGGCTGGAGTGCGTAGAACCGGGCCTGGCCGTCGGGGGCGGAGGTGTCCTCGAAGACGGCGACGGTGGGCAGGTCGAACACCGGGGTGGACGGTCCCGGCTGGGTCGGGTCGGTGTGGGGTGGCGCTGAGGGTGCCGGCCGGGTCTCGAGCCGGCCGGTGATGGTGGGAGTGGCGCCGCCCGTGCTGGTCGGGGTGTGGATCACCAGCCGGACGCCCAGGAGATCGGCGAGAACGCGCGGCAGATCGCTGCGAGACCGGTCGGCGGGGATGCTGTCGGCGTCCCGGAGGACGGTCACCTCGTCGAGCAGCGGCGAGGCCTGGCCGGGCTGGCCGTTGTGGGCGAGCGGGCCGAGGTGGTGCTGGTACAGGTCCGCGAGACCGGTGCGCAGCCCGGCGAGGAACCTCGTCGGAGCGACCGCGAGATCGTGCAGCATCTGCGTGAAACCGGAGCCGGGATGCTGCGCGGCGGCACTCGCGATGACCGCGGCCAGCAGCTCGTCGACGTCGCTCGGACTCGTGTTCGTGAGCTGCACCGTCCGCGCCGTCGACCCGTCCCCCAGCGTGACCAGGCTGCCCGGGCCGGGGTAGACCGGTCCGGGCGCGGCGATCTGCTCCGTGTTCAGGAGGCCGTCGAGCAGTCGCCGGACCTCGTTCTGGAAGCGGTTCAGCCGCTCGGTGTATCCCGCTTCGGCGGGGTTCCCCGGCTGTGTTCCCTCCGGGGTTCTGACCAGGAACCTGATTTCCGCCGGCAGGTTTCCGCGGTTCGCGGTCCGGCCGGCGTGGGCCGCGATGAGAAGCGCGACGACGTACGGTTCGGTGGGTACCGGAGCGCCGTCGAAGTACACGGCCATCCGGCCGTCCGGAAAGCTCCCGACGATGATCACCTGGCTGCCGGCGGCGACGGCCGCTCTGATGTGCGGGGGTGCCTGGCGGAGCGCGGTCGCACTGTCCGGCCCGGCCAGGTTGAGCGCGGTCGGCCGTCCGCCGCGGTCGGTGATGGTCTGCCGGCGGGACAGCCGCGTGATCCTGGGCCACTGTCCGGGCGGCTGAGGCCGGACGGGGCGCACACGCACCGGCATGTTCAGCGCGACGGCGAGCAGCGCCGGGAACGAGGTGAGGCCGAGGTCCTCCCGTGGCAGCGGCCGTGCGGTCACCAGCGCGACGGATTCCGGGGCACCGCTGTTCGGGGCACTGCTGTTCGGGGCACCGGCACCCGGGGTGGCGGGGGTGGGCATGTTCCGCCGGATGATGGCGGCGAGGGCTGGCGGGGGGATCATGACGGGTCCCCGGCCGTCGTCCAGTTGCACGGTCACGGAGTCGAGCCCGCCCTGGACGATCACCTGGAGGACGCCGGGGATCCGCCGGGGTGTCTGCGGGGCGTCACGTTCGTCGGGCGTCGGGCCGGCCAGGTCGACGGCGTAGACGCCGTGCTCGTCGGAATGGACCGTCATGAGCACGTCCGCGAACGGCTCCTCGAGCTGGTACCAGTGCGCGTAGTCGAGGCCGTCGCTGGTGAGGCCGTGGTCGAGGGGGACGAGCTGGCCGGTCAGGCTGTCCCGCACCCGGTCGATCCGCGGGGTGGTCCCGGCCGGTGACGCGGCCACGGGCACCCAGGCGACGGCCTGGATGTCGGCCAGATCGGCCACCGGGGTCGCGTCGTGGCCCACATAGATCGGCAGGCCGCCGAGCCCTTCCGAGATCTTCCGGGCGAAACCCTCCAGCCGGGCCCGCCCTTCCGGGCCGAGCATCCGGGGCGTGATCAGCCGGTACGGCGTCAGCGGGACCGCCGGGGCCGCTTTCCCCCCGCGCGCCGCGTTCGCCGGCCGGCCATGGGACCGGAGCACGCTCACGACTTCCCGAGCAGTGATCCGGACGTGGCGCTCCGACTCCCAGGAGGGCCGTCCGTCCTCGTCGGTGTGGATGACGAGCAGCGGGAGATCCGCCGGCCAGCGCAGTGCCGCGTCCCACTGCTCCACGTCCATGTTCCCGGCGGGCGAGTCCGCGCGGTCACCGAACATGTAGGAGCCGTTGTCGTAGGCGCGCGGTCCGTGGGCGTCGACCTCGTCGATCCTGGCCAGGCTGCCGTCCGACCCCACCTGGACGTAGGCCGGGAGCCCCTCCCGGCCATGTGGCATGACGACGGTGATGTCCGGTGTGTACAGCAGGCCACCCGGTGCCAGGCCGGTCAGCAGGCTGCTGCCCGGAGCCTGGCGGTAGGAGAACGGGTCGGTGCCGGGCACGATCCGGATGACCGGAACTCCGAGCAGATCCGCGAGCGCCTCCACGTCCTGGTCGAAGGTGATGGTGGCGAGATCGCCGGGGTTCTGGTCGGCGGCCGGGGCCGGCGGCTGCGACCACAGCGCCACCGCGCCGATCGTCGCCGTCGTGCCGTCGGGCCCGGTCGTCCTGCGGATCTGGGTGCGGAGTCGGTGGGACAGGCCCGCGAAGAGCGGTCGGGCCGTGCCGTCGCTGAAGGCCAGTCCCAGCCGCCCGTCGGGCAGGACCGGGAGGTCCAGCGCGAAGACACCGTCCGGATAGGCGATGCCGCCGTCCGCCACCGGATGGTCGTTGCGGGCTGAGGCCGGTGACGCCAGACCGAAGGAGGCCATCTGGACCCAGACGGGGTCCCCCGGCGGCCACAGCCGTCCGAGCGGGTCCGTCACCAGGGGCAGTCGGGTCCCGGGTGGGCGGTACAGCAGCTGCCAGCGCGGCTTCGGGTGGACCATGTTGGGCCACAGGTGGGAGTCGCCGCCGATGATGGTCGACAGCCCGAGGCTGACTCCGGGTGGTGGCGCGTAGACGTGGGCGCCGGCGGCGGCGCCGATCCGCGCCCAGGCGTTCCGGGCGGCGGAGTCCAGGCCGTTGCCGGCGATGACCAGTGGCTGGCCGGTCCAGCCGTGGGCGCCGAGGAAGGCGGGGACGTCGGCGGCGGGCAGGTCGTGGGTGGTGCCGTCGAAGCGGTGGACGACGAGTACCGCCTCGTCATCGTCGTCGAGCCGGACCTCGGCGTTGCGGATCTCGAACCGGTCGGGGCGGCTGGGGACGTCGCCGGGGGTGGGGAGCGCTCCGCGCCCGCCGGGCCCCAGCATCATCAGGCCGGCGGGCAGGTTGACGACGGCGTCGTCGGTGCGACGGTGTGTCTCACCGTCGACGGACGCCCATTTGCCGGCGCCGAGTTCGCCGGGGCGCCCCAGGGCCTGCCAGGTGCCTGGTGTGCTTGGGGCCGGGGCCGTGACGAGGCGCGGCTGGCTGCCGCCGGTCGGCGGGCTGGTCGGATCGGGGAAGGACACCCGGCTGCCGGGGGCCGGGACCAGGATCTCGATCTCGAAGGCCTCGGCCGTCTGCCGCAGTTCGGCTCCGGCCTCCCCGATACCCCCGTCCACCAGGATCCGCAGGTCCTCGGGGGGGCGCCACCCGCCACGGATCAGAGTGCCCACGGTGCTCGCCTGCAACGGCTTGAACCGCCCGTCGGGTGTCAGCGTGCCGGCACCGAGGGGTCCGCTGGGGAGGATGACGTCGAAGATCCCGGGCTCATCCCGGAYGATCATGGGCAGCACCGGCAGGGTCGCCAGGTAGGTTTCCAGCGTCATCACCGCCATGCCGCCGGGCCAGACCACCGAGCCTCCGATCAGCGGCGTCAGGCTGCCGTCCGGATCCGGCGTCAGCCAGGTGGGCGGGGTGATGAGCGGTCGGCCGCCGCGCGGCTGAGGCTGGGGAACGGCGGAGAACCAGCTGTCCGGGCTCCCGTCGGTGCGCAGCACACCGTTCTCCACGTGCGGCCGGGCATCGGGGCGGGGCGCCCAGATCTCCGTCCGCAGGGCTTCGGCGAACGACGCGAGCTGGTTCTTCAGCGCCGTGAGGCGGACCGGGTCCGCTCCGAGCGGTTCCGGGGGGACCCAGAACTGCACCGGGCCGCCGCGCCAGCCGGCCGCGTCGAGCAGCCGGCGCAGGCCGTCCACGCTGAGAGCCTGCGGGTCCTCGGCGCCGGCCGGGGCCGGCAGGGCGATCCGGCCGTCGGCGGCCCGTGGCAGGAACACCGTGGTCACATCGGGCAGGGGTCGCAGGCTGGCGGCCCTCCTGGCGGTCGCCGCGGTGAAGACCGTGCGGTTCTCGGGACGGGCCTCGACCCCGGGGTGGACCCGGGGTGCCGGGCCGGGCGTGCTCGGGTCCGCGGATTCGTCGACGAGCGTGTCGAAGTGGTCGCCGCCGTCGTGGAACAGGTACACCGCCTGGCCCTGGCCCTGGCCCTGGCCCGACCGCGACCTGCCGGAACCGTCGGGCATGCCGGAACCGTCGAGGGTGAAGGCACTCAGGCCGCCGCCGGAAGCGGGCCTGACCAGGACGAGATCCGTGCCGAGCGCCCGAGCCACCACCATCGGGACCGGCGCGAAGAACGGCGTCCGCCACATCTCGGGCAGGCGGACCGCCAGCGCCACGAGTTCGCCCATTCCGAGGGACGCCAGGCCGCCATCGGGTCCGCCCAGCGAGGCCAGCGCCGGATGTGTCCGCAGCAGCCGCTCCCACACGGGGCCGACCGGGTCGGCGGTGAGCTCGGCGACGGCGAGGTTCCGGAGGATCTCCAGGTCGGCCCGGCCGCCCGGCGGATTCCCGAGGACGGTCATCAGACCGGCGGCGTCGAGACCGGCCACCAGTTCCCGGATGATGTCCTGGTGGGTGTCGTTGTGGGGGTCGTCCAGCATGACCCGGGTCGACAGTCCGCCGGCGCCCAGGAGCCACTCGAAGGCGGCCAGCCGGAGGTCCTTGTCCGAGAACTGCCCGAGCGGGGCACTCGGGAGCTGGCTGCGCGCACTCGCGATCAACGCCTCGACGAAGGAGCCGCCGCCGGGGACTCCCCGTTCCAGCCGGAACCCGCGACCATCCACGAGCACGCGGTCGTTCCCGGACCGCACCACGACCGGTGCTGCGGGCTGCCCGGCCCGCGCCACGGCCGGCTCGCCGGGTCCGGGTCCGTTGCCGTGGAGGAAGCCGGGCTCCTCGCCGCGAAGGATGGCGTCGACGATGCCGGCGAGGTCGTGGGTCGTGGTCCGCTCGTGCTCCGTCTGCTGGGTCAGCGGGCGGTAGACGTCGAGGATCTCCTGGTCGGTGATGGTGCGCCCGGCGGGGCGGTTCTGGAGGCGGACGCGGACACCGCTGATGAGCTCGGTCTCGGTGCGGGTCACCGGTTCCGGATCGTCCGGCACCGGTGACGGCGGTGGGGCGGGCTCGTCCGCGGGCGCACGGGTGATCGCGTCGAGTTCGTCCTGCGCCGGGGGTGGCGTGACGGTGCCGGACGGTGCCGGGGGGCCGTCCGGGCTGGGCGGTGTGACCAGGCTCGGGGCTACGCCGAGAAGGTCCCGGACCTCCTCCTGGAATCGGGCGACCAGCTCGTCGTAACCGGCTTCGCGCTGTGCGCCTGCCTGGCTCTCCTCCGGTGTCCTGACCCAGAACTCGATCGCCGGCAGGGAAGGGCTCTGGTTCTGACGCCCGCTCTGGTTCTGGCTGGTCGACTCCACGATGAGGCGAGTGACGACGTCGGGAGTGGCGGGAGTGGGGACGCCGTTTACCCGAACGGCGATCCGGCCGTCCGGGAAACTGTCGACGATGACCACGTAGCCGCCGTCCCGGACCGTCCTCCTGATGTGGGCAGGTGCCTGGGCGAACGGATTCATGCTGCGGGTGGCGGTCAGGTCCAGGGCGAGTGGCCGGCCGCCCGAGCCGGTGATGACCCGCTGGTGGGGCAGCGGCTGCACCGGTCCCGTTGACTGCGGCGGTCTCGTTGGCTGCGCCGGCTCCGTTGGTTGCACCGGTCCCGTTGGCTGCGGCGGCTCGTTGCGCCGCTGCGGTGTGACGAGCTCGGTCTGCGGTGCCCGGCGCTGGGGGCCGGACGGCTGCACCTCGCTGCTCGGCACGTGCCCGTTGAGGAACGGGTCGGCTCCGGTGGCGATCCGGATGACCGGGAGCCCGAGCAGGTTCGCGAGTGCCTGGACATCCCGGTCGAAGGTGGCGATGGCCGCCCGGGCCGCCCGGGCCACCCGCGCTGCCTCGGCGGAGTTCGGGGGTGCGGAGGTCGGGGGCGTGGGGTTCGGGGGCTGTGACCAGAGCATCACCGCTGTGATCGCCGGTGTCGTGCTCCCAGGCGGTGTCGTGCCGCCGGGCGACGTCCTGCCGCGGGGTGCCGGTGTGCTGTGGATCCGGGTGGCCAGTGTGGGTGCCAGCTGCGGGAAGAGCGGGCGCACCGTGCCGTCGCGGAACGACGGCTCGAAATGGTGGACGGGTGGTCCTGAATCCGTCGGATCCTCGCTGAACATCAGGCCCAGCCGGCCGTCGGGCAGCACCGGGAGGTCCAGCACGAAGACCGAGGGCGAGTAGGGAAGCTCGGGGTTTCGCAGCGGGTGCTGGTTGAGCAGCGCCGGGGTGGGTGAGGCCAGGCCGAAGGCGGCCAGGTGCAACCAGACGGGGGCGTTCGGTGGCCACAGTCGTCCGAGGGGCTCCGTCACCAGCGGTGGCGGGGAGTCGTCCGGGCTGTGGAGCACCTGCCAGCGCGGGGACCGGTTCGTCTGGGTGGGTGTCAGGAACGTGGCGCCGTTCAGGGTGGTCCTTGCCAGCCCGGCGGTGGGGGGCGGCGCGAACACGTGTACCCCGGCGGCCGCGCCGATCTGGGCCCAGATCCGCCGCTGGTCGAAGGTTTCGGGAGGGTTTGTGAGGACCAGTGGTTGGCCGTTCCAGCCGTGTGCGGCGAGGAAGGTCGGGAAGTCGGCGGCGGGCAGTTCGAAGAACGACCCGTCGAAGCGGCCGACCTCGAGCGCCGTGCCGCGAGAATTCAGACTGAAGGTGTCGCCGCGGATCTCGAAGGTGTCTGGGCGGGTGGGGATGTCCTCGGGTACCGGGAACCTTCCGCGACCGCCGGGCGGGAGCAGGATCAACCCGGCGGGCAGGTGGACGACCGCGGGGTCGGTACGTCGGCGTGTCACACCGTTGACGGAGTGCCATCTGCTGGCGTCGTGGTCGTCCGCCCGGCTCAGACTCTGCCAGGTGCCCGGAGCTCCCTCGGCGGTGACGAGCCGTGGCCGCCCGCTCCCGGCGGGCGGGGCGGCGGGGCCGTGGAAGGACGGCGCACTGCCGGGAGCTGGGAACAGGACCTCGATGTTGAGCCCGTTGGCGAGTGCCCGCAATGCGGGCTGGGTCTCCCCGAGGCCCCCGGTCACCCAGATTCGCAGGTCCTCGCCCTGATAGCCGGCCTGTCGCAGCGCGCCGAAGATGCGCTCCTCCGGGCTGCTGGGGTCCCCCTCGGGTGCGAGTGCGCCGGCGCCCGCGGAGCCGTTGGCGAAGACGACGTCGAAGATTCCGGGCTCGTGCCGTTGCGCCAGGTGCTGCAGGACGGGCAGGGCTGCCAGGTAGGCGTCGAGTGTCATCAGCGCCATGCCCTCGGGCCAGCGGACCAGGCCGTCGCCGGAGGGCGCCAGGCTCCCGTCCTGGTGGGGGGTCAGCCAGATCGCCGGGGTGACCAGTGGCTCGCGGCGGAAGCTGGGAACACTGGCGCGCCAGCTGAAGGGGCTTCCGTCGGTACGTAGCGCGCCGTTCTCCACACGTGGCTGGGCACCCGGATCGGGTACCCAGATCTCGGTGCGCAGCGTTTCGGCGAACGATGCCAGCTGTCCGTCCAGCGCCTCCGCCCGGGTTTCTTCCCGGGTCTCTTCCGGGCCGGCTGTCTCCTCGCCGTCCGGGTTGACGTGGACTGGTTCCCCGTCCGACAGCCCCAGGTCGGCTGGATCTGTGCGGAACGATTCAGCGGTGGAGGATCCCGCAATTGAGGATCTGGCGTAGGACGATTCCGAGTACGATGATTCGGTGCTGTATGTGGATTCTGCATAGAAGGATTCCGGCGGAATCCAGAACTGCACTGGTCCGCCCTGCCAGCCAGCCATTTCCAGTAGTTCCCGCAGAGCGGTCACGGTGAGAGCCTGCGGGTTTTCTTCGGCCGGGGTGGGAAGGCCGATTCGGCCGTCGGGGTTTCGAGGCAAAAACAGGGTGGTGACGTGCGGCAGGGGGGTCAGGCCGGCGGCGAGTTCGGCGGTGTCCGCGGTGAAGACGGTGCGCTGGTCGGGGTTGATCCTGATGCGGGAGTTGTCCGGGCGCTCTGGGTCCGGCGCGGCAGGTCCGGATGCGCTGGGCTGCGCCGCCTCGGGAGCAGGCCCGGGGGCGTTCAGGTCGGCGGGTTCGTGGGTGAGGGCGCTGTAGCTGCCGCTTCCGTTGTCGAAGAGGTAGAGCCGCTGCCTCGGCCGTGGCCCGTTGGTGGGCCAGGTGATGCTGCTGGTGGTGAGGCCTCCGCCCGGCGCCGGGCTGATGAGGGTGAGGTTGACGCCGAGTGCGCCGGCCGCGACCGCGGGTACCGGCCGGAAGAACGGCGTCCGGTACCTCGGCGTCATGGCTATCGCGACGGAAACGTGTTCGCCGATCCGGTAGTGATTCACCAACAGGCTGCGGTCGGCGCCCAGGTCGTCCAGTGCCGGGGTTGTCTGGAGCAGTCGATGCCACATGTCGCCGTACGGCTCGTTGATGAGCGCGGAGACAGCGAGATCCCGCGAGGTGCTGTTCGGACCGGCCGTATTAGCCGTATTAGCCGTATTAGCCGGAGTGTCCGGCGGGAGAGCGAGAACTGTGTTCAGAGCCGCGTCGTCGAGGCCGTCGACCAGCCCCCGAACGATGTCCTGGTGGAAACTGTTCTGCGGGTCGTCCAGGGTTATCCTGGGTCTCCAGCCATCGCTTCCTCCCCGGCTGAACCAGGAGTTCAGCCACTCGCGGGCGCCGTCCTGGCTCAGCTGGCCGAGTGGGAGGTGCGGCAGCTGGCTGCGTGTGCTGGTGATCAGCGCTTCGAAGAAGGAGCCGCCGCCCGGGGCGGTGGGACGCACCCGGTACCGGGAACCGTCCACGAGGACGTGGTTGTCGCCGTTCTCCTGGGCGACCGGTGGTTCCTCGGTGTCCGGGTTCTCCGCGAGCGGCTGGACGAGGGCGTCATAGTGGCCAGCACCGTCGTGGAACAGGTACAGCGGCCGGGTTGGCGCCGGCTCGTCGAGCCCGTGGAAGGTGACCGTCCCGCCATCCGGCCCGACAAGGGTGAGGTCGATGCGGAAGGCCCGCGCCACGAGCTCCCGTACCGCGGCGATGAAGGGTGTCCGCCACAGGTCGTCGGTGCCGATCGCCAGTGCCACGACGTCGCCCATCCGCAGGCCGGTCAGGATGCTGCGGTCGCGCAGGGGGGCCAGCGCGGGGGTCACCTGGAGCAGCCGGTTCCACATGTCGCCGTGCGGTTCGGCGGTGAGCCCGCCGATCACCTGGGACCGGAGGTGCTCCGGACTGGTCTGATTGCCTGGAGTGTCGCCGAGAACCGTGGTGAGGGCGGCGTCGTCGAGACCGGCGACCAGCTCCCGAATGATGGAAACGTACTGCTGGCCGGCTGGGTCGTTCAGCGCGGCTCGCGCCGGTTCCCCGGCGGGCGAGGCGAGCCAACCGGCCAGGTCGCGCTGGAAACCCCACCGGGTCGCGTTGTCGAGCGAGGAGTTCCGGAACTGGCTGCGCACGCTGGTGATCAGCGCGTGGATGAAGGAGTGGTTGTCCGGGGCGGTGGGATGTATCCGGTACCTGACGCCGTCCACGGTGATGTGACCGTCGCCGGCCTGGTCCGCGGCCGGTGATGCGGGCCCGGGTGGCGGGTTCTCGGCTTGCTGGGTGGAACCGTCTGACGGGTGCTGGCCGGGCCGGGTCCGCTCGGGTGCGGGCCGCGGCTGGCCCGGGTCGGGCTGGGGCTGGCCCGGGTCGGGCTGGGTCTGCCCTGGTTCGGGCTGGGTCTGCTCCGGGTGGCGCGGCCCGCCGTCACCGGTCTGCGGTACGTCGGTCGTCTCGGGAGTGGGGCCGGTGGTCGGCGCGGCGATGGCATCTGCCGGTTCGAGGCCGCTGGCCGGTTCGGCGGCGTTGACCGGGGCTGGGCCGGGGGCCGGGGCCTCGTTGATCCATCCGAGGACCTGGCGTCGTTCGGCCGCGGACGGGGTGGCTGCCCGACCGTTGGTGGCGTGGACGGGTGAGTGGGTGGGGCGGGCGCCGCGGCTGGTGGTGCGGATGGTGACGAGGGTGGGGGGCAGGCCCGCCGCGGTGAGGCGCGCGGCGATCAGGGGGGTGAGGATCGCGGCACTGGAGGTGGCGCGCCGGTCGCCGCTGCGGATCGCGCGGGCTGGTTGGAAGGGGCGGCCGTTCCCACCGCCTTCGAGGTCAAGGATGAAGGACGGTTCCCTGGTGTTCGCGCGGTGGATGACTTCGGTGGCGATCTGGTCGGCGAAGGCGATGAACTGTGCCCGCTGCTGCGCGCCGAGGTCGGCGAGGGTGAAGAAGTGGACGCCCTCGTCGACGTTGAGGGTGAACCGGATCTGTTCCCACGGCCGGCGGTTGTCGCTGTGGTCGCCGGGTGCACCGGCATGGAGGAAGCCGGGTTCCTCGCCGCGGAGGCGGGCGTTGACGATGGCGGCGAACTCGGGGGCCGTCGTCCGGTGGTGTTCCGTCTGCTGGGTCAAAGGGCGGTAGACCTCGAGGATCTCCTGGTCGGTGATGCTGCGCCCGGCGGGACGGTTCTGGAGGTGGACCCGGACCCGGCTGATCAGTTCGTTCTCGGTGGGTGTCGGCGGCACCGATTCGTCCGGCACCGGTGCCGGCGGCTCCGCGGCCTCGTCCATGGGTGCGCGGGTGATCACGTCCAGGTCGTCCGGCGGCGGCATGACGGTGCCGAGCGCTTCGGGCCGTCCTGGGGCTGGCGTGGTGGATCCGGACCCGCCGGATGCCTGGACGAGTGCGTCGAAGCGGCCCGGTCCGTCGTGGAGGAGATAGAGCGTCTGGTCCGCCGGTGTTCCGTCGAGCCCGTGGTGCGTCTCGGACGTCAGACCGCCGACGGGTGCCGGCACGACGAGAGTGAGATCGATGCCGAGTGCACGCGCCACGAGCGCCGGTACCGGCGTGAAGAAAGGTGTCTGCCACAGCTCCGGAGTACTGATCCCGGCCGCCACCAGCTCGCTGATCGACAGGCTCACCATCTCGCCGCGCCGGTCACCCAGCGGGTCCAGCGCGGGCGACACCTCCAGCAGCCGGGTCCACGCGGCCCCGAACGGATCGTCGATCAGCTCGGCGATGAGATCCGCGGCCGCGAGCTCGTCGTCGATCGCCCGATCGGCCTCGCCGTCCGGCGGACGCCCGGCGCTGTCCGGCGGACGCCCGAGCGCGGACGTCAGACCCGCGGAGTCCAGACCAGCGACCAGCTCCCGGACGATGTCCAGGTAGATGCCGCCCTCCGGGTCGTCCAGAATCCCCGCCAGCGGACGCCCGTCGGGCCCCGGTCGCGCGAGCCAGTCCGTCAGCGCCTGCTGGACCCCCGCGCCGGTCAGCCGGCCGAGCGGAGTGTCCGGGAACTGGCTGCGCGCACTGGTGACCAGTGCGTCGACGAAGCTCGGACCATCCGGCGCGGTGGGCTCCACCTGGAACCCACGCCCGTCGACGGTCACGGCGTCGTCCCCGGAGCGTTCCACGACCGGGAGGTCTTCGGTTCCCAGGCGCACGCGCGGGCGGATGAGCGCGTCGTAGCCGCCCTGTCCGTCGCGGAAGAGGTAGAGGCTGCGGTCGGGCACCAGCCTGCCGGTGCCGTTGTGCATGGCGGCGCGCAGGTCGCCGTCGGGTCTCTGCTCGATGAGGACGAGCTCCACGCCGAGCGCGCCGGCCACGATCGCGGGCAGCGGCTCGAAGAACGGTGTCCGCGACAGCCCCGGCAGACTGGTCGCGGCCGCCACGATCTCACTGATCCGGGAACCCAGAACCCTGCCACGGAGGTCGCCGAGCGGGTCCAGCGCGGGGGAAAGCTGGAGCAGACGGTTCCAGGCGACGCCGAACGGTTCGATGGTGAGCCGGGTGGCGACGAGATCCCGCAGGACCGCCGGGTTGCCCTGACTGCCCGGCGCGCGTCCGAGGACGGCCGTCAGGCCCGCGGTGTCGAGGCCGTCCACCAGGCCCCGGACGATGCTCTGGTGCACGCTGCTCCGCGGGTCGTCCAGCGGGTGCGGCATCGGCAGCCCGGAGGGTCCCGTCCCCTGGAGCCGGTCGGTCAGGAGGCCCTGGATCTCGGTGTCCGTCATGCGGCCGAGGGCGGAGTCCGGGAACTGGCTGCGCGCGCTGGTGACCAGCGCGTCGATGAAGCCGGGGCCGTCCGGGGCCGTCCGCTCCACCAGGAACGTGTGACCGTCCATGGTCAGGCTGCCGATCCTGGGCTGCTCACCGGAGCCGCTGGCCGAACTCCGGCTGGCCCCGGACTGCTCGGACCCGGACTGCTGCGACCCGGACCCTTCTGACCCGGACCGTTCCGATCCGGGCTGTTCTGGCGGGGACTGTCCTGGGCTGCTGCTGCTGGTGCTGGCTGTCGACGCGCCGCCGGCCGGGAACGCGCCGGTTTCGGTGAGCCAGCCGAGGACCTGCCGCTGCTCCGCCGCCGACACGGATGCCGCCGGCCCGTCGGGGGCGTGGCCCGGGGCGCGGGTGGGAAACGGGCCGCGGCTGCCGCCCTCGAAGGTCACGAGGGTGGCGGGCAGCCCGGCGTCGGCGAGGCGCGCGGCGATCAGGGGGGTAAGGATCCGGATGGCGGCGTCGGCGCGTTCGTTGCCGTCGATGTAGGCGCGGAAGATGTCGCCGGATTCGTTGCTCGCACCGCCTTCGAGGTGGACGGTGAGCGGCGGCAGCCCGTTGTCGGCCCGGTGGACGGCCTCGGCGGCGATCTGGTCGGCGAACGCGGTGAGCAGCGCCTGTTCGGCCGGGCTGAGGTCGGCGAGGGTGACGGTGAGGACGCCTTCGCCGAGGTTGAGGGTGAGCCGGATCTGTTCCCACGGCCGGCGGTCGCCGCTGTGGTCACCGGGTGCGCCGGCGGGCCGGAAACCGGGCTCCTCGCCGGCCGACAGCGGCCCCGGTTCGTCCGGTACCGGTGCCGGCGGCTCCGCGGGCTCGTCCGCGGGCGCGCCGATGATCACGTCCGGGTCGCCCGGCGACGGCGCCACGGTGCTGGGCGCTTCGAGCCGTCCCGCGGCTTCGGGCTGATCTGGAGCTGGCGTCGCGGAGCCGGACCCGCCGGGTGCCTGGACGTCTGCGGGGACGGGGGTGGGGACGAGCGCGCCGTAGCGGTCCCGCCCGCCGTAGAAGAGATGGAGGGTCTGGTCCGCCGGTGTTCCGTCGAGCCCGTGGTGCGTCTCTGCGGTCAGACCACCGACCGGTGCCGGCATGACGAGGGTGAGATCGACGCCGAGGGCGCGCGCCACCAGGGCCGGTACCGGGCCGAAGAACGGCGTCCGCCACAGCTCCGGAGTACTGACCGCGGCCGCCACCAGCTCGCTGATCGACAGGCCCACCATCTCCCCGCGCCGGTCACCCAGCGGCGCCAGCGCGGGCGACACCTCCAGCAGCCGGGTCCACGCGGCCCCGAAGGGATCGCCGATCAGCTCGACGATGAGATCCGCGGCCGCGAGCTCGTCATCGATCGCCCGATCGGCCTCGCCGTCCGGCGGACGCCCGGCGCTGTCCGGCGGACGCCCGAGCGCGGACGCCAGACCCGCGGAGTCCAGACCGGCGACCAGCTCCCGGACGATGTCCAGGTAGATACCGCCCCCCGGATCGTCCAGAATCCCCGCCAGCGGACGCCCGTCGGGCCCCGGTCGCGCGAGCCAGTCCGTCAGCGCCGCCTGAACCCCCTCCTCGGTCAGCCGGCCGAGCGCGGTGTCCGGGAACTGGCTGCGTGCGCTGGCCACCAGCGCGGTGATGAAGCCGGGACCATCCGGCGCCGCGGGTTCCACCCGGTACCCACGCCCGTCGACGAGCACGCCGTCGTTCCCGGAGGGTTGCACGACCGGTGGGGCAGCGGTCCGCACGCTCACGGGCGCGGGAACGAGTGCGCCGTAGTGGCCCGCCCCGTCGGAGAAGAGGGGGATCGAGGCCGTTCGCGGTCCGCTGAGCGGCCTGACCACCTCGGTCGTCAGGCCTCCGCCGGGTGCCGGGCTGACGATGACGAGCTCGACGCCGAACCGCTGCGCCGCGAGTGCGGGCACCACCTCGAAGAACGGGCTCTGCCCCAGCGCCGACGTGAAGAGCGCCGCGGCCACGAGCAGGTCGATCCGGAAATCCAGCATGTCGCCGCGGACGTGGTTTACGGGGTCCAGCGCGGGGGTTGTCTGGAGCAGCCTGACCCACGCGGCGCCGAACGGGTCGCTGATCAGCTGGGCGACGACGAGCTCCCGCAGGGCCTCCGGCCCGACGGGACTGCCGGCACCGTCCCGGCCGTCCTGGCTGCCGTGCGGGGGTCCGAGGACGGTCGTCAGGCCCGCCGGGTCGAGGCCGGCGACCAGGCCCCGGATGATGTCCTGGTGGATGCCGCTCCGCGGGTCGTTCAGCGCGTCCAGGATCGCCGGCCTGCCGGGTCCCGGCTCCTCGAGCCAGTTGATCAGGTCATCCCGGATCTCCTCGTTGGTCAGGCGGCCGAGTGGGATGGGCGGGAACAGGCCGCCGGCGCCGGTGATCAGCGAGTCGATGAAGGATCCACCGAGCGAGGACGTCCGTTTCAGCCGGTAGCGGCGGCCGTCCACGATCACGTGGTCGTCTCCGGACCATTCCGCCTCCGGGGGTGCGGGCTGCGGCTCGGGCTGCGGGCCGTCGGCCCGGTGGCCGACGTCGCCTGGTGGGCTCGCCACGGGCTGAGGCGGTGTGGGCGTCTGCGTCTGCGGGCGGGCCTCGTCGTCACCGGTTCGTGGTCGTCCGGTGTCCGGTGCCGGCGCCGGCTCCGGCGCGGGGACGAGCGCGTCGTAGCGGGCCACCCCGTTGAACAGCAGACGCAGCGTCGTCTCCGGGGTGTCGAGCCGGTTGATCGTGCGGGTGACCAGGCCTCCGCCGTACGTCGGTGAGACGATGGCGAGCTCGGCCCCGAGCGCGCCGGCCGCGACGGACGGCACCGGCTCGAAGAGCGGGGTGTGCTCCATCCCCGGAGTGCGGATCGCCGTCGCGACGAGGTCGCTCAGCCGAGCTCCCGCCAGACTGTCGCGATCACCGACCGGCGCCAGCGCGGGAGACAGCTGCAGCAACCGGCGCCACTCGAAGCCGGCCGGATCGTTCGTGATCGCGGTGATGACGAGGGCCTCGATGTGGTCGGGATCGAGCTGACCGTCCGGTGGGCTTTCGAGGACCGTCGCGAGGGCCGCGTCGTCGAGACCGGCCAGCAGATTCCTGATGACGGGCAGACGGCTGTCACCGGTCGGTTCGTCCAGCCCGAGCCGGATCGACGCCCCCTCGGGGCCCATGAACCAGTCGGCGAGGAAGGCCCGGAACTCCGGCTCCGACATCGAGCCGAGTTGCCCCGGCCGCTGGCCCCGCAGGCTGGCGATCAGCGCGCTGATGAACGAGTCGCTGCCCGGCGCTGTGTGCTCCACCCGGTAGCCGCGGCCGTCCACCGTCACGTGGTTCAGGGGTTCGGGCGGCTCGGATGACGAGCTTTCGCTCTCGTAGGCGGAGGGGCCCGGCGAGACCGCCGTGAATCGCGGCCACTCCATGGGCGGAGCAGCGTCCGCATGGTCACCGGGCGCGCCACCGGCAAGCCCGCCCGGCGGTGCGCCGCGCAGCCTGTCGGCCACCAGCGGGGCCAGCGTCCGGACCGGCGTCCGCTGGACGGCGGACTGGGCGCCGAGCTCCCGGAACGCGGTCAGGATCTCGTCGTCGGAGACGGTTCGCGGGAGCGGGTTCCGCTGGAACTCGATGTGCACCAGCCGCAGCAGGTCGCGCTCGAGGTCGTCCGGCGGGCGCGGCGGTGCCGCCGGGACGTGATCGCCGACCACCGGGGTGATCGCGTCCGGGTCCGGGGTCGGTTCCACCAACCCGTGCGGTTCGCGCGCCTCTGGCGTGCCCAGGACGGACACCGTGTCCGCGGACGGGGTCTCCACGGGAGTGATGTCCACGGGTGCGGTCGCCCGCGGTGTCGGGTCGGCGCCGCGGGCCCAGCCGCCGAGTGGCGCGGCGGGTGCCGGGGCCGGTGCCGACGGCGGGACAGGCGCCGGAATCGCGGGCACAGCGGATGCGGACGCGGGTGCCGGTGGGGTGAGCCCTGGAACCGCGGGGGCCGGCGCGGGCACTGGCGGTACGGCCGGCGCGGGCGTGGGTGCCGGCGGTCCGTCCAGCAGGGGCACCGGCGCCGCGGGTACTGGCGGCGTCGGATTCGGGACGGGCGCGGCGGAGGTGGGGACGTCCGGCAGCGGGTTCGCGGATGGCGGTGCCGTCGGCGGCAATGGTCCGGGACGGGGATCGGGGGCACCGCCCGGTGGTTGCGCGCCGGCCGGGACGGCTGAGTCGAGCGCCCCGCCGGCAGCGGGCATCGGCTGCCCGGGTGCCGGGAGTGGCCCGGGAGGACTGGGGGAACTGGGGGGAACGGCCGGGGGTTCGGAGCCGCTCGGCGCTCCCCCGGGCGGCTGGTCGAGTGCCGGCGGCTCCAGCGGGGGCGGATCCTGGCGGGTGGTGAGACCCGGCACCGGATCGCCCTGACCGGGAGGGCTGGACGAGAGCGGCACGTCGTTTGCCGGCGGCTCCAGCGGGGGCGGATCCTGGCGGATGGTGAGACCCGGCACCGGATCGCCCTGACCGGGAGGGCTGGACGAGAGCGGCGCGTCGTTGCCGGAGGGTCCGGCGGCGGGTGCTCCGGGCGCGGGTGGCCCGGCGGCGGGTGTGCCCGCGCCGGGCTTGGCACCGTCGAAGCTGCCGGGGCCGGGTGCGGAGGCCGGCGGCGAGTCCGGGGCGGGCTGCGTGGTCAGTGGCGCCGCCGGCTCGTAGTCGTCGGGGTCGGTCAGCCGGCTGATCACCGAGTCGTTCGACGCTCCGCTGTTCACGGACCAGGTGTCGGATACCCCCGAGACGACGGAGCTGGCGTCGTCGTCGAAGTCGAAGCTGGAGCTCGCGCTGGCGCTGAGGTCGAGGTTGATCGGTGGAATCGTCAACGGTGGGATCGGCACCGGTGCCGGCGGCCCGCCGATCGGGGGGACCGTCGAGGCGTCGGGCTCGTCGCCGGTGGGGTGGTCCGGGCCGGCGAGGGGTGGGTGGTTGCCCTGCTCCGCGGCACCGGCCAGCGGCGCGATGACCAGCGGGGGCACGTTCACCGTGGGCGTGTCCTTCCCGCCCGCGAGACCGCCGCCGCCCCCGGGCCCGCCGTTCGAGGACGCACCGTTGTTCGAGTTGGCACCGTTGTTCGGGTTGGCGCCGTTGTTCCCGGCGGAGCCGTTGTTCGCCGACGTCCCGCCGGGGCCGTCGTCGCCGCCGGGACCGGGGGGGTCGCCGCCGTCGTCGCGGCCGCCGTTGCCGTCCAGGCCGGAGACGTCCAGCTTGTTCAGCATTTCCTGGATCGCGGCGATGTTGGGATCAGCGCCGGGTCCGTGGATGCCGCGCCCGGCGGCGCGGCCGCCGCCGCGGGCGACGCTCTCCGTCGATCCCTCGGTCGTCCCGGAGATGATGTCGTCGACCATGCTCTTGCCGCTCCAGTCGCCGTCCACCATTCCGGCGGCGAAGAAGCCCCCGCCGCTTTCCAGCAGGATCGACGCCACGGTGGAGGAGAACAGGTCGGCGAAGGGGTTCGCCGCGCCGCCGTGGACGCCCTGATTGATCAGGAGCTGGTTCCACTTGTTCATGGCGCTCTGGAGCCCCGGTACGGCGACGACGGAGGTGGCCGCTGCCGCCAGGCCATATTTGATCATGTGCCAGGTCTCGTCGCCGTCCAGATCGTCACGCTTGCCTTCGATGATCTGCCAGACCTGAGCCACGATCGACGAGCCGGGCATGAACAGCATCTGCATCGCGGTGATCTTGGCGACCGTCTTGGCGAACTCCAGCGAGAGGATCCGCTGGATGAACGTGCGGGTCGCGGCGACGCGGGCGGCGGCCTCGGGACCCGCGCCGAACGCCGCCTCGATCGCCGCGATCGCGAGCTGGATCTGCATGAACAGGAACATCACGAAGCCCTGCTTGCGGGTCAGCTCCATCTGCAGGGCCTGGGCGCGCAGCATCGCCGCCGCGGCGCGCAGCAGGTTGCCGCCCTGCGGCAGCACCTTCGGCTCGTCGACGACGAACTGCGCGGTCTGGGCGACGAAGCGCCGCCCGGCCTTGCTGTCGACGGTTGTCCGCACCGCCCGGATGACCTTGAGGAGGGCCAGGGCGAGCTGGTCGACGGCATCGGCGGCCGCGTCCAGGATGTCGGCGAGGGCCAGCATCATCCTGGTGCTGGCCCTGGGCAGCCGCATTCCGGTGAAGGCGTAGATCGCCTCGTCCATCGACTTCGACATCGTGCCGCGTCTCGTCCGGGTCGGTCGGTTGGTCGGTGGTCAGCCGCGCGCCCCGCCGCCGCCCGACCAGTTCCCGGCGGTGTCGGCGGCACCCGCCTCGGTCGCCTCGCCGATGTTGCGCACGATCCCGAGCCGGTCGCCCTGCACACCGATTGCCGTGCCGAGCGCCCCGTAGATCTTGTCGAAGGCCTGCATCACCTGCCGGAACATGGCGTACGCCAGCTTGGACGCCTCGTCCTCCGCGTCTGCGGCGAAGTTGTTCTGCGCGATCCCGTCGGCGAGCTCCTTCCCGAAGGCGACCACGTCGTCGCGGAACTCGGCGAGGATCGGCACCTTGTTGGCCAGCTCGTCACCGTCGAAGGTGATGTTCTCCCCGCTCATGCCCGGTGCCCGTTCTCCGGCTGCGCGGGGCTGGCGTCGTCGTCCGGGATGTTCCGGGTGAACATGCCGAGCAGTTCCTCGACGAGTTCGTCGGAGGACTGCACCTCGGCCAGCCGGCCGATCGAGGAGGGCAGTTCCAGCATCAGGTCCCGCATGCCGGCGAGCGCGGTGTCCAGGGCGCCGGATCGGGCCTGCTCGATGGTCTTCACCAGCAGGTCGGCGAACTCCGCGGGCGCCAGCTCGCGGTAGGCGTCCCCCCGGAACGAGATGTCGGTGATCTTTCCGTCCCCGCTCGCGGTAACCGTCAGGAGTTTGCCGCGGTCGCTGGCCCTGTGCCGGGCGGCGACGCCCTCCCGCCGGATGCGGGCGGTCACCTCCTCGGTGCGCGCCAGCTCGGCCAGCGCGGCCTCCATCAGGTCGTCGTCGAACAGCCCCACGCCGTTGTCCTCTCTGTACTGGTCGCGACTCGGGTGTCGTGACGCCGCGGGATGCGGATCCGGGGATGCGAATCCGGTGCGGTCAGCGGCCGCGGCGAACGCGGTCCCGTCCCGGGGCCGCGGGCTGCACGACGCCGGTGGAACGCTCGGTGCCGGCCTCGGCGGAGGTGTCGTCGCGGCCGACGACCGCGGGTGCGCAGTCCGGGTCGGTGCCCCAGACCTCCTCGTCCTCGGTCAGCCAGGTGCTGCGCTGACGGTCCCGGGAGGAGGAGCCGCCGGCCGCGCCGCCGCCCATCCCCCCCATCGGCATGAACGGCATGCCGCCGCCCCCACCCGCCGTCGATCCGGCTACGGCGGGAGTGGCCGCCGAGCCGAGGCCGCCGGCTGACAGCGCGCTTGCGGACTCCAGTGCGCCGCCGGCGGCCCCGGCGGCGAGGGGGGACGCGGCGGTACCGAGCGTGCTGCCCGTGCCGAGACTCGTCAGCTGCGCGCCGCCCAGGTTGACGCCGGACGTGCCGACCCCGCCGAGGAGATCGCCGGAGAGGGTGCGGACCATCGGCTCGCTGATGTCCCCGATGGTCACGCCGGAGCCCGTCGTCAGAGGCGACGCCACCTGGACACCGTCGATCTGCGTCGGGAAGGCCGAGCTGGGTGTGCTGATGTCGGGCATCGTCAGGCCACTGGCCGCACCCGACTGGGCGCCGAGCGATGACAGCGCGTCGGGGAGGCCGGCCTGACCCGAGGTGAGCAGACCGGCCTGGCCCAGGTCCGCGAGCTGGGCGGGGGTGACGGGCACCGAGTCGAGCAGCCCGGCGTCACTGAGCGCGTTCAGCTGGGCCGGAGACAGGTCCCCCAGCGAGCCCACGCCCTGACCCGAGCTGAGCAGCCCGCTGTCCCGCAGCTGGTCGAGCTGGGCGGGGCTGACCGGGATGTCGTCCAGGGCACCGGACGCGTCGAGCCGGGCGAGCTGAGCCGGGCTGAGATCACCCAGGTTGTCCAGGCCCCCGACACCGCTCAGGGTGCTGGCGGGCGAGCTGAGCAGGCCGGCGTCCGCGAGTGCCTGCTGGCCGGCCGGGCTGAGCGGGACGGAGTCGAGCAGCCCGGCGTCGCTCAGCACGTTCAGCTGGTCGGGGCTCAGCTCGCCCAGGGTCGCCGCGTCGGTGCCGAGGCCGGCGGCGCGCAGGGCCGCCGACTGCTCGGCGGTCAGCGGTGTGTCGGCCAGCACACCCGCCCGCCCGAGTGCCTGCAGCTGGTCGGGGCTGAGGTCACCCAGGTCCGACAGCCCGGACGAACCGAGCAGGGTGCCGGCCTCGCGCCGGGCCGCGCCGGTCAGGCCGGTCCCCCCCGAGCCGAGGCCGCCTAGACCGGCGAGGCCGGCTGCCCCCGCTCCGAGGCCGGTCTCGGCACCCGGCACGTAGTCGACCAGCTCGTACCCGGTGGCTCCGGTGCCACCCAGGCCGTTGCCGAGGTCGCCCAGGCCACCGCCGATGTTGTTGATGCCCTCGCCGAGCTGGTTCAGGCCGCCGCCGATCCCGTCACCCAGCTGGTTCAGACCACCGCCGAGCTGGTTCAGGCCACCGCCGAGGTTGTTGATCCCCCCGCCGATGTTGTTGATGCCCTCACCGAGCTGGTTCAGGCCGCCGCCGAGGCCGTTGATTCCTCCGCCGATGTTGTTCAGGCCCTTGCCGAGCTCGTTCAGGTTGGCATTGATCCCGTTACCGAAGTCGTTGACGCCCTCGAAGTTCTTGTTGACCCCCTCGAACCCCTTGTTGATTTCATCGAAGTTCTTGTTGATGCCCTCGAAACTCTTGTTGAGCTCCTCGTTGAGTTTCTCCAGGTATTCGTTGAGCTCCTCGTTGCCGCCGGCGAGGGCGGTCTCCGGGGCCGGGCGGGGTGGCGGCGGCGGAGGCATCCGGCCGAGCTTGACGGCGGCCTGGGCGGCGGCGAAGGCAGTGATCATCTCCTGTGCCTTCGTCACGGACGGCCTGAAGGCCTCCTGCACATGGTTGGCCCACTGGGCCCGCAGCTTGTTGTCGACGTCGGGCCAGGTCGGTTCCCGCAGCACGGCGTACTCGCCCTGTATTCCGACCCAGTCGGGAAACCTGATGTACATCTCCCGCCACTGGAGATCCGCCATCTGGCCGCGCCCGCCGCGGATCCAGCCCCTGTCCCACAGGCCGCCCGAATGGTTCCAGTTCTCCGTCTCGGTGGTCGGCCGGTCGAACACGACCGACCCGTTGAACATCTCGCCGACCAGCTTCCAGGGATCGGACCACACCCCGGGCGGCCCGGGGATGATCCCGCGGGGGTCACCGGCTTTGCCCGACCAGTAGTCGTTGTCCTTGTGCAGCTGTTCGACGAAGGCCACGGCGCTGAGGTACGCCTTGTTGATCGGATCGATCCAGGGCGTCGACTGTTCGCGGACGCCCTGGACGCCGGCCTGGGCGGCGAGGACCCGGGCACGGTACGCCTGGGCCGCGGAGCCCGAGAAGTTGTCCGCCTTCGTGTCGATGCGGGCGATGTCGTCGCCGAGGTTGGCGAACACGGTGGCCGACCAGGCCCCGATGCCGTCCAGCGCCTGCCCGATCCCGCGCAGTGTCTCCGGGTCGAACGGGGTGCCCAGACCGGCGAGCTGCGGGATGTTCGTCTCGACGGCCATCCAGGCCTTCCGCACGTCCATGAGCGGGTTCGAGGTGTCCTCCGCCGGGGTGAGCGAGTTCTGGGTGGGCGTCGACGACGAGCCCCGCTTGCCCACCCACACGGTGACCCATTCGGTGTTGCTGGCCCAGTCGTCCGACATCCACCGCCAGAAGGTGAGCGCGCCGTACTGGAAGGGCGGCGTCCAGCCGCCGCCGGTGTGGTACTGCTCCTTGCGCGGATCGGCTATCAGCCACGGCGGCCCGGAGGCCCGCACCGTGTCGGGCCGCAGGCCCGCGTCGATCGCGCCCCCGGTGGCCGCCGCGGGCGTGGTGGTCGAGGTCGTCGAGCCGGTCGCGGCCCCGGCCGCGGCGAGGTCGAGCGTCGCGCCGGTGCTCGACCCGATGGTGTAGCCGAGGATGTCGTGCAGGACGTCCTCGATCTTTCCGGGAGCGGCCATGGCGTCAGGTCCCGGTCGTGGACGACGATGTGGACGATGTGGACGACGACGTGTCCGGTGTGGTCGTCTGGCTGGGCATGAACGAGTCGAACAACGTGCCGGTGAGGGTCGAGGCGTTGGCGCTCTCGACCGCGTCGGAGTCCGCCAGCAGGTACTCCAGGCCCCAGCGCAGGTTGGACGTGTTCGTGTAGACGGTGTTGACCCGTTCGACCAGGTTCTGCCGCACCCGTTCGAAGTTCTGCGCCAGGCCGACCGCCTCGGTGAAGCCCGATCCGCCGAGCCGCAGCGGGAAGGGAGCCCCGAGGGCCAGCGTCGAGACCGCATCGGGGCCCCACTGGAAGGTGGACGACCGGCGGTCGATGTCGTCGAGCAGCCCGATGTATTCCTTCATGCGGTCCCGGAGGGCGGTTTCGTCCATCCTGATCGTGAGTTCTTCGCCCATGTCAGATCAGGGAGCCGAAGACGTTCGCGCCGCGGTTGTCGCCCAGCACGTACTGGTTGTGGATCTCCTCCAGCTTCACCTTCCCGACGGCGAGCGAGAGCTCCATCTCCTGCTGGCCGGTGTTCCACTGCTGCTGGGCGAGGACGTAGTTGTCGGGGGCGGCACCCGAGTTCCGGTCCGCGAAGACCCGGACGCTGTTGATCAGGGCCTCCAGCGAGTCCTGGAGCTTGGTCGTGACGAACTGCAGCTCGGCCGCTGTGTCGAGAGCGCCGTTCGGGTTGAACTGGTAGGTGGCCATGTCTCCCTCACGGAGGTTGGGGGGCGGGTGTGGGGCTCGCGTGCGACGGACGGGCTCAGGTGAGGCCCTGGGCCCAGGTCGAGCCGATCATGACGGCGTTGTCCTCGACCGTGGTCGTGGTGTTCGCGTAGACGACCATCGACTCGTTCAGGAGGTCCAGCCCCTGGCGGACCTTGTTGAAACCGTTCTGCCAGTTGGCGATCGCGTCGCGGTACCTGGCGGCCGCGACGCCGCCCCACTGGACGAACAGCATCGACGCGGCGGACTCGATGGTGTTCTGGATGTTGACGCACTCGTCCTGGCAGAGGTCGAACGCCTTGATCATCGCGACGGTGCTCGTTTCGTCGGAGATGAGACTCGGGTCGGGCATGGTGGCCGCCTTTCCGTTCGGTTCAGGATGTGGACGGACCGCCGGGTGGCGGTGCCGCGTTCAGGAGTGCCGTGCTCGGGGCGGCCGCGTTCGGAGCAGCCGAGTTCGGGGAGGTCGGGTGCGGGGAGGCCGCGGTCGGTGAGGCCGACTCCGCCGGGGTGGTCAGCCGCGGTCCCGTGGGCAGCAGGGTCAGCAGCGGCCACGGGCTGGCCACCGCCAGGTGGGCGTCGTAGCCGAGGGCCTGCATCGCGCGCCCGCTCAGTGGGTACGCCGTGCCGCTGCCGTCGACGAGCACGCCGCGCAGATCGTCGACCCGCAGCTCGTCCGGCGGCACGGGCTGTTCCATGAGCAGCGCGCCGCGGCCCGGGGCGACCCGCACCGCGATTCCCCGCGTCGTGACGCTGCCCGGCACGCTCGGGATCGACACCGTCACGACCGCCAGCGCGGCGGGTTCCGCTTCTCCGCTCGACTCGGCGCAGACGGCCTGGTCGGCCGCGAGGTGGCGAACGACGGGCGGCAGGGCCGGTAGTCCGTCCCAGGGTGCGGGCATGCTGGTCCGCGGCCCGGCCGCCAGGTCGGCCGGGGTCAGCTCGCGGGCGGGCGTGTCGCCGGTCTCGGCACGGGTGAGCGCGAACTGCACGGGGGTGAGCGGGGCCAGCCCGGCCGGCAGCAGGATGTAGTGCGTCGTCACCCCGCCCGTCACCGCGGCGGTGAAAAGGTCCCCCACCTTCGCCGGTGCGCCCCCGACCAGCCAGCCGGGGGCGCCGGGGTCGACGCGCACCGGGGCGAGGTCGGGGCCGGCCGGCACCACCTCCAGCCAGCGTGGGTCGACGGGCGTCGGTCGGACGTCGCCGAAGCCGAGCACGTCGGCGACCCACGGCCGGGCCAGCCGCAGCCGCCGCCCCTGCCAGAGCAGGTAGGTCTCGCTGCCGTCGGAGCTGTCCGCGGTGACCAGCACACCTTCGCGGACGCCGGGGCGGTCCGGCTGGCTCGCTGGGCTCACCCCGATGTCGAGGATGGCGGCGATGTCGGGCTCTCCGCTCGCGCAGATCCGCCAGACCCCGCTGTTCAGCGCCGCGGTGGCGGGCAGCAGGTCGGGAGCCGAGGCGATGCCGACGGGCGCTCCGCGGGGAGTGTGCTTCAGCCGGGAGGCCGGCACCACCTGCGGGTTGACGACCGCTCCGGTCAGCAGCCGGGCCGAGGCGATGTTGGGCACGGGACGCAGCTCGCCGTCGATGAGCAGGAAGCGGCTGCCGGTGCCCTTCTCGATGATCAGCGTGTTCGGTTTCCGCCACTCGGTCGACCCGGAGCCGGACACCAGCGCCCAGATCGCGACGACGCCCAGGGTCAGGGCGGCCAGCACCGTGCCGCCGACCAGGCCGCGGACGTCGCGGCGCCCCAGCGGGTCGAGGGTGTCGGGGTCGGCACGCACCAGTGCCGCCGACAGGCGGGTCAGCAGGTACCGCTGGGCGTCGACCTGGTCGCGGCGGGACTGCATGTCAGCCCACCACCGAGCGGATGAGCCCGATCAGCCCGAGCAGCCAGGAGACCAGCGGCACAGCGAGGACCAGTGCCGTGATGTGGGCGAAGTCCCCGGCCCGGCCCCACATCGGCGTCATCCGGCGGCGGGGCAGCACGCGGGCGCAGCCGGCCGCGGCGAGGGCGAACGCCAGGGAGACCGCCGGCGCGAGCCAGCCGGGCTCCGAGCCGTCGCCGGCACGCGCGCCGATCGGCAGCACGATCACGACCAGGCCGGCCACCGCCGGGAGGAGCAGCGCCGCCCGATGCCAGGTGCTCGTCATCGGCCGCGACGCCAGCGCCTGCGCCAGCCCGACGAGAACGACGAGAGCGGTGGGGATCCAGTGGTGGTCGAGAGCCATGGTGACCAGCGCGGCGGCGGACAGCACCCCGCACGCGGCGTGCAGGGCGGTCATGTTGACGTCGGCGGCGGCGGCGCGCGCCAGCACCTCCGCGCTGGGCTCCGGGTCGATGTCGTCCTGCAGCTCACCGGGCTCGACGGGCAGTGGCGGCAACGCCAGCCCGGCGCAGGTGAAGGCGGCCACCGGCACCAGCGGCCGGGCGCCGACGCACAGCAGCGCGATCACCGCCGCCGTCTGGGTCCGGTCGAGTCCGGCGAGGGTACCCAGCCCGCAGCCGACGAAGCCGCCGCACGCGACGGCTGTCCCGGCCAGCGCGAGCGGGCGAGCCGACGGGTGGCCGGCGGTGAGCAGCAGCAGGAGGCCGGCGCCGACGACGGCCGCGGCCGAGCCGGTCATCAGCATGAGCCGGGCGGTGGACGCCGGGTCCCCGCCCGCGCCCGCGTCGGCCACGCCGAGGGCCGCCGCCTCGATGACGAAACCGACCATCGCGGCGCCGGTGAGGGCGGCGACGGACCGGTCGACGACGAGGCGGGACGTCGCCACGGTGACCGCGCCGAGCAGCACGACGGCCTCCGCGGCGATCAGCGCGCGGTAGTGGTAGCCACTGGCGGGCAGGGCGGCCAGCGCGACCACCAGCCAGCCGGCGAGGGCCAGCAGGGAGGCGAGGCGGGTCGTGCGCGGGCGCCACAGCCCGGAGCGGGCCTTGATACCGCTGGACACTCCGTCGATGAGGTCGTCGAAGTCGAGCGGGGGGATCTGCTCCGAGCGTGGCCGCAGGTGCACGGTGTCGCCGTCGAGCAGGCCGTGCTCGGCGACACTGTCGTCCTCGTCCAGCGGCGGCTCGCCGAGGCGCTGTGCCACCCAGCCGCTGTGCTCCAGGCCGCGGTCGGCGAGATCCGGCCCGAGGCCGCGCAGCAGGGCGGGCATCAGGTCGGCGAGCGGCACATGGCAGGGCACCGACAGCTCGACCTGGCTCGTCGGCCCCACGACGAGCAGGCGGCATACCTCCGCCACGCTGGACTGGCCCATGACCTCGGCACGGCGTCCGCCGCCCATCGGGTTCACGGGAGTGACCCGCATCACATCGGCGGTCTGTCTGGTGTCGGTCGAAACGCCGAGGGCCCGCCAGCCGTGGTGCGGATATGTCCACGGTCGCCTTTCGCCGCCCGGCCCGCCGCTCCGGACCGGATCTGCCGCACGGCGAGATCACCCTGCAGGAACCGCCGACCATCCCCGAGACCCAGGGGCAGGGCCTGCGCACCCTGGCGATGATCGTGCCGTCACTGCTGATGTCCTGCGGGATGATGTTCTTCTTCTTCGGCTTCGGGACGAACGGCCCACTCGGCCTGATCATGATGGCGATGATGGGCGCCGGCATGGCCGGCATGGGCGTGACCCAGATGTTCACGCAGTCCGGCGACCGCAAGCACAAACTCGGCGGGGAGCGGCGGGACTACCTGCGCTACCTGTCCCGCACCCGCCGGCAGGTCCGCGGCTACGCCGAGCAGCAACGTGAGGCGCTGGCCTGGCGCCACCCCGACCCGGCGTCGCTGTGGTCGCTGGCCATGACCAGCCGGCTGTGGGAACGCCGCCCGGCGCACCCCGACTTCGGCGAGGTTCGGGTCGGCACCGGCAGCCAGCGGCTCGCCGTGCGCATCACCCCGCTGCAGACCAGCCCGGTGGAGGACCTCGAACCCGTCGCGGCCAAGGCGCTGCGCCGCTTCACCCGCGCATACACGACGATTCCCGCCCAGCCGGTCGCCCTGTACGTCCGCGGGTTCGCCAGGGTCCGGCTGGACGGCGACCGGGAGACCGCCCTCGGCGTGGCCCGTGCGCTGCTCGCGCACCTGGCCACCTTCCACGCCCCCGACGAGCTGCGGATCGCGGTCTGCACCGACACCGACGGGCGCGCCGAGTGGGACTGGGCGAAATGGTTCCCGCATGCCCAGCACGTCACCGACCGGGACGCCGCCGGGCCGGTCCGGCTGTTCGGGGAGTCGCTCGACGAGGTCGAGCGGCTGCTGGGCTCCGCCTTCAGCGAGCGGGCGCGGTTCGAGACGGGGACGGCCCCGTCCACCGCCGAGCCGTTCGTCGTCGTGATCGTCGACGGGGGCCGGATCTCCCCGGGTGCCCGCTTCCTCGTCTCCGGCTACCGCAACGCGGTGCTGCTCGACTTCGACGCCCACCCGGCCGGCAGCGGCCAGCAGGTGCTGTGCCTGGACATCGCCCCCGGCGACATCGAGATGGTGCAGACCGACCGGGTCGGGAGGGAGGTGCGTTCCCGGCTCGCGACACCCGACACGCTGTCGCGCGTGCGGGCGACGACGCTGGCGCGGCTGATGGCCCGGCACAGCGCCGGCGCCAGCGCGGAACCGGTCTCCGACGGTCTGACCACCAGCCAGGACCTGCCCGATCTGCTCGGCATCACCGACCTGGAGACCTATCAGCCCCGCGCGGTCTGGCCCGCCCGCCGTGGTGCCGAGCGCCTGCGGGTGCCGATCGGCCTCGCCGCCGACGGGTCGCCGATCGTGCTCGACATCAAGGAGTCCGCCGAGGACGGTATGGGCCCGCACGGCATGCTGATCGGCGCCACCGGCTCGGGCAAGAGCGAGCTGCTGCGCACCCTGGTGCTGGCCCTGGCGGCCACCCACTCCTCGGAGACGCTCAACTTCGTCCTGGTCGACTTCAAGGGCGGGGCGACCTTCGCCGGTCTCGACCGGCTGCCGCACGTGTCGGCGACCATCACCAACCTCGCCGACGAGGCGTCGCTGGTCGACCGGATGCGCGACGCGCTGCGCGGCGAGCTGGTGCGCCGCCAGGAGCTGCTGCGCCGGGCCGGCAACTTCAGCTCCGTGCGTGACTACGAGGCCGCTCGCATGCAGGGCGCGGCCCTCGACCCGCTGCCCACCCTGTTCGTGGTCGTCGACGAGTTCAGCGAGCTGATCGCCGCGCACACCGACTTCATCGAGCTGTTCGTCATGATCGGCCGGCTGGGGCGTTCGCTCGCCGTGCATCTGTTGCTGGCCTCGCAGCGGCTGGACGACGGCCGCATCCACCAGCTCGAGGGGCACCTGTCGTACCGGATCGGCCTGCGGACGTTCTCCGCGATGGAGTCACGGTCGGTGATCGGCGTACCGGACGCGTACGAGCTGCCCGCCGCCCCGGGCAACGGCTACCTGCGCTCCGACGTCGCGACGATCACCCGGTTCCGCGCGGCCTACGTCTCCGGGCCGTATCGGTCCCGCTCCGCGCGGGTGCGCCCGGACGTGATCGAGAGCCAGGTCGTCCCCTACGGCACCACGCACGTTCCGGTCGCCTCCCGTGCGGCCGAGTCGGATCCGCCGACCGGTTCGACCGGTTCGACCGGTTCAACCGGATCGACCTCGACCGGTTCCGCCGGGACTGACGGGTCGGACGGGTCGGACGGCGGGGCAGGGGCGGCGACCACCGCCGACACGGTCCTGAAGGCGCTGGTCGACCGGCTCGTCGGCCAGGGACCGCCCGCGCACCGGGTGTGGCTCCCGCCGCTGGAGCAGTCGCCCTCGCTCGATCAGGTCCTGCCGCCCCTGCTGCCGGACCTCGACCACGGGCTGCGTCCGGTGGACGCCGACGCCACGGACCGGCTGACCGTCCCCGTCGGCGTGATCGACAAGCCGTTCGAGCAGGTCCGGGACCTGCTGGTGCTGGACTTCGGCGGTGTCGGCGGGCATCTGGGCATCGCCGGCGGCCCGCAGAGCGGCAAGAGCACGCTGCTGCGCACCCTCGTCGCGGGGCTTGCTCTCACCCATTCGCCGCGCGAGGTGCAGTTCTACTGCCTGGACTTCGGTGGCGGCGCCCTGGCCGCGCTCGCCGATCTGCCGCACGTCGGCGGGGTCACCGGCCGGCACGACCCGGACCGGGTGGGCCGGACCGTCGCCGAGGCCGTCGCACTGCTCGCGGACCGCGAGCGGCGCTTCGCCCGGCTCGGGATCTCCGGGATGGCCGCCTACCGCGAGGCCGTCGCGGCCGGGAAGGTACCGGAGGAGGAGTTCGGTGACGTGTTTCTCGTCGTCGACGGCTGGGCCACCCTGCGCCAGGAGTTCGAGGCGGTGGAGGAACAGGTCCGCGACGTCGCCGCGCGAGGCCTGAACTACGGGCTGCACCTGGTGCTCACGGCGAGTCGCTGGTCCGAGGTCCACCATTCGATGCGGGACAAGATCGGATCGCGGCTGGAGCTGCGCCTGGGCGACCCGGTCGAGTCCGGCATCAACCTGCGGGCCGCCGCCTCGGTGCCCAAACTGCCCGGGCGCGGCCTCACCGACGCCGAGCTGCACTTCATCGCCGCCCTGCCGCGCATCGACGGCGCCGGGTCCGTCGCTGATCTCGCCCACGGCACCCGCCATCTGGTCGCCTCGGTGGTGGACGCCTGGACTGGGCCGAAGGTGCGGCCCGTCCGTACGCTGCCCGCCGTCCTGCCAGCGGAGTCGCTGCCCGAGCCGGAAAGCGAGGGAAGGGGGCATCTGCGGGTCGCCCTCGGCCTGGAGGAGAGCCGTCTCGAACCCGTCTGGCACGACTTCGGCCAGCTCCCGCACCTGACCCTGCTGGGCGACAACGAGAGCGGGAAGACCAACCTGCTGCGGCTGATGGCACGCGCCATCACCAGCCGGTTCACCCCGCAGCAGGCCCGCATCATGGCGGTCGACTACCGGCGCCGCCTCTTCGACGACATCCCGGACGCCTACCGGCTCGGCTACTCCGTCTCACCGGACAGCACGAAGAACACCATCCGCGATGCCGTCGCGGGCCTCACCCCCCGCCTGCCCGGCCCGGACGTCTCACCCGAGCAGCTGCGCCGCCGGGACTGGTGGACCGGGCCGCTGCTGTTCGTCCTCGTCGACGACTACGACCTGCTGACCGGCCCCGAGAACCCGCTGGTCCCGCTGGTCGGGTTCCTGCCGCAGGGCGGTGACGTGGGCCTGCACGTCATCCTCGCCCGCGCCGCGGCCGGGGTCATGCGCATGTCGATGGACCCGCTGCTGCGCCGGATGCAGGAGCTCAACACCCCCGACATCGCGCTGTCCTGCCCCCGGTCGGAGGGGCCGCTGCTCGGTGGCGCCCGGCCACGGGAGCTGCCCCCGGGCCGCGCGCTGCTGTGCAGCCGCCGCGGCAGTCGGCTGATCCAGACCGGCTTCGTCGCGACGGACCCGATCGGGGAGCCTGTCGCCGAGACGGCCGGGTAGCGTGCGGGCGTGTTGATCGGATCGGAGCTTGTGGCGCAGGTGCTGCGGCGGGCTGTCGAGCTCCCCGTGACCGGGCCCCGCGGCGGCGACCTCACGCCGCTCGCGGAGCTGATCGGCCGGCGGCTCGACCTCCCTGCGGTGCGGCTGCGGATGTTCGTCGACAGCCGCCCGGTCGACCACACCTGGCCCGCCGGGCGCGGCACGCCAGGCGGAGGTGGGCCAGGCGGAGGTGCGCCAGGCGGAGGTGCGGCAGCCGGCGGAGTGTTCGACGGCTCCGCGTTCGACGGCGGTGCATCCGGGGATGTCGCGTTCGCGGACGTCGCGTTCGGCGGTGGGCCCGATGGCGGTCCGGCCGCGGCGTGGGCGATCGTGTACCGGGGCGAGGAGATCGGCGGCCTGTTGGTCAGCACCCGCGCCGAGCACCCGGTCCCGGCCAGGACGCACCGGGCGCTCGGCGACATCGCCGGTGCCCTCGGTGCCGTCCTCGCCGCCGCCGCCGCGCAGGAGCGTCGCCGCGCCGCCGCGGACACGTGCTGGCAGGCCACCGCGCGGATCGCCGACGCGCGGACCCGCGCCGCCGCCGACATGGAGAGCGAACGCCACGCGCTGGAACGCGACCTGCACGACGGTGCGCAACTGCACCTCGTCTCGCTGCAGATGGCCGCCGCCGTGGTCGAGCACCGGCTGGCAGCCGGCGAGCTGCCCGGCCCGGACCTGCACGAGGCCCTCGCCGACCTGGGCGCGCGGCTGGAACGCGGGCACACCCTGCTGGTCGAGACCGCCGCCGGGATCACTCCGCCCCTGCTGCGCACAGCTGGCCTGGAGCCCGCGCTGGCCGCGGCCCTGCGGGAGGCTCCCGGGATGGCACTGGAGGTCGGGCGGGACGTGCGTTCACGCCGCTATCCGCCGCCGGTGGAGAGCGCGGTCTACTTCGCCTGCCTGGAAGCCGTCAGCAACGCGCAGAAACACGCGTCCGGCGCGTCCGTCCGGGTCCGCCTGCACAGCACCTACCAGGGGCTGGCGTTCACCGTCGAGGACGACGGGCCTGGAATGAACCTCTCCGGGGCGGTGTGGCTGCGCGGGCCGCGCGACAGGCTCGCCTCGGTGGGCGGCACGCTGTCCGTCACGTCGACGCCGGGCGCCGGAACGCGGATCTGCGGGGTCGTGCCCTTCTGAGGCCCGGGCAGCCTGGCCTCGGGCAGCCTGCCGTCCAGCCGCTCCGGAAGCCACAGGTCGATCCGGCCGGATCCGTCCGCCGCCACCGTGCAGTGCAGAGCGCCGCCGAGGGCGGACAGCCGCCGGGCATCGTCGCGCAGGCTGTCCCGGGCCCGGGCGACGGCACCTGGGGACGGATCGTCCACCCGCACGCCGAACCGGCCGTCACCGTGGACGAACCGCATCGACAGCGGCCCGGTCCCGGCCTCGCCCAGCAGGTTCAGCGCCGCGGCGCAGGCGTGGTAGACGCCGGATTCCACCTCCCACCCGACCCGACGTCCCGGATCACCATCGATCCGGACCTGCCGCGGCAGCCTGGATGCCAGCTCGGTCAGCGCGACGGCGGTCCCCGCCCTGCGCAGCAGGACGGGATGGACGGCCCGCACGACCGTCCGGAAGTCCTCCAGCAGGTCGTCGACGGCGGAGCGCAACTCCCGCAGCTCGTCGCCGGCCCGTGCCGGCTCGTCGCGGACAGCCGCCACGCACGCCTGCCAGCGATCCGTGACCTCGCCCAGCCGCCGGCTGACACCGATCAGCAGGCTGCCGCTCAACCGGTTCCGTTCCGCGTCACGGACGGCGGCGAGATCGGCCTCGACTCGGGCCAGCTCCTCCGCGCACCGCCGGGCCCGTGCCGCATGCTCGTTCGCGGCCAGGGTGAGCTCGTGCTCGCGCAGCACCAGAGCCAGGCAGTCCCGGGTCTGGTCGAGCAGGTCGGCGGGCGGCATGACCACGGCCCGGCCCGGCCACCCGCCGATCACGAGGGCCGCGGCCGGCGTCCGCCCCTCATCGCCATCGCCACCGCCACCATCACTGCCACTGCCACTGCTATCGCCGACACCACCGCCAGCACTGTCGCCGCGCCCTGGGCCGGGGATCCGCAGCAGGAGACGTACTCCAGGCCTGCTCCGCAGCGCGGCGAGATGCCCCGCCGCGCCCGCCCGCACCGCCATCGGCTCCATTCCGGCGGGCAGCCACGACGGCGACTGAGCCCAGCCCAGCACAACCCAGGACGCCACACCATCCACCGGGGTGGCCTCTTCCTGGGTGACCGCGGCCCACAACGCCGCGTAACAGCCCTCGCCCGCCCTCCCGAGATTCTCCAGGAGTGGCATGACCCGCTGCCGCAGACCGGCTTCGGCCGGCATCGGCGAAACCTCCCGGGCGAGCACCTCCGCCGGGGCGAGCACCTCCGCCGGGGCGAGCACCCCCGCCGGGGCGGGCGGCGAGCCGGCCGGCTCTCGCCGGACGTCCGTCATCGCGCGCCGAGGTAGGTGAGAACGGCCAGGACCCGGCGGTGGTGGGTCGTCGCGTCGAAGGGCAGGTCCAGCTTCGTGAAGATGCTGGCGATGTGCTTCTCCACCGCCTTGGCGGACAGCGACAGCAGGCCGGCGATCCCGGCGTTCGAGCGCCCCTCGGCCATCAGGCGGAGAACCTCCAGCTCCCGTTGGCTCAGCAGCGCCAGCGGCCCGGACACCCCGGCGGGGCGGTTGACGAGCCGCCCGGCGAGCGACGGCTCGATGACGAGCTCACCCGCGTTGATCCGGTCCAGGGTGTCCGACAGTACCTGCGTACCGGCTACCCGCTCCTTGAGCCGGTAGCCGATCCGCTCGGTGCCGATCTCCAGGCACCGCATCAGGTAGTGCGTCTCGGCGTAGTGCGACAGCAGCAGCAGCCCCGTCTCGGGGTACGCGGCCCGGACGCGTGCCGCCGCGCGCAGCCCGCCCTCGGTACCCGGCGGCATGCGGATGTCGAGGATCGCCACATCAGCCGGCTCGGTGCCCAGCAGCCCCATCAGCGCGTCCCCGTCCGCGACGCTGCCGACGACCTGGTGCCCGGCCGCGCCGAGCAGCAGGAGGAGCCCCTCACGGAACAGCGCGCCGTCCTCGGCGAGCGCTACCCGCACGGCACGAGGGCGCCGGGGCCGAGACGGCGGCCGACGCGGTGGCCCGGGCCGTGGCCGACGCCGCGGGCAGGTGCGCCGACATCCTCCCGATACGGAATATTTGTCATTCCGTAACCGCTTTTGCACAGCATGCGCCAATGATGCCGCCATGTGTGGGGCGCGCCAAGCGATCGCGGGGGAGGACGTCACCCGGATGCCTGGAAGCACATCCGGCCTGATCGGGTGACAACCAACGTCAGCGCCGTGGCGCGGCCGACCGCGTGCCTGCGTGGCGCCCCGCCCGTCGGCCGGGCGTTCGCAGGCCTGGCCGGGCTGGCCCTCCCGGTCGGCCTGGCCGGTTGAGCCGGTCGAGCCGGTCGAGCCGGCTGGGTCGTCTGCGTTGGCTGAGCTGGCTGGGTCGTCTGGGTTGGCTGAGCCGGTTGGGTCGGTTGGGTCGACTCGCGCGGGACGGCGCCGGCGGATGGTGCCGCGGCGGGAGTGGCGCGTCGGACATGCTGGGGAGCGGGAACGGCGAGGCGCAGGCGCCGTGCCGCCAGGTCGTCGGTGCCGGCGGAGAGGACGAGCCGCAGCCGGACCCGCGCCGCGGCGGGCAGCGCGTCGGCGAACCGGCTCAACGCGGTCAGCACGTTGTCGGTCAGCTCCGCCACCGGGCCGTCGACGGCGAGATCGAGACGGGCCGGGTCGAAGGGCGCGAGGTCGGTGGCGGCGTCCGGGGTGAGCCCCACCCGGCGTAGCGCCAGGCCTGCCGGTACGACCCGGACGAACCAGGGGCCGACGAGGCGGTAGCCCGCCCTGCCGTGCGGCACCATCCCGGCCACCGGAGGGTGCCAGTGCACGAGCCGCGGCGGCCCGTCCGGCGGGTGGAGGACGCGCTGCGCGAACGGCGCCCACGACTCCCGGCGGCCGGCGTCGGTGGCGAGCACCCGCGACACCCCGTCCTGCCCGGGCATCAGCAGGCCGTACTCGGCGACGACAGGCCGGCCGGCGGCCACGGCGAGCCCCTGGGCGAGGCCCGGACCGTCACCCGGCTCGCAGCCGTACAACGAGACGATCACCGTCGCCTGCGCGGACAGGTCGTCGAACGCACGGTTGACGTCCGGCAGCGCGGGTGGCTGGCAGCCGGGCGCGCCGACGATCAGCGTCCGGACGTCCGGTGCGTGCGGAACGGTCGTGAACGCGGGGTCATCCGGCTGGGTCTGCGGGTCCTGCGCAGAGCGGATCCACAGCCCGGCCGGCACGGTGGTGATCCGCGGCGGCGCGCCCGGCGGTGACGGCGCTGTCGCACCGTCCGCGGTGCTGTTCGTCAGCCTGTCCGTCACGGGGRAGCCTTCCGGGTCCGGTCGGCGCGTCGAGCCGACGGTCAACCCATGTCACGGCTGCCGCCCTCGGCATGGTTCAGCGCGACCCGCTCGGTTTCACCACCACCGCTCGTAGGTCCCGCCACCGCCGGAGATGCAGATCCCCGCGAAGACGTAGGAGGTGGCGTTGGTGGACAGGCACCTGCCGCTCGCGACGTTGACGAACATCTTCGACGCGTCTGACTGTGTTGAAACCCGCCACTGCTGGGTCGAGCCGCTGTTGCAGGTCCTCGTGTAGGCCGATCCCGCTCCGTCGCTGTCCAGGCAGAGGCCCGTCCCGGCATCGGTGAGCACCACGGTGCCGGAGCCGGAGGTCCTCCACACCTGGTAGGAACCGCCGTTGCAGTCCATCGTGTAGATCTTGCCGTCCCCGTTGCTGTCGAGGCATTCACCCGTCACGTAGTTCACCAGGGTGCCCGGGCCGCCGGCCGCCTGCGCCTGCCCGGTGGAGGCGGCCGCGGCCTGGGTGACGGGTGCGGCCGCGGCGGTGGGTGCGGCCTGCGCGGTGGGTGCGGCGGAAACCTGACCCGCTTTGGCCTGGGTGGTCGCGGCCGTCGGCGTGGTGGGCCGGGAGGGCGACGAGCCCGCGCGCCCCGGTCCCGTTCCGCCCGACGACACCGCCCCGCCGAGCTCGGGCGGAGCCTGCCCGTCGGCACCGGGCTCGCCTGTCGAGTCTGCCGCGGCTGTCTGGCCGGGTGCCGGCGGCGATGTCATCCAGGCACTGCCGGGGCCCGTCATGCCGGCCGTGGGAGGGCCGGCGGCGAAGGCCCCCGAGTTCGTCCCCTCCTGCCCGGCGGCACGCGCGCCGGGCGGCCTGGTGTGGCCGACCATGCCCTGCACCGATTCGGAGGCCACGAGGAAGAGCAGTCCAGCGACGGCGCCGTACGCGGTCGCTGCCAGCACGCGGGTCAGCCAGCGCCGCCGCGGCCAGTTCGGCCACCACCGCGACAGGGCCCGCAGCTCCGGTGGATGCCACCGCGCCGCCGACCGCTGGCCACCGGGTATGCCCTCGCCGGGCGGTGTCCCACTGCCCGGCGGGATGATCTCGCCGGGCGGAACAATCTCGTCGGGCGGGATGATCTCGTCCGACGAGCTGCGACCGTCCAGTGGACTGTGCCCGTCTGGTGGACTGTGACCATCTGGTGAGGACGGCTGATCCGCCTCGGCCTGGTCGGCTGACGGGTGCTGCCCGTGCGGAGCCGAATGATCCGCGGCCTCGAGTTTCATGGCGTCTGGGCCCTTTCCCTGGCCGCCACCGGGCATGAATGTTCCGCGGTGCCGCGAGATCGGCGCGGTACATCTGATTTCGAGCGATTTCGTTCCCGATGTGCGCGGAGAAGGATAGCCGAGCCCACAGTGTGTCGCGGGCCCGCGGGCAGCACGCGATCCGTGCCCACGAGCCGCCATCGGCTGAGGTCAGTCGGTGACAGTCGCCTTCTGAAGGCGCTGACCAGGGCGAACGGTGAACATAAAGGCTGAGCCGTCCGGTCGGCCTCCGGCGGTGATAGCCGGCCATGGCGCCACAGTTTCACGTGGCGTTCACCTCTGGTTTGTCGCGTCCGGAGGCGGCCCGATCGGAGGCAGGGCTGTTCGTGGTCTCGTCCCCAGGCTGCCAGCCGGCCGCCTCCCAAGGTGGAACAGCCGGCGCGGCGGATACCGGACCTTGCGGTGCCCACCGCTTCGACGTCTCGACGACCCGCGCCTCGGTGGGTGTCTCGGCCGAGCCACCAGTGGTCAGCGCGGCCCAGGGTGCGGCCATCCGAATGCGGGCTCCAGAAAGCCCGTCGCGGAATCCCGGGCCTCGGACTTTCGCTACTGCCGAGCAAGAGGTGGGAATGTTGGCTGCCGAAACAACCGAAATCCTCAGTTCTTGTCAATTGTCAAGGGTAAATTTCGGGCTCTGTGGGCTCTGTGGGCTCTGTTGGGTTGAACGTGTGGTCGACCTTCCGGATTTCTGACAGCACTGGTCAGCATTCGACGGGCCCATGACTGTTCTGTTTGCGCGACTAAAGGGCCACGTGTACCTCTTTCTTCGGGTCTCTTGACATCCATTTTCTTGTCGGTTTTGCAAGGCTCTTGGGGGTGGATAGTGGAAGAGCAACGAAGAGCCCTTTAGCTGCCGATCCCGCGCACCTCGCCGGGTCCCGCGGGGGTCGGATTTCTTCCGCCCAGGGAGCCGTGGACGCCGCCGACGAACCCTGAAACCACTGGTCACAGGGGCTGTTCAGGTCTCGCCGGCCGTCCTGGCGCGGTGCCGGGCCGGCGATGTCGGACGCGCGGACTGTCCGTGGCGGCGATTCGCCCGCGATGACCGATTACCGGAGACCCGCAATTCATCCACCGGATGGTGACGATTCATTTTTCTGGCACCTCTGTCAGTTTGCTGATGTGCCGGGAGCGGGTCCGGACGGCCGGGTGACCGGACGCCAGTGACCATGGCCGAAACAGCTCGGAGCCCGTGAGTACGCCGGCTCCCCGGCCCCGGCCCCGGCCGCGGCCGAGCACGAGTGAGGACTGAGGAGTGAGTAGTGAGCGGGCGTTGAGAATCTCGGGTGTTCTGGCGACCAAAATCCTCAACGCTGTGCGCCCGGCATGGGCAGTCCCTTGGAGGTGGAAATTCTCTGGGGGGGAGGTGGCTGCGCCCGAGCGTCGGTGATGATCCGTGGCGGCGCGCCCGGCGGTGGCGGTGGTGGCGCCGCCGCACCGTGCGCGGTGCTGATCGTCAGCCTGTCCGTCACAGGCGAGCCTTCCGGGTCCGGTCGGCTCGTCGAGCCGACGGTCAACCCATGTAACGGCTGCCGCCCCCGACCTGGTTCACCGCGACCCGCTCGGTCTCACCGCCACCGCTGGGTGGGCCCGCCGGAACCGCTACAGGTCCCCGTGAAGATGTAGGTGGTGCTGGAGTCGGTGTCCAGGCACTTGCCGCTCGCGACGTTGACGAACGTCCGCGTGCCTGACTGGTATGCCACCTGCCACTGCTGGGTTGAGCCGTTGTTGCAGATCCGCGTGTAGGCCGATCCCGATCCGTCGCTGTCCAGGCAGAGGCCCGTCGCGGAATCGTTGAGCGCCACGGCGCCGGAGCCGGAGGCCGTCCACAGCTGGTAGGGACCGCCGTTGCATTCGAGCGAGTAGAGGTGGCCGTCCTCGTTGCTGTCGAGGCATTCGCCCGTCACGTAGTTCACGAGGGTGGTCGGGCCGCCAGCTGCCTGCGCCTGCTGCGTTGCGGGTGGGACCTGGGTGACGGGCGCGGCCGCGGCGGCGGGTGCGCTCTGAGGGGCGGGCGCTGGCGATACCTGGGCCGGCTTGGTCTGGGCGGGCGCGGTCGTCGGCCTGGTGGGCCGGGAAGGCGATGGGCTCGGGCGCCCCGTCTCAGCCTGGTCGTTCTCGGGCAGCGCCTGYGCGCCGGCGTCGGGCTCATCTGTCGCGGCTGTCTCGCCGGGTGCTGGCGTCGATGTCAGCCAGGTGCTGGTGGGGCCCGTCATCCCGGCCGTGGGAAGGGCGCCGGCGCCCGGGTTCGTCTCCTCCTGCCCGACGGCACGCGCGCCGGGTGACTGGGTGCGGCCGGCAATACTCTGCACCGATTCGGAGGACACGAGGAAGAGCAGTCCGGCGACGGCCCCGTACGCGATTGCCACCAGCACGTGGGTCAACCAGCGCCGCCTTGGCCAGTTCGGCCACCACCGCAGCAGGGCCGGCCGCCCCGGTGGTCGCCGCCGCGCCGCCGACCGCTGGCCGCCGGGCACGCCCTCGCCGGGTGGTGTCCCACTGTCCGGCGGGATGACCTCCTCCGGCGGAATGATCTCGTCCGACGAGTCGATCGGGTCGATCTCATCCGACCGGCCGTGACCGTCTGGCGGCCTGTGACTGTCTGGCGACGACGGCCGATCCGTGTCGGCCTGTTCAGCTGACGGGTTCTGCCCGTGCGGAGTCGAATGATCCGCGGCCGTGAGTTTCATCGGGAATCCCGGAGGAGACCCTGGCTCGCAGGCAGGGGAGGAATCCGGGTTCCCGCGGAGCGGGGCAGCCTGCGGTGGTTCGCGGTCAGGCGGACCACCGATTTAGAGCCCGGTGCACCGGGTAGATGATCTCGCTGTTCGATGACTGGTCGTCGTTCGTCGTCGCCGTGAGGAGCCGGGTGCGCGGGTCGTCGGGAGATCACGCGGAGACCTCCTTGACGGTCCTGTCGTGTTCCCCGGCGCCACGGAGCCAGCGCGGTACATCTGATTTCGGGTGATTTCGTTACCCGATGTGCGCGGATAAGAATAGCCGAGCCCACCGTGTGTCGTGGGCCTACGGGCAGTGCACGATCCGTGCCCGCGAGCTGCCAGTGGCTGAGGCCGGCCACTGAGAGCCGGCTTTTGAAAGCACTGACCAGGTCGAACGGCAAGCATGAAGGTTGAGGCGTCCGGTCGGCCTCCGGCGGTGACGCCACAGTTTTCCATGGGGTTCACCTCTGGTTTGTCGCGCCCGGGTGTCGTGGCCTGATCGGCGGCGTGGCTGTTCACGTCCTGCTCGGTAGCAACGGCAGCCCGAAGTTCGGGATGTCGAGGATCAACGCGGGGAGGGGGTACGCCACCTGGGCGACGAGCACTCCGAGACAGCCGGCGATCAGGGTGAGGACGAAGCGGGTCGGCGCCTGTGTCGGCGCCTGCGCCCGCATTGGGGCACTCGTCAGTGCTCCGTTGCAATGGTGATCACTGTGCCCGTTGTCGCCTGCGGGTAGGGATGCTCGCGCCAGATTTACGGTGGATCAAGTTTTTGTTCGTGATGTATAAAAAACGGTGTCGACGGCCGGATAACGGACGACCACGCTAGGCTTCGGTCATGGCCAAGCTCCGGGAAGCACAGAAGCGCCTGACCCGTCAGCTGCTCCTGGGTGCCGGCCTCGAGCAGTTCCAGGCGAAGGGCTACGCCGCGACGACCGTCGACGACATCGCGAACGCGGCCGGCACGACCCGGGTGACCTTCTACGCCTACTTCCCGTCCCGGGGAGCGCTGATGAAGGCGCTCATCGACGAGCAGCTCAACGAGGCGCTGGCGCGGGAACGGTCCTCCGAGCACGGCTCGACCGCCCACGACCTGGTGGCGACCGTCGCCGCCGGCACCCGCGAGGCAATCGACGCCTGGGTCCGGCGCACCGCGCAGTCCTGGCCCGACATCCGGCCGATCATCCGCATCGGCCGCGACGCCGCGGTGATCGAACCCGAGCTCGCCCACCTGGTGGAGAAGTGGATGGAGGAGGCCATCAGTGACGTCGCCGACGGCCTTGCGCAGGCCGGTCGCTTCGCACCGCACCAGCGTCACTTCAAAGGCGTCCTGGCCATGGCCCAGCTCGACTATGTCGCCCAGAACTGGGGCGACGCCGACTGGAAGATCACCCGCGACCAGATGCTCGACGAACTAGTCGACAGCTGGGCCGGCCTACTGGTCTAGTCCAGCCTGATCCCCGAGGCGAACACCCCCAGTCGTGGATCTGGGACGTGATCGTGACTACTGCGAGCCCTGTGGCCTACGGCGTACAGTGAGCGCCATGAAGCGGATGGTCCAGATCCCTTATGAGCTGGAGCAGGAGGAGGACGGCACCTGGGCCGCGCACGCGTCGTTCCCCAGCGGTGGTGCGCACGGGCTCGGTGCTTCTCCCGAGGAGGCGGTCGCTGATCTCTACGAGGCGGTCAGCCTGGTCATCGAGGAGCTCGGTGTTCCACCGGTCCTGACGATCGTGCAGGACGTCGCCTGATGCCACCTCTTCCCGTGCTACCAGGCGGGGATGTGGTCAAGACTCTGGAGAAGCTCGGCTTCGAGGTGATCCGCGTCAGGGGAAGCCACCACATGATGCGGAGCGCGGCAGACGGGCGTTTCACGGTTGTGCCCGTTCACCCAGGTCGCGACGTCGCCGCCGGGACATTGCGTCGGATCATCCGTGACACCGGGTTGTCGGTCGAGGAGTTCGTCGCCGCGCTCTGAAGGTCCAGCGTGACCACGACGTCAGTCCAGCTCGAACGCCTCGACCCCAGTCGGTCGCGACTCGCTGCCCGATGATCAAATCTCCTGCAGATAGTGCGCGAGCGCCTCTGGCTGTGACAGGGCGAGCAGATGGCCGCCTGGCAGGACGTCGGCATCGATGCCCAGCCGGTCCCGCGCCACCTGGCGTTGGAACTCCACCGGGAAGAACCGGTCGTCGGCGCCGGCGACCACGCGGATCAGGACCGGTGGCCATCCGCCGAATTCGCAGACGGAACCGAACACGACGTCATCCTCGGGGCGAGGATCCGCCGAGATCGCTGCCGCGTCGTCAGCGGACAGGTCGTGCAGGAAGTACGTCTCGAGGTCGAACTCGGGGCTGTAGCCGCCGCGCTCGGCTGCGGTGGCGAGGGCTTGGGCCTGCCCGGTGCTGTCCCACCAGGCGCCCGGGGTCTCGCCGGGAACGGGGATCATCGCGTTCACGAACACGATCGCGCGCACCGGAACCAGCTCGGCGACCAGCGGCGCGGTGAACCCGCCGAGCGACTGCGCGACCAGCACCACGTCAGGTCGCCCTTCTACCGTCGCGCCGATCGCCGCCTCGACGACGGCGGCGTACTCCGGCAGAGCGGCGCCCGGGTCGCCCCCGGGCAGATCGACGGCGACCACCTCATGGCCCGCCGCGCGCAGCAACGGCACGACCCGGTGCCAGTAGATCCCCGCACCACCGGCCCCGGGGATCAGCGCGAACGTCCGCCGCCGTCCCGGCACCCGCTCGTCCATCCCGGTCATCTCGCTCATCTCCGCCATGTTGTCCACACCTTCCTCGCCTCATCTGTCAGACCCCTGCTGGGGGCGCGAATCATCGGTGCGGAGCGGCGAAGTCGGAAATCGGGCGTGGATGGGGCGCGTGGCGAGAAGGTCGCCCCGTACCCAGGCGATGACCACCTAAGCACCCGAGCGGGAGCCACCATCGCCCGGAATTCATCCGACCTCCATGCGGACCTCGTCGCACAGTGCTTGGCTGGGTCGGTGCAGAGCTGCCAACCGACGCCGAAGGCACAGCCGGCGTGGGCCTGATCGCCGTGACCGGCGCGTCCGGGCGGCTGGGCGGTCGCGTCGCGCGCCGGCTGGCCGCGGCAGGTGTCGCGCAGCGCCTGGTGGTCCGGGATCCGGCGCGCGCACCAAGTCTGCCCGCGGCCTCTGTCGCCCGGGCGTCGTTCGACGAGCCGGACATCGCACGCGCCGCGCTGGCCGGGGTCACGACGCTGCTGATGGTGTCCGCCGCGGAGACCTCGGACCGGTTCCGGCAGCATCAGACGTTCGTCGACGCGGCGGCCGCCGCCGGCGTTGAGCACCTGGTGTACGTCTCGTTCTACGGCGCGACGCCGACCTGCACGTTCACGTTGGGGCGCGACCACGCCGCCACCGAGCAGTACATCCGCGACGCGGGCAAAGGCATGAGGTTCACCTTCCTGCGCGACAACCTCTACGCCGATTTCATGACCGCGCTGGTCGGCTCGGACGACGTCATACGGGGCCCGGCGGGGAACGGGAAGGTGGCCCCCGTCGCCCAGGACGACATCGCCGACGCCGCCGCGGCGATCCTGCTCAACCCGCTCCCATACGCTGGCCGGACCTTCTCGCTGACCGGTCCTGAGGCACTGACCCTTGATGAAGTCGCCGCCGTTATCTCCGACGCAGCTGGCCGGCGGATCGTCTACCGTGCGGAGACGGTCGGCGAGGCGTACGCCTCCCGCGCCAGCTACGGGGCACCCAGGTGGCAGGTCGACGCCTGGGTGTCGACGTACACGGCCATCGCCGCGGGTGAACTCGCCACCGTCACCTCGGACGTGCCAGAGCTGACCGGCCATCCGGCGACCTCACTAGCCGACCTTCTCCGCCRGGGCCGTTCCGCCTACCCCGCCGACTGACCGCTCGCACGCTGTTCTCGCAGGTCCTGTGCCCCGAAAGGACGCCAGGAGCGTGGTGCGGCGCGTCGTTCAGGCGGATGGGTGGTGCTGGGCCTGGGCGATCCGTCTCGGTGAGAGGCGGGCGATGGGCAGGAGCATCAGCGTCGCGACAGCGGCCAGCAGGCCGAAGCCGAGCTGGAAGTCGCCGGTGGCGTCACGCAGACCGCCGACGACGACCGGGCCGGCGGCGGCGCAGGCGTAGCCGATGAAGAACGCCATGGCGCTGAAGCGCCCGGCCTGGGTGGCGTCCCGGCTGGCAGCCACCGGAAGTGTCATCACCAGGGTGAACAGGCCGCCGTGCCCGACTCCCATGGCGACGATCCAGAGCCAGGCGCCCGCTCCCGGGCTGAGGGCGAAACCCAGGAAGCCGATCGCGGTGAGCACCGTGGTGGCGGCCAGGCCGGCGCGCCTGTCCTGCCGTTCGCCGTGCAGTGCCGGGACGGCGAGCATCGCCGCGACCTGAATGGCGATCATGGTGGTCAGCATGAGGCCGGCCTGCGACTCGCTCCGTCCGCCGTCGTCGTGGAGCAGGGGTGCGATCCAGGCCAGCTCGCAGTAGTACAGCGCCGAGTTACCGGCCGACACGGCGGTGATCCGCCACGCCAGTGGGGAGCGCCAGGGCAGGCCGGAGGTGACGATGCGCCTCGGGTCACCCGCCTGCTCCAGCTGAAGCGATCCTTTTGCCGCGGACCACAGGACCAGGCCCGCGACCGCGAGGACGGCCCAGCAGGCCAGTGCGGCCGGCCACGATTCGAAGGCGTCGGCGAGCGGTGTGCTCACCCCCGCCGCCACCGCGCCGCCGAGGCCGAGGCCGGTGGTGTAGATGCCGGTCACCAGACCGGGTCGGTCGGCGAAGCGTGCCTTCACCACGGCCGGCAGCAGGGTCTGGGAGAGCGCGATGCCCATGCCGACCGCGGCGGCGCAGACCAGCTGCAGCCAGGCGGACTGGCTGAGCCCGCGGGCCGCGGTGGCGAGGCCGACGACGGCCAGCCCAAGCTGGACGCCCCTGTGCAGCCCCCATCTGCGCCCGACGGTGACGGCCAGGGGTGCGCACAGCCCCATGGCCAGTGTGGGGATGGTCGTCAGCAGCGACACCTCCGTCGCCGACAGGCCCAGATCGGTGCGGATCCGGTCGACGAGGGGGGAGAGCGCGGCGATCGCCGGGCGGAGGTTCACCGCGGCCACGAACAGGGCGATCACCGCGAATCCAAGCGTGTTCCGGGTCTGTCGAGGTGGGGCGGCGGTCGATACCTTCGGCCGATCCTGAATCTCGGACACCAGCTGGACCTCCATCTCGGATATTTCCTGTCCGCGTTTATAGCAGAGTCGCGGATGGTTTCTATCCGGGATAGGTAGGCTGGCTGCCGTGAAGCTGTCCAACGGCGTCGAGTGGGCGCTGCACTGCTGCGTCTCGATCGGGCAGAGCGAGGCCCCGGTGCCGGCGGCACGGCTCGCCGAGCTGCACGGCGTCGCGCCGGCCTACCTCGCCAAGCATCTCCAGGCGCTCTCACGGGCTGGCATCGTGAGATCCACTCCGGGTCCGACCGGCGGGTACGCCTTCACCCGACCCGCCGCGCAGATCACTGTTCTGCAGGTCGTGCAGGCCATCGACGGCCCCGAGCCCGCGTTCCGCTGCACCGAGATCCGCCGGAACGGCCCGCTGGCCGTGCCCGATGATCAGTGCTCCGGGCAGTGCGCCATCGCCCGGGCGATGGCAGCCGCGGAGCAGGCGTGGCGTGACGCGCTGGCCGGTGTCACCATCGACGACCTCGGTCGGGGCATCGACGAGGACAGCTCGGGCACCGCGATGCGCGCCGTACGGGAGTGGCTGGCCGACGCGCGATAGCCGGATGCAGTGCGGTCGGCGGCGCCGTGTGGCCCGCCGTGGCCCGGTGCGGTCGGAGGCGCCCGTGCTGGTCGGCGGCGCTGTGGTCAGAGGTGCAGCGTGGTCAGAGGTGCAGTGTGGTCAGAGGTGCTTGGGGACGCGCGGGCCGGTGACGCCCCAGAAGACCAGCCTGGTCATGGCTTCCCGCATCTCGTCGATCGGGATCTCCCACGCCTCGAAGCCGGCGCGGTGCGAGGCCACGTGCGCGAGCATGGACACCAGCGCCCCGGCCATCGCCATCGGGGCGACCTCCGTCACCCGGCCGGCCCGGGTCTGCGCCTCGGCGATGACCGCGGCGAGGGCGCGGGTGATCTCGTTGAGCATGGCCACCCGCACCCGGCGGAAGCGCTGGTCGCCCTCCTCGGTGAGCAGGTCGACGACGCGGAGCACGGGCTGGTGGTGGGCCCAGAAGGTGAGGATGCCGTCCACGAGGGTGCTGGCGTTCTGCCAGCCGGCGGCGCCCCGCCACGGCCGCTGGTCGACGAGCTCCGACAGCTTCGCGCCCTCGGCGGCGACCTGGTCGGCCAGCGTCAGCATGGCCGCCTCGATGTCGACGAAGTACTGGTAGAAGGTGGCGGCCGAGGTGCCGGCGGCGCGGCCGATGTCGGCGACCGTGAGCTCCCGGTACGGCGTGGTGCGCAGCAGCTCGTAGGTCTGGTCGAGCAGCCGCTGCCGGGTCGCCATGCCGCGCCGGCCAGGAACCCGCCCGTCCGAGGCGCGAAGTGTGTTCACCGCGGTGCCGATGCCCGTGGTGTCGATGCCCGTGGTGTCGATGCCCGTGGTGTCGACGACTGCAGCGCCGACGCCTGCAGTGCCGGTGCCGGTGCTCGCGTCGGCGATGGGCGCCGGTGTAGTCCTGATCGCCGCGGTGGCGACCGCAGGGGTCTCGCGCACCGGGGTCTCGACCACCGGGGGGACCGCGACGGCAGCGTCAGCTCTGCGCACGTAGCAAGCGTACTGGCGGTTTCTGGCGACCCGTCAGATTCGTGTTGTGACGCCAGCCACCCTGTGCGCCGATCTCGTGCTCCGGGGCGGCCGGCGACGGCGCCGGGAGGCCGGATCACGCCGGACGCGCCCGGGGCCGGGGGCGACGCCGGGATCAACGGGCCGAATGCCGGATCAGGTGGCCGCGGGCCGGTCAGCGGGTGCGGGGCCAGGACCGGGGTGCGCCGACGACTCGAGCTCGGGGCGCAGCAGGTCGGGGCGGCGCGCGGCCACGCTGCGACGCAGCCCCTCCCGCCAGTCGACCCGGGCGTGCCCGGCGAGGGTGTGCATGGTCGTCAGATCGAGCACGACCCCGCGCAGGTTCTCCGGCGACGGCTCGATGACCGGGGTCAGGCCGGTGAGAGCGGCCAGCTCGGCGCACCATTCCTCGACGCTGACGGCCTCGTCGCCGGCCCAGTTCACGAGCGTCGCCGGGACGTCGGCCGCGGCGAGCAGCGCGGGTACCATCGCCACGATGTCGTCGTCGTGGATCAGCTGGTAGCGGCTGGGGCCGTCGGGGTGCACGGTCACCGGCATGCCCGCGGCGATCATGTCGAGGTGGTAGAGGGGGAGACCACCGAAGGGCCCGTACGGCATGTTCAGGCGGGCGATCGTCGTCGGCAGCCCGAAGCGGGTGGCACCGTACCGGGCCGCCCCCTCCGCGGCGATCTTGCAGACGCTGTAGGTGGCCAGGAACGGCAGGACGTGGTGGCTGTCCCCGAGCCGGTCGCCCTCGGCGAGGGGCCGGACCGCCTCCGCCGAGCCGCCGCCGCCCGTGCCCGAATCGGCGTCCGCCGGGCCGCCGCACCCGCCCGCCGGGCCGTCGCCCGCGTCGCCCGTTCCGCCTGCGTCGCCCGTTCCGCCCGCGTCCGCGTAGACGGCGCCGGAGGAGCAGTGCAGGAAGGACCGGGCGGTGGCGTAGCGCTCCATGAGCGCCAGCGTCCCGCCGACGTTTCCGTCGAGGTCGACGCCCCACCGGTTGCTCTTGACCACGCCGAAGTGGAGCACGTGGTCGACCTGCTCGGGCAGGGCGGCGAGGCCGTCCCGCCCGGCCGTCACCAGGTTGACCGGTACGCAGCGCACACCGGCAGCGCTCAGTTCGTCGCGGATGCCGCTGTCGCGGAAGCGGGCCGCGCCGTAGACGGTGTGCTCCCGGGCGAGGGCGGCGGCCAGGGGCCTGGCGACCTGCCCGGTCACCCCGGTGACGAGGATCGTGCTGCCGGTGCGCATGCCGTCAGTGCCCGTGCAGGATGACGCCGCGGATGTTGCGGCCGGCTCGCATGTCGTCGTAGCCGGTGTTGATCTCGTCCAGGGTGTAGCGGTTGGTGATCAGCTCGTCAAGCTTGAGCTGGCCGGACCGGTAGAGCGACAGCAGCCGGGGGATGTCGGCCTGCCCGTTCGACGCGCCGAACAGGGTGCCGCGCAGCTCCTTCTGAAAGATGGTCAGATCGAACAGGGACAGGGTCACCTCGGTCTCGACGGCCGGCGCGACCGCGGTGACGATCGCCCGCCCGCCCTTCGACACGAGCCCGAGCAGCGGCGCGATCTGGTCACCGTGCGCCACGCCGACGGTCAGGATCGCCGCGTCGGCCATGACGCCCCTGGTCAGCTCGCGGACGAGCTCGGTGGCCTGCGCCATCGACGGGCTGGTGTGGGTCGCCCCGAAGACCTTCGCCTGGTCGCGCTTGAACTCCACCGGGTCGACCGCGATGATCAGCTCCGCGCCGGCGATCCGGGCGCCCTGGATCGCGTTCATGCCGACCCCGCCGGCGCCGACCACGACCACCGCCTCCCCGGGGCGCACCCCGGCGGTGTGCACGGCGGAGCCGAAACCGGTGGGCACCCCGCAGGCGACCAGCGCGGCGGCGTCCATCGGCAGGTCGTCGTCGATCCTGATGACGGACGCCTCGTGCAGCACGGCGTACTGGCTGAACGTGCCGAGGAAGCACATCGTCGTGACGTCCTTGCCCCGGGCGTGCAGCCGGGACGTCCCGTCGACGCCGACACCCATCATCAGCGACCCGCCGAGGTCGCACAGGTTCGTCCGGCCGGTGGCGCACCAGCGGCAGTGCCCGCAGCTGGGCATGAACATCACGACGACGTGGTCACCCGGGCGGACCCGGGTGACGTTCGGCCCGACCTCCTCGACGATCCCCGCGCCCTCGTGGCCGGCGACCATCGGGAGGACCGACGGCATGTCACCGGTCGCCAGATGGTCGTCGGAGTGGCATAAGCCGGCTGCGACCACCCGGATGAGCACCTCACCGGCCTTCGGCGGGTCGAGGTCGACCTCCTCGACGCTCCAGGGATCACCGACGTTCCAGAGCACTGCGGCCTTCGTCTTCATCTGCGGACCCGCTTCCTGTGCGGTCGGCGCCGGATCGCGGCGCGGTTGTCTCGCTGGGTCAACGAACCTTCTGGACGTACTCCCCCAGAAGGTAGGAGTCGGCGGCGTAACGGTCCACGTCCGCGCCGGGCCGCAGGTGCACCAGATCGACCGAACGCAGATCGGGGCCTTCACCGATCGTTTTCAGGACGTCATATCTGAGGTGGTCGCGGACGAGCTCGTCCGGTGGGTCCGGCATCGGCCGGACCGGGCCGCTGTCACCCAGCTCGAGCCGGGCCAGCGTCACCCCCGGTGAACGCGATCCCGGCACATGATCCTCCAGCTCACCGGATCGGTCCGCGGCCCGAAGCACGGTGCGGCGGACCTGGTAGATCGGGAAGGGGGCGAGGAAGTTCAGCGAGTCGGTGATGACCTCGACGGCGTCCTCGGGGGAGGTGAAGCCGCGGTCGGGGTCGAAGAAGACGTCGGCGGACGGGGTCACGATCTCGGTGACGGCGTCGACGGGGACGGGGCCGTGCCCGTCCTCGGTCAGCCGGACGACATACCGGCCGGTCGCCGTCGACGTCCGGATCGCCAGCGGCACGTGTACGTCGAGGTAGTGGCGGCGGAAGGCGTCGACCGTCATGCCCGCGCGCCGCATGAACAGGAACAGCAGGACGTCCATCACGAGATCCGCTCGATGATCGTGCCGGTGGCCAGCGCGCCGCCGGCGCACATCGACACCAGGGCGGTGGTGCCGCCGGAGCGTTCCAGCTCGTGCAGCGCGGTGGTGAGCAGCCGGCACCCGGTGGACCCGACGGGATGGCCGAGCGCGATCGCGCCCCCGTTGACGTTGACCCGGTCCGGGTCGGGGCGCAGCGCCCGGGCCCAGGAGAGCACGACGGCCGCGAACGCCTCGTTGACCTCGAACCGGTCGATGTCGGCGACGGACATCCCGGCCCGGTCGAGCACCCGCCGGCTGGCGGCGATCGGGCCGTTGAGCAGCAGGTACGGGTCGTCGCCGACGAGGGCCTGGGCGACGATCCGGGCCCGGGGCCGCAGCCCCAGCGCCCGCGCGCGGTCAGCGTCCATGATCAGCAGGGCGGCGGCCCCGTCGGAGATCTGCGACGACGTCCCCGCGGTGTGCAGGCCGTCGGGCAGCACGGGCCGCAGCGCGGCGAGCTTCTCGACGGACGTGTCGCGCAGCCCGCCGTCGACGTCGACGGTGACCGACTCGCCGGTCGGGTCGCCCGCGTCGTCCAGCACGGGCGCCTCCAGTGGGGCAACCTCGGCCTTGAACCGGCCCTCGGCCCACGCGCGGGCGGCGAGGGCCTGCGAACGGGCGCCGAACTCGTCCAGCTCGGCGCGGCTGACGCCGACGCCGCGGGCGATGCGGTCGGCCGCGGTGAACTGGTCGGGCAGGCCGCTGTCCCAGCCCGGCGGGCGCGGCAACCCGGGGCCGCCCTGCACCGCCGCGCCCAGGCCGACCCGGCTCATGACCTCGACGCCGCAGGCGATGCCGGCGTCGATCGTGCCGGTGGCGACCAGCCCGGCGACGAGATGGGCCGCCTGCTGCGAGGAGCCGCACTGGCAGTCGACCGTGGTGGCGGCCGTGGTGGTGGGCAGCTCGCTGGCCAGCCAGGCGTAGCGGGTGATGTTCGACGCCTGCTCGCCGGCCTGGGTGACGCAGCCCCCGACGACCTGCTCGACGCTCGCGGGGTCGAGGCCGGCGCGTTCGAGGACCGCGCGCTGCGTGTGGCCGAGCAGGTGGGCGGGGTGGACACCCGCGAGCGCCCCGCGCCGTCGGCCGATGGGTGAGCGGGTCGCCTCGACGATCACTGGATTCGGCATGGGACGCCTCTCGGTCGTCGCCGGCTGCCGCCGGCGGATCGGCGCCCTCCAAACTAGTACGTGTTCTAGTTTCCGGCAATCATCATCTGATGACCTGTCAGGAGTTCTTGCCAGCCGTGGTAGAACGCGTTCTCATCGGAACGGTGACGTCGAGACGCGCGCGGGCCCGGTGCGGGCGAGCGGCGGCCGGGGCGCGGCGGCGGTGCTAGTGGACGAGCTCGCGGACGACCAGTTCCAGGTCGTCGAGCACCTGCCGGGCCTTGGTGCGGCCGGACAGCCACTGGATCTCGCTGACGAACCACACCTTGGCGATCAGGCCCGCCACCGCGATGTCACGCGGGGTCGGATCGCCGTCCTCACCGCGCATCATGCGAATGATGATCGAGTTCATCCGCTGGGTGACCTGGTCGACCTCGGCGGTGGCCGACGCGTCCGCGAACATGACCGCCCGGACCAGCGCGCCGGCCAGGTTCGGATCCCGCTGGAAGACCTTGGTGGCGCGGCTGAGGACGGCCAGGATCCGGTCCGCCGGGGTGAGGCCCGCCATGCGCTCGGCGGACGGCAGCCGGATGCCGTCGATCTCGCGGGCCATCGCGGACACCAGCAGCTGCACCTTCGACGGGAAGTAGCGGTACAGCGTCCCGAGCGCGACCCCGGAGCGCTCCGCCACCGCCCGCATCTGCACGGCGTCGTACCCGCCCTCGGAGCCGAGCGCGACGGCGGCGTCCAGAATCCGCTCCCGCCGTGCTCGCTGGGCGGGCCTGTCCAGCCCGTCACTGTCCGCTGGGGGCGGAACCGCCGGTGACGCCATGGACCGGAGCGTACCCGTGATCAGCCCGAACCCGGGTGCGGACATCCGAGCAGCCGGCAATCCATCTGCAACCAGGACATAACGCCATCCAGGAGGATTGTTGTGACCGCTGATCTGGCACTCGGCCTGATGCTCGGCTACTGGCCGGCGGTGCCACCGGACGATCATCTGGAGCTGACGCTCGCCGCCGAGGAATACGGCTACGCGTCGGTGTGGACGGCCGAGGCCTACGGCTCCGACGCGATCAGCCCGTTGGCCTGGCTGGGCTCGCGGACGAGCCGGATCACTCTCGCCACCGGGCTGGCACAGCTGTCCGCCCGCACGCCGGCCTGTCTCGCGATGACCGCGGCGACCCTGGACCACCTGTCCGGTGGGCGGTTCCTGCTGGGGCTCGGCGTGTCCGGCCCGCAGGTGGTCGAGGGCTGGTACGGGCAGCCCTTCGCCCGGCCGCTCGCCCGCACCCGGGAGTACGTCGACATCCTGCGGGCGGTGTGGCGCCGCGACGCCCCGGTCACCAGCGACGGGCCGCACTACCCGCTGCCACTGCCCCCGGCGGCACCGCCGGGGGTGCCGCCGTCGGCCGGGGCCGGGGCCGGGGCCGGAGCTGGGGCCGGGGCTTCGGGTCTGCCGCCGGCGGGCGCTGGCCCGGCGCGGGGCGTCACCGGGCTCGGCAAGCCGCTGAAGATCACTACGCATCCACTGCGGCCGCGGATCCCCGTCTACCTCGGCGCCGAAGGCCCGGGGAACGTGGCGCTGGCCGCCGAGATCGCCGACGGCTGGCTGCCGATCTTCTACCACCCCGAGCGCGGGCCCGCGGCGTACGCGGCGGCCCTGGCCGGGGCGCCCGCCGACTTCTCGATCGCCTGCCCGGTGACGGTGGTCGTGGACGACGACGTCGAGGCGGCGTTGCTGCGCATCAAGTGGACGCTGGCGTTCTACCTCGGCGGCATGGGCGCCAAGGACGTCAACTTCCATGTGGACGTCGTGTCGCGGTTCGGTTTCGGCGACGCCGCCGCACGGGTGCAGCAGCTGTTCCTCGCGGGGGAGCGGGAGGCCGCCGTGCGGGCCGTCCCGGACGATCTCGCCGACGGCATCGCGCTGGTCGGGCCCTGGGCGCGGATCCGGGAGCGCCTCGAGCTGTGGCGGGCCTCGCCCGTCCACACCCTGCTGATCGGCGGCGTACGCGACCCGCAGGCGTTGCGGAAGCTCATCGAGCTGCTCTGACGCGGGGGAGGGCGCCAGGGGCCGGCGGTCAGGAGGCCGGCGGTCAGGAGTGAGCAGCCAGCGGCCCGGCGGTCAGGTTGCCAGGGGGTTGGCGGCCAGGGGCGCTGGTCGGGGGCGGTGGTCAGGGGGTCAGCAGGGGCCCCACCTCGGAGCCGAACGCCGCGATCTGATCGATCAGCTCGACCGGGCCGCGGCTGGGGAACCGCACCTGCAGGTGGTCGACGCCGACGTCGCGGTAGCGGCGCAGGTGCTCGGCGAGCCGCGCGGGCGTCCCGGCCCGGCAGGGGCGGCCGACGTCCCAGGTGGGCTGGCCGAGGTGCAGCCAGTCGGTGATCGCGCCGATGTCGCAGGGCTGGGTGACTCCGGCCGCGGCGCGTTCGGTGCGCAGCAGCTCGACCAGCGGCGGCAGCTGGTCGAGCGGGGTGCCCTGGGGTAACCACCCGTCGCCGAGCCGCGCGGCCCGGCGCACCGCCGCCGGCGACGAGCCGCCGATCCACAGCGGCGGGCGCGGGTCCTGCACCGGCCGGGGCGCGAGCCCGAGCTGCCCGTCGACGGTGAAGCTGTCGTTCGCGGCCGTCGGGAACTCGGTGCGCAGGGCCGCGTCGACGACCTCGATCGCGTCGTCGAGCATGCGCCCGCGGCGGGCGAAGTCCAGCCCCAGGCCGGCGAACTCGTCCGCGACGTGCCCCGCGCCGACCCCGAGGATGACCCGGCCGGCGGAGAGGCGGTCGAGGGTCGCGAAGGCCTTCGCCGTCACCAGCGGATGCCGGTAGGCCAGGTTGTAGACGTGGCTGAGCAGCCGCACCCGGGTCGTCGCCGCGGCCAGCCAGCTCAGGGTCGCGACGGAGTCGTACCAGGTGGTGCCCATGGCGGCGGCGAGCCGGCGGGGGATCGCGACGTGGTCGCAGACCGCGACGTAGAGGAAGCCGTGCTCGTCCGCCGCGCGGGCGATCGCCGCGAGGTCGTCCGGCGTGGCCGTGGCCTCCCACGGCTCGGCGAACAGGCTGCTCTGCGCCTGGATCGGCAGCTGGATCCCGAAGGCGAGTGCCCCGCGGGGCACGACGGACGGGCCGCGAGAAACGATCATGGCAGCAGAGTGTATTCAAAGATTTTCTGACGGGTCACCAGATTCCGTGCTTGAGTGGACCGCGTTCCGGGCCGACGTGCGCCCGGGGCGGAGGGAGTTCAGCCGTGCCGGACGACGCGGTGGCAGATTCCGTCGACAGCCCCGACTCCGACAGCCCCTACTCCGTGCTCCCCGCCGCCGGCCCGTACGGCGTCGCCATCGGCTCCGCGCTGATCACGATGGTGGAGCCGCATCCGGGTGCCGAGGCCGAGTACAACCGCTGGTACGAGGACGATCACTTCTACGCGGGTGCCATGGCGATGCCCTGGATGTTCGCCGGCCGGCGCTGGGTGGCGCCCAGGGCGCTGCAGGCGCTGCGCGAGCCGGCCGACTCGGCCGTCGCGCGGCCGCTGGAGGCCGGCAAGTACATCGCGGTCTACTGGCTGACCCGCGGCCGCTACCGCGACCACATGCGGTGGACCGTCGCCACGAACCAGCGGCTCAACGCCGACGGACGCATCTTCCACCGGCGTGACCACGTCTTCACCGCTTTCCAGGACTATCTCGGCGCGGTGTATCGCGACGGCCGCGGCGGTGCGCGCGATATCCACGCGCTGGACCATCCGTACGGTGGCCTGGTGGTCGAGGTCGTCGACGCGGTGGGCGAGGCCGCGGTGGATGATGCCTCGGCTGGTGCGGCTGGTGCGGCTGGTGCGGCTGGTGCGGCTGGTGCGGGTGGCGCGGCCGTCTCCGCCCTCGTCGACTGGCTGCGCGCCGAGCGCGCGCCGCGGGTGCTCGCACCCGGTGGCGCGGTGGCGATGGGCCTGCTGTTCACCCCGTTGCCGCTGCCCGAGGACCGGATGGCCTATGTGGACCAGGTCGCCGGTCTCGGACGCCGCCTGACCGTGCTGTGGTTCACCGAGACGACGCCGGCGCGGTGCTGGGCGCCTGGCTTCACCGCGGCCGCCGCGGACTGGGAGAAGTCGGGCCTCGGCCGGCTGGAGCTGCTCGCCCCGTTCGTCCCCACCCTGCCCGGCACGCAGACCTACGTCGACGAGCTTCGCTGACCCGCTCGGCTCGTCCGGCCCCCAATGCTGTTTCTGATATTGCGTCAGGAAACGAGACGCGAGAACCTGTTCTAGTTTTGAGCTTGGCGGACGCGACGGATCTCGGAGGTCCCGACATGTCGCTCGACCAGATCGATGTCTACGACCCCGGCCGCTACGTCCAGGGGCTGCCCCATGACGAGTTCAGGATCCTGCGGGCCCAGGCACCGGTGTTCCACCACCGCGACCCGGAGCGCGAGGCCGGCTTCTGGGCGGTGACCCGGCACGCGGACGTCGTGCACATCTCCCGCAGCCCGGACCAGTTCTCGTCCAACCGGGAGACCTGCCTGCTGCCCGAGCTCACCCCGGAAGCCCTGGCCGAGCAGCAGCTCATGATGGTCAACCAGGACCCGCCGGAACACACCCGGCTGCGCAGCCTGGTGAACCGGGGCTTCACCCCGCGCATGATCGGGCGCCTCACCGACAGGATCCGGACCTCGTGCGAGAAGATCGTCGACCGCGCGATCGAGGCCGGCGAGGGCGACTTCGTGAAGATCTGCGCGGCGGAGCTGCCGCTTGTCGTGATCGCGGAGCTGATCGGCGTCCCGCATGAGGACAGGCACCGGCTGTTCAACTGGTCGAACCGGATGCTGGCCAGCGACGATCCCGAGCTGTCCGCCGACGCGGCCGACCAGCAGGCCGCCGCGATGGAGGCGTACGCCTACGCGAACGAGCTGGGCGCGGCGCGGCGCGGCTGCCCGGCCGACGACATCCTGACCAAGCTCGTCACCGCCGACGAGAACGGCCACGAGCTGTCCGAGATGGAGTTCGACCTGTTCTTCATCCTGCTCATGGTCGCCGGCAACGAGACCACGCGAAATGCCATCTCCGGTGGCATGCAAGCGTTGCTGGACCATCCCGAACAGTGGGAGAAGCTCAGGGCGGGCAGGTCCGACCCGGCGGTGCTGACCAGGGCGGCGGACGAGATCGTCCGCTGGGTCAGCCCGGTGATGGGCTTCCGCCGCACGACCACGACCGACGTGGTGCTCGGCGGCCAGCCGATCGCCGCCGGAGAGAAGGTCGTCATGTACTACTCGTCGGCGAACTACGACGAGTCGGTGTTCGCCGACCCCTACCGTTTCGACATCGGCCGCGACCCGAACCCGCACGTGGGCTTCGGCGGCGGCGGCCCGCACTTCTGCCTCGGCAGGCACCTGGCGATGCGCGAGATCGAGCTGATGCTCGAAACGCTGGTCACCCGGCTGGACCGGGTCGAGCCGATCGCGCCTGCCCGCCGCCTGCGGTCGAACTTCATCAACGGCGTGAAGGAAATGCCGGTCCGTTTCGTGCCGGAGCGCGCCCTGTGAGCGGCGACAGCTCCGGAAGCTCGGCGGGTTCCAGTGGTTCTGGTGGTTCTGGTGGTTTCGGTGGTTCTGGTGGTTTCGACGGTGCGGTGGCGATCGTCACCGGCGCGGCGCGCGGCATCGGCGCGGCGACGGCGCATCGGCTCGCCACCCGCGGCGCGACCGTGGCCTGCCTCGACGTCCGGATCGACCAGGCGGAGAAGATCGCCGCCGGCATCGTCGAGGCCGGCGGCGCGGCCCGCGCCTACGTCTGCGACGTCTCCGACGAGGAGTCGGTCGCGGCCGCCGTCCGCGCCGTCGAGGATGACCTGGGCGCACCCAGGGTGCTCGCGAATGTCGCCGGGATCGGCTGGTTCGCGCACACAGCGGAGCAGCCCCTCGCCGACTGGCGCCGGATCATCGACGTCAACCTCACCGGAACGTTCCTGATGAGCCGGGCCTGCCTGGCCGGTTTCCTGGCTCGTGACGGCGGCACCATCGTCAACGTCGCGTCCAGCGCCGGGCTGCGCGCCCAGCCCTACAGCGCCGCCTACTGTGCGTCCAAGGGCGGCGTCGTCATGCTCACCAAGGCGCTGGCCTGGGAGTACGTCAGCAGGAACATCCGGGTGAACGCGGTGGCGCCCGGCGGCATCGACACCGACATCATCGCCGGTTTCATGCCGCCGGAAGGGGCGTCGATGAAGCTGCTCGGCAAGCTCACGGTGCCGGGGGGCTTCGGCGAGCCGGACGACGTCGCGCGCGTCATCGCCTTCCTGGCATCCGCCGAGGCCAGCCTGATGACCGGGACGATCGTCCCGGTCGACGGCGGCATGACCGCCTGAGAAACGGCAGGTTCGAAGTCCGGGGACGCTCGACCGCCCGCCGATAATCCCACCCCGCCGCCACCCCGCCACGCAGCGCCGAAAATTCACGACAAGTGGGCCAAATTGGATGCAGAGTGCCTTGACAACCCGCAAGTAAGAAGGATTTTGGTCGTCAGAACGACCAAAATCCTTCACGCTTCGGTCGCACCGCTCGGCCACCCCCGCATCATTCGCCCGGTAGTGGCGGCAGCCCGAAGCCGCGGTTCGGGAATCTGAGGATTTTCGTCGTTCCCGCGACCAGCTTCCTCAGATCTTGCTCGGCGGCAACGGCGGCAACGGCGGCAACGGCCGCTCGGGGCTCGGGATTCTGCTGTGCACTCCCGAGTGACCAGAATTGGCGGATCTTGCTCGGAGGCTGTGCCGGTCGGGACGACGGCATTCCGGGGCCTTCCATCACTCTCGAAAACATGCTTGTATACATGCAAGTTAATTCTCCAGAGGAGGGCGTATGGCCCGTACTCCTGTCTGTGACCTGCTCGGTATCGAGTTCCCGATCTTCGCCTTCTCGCACTGCCGGGACGTCGTCGCGGCAGTCAGCAGAGCGGGCGGGTTCGGGGTGCTGGGGGCGCTCGCCTTCAACCCCGAGGAGCTCGAGGTCGAACTGTCCTGGATCGACGAGCATGTCGACGGCCGGCCCTACGGCGTCGACATCGTCATGCCGAACTCGTACGTCGGGAAGGGAGGCGGAGCGGAGATCACCAGGGAGAGGATGGTCGAGCTGGTGCCCGACGAGCACCGCCGCTTCGCCGAGTCCGTCCTGGCCGAGCACGACGTCCCGCCGCTGCCCGCGGACGCTGCCGCCGGGGGTGATCTGAAGGCGGCCGGGCTCGGTATCGAGCAGGAGGGTCCGGGGCAGGTCGAGGTGTCCCTCAAGCATCCGGTGAAACTGCTGGTCAACGCGCTGGGGCCGCCACCGAGGGAGGTCATCGACCGCGCCCATGCCCAGGGTGTGCTGGTGGCCGCGCTCGTCGGCGCGAAACGGCACGCCGTCAAGCAGGTCGAGATGGGCGTCGACATCATCGTCGCCCAGGGCACCGAGGCGGGTGGGCACTGCGGCGAGGTCAGCACGATGGTCCTGGTGCCCGAGGTCGTCGACGCGGTGGGGCCGGGCGTCCCGGTGCTCGCCGCGGGTGGGATCGGTGGCGGCCGGCAGATCGCCGCCGCGCTCGCGCTCGGCGCCCAGGGCGCCTGGACGGGTTCGATGTGGCTCACCGTCACCGAGGCCGACACCGCCGAGCCCATCGTCGAGAACCTGCTCGCCGCCACCTCGCGGGACACGGTGCGTTCCCGCGCGATGACGGGCAAGCCCGCCCGGCTGCTGCGCAGCGCCTGGACGGACGCGTGGGAGCGCGAGGACGCCCCGAAGACCCTGCCGATGCCGTTGCAGGGCATTGTGTGGGGGGAGGCGTCGCGGCGCTGGACCCGCGCCGGAACGAAGGCGCTGAGCGGTTTCCCCGTCGGGCAGATCGTGGGCAGCCTCGACCGCCGGCGCCCGACGGCCGAGGTCATGCGCGAGATGGTGGAGGAATGGATCGAGACGACCCAGCGGCTCGGGGCGGTGCTGGAGGACTGACCGGCTCCCTCGGTGGTGACCGCGGCAAGGACAGCGACGGCGTGGACCGCGTGGATGCGAGCTGCGAACCGGGCCAGGGGCCGGATCAGGACCGGGGGCTGGAGCCGGACCAAGGGCCGGAGCCGGACCAAGGGCAGGACTGGGGGCCGGAGCCGGACCGGGAGCTGGATCAGGACCTGGCCCGCATCCACGAGTTCGTCGAGCTGGTCGGGCTGGCCGCACGCAGCCCACGGCAGCGGGAGCGGATGCTGCGGGCCGCCGGCGCACCGATCACCGGCGCGAGCCTCACCCTGCTGCGGTGGATCGCCCGGCACGGCAGCGCGACGTCCTCCGACCTGGCCCGCTGGCTGGATCTCGACCAGTCGACGGTGAGCCGGCAGCTGCGGCCGCTGGAGGAACATCGCCTGGTCGGCCGGTCCGCGGACGGGACGGACCGGCGGGTGGCCCGACTCGCCCCGACCGAGCACGGCGAGGCGCTGCTGGCCGCGGTCCGCGAAGTGGGCCTGCACGACATCGGCGTGGCGCTCGACGGCTTCACCGCCGCCGAGCGTCGTCAGCTCGCCGAGCTTCTCGACCGTATGCGTCTGGGAATGCTGGACGCCCAGGTCGACCCGACCGGCCGCTCGGTCCCTCCGGGACGCAAATCCTGCGCCGTCGAATTCTAGTCATCGTTCGCTGTCGGGAAAGGCTCGCGGATTCAGGTCACCGGAACGGCCCGTCGCAGGATTCCGGGCTTCGGCTTCGGCTGTCGCCGCTGTCGCTGCTTCTGAGTAAGAAGTGAGGATTTCGGCTGCTGCAACAACCAAAATCCTCACTTCTTGCGGACGGCCAATTGACTCTCCGTCCTTTTCGTGACTATTGGGGTGAAATCCTGGCGCGGCGTGACGGCGCGGGATCCCCGGTGGGTCGCCGCGTGGCGAGCGGCGGCTCTCCGAGTCGCAGCTTCTAGCTGGTGCTGCTGCCGAGCAGTTGGTGCTGATGCCGAGCGGGAACGCCGGTTCAGAGGGGTGGGATGACCACGGCGCGGCCGTGTAGGGCGCCGGCTGCCAGGGCGGCGTAGGCCTCGTCGATGTCGGCCAGGGCGAACCGGTCGACGAGGGGACGGATGCGGCCCGCCTCCGCGAGCGCGATCACGTCCTGGAGGTCGGCGATGGTCGACCCCTGGAAGGTGAAGATCTCCGCCTCGCGGGGCAGGGTTCCGTACCAGCCGCGGCGCAGGGTGCCGCCGGCCGCTCCGACCAGGCCGAAGGCGCCCGCCGGGGCCAGTGCGCGCAGGCCGGTGGCGATGCTGGCGTCGGTCCCGACGAAGTCGAGGACGACGTCCGCCGCCTGCGCGCCGCACACGTCGGCAAGGTCATGTGCGGTGGCTGAGGTGATCCCGTCGATGGCCTCGTCGGCGCCCAGCTCGCGGGCGAGGGCACGGCGCCCCGCGGCGCGGTCCACTGCCACCACCCGGGCGGCGCTGAGCGCCTTCAGGTGCTGGATGGCGAACGCGCCGAGGCCGCCCGCGCCGAGGACCACGGCCCACGATCCCGGGCCGAGCCGGGGGAGTGCGCGGCGAACCGCGTGGTACGAGGTGGCGCCGGCGTCCGTCAGCGGTGCGGCCTCCACCGGGTCGAGCGTGGTCAGCGGGACGACTCCGCGCCCGGCCGGCGCGATCACGTACGGGGCCAGCCCGCCGTCCCGGCCGTAGCCGCGGCCCGCCAGGCCGTCGGGGCAGGCGCTGTCCAGCCCGCGCAGGCAGTAGCGGCAGCGCCCGCAGGAGGCCGGTGACACCAGCGCGACGGGCGTGCCCGGAGCGGCGGTCACCGCGGCTGCCTCGTCGCCGGCGTCGGCGATCCAGCCGGCGATCTCGTGCCCGAGGGTGAACGGCACCCGCCAGCCGAGCGCGGCCCCGATCTCCGCCGAAATCTGATGTATGGTCAGATCTGAGTGGCACAGCCCGTTGCCTGCGACCCGCACCAGGACCTCTCCCGGGCCCGGTCGTGGGACCGTGATGTCCACGATTGCTGGCTGCTGGAGCCAGTCGGTGAGGCGGTAGGCGGGCATGCTGGCCTCGGGCACCGCGACCCCCTGGATGTCGGCTTTACTGTTTCCTGATGAACCGTCAGATCTGATGTTAGCGTGATTGCGTTCCTCGCCGTGCAAGCCGGAGGGATCCGCCGTGACCGACTCGCACCAGACGGACTCGCACCAGACAGCGCCCGCGGCGCATCGCACGGGTGAAGGTCCCGCTCGCTCCTTCGGCGAGCCCGCCCACTCCTTCGGCAAGCCCGACCACTCGTTCGGCGAGCTGCCGCGGATCATCAGCGTCGACGATCACGTCGTGGAGCCGGCCCACCTGTGGCAACGCTGGCTGCCCGCCCGGCTGCGCGACGCCGGCCCCCGCGTCCAGCGGCGCGGCATCGGGCGCATGGAGCACATCGGCGGCGGCAACTACCGGCAGACGTTCGACGAGGACGGCCCGCAGGCCGACTGCTGGGTGTACGAGGACCTCGTCTACATCCACAAAAGGCACGTCGCGGCGGTCGGCTTCGACCGAGACGACATGACGATGTCCCCGATCACCTACGACGAGATGCGTCCCGGGTGCTACGACCCGGTCGCCCGGGTCGCCGACATGGAGCTCAACCATGTCGAGGCGTCCCTGTGCTTCCCCACCTTTCCCCGCTTCTGCGGCCAGACGTTCGCCGAGGCGCGGGACACCGACCTCGCGCTGGCCTGCGTCCGGGCCTACAACGACTGGATGATCGACGAGTGGTGCGCGGACTCGGGCGGCCGGCTGATCCCGCTGTGCCTGATTCCGCTGTGGGACGCGGAGCTCGCCGCGGGGGAGGTCCGGCGTAACGCGGCGCGCGGCTGCCGGGCCGTCTGCTTCAGTGAGATCCCGCCGCATCTGGGGCTGCCGAGCATCCACAGCGGCAGCTGGGAGCCGTTCCTCGCCGCCTGCGTCGACACCGGGACCGTCGTGTGCATGCACATCGGCTCGTCGTCGCGGATGCCCGCCACCTCCGGCGACGCGCCGCCCGCGGTCGCCGCGACGCTGAGCTTCAACAACGCGATGGCCTCGCTGGCCGACTGGCTGTTCTCCGGCGTGCTGGTTCGCTTTCCCGAGCTGGTCCTCGCCTACTCCGAGGGGCAGATCGGCTGGCTGCCCTACGCGCTGGAACGCGCCGACGACGTCTGGCGGGAGCATCGGGCCTGGGGTGGGGTGCGTGATCTCGTGCCCGAACCGCCGTCGAGCTACTTCCGCCGGCAGGTGTACGGCTGCTTCTTCCGTGACCGGCATGGGCTGGCGTCCCTGGACGCCATCGGGGTCGACAACGTCACCTTCGAGACGGACTACCCGCACACCGACTCGACCTGGCCGAACACACGGCGCGTGGCCGAGGAGATGATGGCCGGCCTGCCCGCGGCGACCGTCCGCAAGATCGTGCGCGGCAATGCCATCCGCATGCTGGGCCTCGACCTGGCCTGAGCGCCGTAGGAACCCGAGTGCCGCCGAGGAGGCCGGCCTCGGTCGGTCCTCGGTGGCCCGAAAGGTCCTGGGGGGCGGTTTCGGGCATCCTGCTGGGAGCCGGCTGCCGGGCTGCCCGCAGCCCTCCGCGTCAGCCGCCGGCTGCCCGTGGCTGCCCGTTGCCCGCTGCCTGCCGCGTGCCGGCCTCGCGCTCCCGGAGAGTGGCGTGCGGACATCGTCGATATGTCCGGTATGTGGCTTATCTCCAGAGTTTCGTGATTCACCTCGTCGCGTCGGGCAGGAAAAAAGGAGCCTTGTATCGCATATAGCTGATGTGGTCCCATGAGCGCGGCGGCCCTGATACAGAGAATCGGATATTGTTTCTTTGTATCCACCCTTGGGTCGTCGGGCTCTGGGGAGGACTAAAGATGGTTGAGCGAAGCAGGCGTCAGGTACTGGTCACCGGCGGCATGTTAGGGGCCGCCGGGGCGCTGGCCGCGGCGACTCCGGCGTGGTCGTGGTCGTCCGAGGGCTCGGTCGCCGGGGCCGGCGTCGGCGTGGACCCGAAGTACGTCTGGGATGCCGAGGCCGACCCGGTGGTCGCCGCGATCATCGACAGCGGCCAGACGACCGCGGTCAACAAGCTGCTGAAGACATGGACGAAGAACGGCCAGGCACTGCCCGCCGGGCTGCCCACGCAGCTGCGTGACTTCATGGAGCACGCGCGCCAGCTCCCGACGTGGACCGACACGGCCAAGCTCAAGGACGCGGTCAACTTCAACCAGAAGCGCGGCCTGTACCTGGGCGTCACCTACGGCTTCGTCAGCGGCATGATGAGCACGGTCATCCCGCGCGAGGCCCTGGCCGTCTATTACTCCAAGGGCGGTGCGGACATGCGGGACCGCATCACCAAGACCGCCAAGCTGGGCTACGACGTCGGCTCGAACAACGCGTTCGACCCCACCGGCGAGATGATCGTGACCTGCGTCAAGACGCGGCTGGCCCACGCCGGCGTGCGCCACCTGCTGCCCCAGCTCGCGGCCTGGAACAACGTCGCCTCGGAGGACATCCCGATCTCCCAGGCCGACATCATGGTGACCTGGCACAGCCTGCCCACCACCGTCATGCAGAACCTGAACGCGTGGGGCGTGCCGATCAACGCCGTCGAGTCCGCCGGGTTCCTGCACTCCTGGCAGGTCACCGCCCACATGCTCGGGGTGCTCGACGAGTACATCCCGAACTCCTGGGCCACCGCGAACACCCAGGCGGCGCAGGTTCTCACCCCGATCCTCGCCCCGACCCCCGAGGGCATCAAGCTCGCCGACATCCTCGTCAACCTGGCGTCGTTCATCGACGGCTCCCTCCTTAGCAAGCCCATCCTGTGCGCCCTCACCCGCTACTTCCTGGGTGACGAGATCGCCGGCTGGCTCAAGCTGCCGCGGTACCCCTTCTGGGACACGGCCTTCCAGGTCGCCTGGAAGCCCTTCGTCGCCGTCCGCGAGGGCCTGCTGAGCCTGGAGAAGGCCCCCGGCCTCCTGCAGGCGGTCTACTGGGCCTTCGACGAGATCCTGCGTATCGGCGTCCTGACCCTCCTGTCCGGCGCCCAGTTCCCCATCGCCATCCAGATCCCGGACACCAACAACCCCAACTACTGACGGACGCTGCCTCCCCGCGTGGCCGAGGCCACGCGCCGGCGACGCCAGGTGAGAGATGGCCAAGGCTGGGTGGCCAAGGCTGGGTGGCCAAGGCTGAGGGGAGGTCGGGACGAGGTCAGGGGTTGACCGGTGCCACTGCGGTGGCACCGGGCACCTCGTCCCGATCGCCGCCCGACACCGTCGTCGTGGGCGGCGGGCACCGGCAGCGGCCGGTTGTCGCCCATCGCGGCGGCCATCTCGGAGCTCGGGTTCACGGCCCGCTGCTGTTCGGTGCGGGGCAGCGGCGGGCTGTCGTGTCGGCCTCGGGAAGGACGACGCGCCGCGCGGTCGCGGTCAGCGACAGGCCGGCGGCGTCGGAGGAGGCCTCGACGACGGTGAGGTCGAACGGCAGGGCGCCGACCGGAATCGGGATGGCGGGGAGCAGCCCGCCGAGGCCGCCGGGCACCGGGATGTCCACGTTGATGGACCCGTGCAGGGCGATCTCGGACGGGATCAGCGTGAGCTTGTTGTCCCGCACCTCGAACGCGATGACCCCGCCGATCTCCTGGGCGCCGAGCACCGGTACGTCGGCCAGGCCGGCGACCTCGACCTTCTTCCCGCCGTCCACCGGATTGATCTGAAGATCTCCGGGCTGGTCGGCCAGGAACGCGTTCACGTCGGCGTAGTCGAGATGGACCGTCGCCTCGACGTTGTCGACCGGTATCTCGCCGACATCATTGGCAAGCATCTTCCGGATTGGAAGATGAATTCCTTTGAGGTGTGCCTCGACCGAGGAGATGCGTGGACCGGGCGTTGGTACTCCGTCGATAATCACCCCGATGTTCCTGAACCTTCCGAATGCAATCTGGGTGAGGAACGGAAATCCGCCGATACTGACGTCGCGGACCGTCGGCGGAGTGACGTCGCAGGCGAGGCTCCTGATGACACTCGCCTTGATCTGGGTGGCCATCTCACTCTCGGCGGTTGAGACCGCGAACCGGTCACCCGCGATGAGGACGACGAGCAGGATCACTGCGCCGAACGCGAGAGCACTGCGTCGCCGCCGCGGCCGCCGATCCCGCGGCCACCACCGCCGGTGCCACGGGGTGAGCGATGTCGTCCCGGCGTGGGCAGGCGGCTGTTGACCACCTGGGCCGGTGAGGACTTCGTCGTCGGGTCTGTGATCCACCGAGTGCCCTTCGCTTCGTGCGGTATCCCGGATATCCCGCGAGGCGCCGCCGGTTCGGGATTCCGGCTGCGCCGGAAACAGGCCAGGGCCACTGTGCGGCAGAACAGCCTGTTCTCGCATCGGCCGGGCGCAGTCACTTCCGGCTACGGCAGACGCAGTACGTGGGCAGCGGTAAGTGCCGGCAGGCGCACGACGACGGGACCCACCGGGCCGGAGCAGTCTTGTGGGGTACCCGAAAAGATATGGAGAACCACTCCATGGCGACTCTTCTGTACCGGCTGGGGCGGTTTTCCTTCCGGCGCCGCCGATACGTTCTCCTCCTGTGGATCGCGGTTCTCGCGGCCATGGGTTTCGCCGCGATGAAGGCCCCCGACGCCCCCAAGGACGAGTTCTCCATTCCGGGAACCGAATCCCAGCGGGCGTTCGACCTCCTGGACGAGCGTTTTCCCGGCTCCGGGTTGGATGGCGCGGTCGCGCGCATCGTCTTCGGCGCTCCGGCGGGGGAGAAGCTCACCGCGGCCGAGAACCGGGCCGAGGTCGAGAAGGCCGTCGCGCGGGCCGCCTCCGGTCCGCAGGTCCTCACCGCGGTGAATCCGTTCCAGGGCGGCGCGGTGAGCCAGGACGCGGCGACCGCCTACGCGACGGTCTCCTACACCGTGGCCGGCGACGACCTCACCGACGCCACCCTGGAAAGCCTGAAGGGCGCGGTCGCCGACGGCCAGGCCGCCGGTCTGACCGTCGAGATCGGCGGGGATGCGCTGACCACCCGGCCGGCGGCGGGCGGCATCGGCGAGGTGGTCGGGATCGCGCTCGCCGCGATAGTCCTGCTGGTCACCTTCGGATCGCTGGCGGCGGCCGGGCTGCCGCTGCTGACCGCTGTCGTGGGCGTCGGGGTCGGCATGCTCTCGATCATGGCCCTGGCCAGTACCTTCGGCCTGTCCTCGACCACCAGCACGCTGGCGATGATGCTGGGCCTGGCGGTCGGGATCGACTACGCGGTCTTCATCGTCTCCCGCTACCGGGAGGAACGGTCCCGCGGGCATGAGCCGTCGGAGGCCGTGGCCATCGCCACCGGCACCGCAGGCTCCTCGGTGGTGTTCGCCGGGCTCACCGTGGTGATCGCCCTGGCCGGGCTGTTCGTCGTCGGGATACCGACGCTGACCAAGATGGGCCTGGCTGCCGCCGGAACAGTCGTCGTCGCCGTCCTCGTCGCGCTGACCCTGGTGCCGGCGCTGCTCGGCTTCTTCCAGCGCGCGGTGCTCCCACGCGCCGCCCGCAGGGGACGGGCGAAGGCACGACAGCGCGGGCCCAGTGTGGGTACCCGGTGGGCCCGACTGGTCCTGCGTCGCCCGCTGCCGATCCTCGCCCTCGCGGTGCTCGCCCTGGTCGCGATCGCGCTGCCGGCCCTCGACCTGCGCCTGGGCACCGCTGGTGACGAGGCGAAACCAACGTCCACCACCGAACGCCGCGCCTACGACGACCTCGCCCGGGGCTTCGGCGCCGGATTCAACGGCCCGCTCACCGTCGTGGTCGACACGGCGGCTTCCGACGATCCGGCGGCGGCGATCGCCACGACGATCGAGAGCCTCGCCGGCACGCACGGAGTCGTCTCGGTCTCACCGGCCCGGTCCAATCCCGCCGGCGACGCCGCGCTGCTCACCGTCGTTCCCACGACCGGCCCGAGCGACGCGGCGACCGTGGACCTCGTCCACGCCATCCGCGCCGAACGATCCGCGGTCGAGTCCGTCACCGGCGCGACGTTCCAGGTCACCGGTACCACCGCGGTCAACATCGATATGGCCCAGAAGGTCCAGGGCGCGCTTGTGCCCTACCTCGCGGTAGTGGTGGGCCTCGCCTTCCTGCTCCTGATGGCGCTCTTCCGGTCGGTGCTCGTCCCGCTCAAGGCCGCCTGCGGATTCCTGCTCTCGGTGCTGGCCGCTCTCGGCGCGGTCGTCGCGGTCTTCCAGTGGGGATGGCTGGCGGGCCTCATCGGCCTCGAACAGACCGGGCCGATCATGAGCATGATGCCGATCTTCATGGTGGGCATCGTCTTCGGGCTCGCCATGGACTACGAGGTCTTCCTCGTCACCCGCGTGCGCGAGGCCTACATCCACGGCGATGACGCCGGGCACGCGATCGTCTCCGGGTTCGGGCACAGCTCCCGGGTCGTGGTCGCCGCAGCACTGATCATGATGGCGGTCTTCGCCGGATTCGTCAGTGCGACCGAGCCGATGATCAAGATGGTCGGCTTCGGCCTCGCCACCGCTGTCCTGCTCGATGCCTTCGTCGTCCGGATGACGATCGTGCCGGCCGTGCTCGCGCTGCTCGGTGAACGGGCCTGGTGGATCCCGCGCGGCCTCGACAAGGTGCTGCCCCGGGTCGACGTCGAAGGCGAGGCACTGAGCGGGCCGCGCGCCACGGTGCCGTCCACCGCAGTGGACGGTGCCCTCTCCATGGACCCCGGTTGCGTGGAGGCGGCATCCGCCTCCTGGGCACCAGCCTCCGGTCGATGAACACCACTCGTCCGAGGAACGCGGAGGCACGGCGCGTTCCTCGGACGGTGGCGACCCCGTACGGTGAGGGGCACGGCTCCAGCATTCGACGGGAACCAGCAATGACGATCACCACCTGGCGGTGGGTCGGGAATCATCGCCGCAACACGGTGGTGATCGTGATCGGGGCGTTCGTCGCCTCCGGTCCCGGCAGCAGAATCACGCCACCCGCCAACGCCCCCATCGGCGGGTGGGTGCCCGCGGTCGTTCTCGCGGCCATCGCCTGCGCCGCCCTGTTCTGGCATGAAAGCCACCCGCGCACCACCGCCGCGGTGGCGATCGTCTGCGCCGTCGCGGTGACGGCGCTGGGCTACCTGCTGACCCCCCTGTTGCTGGCTCCGGTGATGGCCGCGCTCTACTGGCTCGCCGCCCGCACGGACCGCCGGACGAACCTGGTCTTCGCCGTCTCGACGTGCGTCCTGGTGGTGGGGACCGCGCTGGTCGCAGATCCCGCCAGCTACGGCTGGCCGCTCAAGAGCGTCGGACCGACCGCCTGGCTCCTGATGTCAGCCGCGCTCGGAGACGCACAGCGCACCAAGGAGGGTTACCTCGACGCCGTCCGGGCCCGCGCCGAGTACGCGGAGCGCACCCGGGAGGCCGAGGCCCGCCGCCGGGTGGCCGCCGAGCGCACCCGGATCGCCCGCGAGCTGCACGACGTCGTCGCCCACCACGTAACCCTCGCCCACGCTCAGGCAAGCACCGCCGCACATCTCGTTCGCACCCGCCCCGACCAGGCGGCACAGATCCTCACCAGCCTGACCGCCACCACGTCCTCCGCGTTGCGTGACCTCAAGGCCACCGTCGGCCTCCTGCGCGACGGCGACGACCCGGACGCACCCCTGGAACCCGCACCGTCGCTCGCGCAGCTCCCCGAGCTCGCCCGCGTGTTCGCCGCGGCCGGGCTCACCGTCACCATCACCACCCGCGGTGACCCGCCATCGCTCTCCCCGGTGGTGGACCTCACGGCCTTCCGGATCGCGCAGGAAGCGCTCACCAACGTGGCGAAGCACGCGGCCACCGGCAGCGCGTACGTCGACATCACCTACTCGCCGAGCGACCTGACCTTGAAGATCATAAATGGTGCCGATGACGGGCGCCGTCGCAGTGGCAGGCCCGATGGCGTGCCTGGTGAGAAGGCCGGTGAAAGGCCCGGTGAAAGGCCCGGTCACCGGGCCGGCGAGGGGGCCGACGGCGGGTTCGGCCTGATCAGCATGCGTGAACGAGCGAGTTCTGTCGGTGGGCATCTCGAGGCCGGCAGTCATCCCGAGTTCGGATTCCACGTCACCGCCGTCCTGCCGCTCCAGCCCAGAAAACCGACGAAAACGGAACAGAGATGACCATCCGCGTACTGCTCGCCGACGACCAGGCGCTCCTCCGAGCAACATTCCGGATACTGATCGATTCGTGTGACGACATGACGGTGGTCGCTGAGGCGGCTAATGGTAACGAAGCCGTCGCTGCCGCCCGCGAATATCGTCCGGACGTCGTGGTCATGGACATCCGAATGCCCGGCATGGACGGGCTGGCCGCCACCGCGGCCATCTGCCGGGACGAAGAGCTCGCCGCCACCCGCGTTCTCATTCTCACGACCTTCGAGATCGACGAATATGTCGCCCGGGCGCTGCGTGTCGGCGCGAGCGGCTTTCTCGGCAAGGACGTCGAAGCCGACGGGCTCCTCGCCGCGGTCCGCACCGTCGCGGCTGGCGAGGCGCTCCTGTCCCCGGCGGCGACCCGTGCACTCATCGCGCAGTTCATCGCCATCCCCGAACCCACGGCCACCGCTGCGGCGAACCACGCGGCCCTCGACACGCTCACCGCCCGCGAACGGGAGGTCATGATCCTGGCCGCGGAAGGCCACTCCAACCAGGAGATAGCCGCCAAACTCGTCATAAGCCCGCTGACCGCTCGCACCCATGTTCACCGGGCAATGGCGAAACTCGACGCCCGCGACCGGGCTCAGCTCGTCGTCATCGCGTACCAGACCGGCCTGCTGCACGGCAGTCCGCCAGAATGACCGAGGCCGGTACCGGTACCGGCCCCGGTCCCGGTACCGCGACCAGGTGGCCGCATTACGCATGATCCGCCGGCCGCCTCGCGGAATTGTCGCGGATTCCCACAACCCGTCGACATGCGTGTTTCGGCGACAGGCCGCGCGGTACGCTGTTGTCGATCGACGGGGGCGATCATCGGCTGTTGTCGCGTCAGCCTGCGCCGGTGGCGGCGGCTGCGCCTGAGTTCGGCTGTGCATTCGACTGCGGCTGACGGAGCGAGAATGGAGTGAAGCGGTGTACCCATTCTCATGATCTCCCTGGTTGTTCTGCTGCGCCTGCCGCTCTGCGTCGGTGCCGGCTATGCCCTGTCGCGGGTGCTCGGATCGGTGGGAATGGTCGACACCGCGGCCTATGGATACCTGACCACCGCATTGCTCGGTCTGGGGCTCTACGGCGCCACGTCGACGATTCCCCGCGCGGCCAGGAGCGACGCGCGCCTGATTGTCTCCGTGGTGACCGTCGGTGTCGTTCTCAAGGTCCTCCTGATCGGCTGCCTTCTGGCGCTGATCTTTCGTGACCCGGTGTACTTCCTCCTGGCCGGCATCATCGCGCAGATAGATCCGCTCTCGGTCGCCGCCCTGCTGAAGAACTCGCCCATGTCCCGCCGGGCCAGGTCGTTGCTGATCGCGTGGTCCTCGTTTGACGACCCGGTCACCGTGCTCGCCACGCTGGTGCTGCTGGCGGTGCTGCCGTCCATGGCGATCAGCGGCACGAACCACGCGGGCCTCATGGCGGATGCCGGGTTCGGCACCCTCGCGGCGGATCTGGTCGTGAACGGTGCTCTGGTGGTCGCGGCCTGGACCTTCGCTCGAACCATCCGCCACCGCCGGTCGGGCCACGACCGGCTGATCATCGGCGCGGTGGGCGTCGTCTATGCCGTGGCCGTCTGGCGCTTCCTGATGTTCGGCCTGGCGGTCGCCGGCCTTTTCCTGCGGCCCAGGTCGCTCGCCTGGGGCCGCTGGGTCGACCGGGCTGTTCAGGCGGCGCTGCTGGCGGCGGCCGTTCTGCTCGGCGTCCTTCTGGGCGGCGCGGACATCGATCTCGCGGCCGGTATCTCCCTGGGAGCCGCGGCGTTCGCCGCCCAGATTCTGGTCGGGCTGCTCCTCACCCGGGGCCTCCAGCCGACCGACCGGGTGTACCTGTCCCTCTCCCAGCAGAACGGGATCACCAGCATCGTGCTCGCGCTGACCTTCCAACCGATCGTTCCGTCGGCTGTCGGGGTGGTCGGCGTGGCGATCGCGGCCATCAACATCCTCCACTTCGCCTGCAACCGGGCGATTGCCCGGTTCCCGCGCCTGATGCTGGCGGTCGCCGGTCGGATCGGCGGCGAGGAGGCGCCGGAGCCGGTCACGCGGTCCGCGGGTTGACCACCGCGCGACCTGCTCGGCCAGGCCGCTCCACGGCAGGGGGCCGGGAACGTCGGGTATCCGCGTCGTCGACGTCGGCGATCCAGGCCGCGAGGGCATCGAGGTCGGGGGTGTCTCCCGAGGCCCGCCTGATCGCCAGCCACAGTTCCCGGACAGTCTCCGGCCGGGTCGAGTATCCGCGCGCGGAGCGCCCACCGGTGCCGAGCCGGCTCAGCACCAGCCCCGACCAGGCGGCAAGCGCGTCGCCGTCGGCGAGCACCGCCCGCCGGTACTCGGCAGCGGCCTCCTCGGTCCGACCGGTCAGCAGGAGCACGTCGGCGCGGGCCCGGCCGGACGCGTCCACGGTCTCGCCCGCCAGCAGGCGGCGCGCGACGTCCACCCGGTTTCCCCCGGCGGCGCTCGGCGTACCGGCCCGCACGCTGCAGACCGGTGCCCCCGACGGCGGGCATGGATCACCTCGCAGCCACGCCCGAGCCCACGATGAGATCACTTCTGGCTCCGGCGTCAGGTTGCGCAGGCGCCATCGAACCCGGCAGTCGCCGACCTCCAGCATGCCCAGCCGGTGGGCAAGCTCCGGCACGGCGGCGCCCGACCAGCGGCGGACCTGATCGGCGATCCCCGCGGTCAGCCGCCGGCCCGCCGGGGTGAGCGTTTCGTCCGCCTCCAGCGTGACCACCACATCGCGGACGGACTCCCGGCACCAGACGAACTGGTAGGCGGCCAGGAGGGCCTGGCCGCCCTCGTCGATCAGGGACCGCTCGTACCAGTAGCCGGCGACCGCGAGGAAGGCGAAGGCGCCGTGCAGCAGCCCTTCGACCGGGCGCGGATCGAGGCGCCACGGCGCGTAGTGCACCGCCGGTGAGCGCCGTGCGACCAGGGGCGAGAGGTCGTCGATGGCCGCCAGCTTCGAATGCTGGGTCTCATGGATGAGGGTGACGGCCAGCTGCGCGCTGTCGGTCGGAGCGGACAGGAGCACGGAACCGAAGGCTTCAAGCGAGCTGGCGCTGATGGACGTCACACCGGCCGGAGCGGCCAGTGGCACCAGCGACCGCAGCAGGCCCGCGACGCCGTCGACGCGGTGCGGATGGTCGCGGACGAGCAGGTGCCAGGCCTCGCCGAAGACGGCACGCCAGTGACGGAACTCCGCCGCGGTCAGCCGTCGGGCCGGCACCAGCGCGCCTGGCTCCCGAAACGGGTCGAGATCGTCGAGCACGATGCGCGACCCGCCGGAGGCCCCAGCGAGCTGGAGCGGCCGAACCGGCCACCACCGGTCCGGGTGGTTGCCGGGGGACTGGCTGGTCGGGGAGCCGTCGCGTTCGCGGCCCGTGTCCGTGTCCGTGTCCGTGTACTCCAGCGACTGCGACGTGAGCTGCACGTGATCGTCGGCCGTGTCGACGGCCAACCGCACCGCAACGCGGCCGGCGGGATCAGGAGGGTGGGCCCAGATCCGGATCCGGGCTCGGTCACCCTGCCCGCGGAGTCGTATCTGGCCGTACGTCGGAAGAGTCACGACGCCGGCCCGCACAGGTGCGCGGATGTCCACGGGGATCCGCGCACGCAGCGCGATCGCGGCGACGAGGCCCCCGAGGTAGCCGAGATCCTCCTCGATCGTGTGCTGGCCGGCCGCCTGCGAGGGCTGGTCCGGCCGTGGGGGCTGGTCCGGCCGTGGGCGCAGCCGCCGAAGGCAGTGATGCAGCCAGGTACCCACCGGCGGGTGGAGGACGACCGCCTCCACCTCCCCGGGATGCTCACGCCACAGGGCGGCGAGGATGCCGAAGAGGCGTTCGACATCCTCGCGAGCGGCGACGGTGAGCTCGCTGTCGTGGACCTGGCCGACCAGTGACCAGAGCATGAGCAGGCGCTTGCTCGCCTGTGCCGACCGCAGGACCGACGACGCCTGTGCTCCGCCGAGGCCACCGGCGAGCTCGTCGAACTGCGACCAGGAAAGCTGGTGCCAGCGCGGTTCCGCCGCGGTCGCCCGAATGTAGTTGTCGAAAAGCACTGCCGCCTCAGCCTCCGGGCCAGGTGCCGGTCGCCCGGCCGGTCGCCGGCCCTGTGGTATCAGCCGAAAAACCCTGGTGAACTCCGCCCGGGTCGGGGCGGATACTGAATCCGGAATCGGCGCCCGGCATTCCATGGGTACGGCTGCCCGGATGCCGGTCGTGGTCGGAACTCATTGAGTCTTTTCCATCGCACGGTGGACGGTCGGAGATGCCGCAGGTCGGAGGCGACGGTGGAAAGGCTCACCCGCGCCGATCACCAGTCGCCTTCCGACTTGCCGGGGTATTGGGAGTAGCCGGCGATCGCCTGGTCTGTCTCGACGGCGCGCAGCACGTGCTGGAGGCACCGGATGAGTGCCCCGGCCGGCAGCCTGTTCAGATCGTTCAGGTCGACCCCGGTCAGATCCAGCACCGGAGACTCGATGCGTTCCGCGGAGCCGACTTGCCCTGAAGAGCCGAGCTGCGCTGAAGAACCGAGCTGCGCTGAAGAGCTGATGCGGCTGGCAGTGGCCTCCATCAGTCGACCTCCTCGACCACCTGGTGCGAGAACACTATAACGACTGCCCGGCGACGTCACGGGATATCTGTGCCCACCGTTCACGGCACCCTTGGTCCGCGGTGGTGATCCGAAATTCCCCGGGCCACCACCGATTTAGACGGTTTCCGGTGTCAGCGGCTATCCAGGAATCGCGCGGCGAGGTCCTGGAATCGTCGCTCCGCCTCGCTGACCCGCTGCTGGTCCAGCGTTACGCCGAGCAGGTATTCACCGGCGCCCACGTCGTGGACGTAGAGGGCGCCGGCTTCGACGTCCACGACGCTGGTCCGCAGCGGGGTGCCCAGCGCGGCTCTGGCTGCCCGCGCGAAGTTCGCCGTCAGTGTCGACAGGTCGCGGCAGATCGTCTCGTACAGGTCCCGGTGCCGTCTGACACCGACGGTGAGAAAGAACGAACCGAGCGCGGGAGCGTCGAACACGTCCACCACCACGTTGACACCGTTGTCCTTGCACCGGGCCGCGTAGTGCAGGTCGTCCGGTCGCACGGCGTGCCGGCCGAGTTCGGAGAACCTGAGGTCCTCGGGATCCGCGTCCGGGGAAAGCTCCACCAGGGGGGGTGTGATGTGGCTGCCGCTGGGCGGGCCCTGGGTGTCGCTGTCGACCCCGCCCGGGTTCTGGCCCGGCAGGCCGAGTAAGGACCTGCACCTGGTGGCGAGCTTCGACATCGCCACATCGGCCGCGGCGAGGCCTTCGGGGCGAAGCGCCGCGCCGATCAGATACTGCCGGGTGTTGACCCGGTTGTAGATCAGGCCGCCGATGCCCGCGTCGAACACCACCCGGATGAGAACACCGGTGTCGAGCGGCTCCAGGACCCGGTTGAGCTCCTCCACCGCCCGGTTTATCTGGCGGCCGAAGCTTTCCAGGTCACGGCGTCGCCGGCCGGTGCCCGCCGAACGGCGCGAGGTGGCCGGCAGATCGGCCTGTTCCAGAACGTCGAAGGAGAGCCCGAGCACTCCCTCCGTGTAGTAGCTCACGTGCTGGAGGATCTCCGGATCAAGCTCCCGCAGGCAGAGATCCTCGACGTCGCGGAACTTCGCGGCCTCGATATAGGGCGCCCGGTAGTGGTAGGGGGCCCGCGCTGACAGCATCTCGTTCGTCATGTAGACCTGCCTCTACCGTCAGGTGCCCGTGATGTCGACGTCGGCGCCGCGCCGCCCCGACAGGACGTCGTCTCCCGCGGCGAGGCCTGCCGGCGGGCGGCCGTTCGGTTCCTCCGAGCCGTGGTGGAGGCGGCTGATGCGGGTGTACGGGTGGTTGGCGCCGAGCGAGGCGACGCATTCGTCCAGCGTCTGCTGGTCGAGCTTGGCCGCGTCCTGCGCCTGGCCCGCGGCCAGCAGGCAGTTGGCGTGGTTGATGGCCGCCGCCAGCACCGCCGGGTGGTATTCGTAGAGCTCCTCGCGCAGGCCGTCGTGGGCTCGCTGGCTCAGCGCAAGTGCCTCGTCGACCTGCCCGGCGCCGAGCAGGCAGATCGAGGCGTTCGTCCGGGCGATGTTCAGGACGGGGTGGTCGTCGTCGCCGTACAGGTCCGTGTAGGCCGCCAGTGCCTCCCGGGCGATCGTCACGGCGTCGAGGTGGCTGGCGGCCGCGTGCAGGTCGAGGGCCCGGTTCAACAGGCAGGCCAGGCGGCCCGGATGCCGCCTCGGGTAGCGGTGGACGTAGTGGTCCAGGGTCTCCTTGGTCAGCACACGGGCCGCGCTCGGGTCATCGCCGCGCCGCAGGGTGACGGCCAGATGCTTGCTCGCGAGCAGGCTCCGGGTCGAGGTCGGGCCCTCGATCTCGCGCAGCCGCTCGCGCGCCTCGTGAATGAGCTGCCAGGCCTCGGTCGAGTCACCGAGCTCGCGCACGCACAGGCCGACCAGGATCTGGGACCACCAGGTGTCGGCGTTGTCCGTGCCGAGCGTGGCCAGCCGGCCGCGCAGGACGGCGCGGACGGTTCGCTGGGCCGCCGCGACGTCCCCGTCGAGGTACTGCGCCACGGCGAGGTTGTCCCCGGCGTCCAGCGCCGACCGGTCGTTCGGCCCGAACTCACGGCAGTAGAGGTCGTAGGTGGTCTGGTCCTCGGCGCGAGCGTCGTTGTACCAGCCGAGCTCACACTTGTCCGCGCCGAACCCGCCCGCCGTCAGCAGCGTGCGCCGGTCGGCGAAACCGAGCAGATGGCGCTGCGCGGCGAGGGTCTGCTCGTCGAGCGCGAACGCCTCGTCGATGCGCCCGGACGAGCGCAGCACGGTCGCCCGCCACGTGCACATCTGCAACGTGATCGGATCATCCGCTCCGAGCGGCTGCCAGTTCGCCAGGCACTCGTCCGTGAGCTCCAGGGCGTCGCCGAGCTCGCCGACGCGCCAGCGCCGGTACACCTCGTAGATCATCCAGCGGCGGACGTCCGGGTCTGGCGACCCGGCGGCGCCGGACGGGCGGATGTGCTTGCGAAGCTCGACGAACATGTCCCGGCCGCTGGGGTCGTCCAGCGCGGTGAGGGACGCGTGCGCGGTCAGCACCCGCCAGACCTCCGCACGGATGAGCGTGGCCTCCGGCTCCGGCAGCCGTTCACGGACGTACAGCTGGGACCGGCCGGGCACGATCAGCCGGTCCCGGGTCGGGTTGACGGTGGCGAGGTTGAGACGTTCGATCCGGTCGATGACGGAGTCGACATCCGGTGGCGCCGCGGCGGTGGGGGCGTCGGAGCCGATGTCGTGGAGCCGCTGGACCATCGCGGCGGACCGCAGCAGCGCCAGCGAGACGCCCTCCTCGGCGAGGAAGGCGCACATCTCCAGCAGCTTCGCGGCGGCCCGGGCGACGGGATCGGCGCTCGTCTTCAGCTCGTTGTACTCCATCGCCCAGGCGCTGCCGCCGCTCCACCGGCCGCGCTCGAGCAGCCGCGCCTGGTAGGACCTGACCGCGTCAGCCGCCGGCAGGGTGCTGCGGCTCAACGAGTTGGCCGCCTGGTTGATGTCGAACGGGAAGTTGTCGACCTGCTCGGCGAGCGGGGCGAGCATGGCGTCGGAGGCACCGGGAAGGCCACGGCGCAGCAGCCGAATGCTCTCCGCCGGGGCGAAGTTGCCGATCTTCACAGCGGAACCGTCGTCCCAGGCGGTGTGGTACGAGGTGATCAGGACGTGACCGAAGGCGGTGCCGGTGGGCATCAGCTCGGACACCGCGTCCGGGTGAGCGGCGTTGTCATAGATCAACAGCCAGCGCCGCAGTGGCGGCTCGCCCAGCGAGAGCGCATCGAGCGCGGCATTGGCGAGCTCGGGCACGTTCTGCGGGACGGGCGCGGATCCGCCGGGCCCGCCGACACCGGCAGCGCCACCGCCGACACCGACGCCCCCAACGCCGCCGACACCGGCGCCGACGCCGCCAGCGCCGAAGCCGGTAGCGCCACCGACGCCGCCACCGACGGCATCGAGGCGCAGACGGCCGGCGAGATCGACGAGGCTCTGGCGAATCGACGCCGGGTCGTCGGCCGGGATCCACCAGACGACGTCGTAGTCGGAGCTGAAACGGTAGGCGAACTCGGCCGCGACCAGGGTCTTGCCCACGCCGCGCGGGCCCGCCAGCACCTGGCGACCGGTGACCACCGAACCCGGTGTCAGCCGGTCGCGCAGTCGCGTCAGCTCCTGCTCCCGGCCGACGAACCAGCCGTAGCGCGGTGGTACCCGGCCCCAGGCGGCCGGCTTCAGCGTGGGGAACCGCGGCCCGCCCGCGTCGCCGTCGGGGGTGGCCACGTCGACGAAGCCAAGATGGTTGAGCAGCCGCTCCCGGGCCGCGGCCTCGTCGAGCCCGCTGATGGTGACGGGTTCCCCGCCGGTGTCCCGAGAAAGCCACTCGGTCTCCGGAGGAGTCACCTGCACCACGGTGATGCGCTGGTCAGGCGCACCGGAATCCTCGATCAACCGCAGGAGATCCGCTCGAGCCGTGCTGCCCTCGGGTGCCTCGCGGTCCAGCGAGGTCGAGGCGATCACGAGCAGCGCGCTGGACCTCGGCAGCCGCCCGGGTGAGCTCAGCGTGCCGGTCGAGGTCACCCGGATACCGAAGCGGCGCAGCTGGCCGGCCACCCAGTCGCCCCAGACCCGGTCGGCCGGGGCCGCGAGAACCACGGCCGAGCGCAGCATCGGCGTGTCCGCGAGCTCGAACTGCCGCACGATGCGCTGCCGTTGCGCGTAGGGGATGAGCGCCCGCTCCGGTAGCGGGCCGCCGTGAATCGTCGCCGCCAGCTCCTCATAGGCCGACAGCAGACTGGACCGAACGCCGGGAGTGTCACCGAACGAGGCGAGAAGCTCCTCATAGGCGTACAGCTGCTTGTAGGGAATCTCCACCTTGGCGAGCCGCTGGACCTGCCGGTCCGAATCGGCATCCAGGTCGAGGACGTCGTTGAACCGGAAGGCGGCGAACAGGCGCCGCCGTTCCAGCCGCCGCTGCTCGCCGTCCTCCACCCGCATCGGGACCGGGATCACCTGGACGGGACGGGGCGCGCTGGAGCGAATACGCTTGGCGACCCAGGTGGCACCGATGATCGACTGGTTGTTCATGACGAAGCCGATGACCGCCACATCCGGGAGCAGCATGGTGCAGATCCCGGAGGCGTCCGAGACGCCGGTGCGGCTGTCGATCAGCACGTAGTCGTAGCCGGCGGACAACATGTTCTCGCGCAACCGGCTGATGAAAACGGTCTCGTCCGGGCCGTCGAACAGCTGGTTCCAGGGAAAGGTCGAGACCCTGAGCTCGTAGAGCGACTGGTACTCGGCGTCGCTGTCCCGCGACTCCTGGCGGCCCGGGCCGAGGAAATCCAGCCGGCCCCCACGCGGAAAGTACTGCCACCGCAGCGTCTCCACGTGGTTCGCGAAGTCCGCGTGCCGCAGCGGGTCCGGCGCGGCGGGGTCGTTCACCGGGTACAGGTCCCGTTCGGTGACGAATTTGGTCAGAATATCGATGACGCCGTCACTGCTGGTCAGGTCCCGGTCGGTGAGAAACGGCCGAAAATAGCGGTGCAGACCGGGTGACTCAAGGTCCCAGTCGATGACCAGGACCTTCATTCCCGCACTCGCCAGGATGAAGGCGACGTTCGCCATCGCCATCGTGCGCCCGGTGCCACCCTTGTAGGAGTAGAAGGTGACGATTCGGGTGGTCGACGGTACCGCCGCCGGCACCGTCACGGGTGCCGTCGATTCCACCGGCACCGCGGCCCGGCCTGAAGCTGAGTCTGTGATCACGCTGTTTCCACCCCCGCGCCGAGCGTTCGATGTGAGGCCGGCCGGGTGGTGTCAGCGGCATCCGACATCCACATCCGATGGTATGGCCTGGCCCACACATTCCTTTCCGGAGCCAGCCGGTCGGTGGCCGGCCCGCCAGTCGCGGCGCTGGACACCAGCGCGGCCCGGCGGCGTTCCGCGAGCAGGCGGTTGCGAGCACGGACGACAAAGGGCCGTGCCGACGACGCGAGCCGCGCGGCATCATCCACGGCCGGCAACCAGGTGCGGGAGCGGAACAGCGCGGCGTCCTCCTTCAACAGATGCCGCAGGCGGTTGGTCAGCACGGCTGCCTGCGCCGCCGTCTCCTCGTCACCCTCAGCGGTGATCAAAAATATTCCCACCACGGCTCCGCTGCGGCGTCGCCATTCCGCCAGCCGGGCCAGCGCATCGTCCGCATTGCCGCCGGAGGCAATCCATGGATCAACAAGAACCGCGACGACGCGCTCATCGTCAAGGGCTGATGGCGGGTTCTCGAACATGCGCACGCTCAACTGTTCGCAGACAATGTCGTGGATTCCGACGTCTTCCATGGTCGCGCGAACGACGTCGAAGGCGGACGCGCCGGTGCCGGGGAGGAAGGGCCGCCATTCGGCCGCGGTGCGTCCGTAGTAGCCGCGGTCACGCCGTTCCGGTGGCAGGTCCTCCTGGGCTGGTACCGCCAGCACCACGGTCGCGCGTCCGCCGCCCGCCCGGCTCCGCTCCCAGGCCGGCGGGGAGGGGACGCCCGGCGGTGCGCCTGCCGAGGCCGCGGTGGGAATCCTCGGTACGAACCGGACATCCTCCTCGCTCATCACCGGGACGGGATCGTGAGCCGCGTCCAGGATCCGTCGCGCGATGCCGACGACGAGCCGCCGGTAGGACTCCGACTCCGGGGCGGTGCGCAGCAGGCGAAGCGCTCCGGTGGTGGCGTACTCGGGCCCGAGGTCTGCGTCGATCAGTGCGTCGGCGGTGGTGGGAGCCGGACTGGCGGCGTCGCTGAACCAGCGGACGCCGATGTGTGCCGGTGACGCTCTGCCGGTGAACTGCAGGTGCCAGCGAAGGCGTTCCCGGAAGAGCCGCCGCTCCCACATCCTCTGCTGATCCCGGAGATAGCCGTCTGTGTTGAGTGAGACCAGAGCGACACAGCTCAGGATTACCGGGTCGATTACCTGGGAGCCGTCTGCTGGAATGCCGAAGCGGGTGCCCGTGACCCGGGTGAACCGGCCACGTATCGACTCAGTGTCACCGGCGCCGGTGCCGACTGCCCGGTCGACTTCGTCCTGGATGTCGTCAAGGAACTGCTCGGCATAGCGGTCCTCGCCGGGTGTGCCGGCGTGATGCAGCACGAAGTTCCTGGTCACGTCGGTCTCCCAGGGATACGGCCGCCGGTCGTCTGTGCTGTTTTCCACCGCCGGGGCAGGCCGCGCGGCACGCTGGCGAAATCCTTATGCTGTGACTCTCCGTCATTCAACGGCATTCCTGCCCCCGTCGCCAGACCATGGTTCAGCATTTCTACACCTCCCAGGCCGTGCGCGCGGCCGAGCGACGGCATCGGAAGCACGGTTGCTGCCGGGTGTGCTGCTTCGCCCGAAAACTCTGCCGACCATTCGCCTGGATGGCCACCGATGGCGCGGGGTGGGTCGTTCATCCTCGGGTCGACCCGAACAGGGGCTCGACCAGTTCCGTCAGATCTCGTTCGAGCGGCGGCAGCGCGGCTGCCGCGATCTTCATCATTCGCTCGGTGAGCAGCCGCATAAGGCGGAGCACGACGCTCTCGTCCTCCTGGATGAGATCCATCACCGGCAGGTCGGACCGGGTGGCGCCGCTGACGTCCAGCATCTGTACCGCCTGCGCCGGTTCGGGCGGTTCACAGGTCAGCGGGAGCCACCGAACCGGAATAATCGCCGCCGGCGGCATGCCACCCGGCGCGGTCGCCAGCCGGATCCGTTCCTGGAAGACCGCCCATTCACGGCCGCACCAGGAGCTGCTGAAATAGTCGTCCGAGCAGAGTGCGATCATCATCGGGCTGCGGCGGACGGCTTCCTGGAGCTCCGCCCGCCAGTGCGCGCCGCCCTCCATGCTGACCCGGTCCAGGAACCCTTTGGTGTTCACCTGCCGCCTGGCGCGCCGGCCGATCTCCGTCTCGAGGCGGCGGTGGAACCGCTCCACCAGATCGCTGTCACGGCGGCGGGCATAGCTCAGGAAGAAATACGGAACGACTCCGTCTGCCAGGTGGGTGGCCGCCGTACCGCCCGGATCGACGAGGAAGGTGCTGTCGAGCGATCCGCTTCCGCTGTGCTGGCCCCAGCGGTGCCGGACGTTGTCGACGTGTCGACGGAACTGCCGGACCGACGGGTCGCCGGCGGCCCGTTCCTCCAGCGCCCGCGCCATGGCGTCGAGCAGTTCCGGCTCGGTCTGCGCCAGGGCGTGCCGGATGAGTGCCATCACCCGCACGGCAAGCGGCTCGTGCCGAGGAAGCAGGATTCGACGCTCGATGCGCTCGGACAGCAGTGCCATCCAGGCGTCGAACGCATCCGGATCGTTGATGATCCAGACACCCATGAGCGCGGCGTGAATGCTGAAGACGTCCCGTTGGGGCACGGAGGGCTGGCCGGCCTCGTCCGCCGTGGGATGGGTGCCTTCGGTCAGGTCGATCGGCGGCGCAGACGCCGGGTGCGGCTCCGTCGGCGGCCGTCTCCTGCCGCCGGCCGGAGGCTGTGGTGTCTGTGGTGTCTGTGATGTCTGCGGAGATTCCACGGGGGGCGCGGAAAGGCTCGGCTGGGCCGCTCGGGGATCTGCTCCTGGATCGTCGACCATCATGCTCATCAGCCGGAGGTGGAGGTCTCGCGGCAGGTCGTTGTACCGCTGGGAGTCGGTCAGGAGCGCGATGCACCGCTGCAGCGATATCTCGCGGCGGACGAGGTGGCCGGCCACCTCGGCGATGAGACCCGGGCGATCCCGCAGCAGGCGTGCGAGGTGGTCGGCCTCTCCCCGGTTCACCGGCGCCGTCTCCGTGAGCAGAAACACCGACTCGGCTCTGCTCAGCGGACCGATCGCGACGGTGTTCTGGGCCCAGGAGCCGGCATTTCTGGCCACAACCAGGACGTGCGAGCCGTCCTGGGGGAAATACTCCTTGATGGAGTCGGGATCATCGGCCGCGATGAATACCAGCAGCCGCCTGGGCGTGTCGCCGGCCGGCCGGGCGGCGCCGCCTTCTTCCGGTGGGCCTCCAGCGGGTTCGAGGGATTCCTGGGATTCCTGGAATCCCGGCGACTCCTCCGCGGGTAGCCGATCGAGCTGCTCGTCGATACTCAGGTCGCCCTGGCAGGAAATCCACCAGATCACGTCGTACCGCATCCGGAACCGGTTCGAGTACTCGATCGCCACCTCGGACTCACCCAGGTCCGGCAGTGCGTCCTTCGCCACCACCACGGCGTGTCCGTCCCGGCCGAGCAGCGCCGCGATCCGGTCCAGGTCGTCGTCCCGCCCGGTGAAGAAGTCGTTCTCCACCGGTGCGTTGGACCGTGGCGGCGAGTGCGGGCCCCGGGCCGGCAGGGGCGTGGCCTGCGGCGCGGGGTGGCCAGCCCGGCCCCGGCCCCGGACCTGGCCCTGGACCTGGACCTGGGCCAGCAGTCGCTCCAGCGCGGCTGCCGAGGCGCCCCGCAGGTCGATGGTGGACATCGAGCGCAGCGGTTCGGGCAGCGGCTCGGGATCGAGCACGACGCGCAGGATCCTGCCGCGCAGTGCTCCCTCGCCGGCGAGTAACTCCCACTGCTCCAGCTCGGTCACCGCGGCGCTCAGGTCCGCGCGGGCGACGCAGTACTCCCGGGACAGCAGGCAGATCAGCCGGTCCGCGCCGGACTGCTCGACCGCGCGCAAGGTCTCGGACAGCCGGTCACCGCGCAGCGGATTCCAGCGGATCAGGTCAACCTGATGCCCGCGTGCGCGGAGAAGATCCCTGATCCAGTCCGCCCAGGGCTGGTTCGGCCCGACGTAGCTGACCGCGACATGTGCGGGGCCGGCACGGTGACCGGCCCCCGTGTCGGACGGGCCCTGGTCGGCCGGGTCGCCGGCGGGCGAGCTCGCGGTGGGAGAGCTCACGGCGGACGGATTCGGGGGTGGGAACCAGGGAGATGTGGTGCGCAGAGATGCGGCGGGCCGGGGCCCTTCCGCCGGCACCCCGAAGGCGGGCGGCAGCGCCTCCGCGGCCGCGGTGGACAGGACGGGCGGCGGTGTTCGGCGGGCCGCCGCGACCAGGTCGGCGATCAGCTCCACAACCTCGAAGTAGCCGCCCTTTCCCCATTGCTGGGTCCGGATCAGCGTGTGCAGGTCGTGCGCGGCATAGGAACGGCCGAGCCTCGCCGCCACCCGTTCGGCCGGGTTGCCAGGCAGGCCATGGACCGCCGACCAGTGCGCGGACTGACCGCGTCTCCACACCAGGGGCAGCAGATGAGGGGTGTCCGCACCGCGGGTGGCCTGCGCGGGGTTGGTGGGACGCAGCCGCAGCCGTTCGGTGAACACCGCCCACTCCCGGCCGCACCAGTCGTCCTCGAAGAAATCATCGCGACACAGGGCGACCATGACAGGCAGGSGGGCCGCGGCGTCGATTCCGCGAACCGGCACGTCAGGGGCGCCGGGGCGTGGACGTGCATTCAGTACACCGGTCATCGAAGCGCCCTCACGGACGCGCAGCGCACGCTCGAGATCGGAGTGAAAGTGCCTGATCCAGGGGGTGTCGGCGTCGAAGGCTGAGCTCAGGAGAAAACAGTCCTTCATATCGCCCCCGTCAAGCCGGGTACCACATCCCACACTGCCGGGACCCGGGCAGGCGGCACCGCGCGTATTTCTGTCTGCATGCTAGCCCAACCGACACGCGGAAGTGCCCGGGTATATGCCGGTCTTTGATGACGGCTGGCTGACAGGTGGCTGCGCCGGGTAGGTATCCGGCTTGGCCGTCGACTGTGCCGGAGGCCACTTTTTGCTCCCGGGCGAGGTTGCCATGCGCCCGGCGGGCGTTGTTCGTATTGCGTTCAGAGGGCGGTTGCCCCGCCGCGGGAGCCTCCGTCAGGAGCGCGATTCTGCTCCCTTCTGCCTGTGTCCCTGCGAGAAGGAGTGGCTGCGTTGTTCGGATCTTCCCGAGGAAGAGTGCGACTGGCTGTCGCCGGTGCCCTCGCCCTGGCGGCGCTGGGGCTGTCCGGCCTGCCGGCGTCGGCCGACGGCCCGACGAGTGTGCGGATCAACGAGGTCGAGTCGAGCGGTGGTTCGCCCGGCGACTGGGTGGAGCTGGTGAACACCGRCGCCACCGCGGTGGATCTGTCCGGATGGGTGGTGAAGGACAACGACGACTCGCACGTGTTCACGATCGCGTCGGGCACGTCGCTGGCCGCCGGCGGGCGGGTGGTCGTCGATGTCGAGTCGGCCTACGGGCTGGGCAGCTCCGATTCGGTGCGGCTGTACCAGTCCGGCGGCACCACGTTGATCGACTCCTACACCTGGACGTCGCACGCGTCGACGACCTACGGGCGCTGCCCGGACGGGACGGGTTCGTTCGCCACCACACTCGCCTCGACCCGGGGCACCACCAACTCCTGCTCCGGCTCGGCCTGGCCCGGTGACTCGGCGGTGGCGGTGGCCGACGCCACGAACGTCTTCGGATCGAACCTCAGCGGTGTGTCGTTCCAGAGCTCGAGCGTTCTGTGGGCGGTGAAGAACGGCACCGGTACGTTGTACCGCCTCGTTCCCAGCGGTTCGACCTGGATCCGTGACACGACCGGCGGCTGGTCCAGCGGCAAGGTGCTGCACTACGCGAACGGCTCCGGCGACCCGGACGCCGAAGGCGTCGTCGTGARCCCGGATGGCGTCCTGGTGGCAACCGAACGGAACAACAGCAACGACAACGTCAGTCTGCTGAAGGTCCTGCGGTACGACGGTTCATCCACCGCGACGTCGTTGAACGCCACCGCGGAGTGGAACCTCACCGCGGACCTGCCGTCGTCGGATCCCAACAGCGGGCTCGAATCCATCGCCTGGGTGCCGGACACCTATCTGACCGCGCATGGCTTCCGTGATGAGCACACCAACAGCACCTACAACCCGGCCAACTACGCCGGCCACGGCACCGGCCTGTACTTCGTCGGCCTCGAGTCCAACGGGACGATCTACGCCTACGCGCTCGACCAGGCCGGCGGTGGCTACACCAGGGTCGCCACCTTCGGCAGCGGCCTGGCAACGCTGATGGATCTGGAGTTCGACGCGGTGACCGGCCATCTGTGGGCCGTCTGTGACAACACCTGCGCGGGTAGGGCCACCACGTCGGACATCAACGGCCAGGGCCAGTTCGCCGTGACCGCCACCTACCAGCGGCCCACGGGGATGGGCAACTACAACAACGAGGGCTTCGCCATCTCGCCGCAGGCCTGCGCGGCCGGCCGCAGGCCGGTCATCTGGGCCGATGACAGCAACGACGCCAGCCACGCGCTGCGCAGCGGAACCCTGACCTGCTGACCTGCTGAATCTGTTGTCCTGAGCTGGTTCCGCCTCTCGGGTCCTGGACTCGGGACCCGAGAGGCGGGAGGCGGGAGGACGCCGAGGATCACCCGTGCCGGCGGGGGGCGGCACCGTCACGTGGTGATCGTCGGACCGCCCGCCGCTACGGAGCGGGCTGGCTGCCCGCAGTGGGTTCCGGCGATCCGCCGGAGGTTGCCGTGGCCGTGGCAGCCGACCTGGCCTGCTGCAGGGCGGCCATCTCACGCTCGACCATCGCCTCGTGCACCCGCTCGTCCTCGCGGGCCAGCCGAGGGCTCCACCGTCCGGTCAGCAGGAAGATGAACGGGACGAACACGATCTGGCCCGCGACGCACACCCACCACCAGTTCTGCCACTGGCTCGGGTTGTCCTTCTGGGCGTCGGCGACCTCCGTGCCGTGGGCACCGAGGTAGGCGAGGTCGTCCGGTGGGATCGCGGCCTCGGCGGAGGTCAGGACGGCGCCGTACTTCTGCACGAGGGCGAGATCGGCCTTGACGTCGGGGTCGCCCAGCCTGGTGAGCAGCTCGACCGCCGTCGGCTGCGGGACGCCGAGCTCCTTGACGATGTCGGCGAGGGCCGCGCCGATCGCGGTGCCGTCGGGCGGGTCCTRCTGCAACGCCTTCAGCGTGTCCGGGTCGATCGCCTGCGCGGTGGCGAGCTCCCGGGACCGCTCCCGCACGGCCGTCGACACCGCCGCTGCCTCGGTGGCGGTGGCACCCTGCTCGGCCGCGACCTGGCCGAGCGCCCTGGACAGCGCCGCCGTGTCCTCGGGGTTCCTGGCCAGTGCGGCCGAGGTCGCCGGGTCGATCGCGGAGAGAACCGCGACCTCCTTGGGATGCGCCGTGACGATGTGCTCGACGCGGGTCCCCTTGTCGACGAGGACGGATGTGGCGGGCAGCGCGAACGTGAAGAGGATCAGTGCGACGCTGACGACGACGCGCAGGATCCAGCCCCAGATGGCGAGACCGGTGGCGGTCGCCGAGGGGCTGTGCTTCTCGACCGTCTCGGTGAAGGCCGCCATCCAGGCCACGTAGGCGATTCCGCTGCCGGCGGCGCTGAGCACGAAATAGAAGGCGATCGCGTAGTAGCCGGTGTCGGGGTCGGTCGTCGACAACGCGAACAGAATGTTCCCGACGACGCTGATCGCCATGCCGACGACCATGAAGGGCTTGCGGACCCGGAAGTGGTCCGACAACGCTCCGGCGACGACCAGGGCGATCGCGTTGGAGATCCAGTACCAGTTGGCCACCGCGTTCGCCCGCGCCTCGGAGTACCCGTGGACGGTGGCGAAGTAGACGACGGCGAAGCCGACCAGAATGTAATAGAGCAGCAGGAAGGTGCTGATCGCGAAGGCGGGCCCGATCACGTTGGGTTTCAGCACCCGTCGCCAGGACCCGGCGGACGCCTGTTCGGGGTCGATGCCCGCGGCCCGGGCCTCGATCAGCGCGCGGTCGCGCATGCTGACCATGAGCTGGTCACGCAGCGCCGGTGCCAGCTCCCGAAGCCCGACCAGGGCGACCACGAACATCACCAGACCGACCACGCCACAGACGTAGAACTGGAAGCGCCAGTCGGGGTGCTCGTCCAGGGTGTTGCTCGACACGCTGGTGACCGTGAGGCTGCCGAGTACCGGGCCCAGGGTCCAGAAGCCCATGGCGAGGCCCCGCCCGACCTGCGGTGAGAAGTCCCGGACCAGTGCCGGAGTGGCCACCAGCACGATTCCCTCGACGAAGCACAGCACTGAGTACATGACGGTGAAACCGGCCTTGCCGGGTGCGTTCGGCAGCCCCAGCAGTGCGATCAGGGCCACCGCGAGCACGCCGACCACGACGAGGTTGGCCCGGCCCCAGCGGTCGGTGAGACCGGCGAAAAGCGATGCGAAGGCGCCGATCGCATTGCCGATGACGCTGACGAAGACGAAGGCCGTGAACGAGAAGTGGTAATGCTCGATGATCTGCGTCGCGACCGCGCCCTGGGTGTACAGCGCGTAGTAGAGAAAAACGGCCACGAGGACGGTGATCGCGAGATAGAGGCCGCGGGGTCCATTGGCGGGGTAGTGGGCGAGCTGGCGTAACCAGAGCCTGCGGATGCCATTTCGATCCGGGCTGCGGGTGTCGGCCGGCGGATCGATCGTCAGACTCAAATGACTGTCCTCCGCGGTCGTCGGTCGGGGCCGAGGCGAGACGCTCGCTCGGCGCGACAGGCGGCGCGCGACCGGCGGGCGATGTGGCGTGCGCCACAGCTAGGCACGGTAAGCGACGGGGCGGCAACTAAGCAAGCGATTAGTCAGCACCAGGTTCCTGGACTGTGAAGGGGAGCCTGTGACCTGCACCGACGTGCTGGGCGCCCGGAGCGCCCTGAGCGCCCTGAGCCTGGGTGGGGCGAGTCCGAAGAGCGGATGGGCGTCGTTCCGGAGCCAGCCGCGAGATCGCGCAGATCAGGATCGACGATCGGTTGAACGCGGTCTGAGGTCGCCGGGGGCAGGTGAACCCGGGCTGCCCGGCAAGGGCGGCAACTCGACGTCGTGGCTCGAAATTCTGAGGATTCTGGTCGTACCAGCGACCACGATCCTTAGGCTTTGCCGGGCAGCGGCAGCGGACCGGAACCGCAGCTCGAGGCGTAGCTCGAGGCGTAGCTCGAGGATATGATGGTTTTCGTCGTTCTTGCGACCAGAATCCTCAGATCTTGCGGGCGGCAGTGGCAGTCCGAAGCTCGGAAACGTGCTACAGGCTCCCCGGCGACCGAAATTCTCATTTCCTCGTGACTGCCGGCCGCCCTGTGGTCGCTTCGCCGCTTTTGGTGCGCGTTTTCACCGGCCCGCGGCCGCTGTCAACGCGCCTCCTGCAGACCTCGCCTATGGAAGAGCTGCGCCGACCATCCGCAGCGACAGCTCGGCGTACCGGCGGCCGATCTCCGCCGGGGTCCACGAGCCGTCGTCCCGGTACCAGCGGCCGATGTCGATGGCGAGGGAGACCAGTGCGGTCGCCGTCATCGCCGGATCGGGCGCGACGAACACCTTCGCGGCGACACCTCGCTGCACGATTCCGCCGATCTCCGCGGCGATCTCCCGCCGAATGGCGTGAATCTCCTCCCGATGCTCCGAGCTCAGTGCGGCGAGCTCGTAGTTGACCACCCGGGCGGTGGTGTGATCGCGAGCATGCGACTCGGCGAAGGTCTGGGCCACTCTGCGCAGTTGCTCGACCGGGTCATCCGAGTGGGCGAGCGCCGCGCGCAGCCTCGCGAGCGTCCGTTGGTGCCCGGTCAACGAGATGAGGTAAAGCAGTTCTTCCTTCGATTTGTGATGGACGTACAGGGCTGCCGAACTCATTCCCGCCGCCGCCGCGATGTCGCGGGTGGTGGTGCCGTGAAAACCTTTTGTCGCGAACGCGTCGAGGGCGGCCGCGAGAAGACGCGCGCGGGTCGCGTCGGCGCGCGAAGCCTCCGGGATCCGAGTCAAGGCGTGTCCGTTCTCGTCCGCGGCCATGGCGAGTGCCCGGCGCGCGGAGCATCAGGTAGGTATGCGGGCCGTTGCCGCATCGGTCGGGGCGGGCCGCCTGATCGGCCACGCTCACCGGGCACGCCCTCGGGCGGCCAGGCTCGATGTGGCCCTCGACCGCCCCCGCTCCCGCGAGACGGTCTCCTGCTCCTGTCCTCCACACTATCCGGGCGTGGGCAGATGTGGATCCGTCCCGCTCGTCAGGACACGGCCGCTGTGTTCCCGGCCGGTACCTTCACGCTGGTGGATGTGCTTCCGAACAGTCCCGCATCGTCCGAGACCGCTGCGCTGCCGGAGGCCGCCGTGCGACCGGAGCCGATGCTGCCCACCGCCGCGATCGACGCCGCCGTGCGGGCGCTCGACCTGAACGATCGAAGGATGGCGATCGGTCCCGACGAGGGCCTCGCGCTGCGGGTGGTCAAGGTGGCCGAGGAGTGCGGCGAGGCGAGCGCGGCGCTGATCGGCCTACGCGGACAGAACCCGCGCAAGAGCCGCGGTTCGGAGCAGGAGCTGATCGACGAGCTCCTCGACGTGGCGCTTTCCGCGCTGGTCGCCGCCGCCTCGACAACCGGTGACTGGGCGGCCCGGTTCACGGCCCATGTCGAGGCGAGGACGGCCCGGCTGATCGCGGCCGTGGGGGAGCGGCATCCCGGCGAGTGATCGGCGCGAGTGATCGGCGCATGGTGGCGGTGCGCGGAGATCGGATCGAGGTGCGTGGCGGTCGGCCGCCGGAGGTCGGTGGGCAGGTGGCGGAGGCCTGCGGTCGGCCGGCGGAGGTCGGTGGGCAGGCGGCAAGGCGCGTCGCGCGGGCGGATCTCGTCGCAGGTGGGCGGCATAGGCTCGGGCCCATGTCATCTTCGGAGCCGGCGGCCGCCGGGAACGACCCGGCCCAGCACTGGGGCGACCAGCGGCACAAGACCATCACCTGGTACGACCCGGCCACCAGCGCGGCCCAGGGCCTGACCATGTCCGGCCTGGAGTTCCTGCGTGCCATGATGGACGGCACGGTCCCACCGCCGCCGATCTCCCAGGTGTTCGACTTCCGGCCGGTCTCGGCGGACGTCGGTGATGTCGTCTTCACCTGCGAGCCGGACGAGTCCGCGTACAACCCGATCGGACTGGTGCACGGCGGCCTCGTCTGCACGCTCCTCGACACGGCGGCTGCCTGCGCGGTGCACACGACCCTGGCCGCCGGCACCGCGTACACCTCGCTTGAGATCAAGGTCAACTATGTTCGCCCGGTCCAGATCGTGCCGGGCGGGACGAACACGCTGACCGCCCATGGCTGGGTGACCCGCCCCGGCCGTCGGGCTGCGTTCGCGGAGGCGGATGTCCGTGACGCCGCCGGGCGCGTGGTGGCCACCGCGAGCAGCACCTGCCTCGTCATGAGCTAGCGAACAGGCCGTCGGTGCCCGCCGGCTCCGCGCCCGCCGGCTCCGCGCCCGCCAGTACCGTGCCGGCCTACAGCGGTGCCGGGCCAAGGCGGCGCCACGCCGGTGCCGTCGCCCGAAACCTGTCAGGTGGGACGTGTGGGGCAGGTGAACAGGCGTTGAAATCCCAGCTTGGCGTGCCATGCGCGGGCGGGCCGATGATGGGATCGGGGCTGATGAGCCCTACCGGAGGCTGCCATGAGCGAGACGACCGCAGGAACATCCGACGTGCGGCTGGTTGTTGATTCACTTCCCTTCACGCCACCCACCGAGTACCTCGGCGCGGACGTCCGTTCACTGACAGTGGTCGAGGATGACGCGGACGACGCGACCCTGTTCCGTCCGGACGGCACGTCCATCGACACCTGGCGGGAGAACTACCCGTACACGCACCGGCTCTCCCGCGACGCCTATGAGCGGGAGAAGCGGCTGCTGCAGATCGAGCTGCTCAAGCTCCAGTACTGGGTGAAGGACACCGGTCAGAAGGTCGTCCTGCTTTTCGAGGGCCGGGACGCCGCAGGCAAGGGCGGCACCATCAAGCGGTTCACCGAGCACCTGAACCCGCGTGGGGCCCGGGTCGTGGCGCTGGAGAAACCGACCGAGACCGAGCGTGGGTCCTGGTACTTCCAGCGGTACATCGAGCATCTGCCGACCGCCGGCGAGATCGTGATGTTCGACCGCTCCTGGTACAACCGGGCCGGCGTCGAGCGGGTCATGGGCTTCTGCACGGAAGCCCAGTACCACGAGTTCCTCGGCCAGGCGCCCGCGCTCGAGGAGATGCTCATCGAAAGCGGCATCCACCTCATCAAGCTGTGGTTCTCGGTCTCACGCAGCGAGCAGCAGACGCGGTTCCTGATCCGTCAGATCGACCCGGTGCGGCAGTGGAAGCTCAGCCCCGTCGATCTCGCGGCCCTGGACCGGTGGGACGACTACACCAAGGCCAAGGAAGCCATGTTCGTCCACACGGACAGCAAGAAGGCGCCCTGGACCGTCATCAAGAGCAACGACAAGAAACGGGCCAGGCTGGAGGCCATGCGCCACGTCCTGTCGCAGTTGGAGTACGCCGGCCGGGACGAGTCGGTCATCGGGCAGCCGGACCCGCGAATCGTCGTCTCCGCGACGGAACTGCTGAAATCCGGCGAATAGTCGGCCGGCAGGCCACGATGGTCGCATGTACCTGGACCAGTCGGGCCTGGCTGGCGGCGGTGACGCCGTGGCTCGCCCCCTGCGGCGAGGCCCCGCTCGTCCCGAGGTGGGGCCGGTGTGCCCGTTCGCCGTCGAGTGCCCGGCTTCGATCCAGCGCTGGGAGCGGCTGACCTTCCTGCACTGGCCGTTCGAGCCCGAGGTGGTGCGCCGCCGGCTGCCGCCGGAGCTGACCGTGGACACCTTCGACGGCCAGGCCTGGGTCAGCCTGGTGCCCTTCGCCATGCGGGTGGCGACCGGCCGCGGGTGGTCGTTGCCGTGGATGTCCGCGTTCCCGGAGACCAACGTCCGCACCTATGTGGTCGATCGGCGGGGTCGTCGCGGGGTCTGGTTCTTCTCCCTGGACGCCGCCAGGCTCCCCGCGGTTCTGATGGCGCGCGGGGGTTTCCGGCTTCCCTACCTGTGGTCCGCCATGCGGGTCGTCCGCACCGGGGAAGGCTGGCCGGGCCCGCGTCGCACGCTCGGCCAGGACGGGATCGGCCAGGACGGGATCGGTCGGGACGAGATCCTCTACCGGACGCGGCGTCGCTGGCCGGGGCCGCGGGGGGCGTCCAGCCGGGTGCGGGTCCGGATCGGCGCCGCGTATCAGGCCGGCGAGCTCAGCCCGTTGGATCACTTCCTCACCGCCCGCTGGCGCCTCTACAGCTCGACCGGGCCGAGCCATCGGACCGTGCCGGCCTGCCACGAGCCCTGGCCGCTCCACCGGGCGGATCCCGTGGAGCTCGACGACGGGCTGCTGGGCGCGGCCGGACTCGCCCCGCCGGCGGTCGAGCCGCTGATGCACTACTCGCCCGGTGTGCAGGTGCGGATCGGCCGCCCGGAACGGTACCTGTGACCGCTCCCGGCCAGTCCGCCCAGGGAGTCGGCCGGTGGGCCTACGGCAGCCTGCGGGCGAGGGTCAGCCCGTCGGCGACGGGCAGCATGACGACCTGGACCCGCCGGTCACGGGCGAGCGCCTCGTTGAAGGCCCGCATGGCGACGACGTTCGGGCTGGCCTCGGTCTCGGCTCCGTCCTCGGCGAGCACCCGCCCGGACTGCAGGACGTTGTCCACGATGATCAGGCCGTTCGGGTTCAGYCGGGGCAGCAGCAGCTCGAGGTAGGTCTGGTACGCCTCCTTGTCGGCGTCGATGAAGGCGAGATCGAAGGTGGGCCGCGCGGGCAGCCGCGCCAGCGACTCGGCTGCCGGGCCGAGGCGGAGCTCCACCCGGTCGCTCACCCCGGCCCGCTCCCAGTAGCGCCGTGCGATGGACGTCCACTCGTCGCTGACGTCCAGGCACAGCAGCCGGCCGCCGGGCGGCAGGGCGCGGGCCACGCACAGCGAGGAGTAGCCGGTGAAGGTCCCGATCTCGATGGCGCGGGACGGCGCGATCGCCGCGGTCAGGATCGTCAGCAGGGCGCCCTGATCGGCGGGGATCTGCATCCCGGCGGCGCCGCCCAGGGCCGCGGTCTCGGCCGTGAGGTCCGCGAGGATGTCGTCGGTCGGCGACCCGTGGGTGACGAGGTACCGATACAGCTGCGGGGGCAGGAAACCGGACTTGCCGTGGAAGGAGTGCCCGTCGGCGGGCGGGATGTCCGAACGGGAGGTCACGCGTCGAGGCTATCGAAGCGGCTCGGCGTCCGGCCGCCCGCGCGGTTGCCGGGCCGCGGCGGGCCGCGGTGGGCAACGGCGGGCGGCAATCGCGCGAACGGGCACGAGGTGGGCGCGTGGTGGATACACCGTGCTGTCGGGCTGTCACTTCTCCGGAAAAGATCCCTGATCGGGGTCTTCATGTGTCACGGTGGGTATTCCCGAAGAATTCCACTGCTCCGACCGGGGGTGGGGCCGATACTCTCGGGGGCGTGCTCAGAAGGCTCGATCTGCGTTCCGTGAGACCCAGCGCCTCGGAGGTCCGCCGCCTCATCCCGCGGGCGGCCGTCGACGTCGACGTGGCGATCGAGGCGGTGCGCCCGGTCTGTGATGATGTGCGGGCCCGCGGTGACGCGGCTGTCCTCGATGCCGCCGAGCGGTTCGACCGGGTTCGGCCGGCGAGCCTGCGGGTGCCGGCCGAGGATCTCGAGGCCGCGCTGGCGGCGCTCGCGCCGGCGGTGCGTGACGCGCTGACCGAGGCGATCCGGCGGGCACGGCTGGTGCATCGGGCTCAGCTGCGCGAGCCGGTCGTCGTCGAGGTCGCCCCCGGCACGACGGTCACCGAGCGGTGGATCCCGGTGGAGCGGGTCGGCCTCTACGTGCCGGGTGGCCGGGTCGCCTACCCGAGCAGCGTCGTGATGAACGTGGTGCCCGCGCAGGAGGCCGGTGTCGGGTCGCTGGCGGTGGCCTCGCCGCCCCAGGTGGACAACGACGGCCGGCCGCACCCGGTGGTGCTGGCGGCGTGTGCGCTGCTCGGCGTCGACGAGGTCTACGCGGCCGGTGGGGCACAGGCGGTCGCCATGTTCGCGCACGGCACCCAGAGCTGCCCGGCGGTCGACGTGGTCACCGGTCCCGGCAACGTGTACGTCACGGCGGCGAAGCGGCTGCTGCGGGGCGTGGTCGGCGTCGACGCGGAGGCGGGCCCGACGGAGGTCGCGATTCTCGCCGACGACTCGGCCCGGCCGGATTTCGTCGCCGCCGATCTGATCGCCCAGGCCGAGCACGACCCGATGGCGGCCTGCCTGCTGGTCACGACCTCGGTCGAGCTCGCTGACGCCGTCGATGTCGAGCTGGACAAGCAGGTTCCCCGCACCCGGCACCGCGAGCGGGTGGCGGAGGCGCTGGCCGGGCAGGGCGCGGTGGCGCTGGTCGCCGACCTCGACGCCGGGCTGGCCGTCGCCGACGCCTGGGCGGCGGAGCACCTGGAGATCCAGACGGTGGACGCGGCGGCGGTCGCCGCCCGGGTGCGCAACGCCGGGGCGATCTTCGTCGGGCCGTACGCCCCGGTTCCGCTGGGTGACTATCTGGCTGGTTCCAACCACGTCCTGCCCACGGGCGGGACGGCACGGCATTCCGGTGGTCTCGCGGTGTCCGCCTTCCAGCGGCAGGTGCACGTCGTCTCCTGCGACGCCGACGCGCTGGCCGACATCGCACCGCGGATCGCCGCGCTCGGCACGGCCGAGGATCTGACCGGGCACGTTGACGCGGTGGAGGTGCGGGCACGATGACCGAGGATTCGGTGGATGCGACGAGCGACGCCGCCGGCCCCCTCCAGGCCGACGCCCCCGCCTTCGACGGGATGCGGGTGGAGCCGATCTCCGCGCCGGCCGCGGGCCTGGGGGGCGGTCCGGGCGTGGGCCCCGGTCTCGACCGCGGATCCCGTCCGGGTGCGGCGACGTCGGGCGGACGTCCGGCGCGGCGCGTGGTCACGCTGGACGACCTGCCGCTGCGTGACGACCTGCGCGGCCTGTCGCCCTACGGCGCGCCGCAGATCGACGTCCCGGTCCGGCTGAACACGAACGAGAACCCGCATCCGCCGTCGGCCGGCCTGGTCGACGCGCTGGGGAAGGCCGCGACCCTCGCCGCGACGGAGGCGAACCGCTACCCGGACCGCGACGCCGAGGCCCTGCGCGCCGATCTCGCCTACTATCTGACCTCGGACGCCGGTTTCGGTGTGCACACCGCCCAGGTGTGGGCGGCGAACGGGTCCAACGAGATCCTTCAGCAGCTCTGCCAGGTGTTCGGCGGGCCAGGCCGGACGGCGGTCGGCTTCGAGCCGTCGTACTCGATGCACCGGCTGATCGCGCTGGCCACCGCCACCGGCTGGGTCGGGGAGCAGCGGGCGGAGGACTTCACCCTCGACGCCGAGCGGGTCGCCGGTGCGATCCACCGGCACCGGCCGGCGTTGCTGTTCCTCGCCTCGCCGAACAACCCGACCGCCACCGCCCTGGGCCTGGATGTCATCGCCGCCGCCTGCGACGCGATGGAGGAGGTGGGCTCCGGGGTGGTCGTGGTGGACGAGGCCTATGCGGAGTTCCGCCGGGCCGGCGTGCCCAGCGCCCTCACCCTGCTGCCGGATCACCCCCGCCTGGTCGTCACACGGACGATGAGCAAGGCGTTCGCGCTGGCCGGAGCCCGGGTCGGGTACCTCGCGGCGCATCCGGCGGTCGTCGACGCCCTCGCGCTGGTCCGGCTGCCCTACCACCTGTCGTCGTTCACCCAGGCGATCGCGCGTACCGCGCTGGCGCACGCCGACGAGCTGCTCGGCACGGTCGAGGCGGTGAAGGCCCAGCGCGACCTGCTCGCGCGGGAGCTGCCGCAGCTCGGGTGCGAGGTGGCGCCGAGCGACGCGAACTTCGTGCTGTTCGGGCATTTCACCGACCAGCGGGCGGTGTGGCAGGGCCTGCTCGACGCCGGGGTGCTCGTGCGGGACGTCGGCCTCGGCGGCTGGCTGCGGGTGACGGCGGGCCTGCCCGCCGAGACGGACGCCTTCCTCGCCGCCCTGCGCGCGGTGCTCACGGGCAACCCGTCGCTGCTGCGGACCGGGCCCGCGGCGCCGGCCGACACCAGCGTGGTCGGATAGCTCGAACAGCACCGACGCCGTCGAACACGTAGTAGACGTTCAAGACCCACGAGGGATCACACACGTATGGCGCGAACCGCTCGGATCGAGCGCAAGACCAAGGAGTCGCACGTCCTGATCGAGCTCGATCTCGACGGGACGGGGCTGGCCTCGTCCGAGACCGGCGTCCCGTTCTTCGATCACATGATGGAGCAGCTCGGCAAGCACGGTGGCTTCGACCTCACCGTGCGGACCGAGGGCGACCTGCACATCGACGCCCACCACACCGTCGAGGACACCTCGATCGCCTTCGGTGCGGCGCTGCGCGAGGCGCTCGGTGACAAGGCCGGCATCCGGCGGTTCGGGGACGCGACCGTCCCGCTCGACGAGGCGCTGGTGCAGTCGGCCGTCGATCTTTCCGGGCGGCCCTACTGCGTGCATGTCGAGCCKGAGCTGGTCGGGCTGATCGGCACCTACGACACGACGCTCACCCGGCACGTCTTCGAGTCGATCACCGCGTCGGCGCGGATCGCGCTGCACGTGCGGGTGCTGTCGGGGCGCAACGCGCACCACGTCGTCGAGGCCCAGTTCAAGTCCGTCGCCCGCGCGATGCGCGACGCCGTCGCCCTGGACGCGCGGGTCGCCGGGGTTCCCTCGACGAAGGGTGTGCTTTGACCAGCGCCCGTCCGAAGGTCGTCGTCCTCGACTACGGCTCGGGCAACCTGCGGTCGGCCGAGCGGGCGGTCGCCCGGGTCGGCGCGGAGGTGACCGTCACCGCGGATCTCGACGCGGCGCGTGCCGCTGACGGGCTCGTCGTGCCCGGGGTCGGCGCGTACGCGGCCTGCATGGCGGGCATCGAGGCGATCGGCGGCGGCGCCGTCGTGCACGAGCGGCTCGCGGCCGGCCGCCCGGTGCTGGGGATCTGCGTCGGCATGCAGATCCTCTACGAGGTCGGGGACGAGCACGGGGTGCGCACGGCGGGCCTCGGCGTGCTCACGGGCAGTGTGGACCGGCTGTCCGCGCCGGTCCTGCCGCACATGGGCTGGAACCTGGTCGCCCCGCCGCCGGAGTCCGTCCTGTTCGCCGGTGTGGACGCGGGCACGCGTTTCTACTTCGTGCACTCCTACGCCGCCCGGCCCCAGGCGGGGGACACCGTGGCCGAGCACGGCGAGCCGTTCGCGGCCGCGGTCGAGCGTGGTCCGCTGATGGCCACCCAGTTCCACCCGGAGAAGTCCGGTGACGCCGGCGCGCACGTGCTGGAGAACTGGCTGCGCACGCTGAACTGACCTGCCGCGCACCGGCGCCGGTCGGAGCACCGGTGCCGGCCAGCGCGGTGCCGGTGCCGGTCAGCGCGCCGGGCCTGGTCACCCGGGCGGCACCGCCCGGAGTCGGTTGGTGGTGTAGAGGCGTGCGACGACGTCCTCGATCGCCGGTTCGCCGACGGCGAGGTCAACCAGCGGGTAACGGGCCGCGACCGCGCTGACCAGTGGTGCCGCGCTGTCCTGGGAGCTGAACTCCAGCCACTGCCGGGCGCCGTCCACCCGCACGACCCGGGCGCCCTCGATCGTCATCGCCGGATGTGGCTCGGCGAGGTCGACCCGCAGTGTCCGGACGCCGCCGATGCGGGTACGCAGCTCGTCCAGGGTGCCGTCGAAGCCGAGCCGGCCGTGGTCGATGACCATCACCCGCCGGCACAGCTGCTCCACGTCGGTCATGTCGTGTGTCGTGAGCAGGATCGTCGTCCCCGACTCCCGGTTGGTGCGGGCGAGGAAGGACCGCACGGCGGCCTTCGAGACCACGTCGAGGCCGATGGTCGGTTCGTCCAGGTAGACGATCTCGGGCTCGGGCAGGAAGGCGGCGGTGACGCTGCCGCGCATCCGCTGCCCGAGCGAGAGCTGGCGGACCGGTGTGTCGATGAAGGAGGCGAGATCGAGAAGCTCGATGAACTCGTCGAGGTTCCGGCGGTATCGCGCCGGCGAGATCCGATAGATCCGTTGGATGAGGTCGAAGCTGTCGCGAAGCGGTAGATCCGACCACAGCGCGGACCGCTGCCCGAACACGACACCGATGCGCCGCGCGAGGCGCAGCCGCTGCCGGGACGGGTCCAGCCCGGCGACCCGCAGCCGCCCCGCGGACGGAGTGAGGATCCCGACCAGCATCTTGATGGTGGTGCTCTTGCCGGCGCCGTTCGGCCCGAGATACCCGACGATCTCCCCGGCCCGCACGCTGAACGACAGGTCTCGGACCGCGTGGACGTCGCTGCGTTCCCGCCGCATCCACCCCGTCCTCCGCCGCAGCACGAACGTCCGGGTGACCTCGCTGACGTCGATCACGGAAGCATCGGATGGAAGGGTCACCCGCCCTCCCCGCGGTAGTGACGGATCCCGGCGCTCCACGCGATCCCGGCGGCCAGGCAGCTGGCCAGCGCGACCAGCGGCGAGAGGAAGCCGGTGAAGCCCGGCAGGCCGAACGGGTCGGGCCGGCCGAGGATGAACAGCGCGGGCTGCCAGTTCACGAAGGCGACCGGGAAGACGAAGGTCAGCAGCATCGCCATCCGGCGGCCGTAGATCGTCAGCGGGTACTGCGTCGCCAGCGCGGAGCCCTGGCGGACCGCCGCGATGGCGACGCTGGCATCCGGGGCGACGAACAGGACGGCGGCCACCCCCACCGCGAGGCTGATACTGATCACCGTTCCGCAGAGGACCATCATCGGAAGGATCGCGACCCGTCCGGGGCTCCAGTCCACCGGGAGCGCGGCGAGGCTCACCGCGAACACGGCGGTGGGCTGCGCCAGACGCCCCAGCCGCTGGGCCGAGAAGTCCATCGTCGCGCTCTGCACGAGCACGCTGACCGGCCGGGTGAGCGTCGCGTCCATCCTTCCGTCCTTGATCTGCCAGCCGAGCTGGTCAAGCGGGCCCACCAGGGCCTCGGCGAGGGCGAAGGGCAGGGCGGAGGACCCGTAGAGGAACGCGACCTCGGACAGCGCGAACCCGTCGAGGTCGGGGAGATGGGCGAAGATGATGCCGATCGTGGCCAGGTCCAGCGCGGCGCCCGCCATCTCCACGAGCGTGTACATCACCAGTGAGACGCGGTACTGCGCCGCCGACCGGAACGCCGCACGGACGAGGAGCAGGTAGAGCGCGGCCTCGTCGCGCACCAGACCGAGCCGCCCGCCGCCGGTGGCGCTGCGAGCACCACCGGTCATCCGTCCCGCATCGTCGGCCATCGGTTCCGCGCTGCTCGTCATCCGTTCTGCACCACCAGACGCCGGATCGCCCGGGATGTCAGCGCCTGCCCGGCCAGCAGCAGCACGAGGGCCCAGGTGGCCTGGAAGGCCAGTGCGCGGACCGGGCCGTCGTCCGCGGTGCCCAGGTAGAGGTCCATCGGGGTCTGGACGACGGCGCCGAAGGGCAGCAGGCCGGCGATGGTGCCGAGCGCGCCCGGGAACAGGACGAGCGGCAGGATCGCCCCGGAGAAGAACATCATCACCAGCGCCGAGACCGCCTGCACGCCGCGGAAGTCGGTCATCCAGAACGCGCTGAGCGCGACCAGATAGCGCAGGCCGAAGCTCACCAGCAGCGCCAGCCCCAGGCTCACGGCGAAGGCGGCTGCCGCGCCGGCTGTGCGCGGCAGCCGCAGGTCGAACAGCAGCACCCCGACGATCGCCGCCGGCAGGGCGCGGCTGGCCAGGTACACGGCCGCCCGCCCCACCTCGAGCCCGAGGTACCAGCGTTGGAAGCCCAGCGGCCGGACCAGGTCGACCTCGATGCTGCCGTTCCGGACCCGCCAGGGGATGTCGATCATTCCGCCGAAGACGGCGAAGGTCGTCACCAGGGACTGCCCGAGCACGGTGAAGGTGACCGCGGTGGTGCTGTCGTAGCCGGCGAGGCCGGGGCGGTGCGTCCACACGGCCAGCGCCAGGTGCCCGCGCAGCACGGTGAGCACGATGTTCGACACGATCGAGGCCAGGATCGCCGCCCGGTAGCGGAGCATCCGGCGTGCGGAGGCGGACGAGATCGCGCCCCACATCCGCGCCGACTCCCACGCGCTGCCGGGCCTGTCGAGCCTGCCGGTTCTGTCGAGCCTGGACAGGCTGCCGACCAGCCGCGTCGGGGAGGGCGATTCGGTGGGTGCCGCCGCTGGCGCAGCCGGTGCCGCCGCTGTCGGTGCCGCCGCTGTCGCCGGCAGCTCCGCGGACGCCGGCAACGTCGCCAGATTCGCCTGTGCCGGTGGGGGATTCGCCCGGTCGGGAATCATCGCTGCAAACCTAGAATGCCGGCCGCGGGTACGGAGACGTTTTGCGTGAGCCCGTGTGGTCTGCACCAGGCGGGGCCGCGACCCGTAGGGTGGGCGCGTGACGTTGACGCTGCTACCCGCGGTGGACGTGGCTGACGGCCAGGCCGTCCGTCTGGTCCAGGGCGAGGCCGGATCCGAGACCTCCTATGGCGACCCCCGTGAGGCGGCGCTGACCTGGCAGCGTGACGGCGCCGAGTGGATCCATCTGGTCGATCTCGACGCGGCCTTCGGCCGTGGCTCCAACCGGGAGCTGATCGCCGAGGTCGTCCGCTCCGTCGACGTCGCCGTCGAGCTCTCCGGCGGCATCCGCGACGACGAGTCCCTCGACGCCGCGCTGGCGACCGGGGCGGCCCGGGTCAACATCGGCACCGCCGCGCTGGAGAACCCGGACTGGGTCCGCGCGGCGATCGACCGCGTCGGTGACCGGATCGCGGTCGGCCTGGACGTCCGCGGAACCACCCTCGCCGCCCGCGGCTGGACGCGTGACGGCGGCGAGCTCTACGAGGTTCTCGCCCGCCTCGACGCCGACGGGTGCGCCCGTTACGTCCTCACCGACGTCCGCCGGGATGGAACGCTGACCGGTCCGAACGTCGAGCTGCTGCGTGCCGTGACGGCCGCGACGAAGCGGCCGGTGGTCGCCAGCGGCGGGGTCTCCTCCCTGGACGATCTGCGGGCCATCGCCGCGGTGCCCGGTGTCGAGGGCGCCATCATCGGCAAGGCGCTCTACGCCGGCGCGTTCACCCTGCCCGAGGCCCTGGCCGTCGCGGCGGGCGCGGGTGCGGCGGCGGGGACGGCGTCGGGCTCGCCGTGACGGTCGCGGTCCGGGTGATCCCCTGCCTCGACGTCGACGGCGGCAGGGTTGTCAAAGGGGTGAACTTCACCGACCTGCGCGACGCCGGTGACCCGGTCGAGATGGCCCGGCTCTACGACGCCGAGGGCGCCGACGAGCTCACTTTCCTGGACATCACCGCGTCCAGCGGCAACCGGGAGACCACGTACGACATCGTCCGGCGCACCGCCGAGCAGGTCTTCATCCCGCTCACCGTCGGCGGGGGAGTGCGTGCGGTCGATGACGTCGACCGGCTGCTGCGGGCCGGCGCCGACAAGGTCGGCATCAACACGGCCGCGGTGGCGCGCCCGGAGCTGGTCCGCGAGTGCGCGCTGCGGTTCGGCAGCCAGTGCATCGTGCTCTCCGTCGACGCGCGCCGCTCCCGTGAGCCGGGTGGCCCGCTGTTCGAGGTGACGACGCACGGCGGGCGTCGCGGTACCGGCATCGACGCGGTGGAGTGGGCGGCGCGCGCCGTCGAGCTGGGCGCCGGCGAGATCCTGCTGAACTCGATGGACGCCGACGGCACGCAGGACGGCTACGACCTGAAGATGATCAGTGCGGTGCGGGCGGCGGTGGACGTGCCCGTGATCGCCAGCGGCGGGGCCGGTCGGCTCGACCACTTCGCCCCCGCCGTCGCCGCCGGAGCCGACGCGGTGCTCGCGGCCAGCGTCTTCCACTTCGGGCGGATGCGGATCTCCGAGGTGAAGAAGGAGCTGCGCGACGCGGACATCCCGGTCCGCTGACGCGCCGCCGGGCGTGCGCGGCGCTGTGGGGGAGCACCGCGCGAACGTTGACGGAACTTCGGCTGTCCAGCTGAGGTCAGCTCACCCATGACGGTGTGAAACACCCCCGCGGCAGGCCAGGATGGCGGCGCGCCGGAGAACCGCGGGGGCGTCCACCGGCCACGGCCGCCGTGAAACAACGACCCACCCACCGGGTGCTCGGACCCGCTGACCTGCTGACCGGGACTTTTGGCCAGGACAGCCGCGTTGGTGACGAGCAGTCGATGCTGGTGATCGRCGGTCTGACAGCGACCGCGAAACGGAGGAGTGCGGTGCCCGGTGACCTCGCGTCCAGCGTTGCGGCCAGCCTCGCTCCCCGCAGACGGGCGCGGGCGTGCGTGGCGGATGTCGCCGTGGGTGCCACGGATGGCGCCGAGGCCGTAACAGCCGCCGAGGCCGAGGCCGAGGCCGTTGCCGCGGAGGCGGACGCCGCCGCGGGTGCCACCGGCGCCACAGCCGCCACCGTTGACGTTCCTGCGCCCCGGGCCGGGGCGGCCCGGCCGGCGGTGGCGGGCGCGGGCGGTCACGCGCCCGGGGTGATCGGGCGCGGGCTGGGCATCCTCGCGAACGCGGTGCGAGAGGAGCCGCGGATCTTCGCCGCGGCCTTCGTCGGCAGCTCGCTGTACGCGTTGGCGACGGTGGCGACCTCGCTGGCGCTGGGCGAGATCACCGAGCGGGTGGTGGTCCCGAGCATCCGGGACGGTCACGCCGACTGGGGCACGCTGCTCGGCGCCGGTGCGATCATGGTCGGTATCGGGTTCGCGCGCGCGTGCGGCCTGTTCCTGCGCCGGCTGGTCTCCGGGATGATGCAGTACCGGCTGCAGGCCACCTACCGACGCCGGGTCACCCGCCAGTACCTTCAGCTGCCGCTGGCGTGGCACCAGCGGCACTCCACCGGCTCGCTGTTGTCGAACGCGAACGCCGACGTCGAGGCGACCTGGGCACCGATCGCGCCGCTGCCGTTCGCCGCGGGCGTGCTGGTCATGCTGGCCGCCGCACTGGGGCTGCTGGTCGCGACGGACCCGCTGCTCGCGCTGGTGGGGTGCGTGGTGTTCCCCGCCTTCGGCGCCGTCAACATCATCTACGGGCGCCTGGTGTCACCGCTGTACGGGCGGGTCCAGCAGCTGCGCGGTGAGGTCAGCGGCGTCGCACACGAGTCGTTCGACGGGGCGCTGGTCGTCAAGACGCTCGGCCGGGAGGCCGATGAGACGTCCCGCTTCGAGGTGAAGGCGCAGGAGCTGCGCGACGCGATGGTCCGCGCCGGCCGGATCCGCGGAATGTTCGACCCGGTCATGGAGGCGCTGCCCAACCTGGGTGTGCTCACCGTGATCGTGGTCGGCGCGGTCCGTATCGACGCCGGCTCGCTCACGGTCGGCGAGCTGGTGCGGGTGGCGTACCTGTTCACCCTGCTGGCGTTTCCGATCAGGGCGATCGGATGGGTCTTCGGCGAGCTCCCGCGGTCGGTGGTCGGTCATGAGCGGGTGGCGGCGGTGCTCGCGGCGAGTGGCGGGCTCACCCACGGCACCGCCCGGCTCGCCGGGTCCGGTCCGGCCGCGCTGCAGGTGAGCGGAGTCGGCTACCGGTATCCCGCGCCGGCGGCGGGCCGGCCCACCGCCGAGGACGTCGCCGACCCTGCCGGCACCGTGGATCCTGCCGGCACCGTGGATCCCGCCGACAGCGTGGACGTCGCCGCCGACGCCGTGGACGCCCTGGACGCGGTGGGCGTCGGGCGGGCGGCGCTGTCCGGCGTCACGTTCGACGTGCCGCCCGGCCGGGTGGTGGCGCTCACCGGCCGCACCGGCTCGGGCAAGTCAACCCTGGTGAACCTGCTCGCCCGCCTCATCGACCCGAGCGGTGGCACGATCCGTCTCGACGGGGTGGACCTGCCCGAGCTCGCGGCCGGCGAGGTCACCGGCGCGGTCGCGCTCGTCCCTCAGCAGACGTTCCTGTTCGACGACACCGTGCGGGCCAACGTGGCGCTGGGCCTCGACGTGGGCGACGACGAGATCTGGGAGGCCCTGCGCCGCGCCCAGGCGGACCGTTTCGTGCGCGCGCTGCCTGCGGGCCTGGACACCCGCGTCGGCGAGCGAGGAACCACGTTGTCCGGCGGCCAGCGCCAGCGCATCGGCCTGGCCCGCGCGCTGGTCCGCCATCCGCGGCTGCTCATCCTGGACGACGCGACCTCCAGCGTCGACCCGCGGATCGAGGCGTCCATCCTCGCCGATCTGCGGGCCCGGGCCGGCGCCGCCACGGTGGTGATCGTCGCCTATCGCCGCTCGACGGTCGAGCTCGCGGACGAGGTCGTCTTCCTGGCCGGCGGCCGGGTGGTCGCGCAGGGTACGCACCGGGAGCTGCTGAGTCGCTCGCCTGGTTATGCCGAGCTGCTTACCGCCTACGACGAGGCGGCGGACGGGCGGTCGCCGGCCGCCGCGGTCCCGGCCGTTCCGGAGGTCGCGCCGTGAGTCGCAGCGCCGTTGGTCGCAGTGCCGTGAGTCCTGGTGCTGCTGTGGGCGCCGGTGCTGTGGGCGCCGGCGCGGTGAGGGATGGCGCGGTGCACGGTGGTGCAGTGGTGGGTGGAGGTGCGGTGGTGGGTGGAGGTGCGGTGGGCGAGGGGCTGTGGGCGACCCTCGGCCGGCTGCACCGGCTGGTGCCGGAGCTGACCGCCGGGATCCTCGGCACGCTCGGACTGGCGATCATCGCCACGGTGGGCAAGGTGGTCGTCCCCGTGGTCATCCAGCAGGCACTGGACCGCGGTGTGTGGGACGGCGGGGCCGACCTGGGGGTCATCGGGATCTCGGTGGGTTTCGCGGCCGTCGCCATCGGAGTCACCGCCGTCGCCGCCTACCGGATGAACGTCCGGCTCTACCGCCTGTCGGAGAGCGCGCTCGCGACCCTGCGGGTCCGGGCGTTCCGGCACGTGCATGACCTGTCGATGCTCAGCCAGTCCGAGCAGCGGCGCGGGTCGCTGACCTCGCGGGTGACCACCGACATCGACACCATGTCGCAGTTCCTGCAGTTCGGCGGCGTCATGTTGATCGTCTCGCTGGGGCAGATGGTCATCGCGACGGTCCTGATGTTCGTCTACTCCTGGCAGCTGACGCTGGTGGTGTACGCGTTCTTCGTGCCGCTGGTCCTCGCGACCCACCGGTTCCAGAAACGGCTGGCCCGCCGGTACGGCGTGGTGCGGGAGCGGGTCGGCGAGATGCTCGGCGCGATCGCCGAGTCCGTGGTGGGCGCACAGGTGGTGCGCGCGTACGGGTCGCAGCAGCGGACGGCCCGACGGATCGGGACCACGGTGGAGGACTACCGGGTCGCCCAGACCCAGGCGCAGACGCTGGTGGCCGGGGTGTTCGCCGGGGTGGAGATCGTCGCCGCGCTGACGACGGCGTCGGTGGTCGTGCTGGGGGTCGCGCTCGGCGTCGACGACTCGCTGACGACCGGCCAGCTCGTGGCCTTCCTGTTTCTGCTGACGCTGTTCGTGATGCCGATCCAGTCGCTGACCGAGGTGCTGAACGAGGGCTCCAACGCCATCGCCGGGCTCCGGCGGGTCGTCGACGTGCTCGACACGCCGACCGACATCCGCGACCCCGGTGCCGACGGCGGGGGGCGCCTGCTGCCGGACGGCCCGCTGGGGGTCCGGTTCGACCAGGTCGGCTTCGCCTACCCAGGCGGACCGCCGGTGCTCCACGACGTGACCCTCGACCTGGCGGCCCGGACGAGGGTGGCGGTCGTCGGCGAGACCGGCTCCGGCAAGACGACCATGGCGAAGCTGCTGACCCGGCTGATGGACCCCACCGACGGCACCGTCCTGATCGGCGACGTCCCGCTGGGCGAGGTGCGTTTCGACTCGCTGCGCCGCCGCGTGGTCATGGTGCCGCAGGACGGCTTCCTGTTCGACCTGACCGTGGCGGGCAACGTCCGCTATGGGCGCCCCGACGCCACCGATGAGGAGATCATGGTGGCGTTCGAGCAGCTGGGGCTGGGGGAGTGGCTGGCCGGCCTGCCGGCCGGGATCGCCACCAGGGTCGGTGAACGCGGCGATCTGCTCTCGGCCGGCGAGCGCCAGCTCGTCGCGCTGGCCCGGGCCCAGCTGGCCGACCCGGACCTGCTGGTCCTCGACGAGGCGACCTCCGCGGTGGACCCGGCCACCGAGGTCCGGATCGCCTCGGCCCTGCTGGCCCTGACCCGCGACCGGACGTCCGTCACGATCGCGCATCGGCTCTCGACGGCCGAGGCCGCGGACGAGGTGATCGTGGTGGACGCGGGCCGGGTCGTCCAGCGCGGCACGCACGCCGACCTCGTCGCGGTTCCCGGGGTGTATCGGCGGCTGCACGAGTCCTGGGCCGCCGGGGTCTCCTCCCGCTGACGGCGGGCCGGCCCGCCGGCGGCAGTGTGCCGGCGCCAGGGGCGCCAGGTCGCGCCCGGCTCACAGCGCCGGGTTACGCGGCCGGCTCATGGGGCCGGCTCACAGCGCGGGCTCGCGGCCGGCCTCGCCGCGGCAGGCAGAATAGGGTGGGTGACCGCACCAGCCTCAGCTCTCGATCCCGCCATCGCCCGCCAGCTCAAGCGGGACGGGGCGGGCCTGTTCCCGGCCGTAGCCCAGCAGTACGACACGGGCGAGGTCCTCATGCTCGGCTGGATGGACGATGAGGCGCTGCACCGGACCCTCACCACCGGCCGCGCCACCTACTGGAGCCGAAGCCGGTCCGAGTACTGGGTCAAGGGAGACACCAGCGGGCACGTGCAGTGGGTTCGCTCGGTCGCTCTCGACTGCGACGGGGATACCGTGCTCGTCCGGGTGGACCAGGTGGGGGTGGCTTGCCACACGGGGGAGCGCACCTGCTTCGTCGGTCGGGAGCTGCCCGTCGAGGCCGGCCCGGCCGCGTCGGAAGTGTCGGCCGCGGCAGCGTCGGGCGCGGCAGCGTCGGCCGGGGACCGCGCCTCCGTGACGGCGTCGACGAGGGGAGCAGGTCGATGACGACCGGCGTGATCACGCCCACCCGCGAGGAGTTCCACCAGCTCGCGGCGCACCAGCCGGTCGTGGCGGTGTCCCGGCGCCTGCTGGCCGACGGCGAGACCCCGGTCGGGGTGTACCGCAAGCTGGCCGGCGGCCCGGGCACGTTCCTGCTGGAGTCCGCCGAGCATGGCGGTGTGTGGTCGCGGTACTCGTTCATCGGGGTACGCGCCGCCGCCACCCTCACGGAACGTGATGGCCAGGCCGTCTGGGTGGACGGGGTGCCGCCGCCGGGCCTGCCGAGCGGTGGTGATCCGCTGGAGGTCCTGCGGGCCGTCGAGCGGCAGCTCTGCTCGCCCCGCCCGGAGGGGACCCCGCCGCTGCTCGGTGGCCTGGTCGGCTACCTGTCCTACGACATCGTCCGGCGCATCGAGCGGCTGCCGGCGAACTCCGTCAATGATCTCGGGATTCCCGAGCTGCGGATGTTGCTGACGACCGACCTCGCCGTCCTGGACCACACCGACGGGTCGTGCCAGCTGGTGGCGAACGTCTTCACCGGCGTCACCGGCGTCACCGGCGTCACCGGAAGCGGCGGGGGGGCAGAGGGCGCCGGTACCGCCGGTACCGCCGAGCTGGACGCGGCTTACGACGACGCGGTGCACCGGATCGAGGTGATGACGGCCGATCTCGGCAAGTGGAGCGAGCCGACCGTGGCTACCACGACCGGGGCCGTCACCGGGGTAAGGGACTTCGTCTCCGCCACCGAGGCCGGTGGCTACCGGGCCGCGATCGAGCGGTCGATCGAGGAGATCCGCGCCGGCGAGTGCTTCCAGATCGTCGTCTCGCAGCGTTTCGAGCGCCCCACCTCCGCCGACGCGCTGGATGTGTACCGGGTCCTGCGGGCGTCCAACCCCAGCCCGTACATGTATCTGCTGCGCTTCGCCGATCATGACGTCGTCGGGTCCTCGCCCGAGGCACACGTCAAGGTCACGGGCCGCCGAGCACTGCTGCACCCGATCGCCGGCAGCCGGCCGCGGGGCGAGACTCCCGAGCACGACGCCGAGCTGGCCGCCCAGCTGCTGGCCGACCCGAAGGAACGATCCGAGCACGTCATGCTGGTGGACCTGGTCCGCAACGATCTCGGGCGGGTCTGTGTGCCGGGCTCGGTGCGGGTCGTCGAGTTCGCCGCGGTCGAGCGGTTCTCGCACATCATGCACATCGTCTCCACCGTGATCGGTCAGGTCGCGCCCGAACGCAGCGCCGTCGACGTGCTGGCCGCCACCTTCCCCGCGGGCACCCTGTCCGGAGCCCCGAAGGTGCGCGCCATGGAGATCATCGACGAGCTGGAGCCGACCCGGCGTGGTCTCTACGGGGGCGTGGTCGGCTATCTCGACTTCGGCGGCGATCTGGACACCGCCATCGCCATCCGCACCGCGGTGCTGCGCTCCGGCATGGCCTATGTGCAGGCCGGCGCCGGCATCGTCGCGGACTCGGTGCCGGAGACGGAGGATCTGGAGAGCCGGACGAAGGCCGCCGCGGTGCTCCGCGCGATCGAGGTGGCGGAGTCGCTCCGCTCGCCGTCATGACCTCGACGCCCGACATGCCCACCACGACACCACCCGACCGGCATCCCGATGGCAGCACCGCGGCCGACGGGGCCGCCGCGCCGGCTGCTGACCAGGCCCGACGGGCCCGTCGGGAACGGATGCTGGCCATCGTCGGGTGCCTGGTCGGCGCGGCAGCGGTGCTGTTCAGCGCTGGTTCCACCTGGGTGTCGGCCCGTGTGCAGTCAGGGGTGGGGGAGAAGGTGGTGGCGGCGCCGCTGGCGGTGAACTGGTCCGGCAGCTCGCTGGCACCGGCGGTGACCGCCCTCGGGCTGCTCGGCCTCGCCGGGACACTGGCGATCATCGCGACCCGGCGGCTGGGCCGGACCGTGGTGGGAATCCTCGTGCTGCTCGCGGGCATCGCCATTCTCGTGACGGCGGGTGGGATCGCCATCGATCCGATGGGCGCTGTCCGCGGCACGGACGAGGTTCAGGCCGTGGTACCCGTGGGGGAGCCGACGATCACTGGGCTCTCCCGCACCGCCGGACCCTGGTCGGCCTCGTTCGGCGGCCTGGTACTGGCCGTCACGGGCGCTGCCGTGGTCGCCCGCGCGCGGACCTGGCCGGCCATGTCCGGCCGTTACCAGGCCCGCGTAGCCGCACCCGTTGACGCCTGGGACGCCATCGAGCGGGGCCAGGACCCCACCTGATCATCGGAGCCGCCCTTCCTGGCCAGCGAGGCGCGGCGAGCCGCTCGTGCCGGGCCGGCCGGTGTGGGTCTCGGGCGGCCGCGGCGGGAGCGTACGCGGGGACTGCTGGCGGCCCAGGGCCGCCAGCGTCAGGTGGTTGCGCTCAACATCCGCCTCAAGCAGACGGATGAGCACGTCCATTCGGGCGATGCGGCGGTCGAGCTCCCGGATCTGAGCAAGAAGTAGCTGGTGCTCCGTGTCGGTGTCGAGAAGCCGCCGTGAGCCCGCGCCCGTGGCGGCCCCTGGGCGACCTGCGGGCGCGCTCCCCGGTGGCCCTGCGGGCGTGGGCCGGGGCGGGACGGCGGTCGCCCGCCGGGGCGCGACGGCGCCCGGGGCGCCCGCTGGGCTGGCCGCTGCCGGGCCCGTGGGCTCGGTAGCCGTGCCGCCGGCGTGCAGCGGCTCCGCGGGGCTGGAGACGGGCGTGCCCGGCGCGGTGCCGGGAACGGCTGACGATGATCCTGCATTTCGATCGGTCCTCTCGTCCGGACCACCTTCCGGCCCGCCCGAAGCGGGCTGCCCATCCGGCTCGGAACCGCTGCCGCTGGCGGGACGGGCGGACCACACAGCCGAGGACGCCCAGGCCGCGATGGGCCATCGCGCGCCCATCGCCTGCCCCGCGGAGCCGGCCGGATCTGACTCCCATGCCGCGTTCGGTGCATTGCCGATCTCCACCGCCGCGCTCCATGCCAGGCCCACCTGATCTGTCACCCGATCCGTCATCACGCTTCCCCCAAGCAGCTCCGTCGAACGTGTGTTCGATGATACGGGTCGGTCGTGGGGCGTCAAAGTCGCCGGGGGGCGGGCGTGTCGCGACGCCGAGCGCCGGTTTCGTGACGTGTCCGTGTCGGTGCGGCGGGTGTCAGTAGCAACGGCGTCACCACTACGCTCGCGAACCATTCCGTCACCGGGTGGGAGATACCTCTAATTCATCTGGCCTCGACGTCGACGTCAGGGCGGTATGGGCCCAAATCGACAACGGAGAAGCAACGACAGGTCGTGACCGCTCGACGCCGTGAGTGGGGGTGGCGGGCCGGCGTCGTGCGCCTGTCCTACCATCGGCCCCATGGCCGCGACTGGCGCGAGCGCGGGGCGATGAACGCTCTCGACGAGATCCTCGACGGGGTCAGAGCAGATCTGGCTGAACGCGAGCGAGAGACGTCCCTGGCAGCTCTCAAACAAAGAGTGGAACGTGTACCGGACCCCCGGGACGCGCTGGCGGTGCTGCGTGCGCCGCGGGTGTCGGTGATTGCGGAGATCAAGCGCCGCTCACCGTCGAAGGGGGCACTGGCGGCGATCACCGAYCCGGCCGGGCTGGCCTCGCTCTATGAGCAGGCCGGCGCGGCGGCGGTGAGCGTCCTCACCGAGCGGCGGCGCTTCGGCGGGTCCCTTGCGGATCTTGATGCCGTCCGGGTAGCGGTGGACATCCCGGTCCTGCGCAAGGACTTCGTGGTGTCGCCGTACCAGGTGCTGGAGGCGCGGGCGCATGGTGCCGACCTGGTCCTGCTGATCGTGGCCGCGCTCGACCAGCCACGCCTCATCGGGCTGCTGGAGCGGGTCGAGTCGCTGGGAATGACCGCGCTGGTCGAGGTGCACGACGAGGAGGAGATGGTCCGTGCGCTCGACGCGGGAGCCCGGCTGATCGGGATCAACGCCCGGAACCTGCGCACGCTCCAGGTCGACAGGGAGACGTTCGCGCGGCTGGCACCGATGGTTCCCCACGGAGTGCTGAAGGTCGCCGAGTCCGGCGTGCGCGGTCCCCACGACCTCCTCCAGTACGCCGGCGCGGGTGCGGACGCCGTTCTGGTGGGCGAGGCCGCCGTCACCGGTGGCGACCCGCGGCAGTTCGTCGCGGACCTCGTGACGGCCGGAACCCATCCGGCAACCCGCATCGCGCACTGATCCCGCACGCGGCCGACGCCCCGGCCCGGATCCGGGGCGGCGTCCCGCGCATGCCGGGTGGGCCGCATGCCGGGCGGGCCGGGGCGTGACGTGATGCCCGGCCGGGAGCGGGACCGGGAGCACGGTGCGGTGCCCATGGCGTCCCGCCGTGTCCGGACGGTCCCCGTCTGGCCGCAGCTCTCCCGCGGTCACCTTGGTGGGGTCGGGCGCCGGTACAGTCAGGGCCGTGACTGCTCGATCCGCTGGAACGCTTGCCGGCTCCTCCGACGCGACTGACCCGACCCGCCCGGGCGCGGTCGGTGCGGCCGATCAATGGTCGTCCGTCGAAGCGGCCCGGAGCTGGCAGTCGGTTCCGGACGTGTCAGGTCACTACGGGCGTTTCGGTGGGCGTTTCGTGCCCGAGGCGCTGTTCGCCGCGCTCGACGAGCTTTCGGCCGCCTACGAGGCCGCCCGGGTCGACCCGGCCTTCACCGGTGAGCTCGACCGGCTGCTGTCGACCTATGCCGGCCGCCCGACGCCGCTGACCGCCGCGGATCGGCTGACCGAGAAGATCGGTGGCGCGCGCATCCTGCTCAAGCGGGAGGATCTCGCCCACACCGGCTCGCACAAGGTCAACAATGTGCTGGGGCAGTGCCTGCTCACCCGCCGGATGGGCAAGACGCGGGTGATCGCCGAGACGGGCGCCGGTCAGCACGGTGTGGCGACCGCGACCGCCTGCGCCCTGCTGGGCCTGGAGTGCGTCGTCTACATGGGCGAGGAGGACACCCGCCGGCAGGCTCTCAACGTGGCGCGGATGCGCCTGCTCGGCGCGGAGGTCGTCGCGGTCGCGTCCGGCAGCCGCACCCTGAAGGACGCCATCAACGAGGCCATGCGTGACTGGGTGGCCACGGTCGACTCGACGCACTACTGCATCGGGTCGGTGATGGGGCCTCATCCGTTCCCGATGATGGTGCGTGACTTCCAGCGCATCATCGGGGTGGAGGCGCGTCAGCAGACCCTCGACCTGCTCGGCCGCCTGCCGGACGCGGTGGTCGCCTGTGTCGGCGGCGGGTCGAACGCGATGGGCATCTTCCACCGTTTCATCCCGGACACAGAGGTCGCGCTGATCGGTTGCGAGGCCGGTGGTGACGGGGTCGCCACCGGGCGCCACGCGGCCGCCATCGCCGGCGGGGCACCCGGTGTCCTGCACGGCATGCGGACCTTCCTGCTGCAGGACGAGGACRGGCAGACCCAGGTCTCCCACTCAATCTCCGCCGGGCTCGACTACCCGGGCATCGGCCCCGAGCACGCGTTGCTGCACGAGACCGGGCGCGCCACGTACCGGGTGGTCGACGACACCGCGGCGATGGACGCGCTGGGGCTGGTGGCCCGCACGGAGGGCATCCTCGTGGCCATCGAGAGCGCRCACGCCTTCGCCGGCGCCTTCGAGGTCGCCCGTGAGCTCGGCCCCGAGGCCGTCGTGCTGGTCAACTGCTCCGGTCGCGGCGACAAGGACGTCGACACGGCTGCCCGCTGGTTCAACCTGTTGGACGAGGGCGCCGAGTCCCCGGGCGCAGGCGACGCCGCGGGCACCTCTCCATCCGCCTGATCACGACGACGAGGAACGGATCCACGGTGCGGAGTCAGTTGGCACAGAGCGCGTCAGTGCAGGTCCAGTCGGGCGCCCAGGCCCAGGCAGGCGAGGCGGAGCGGTTCAGCCCGCTGGACCGGGCCTTCGCCCGGGCCCGCGACGAGGGGCGTGCCGTCCTCGTCGGCTACCTTCCCGCGGGCTTCCCGACAGTGGAACGCGGGATCACCGCGATGCGGGCCATGGTTGCGGYCGGGGTGGACGTCGTCGAGGTCGGTCTGCCCTACTCCGACCCGACCATGGACGGGCCGGTCATCCAGGACGCCGCCGATGCCGCCCTGCGCGGCGGAGTCACGACGCGGGATGTGCTGCGTACGGTCGAGGCGGTCGCCGAGACCGGAGCGCCGACACTGGTGATGACCTACTGGAATCCGGTGGAGCGATACGGCCTGGAGGCGTTCGCGGCCGACCTGGCCGCGGCCGGCGGGGCGGGAGCGATCACTCCCGACCTGCCGCCCGAGGAGGCCGACCGCTGGCTCGCGGCCTGTGCCGCCCATGGCCTGGACCCGGTCTTCCTGGTCGCGCCGAGCTCCACGCCCGAGCGGCTGCGCCTGGTCACCGGGCACAGCCGTGGCTTTGTCTACGCGGCGTCGACAATGGGTGTCACCGGGGCACGCGCCGAGGTCGGGGCCAAGGCCGGTGATCTTGTCGCCCGGGTGCGTGAGGTGACCGGCCTGCCGGTCGCCGTCGGGCTGGGAGTCAGCAACGGGGCCCAGGCCTCGGAGGTCGCGAGCTTCGCGGACGGGGTCATCGTCGGTTCGGCCCTCGTCCGTGCGCTCGCCACCGACACCGCGACCGACACCGGGGCCGGTCAGGGCGGTGACCCCGGTCTCGCCGCGGTCACCAGTCTGGCGGCCGAGCTTGCCGCGGGTGTGCGCTCGGCCTCTGTCTGACCTGTTCCCGTGAACATCCCGCGGTCGCTCCGTGGGCGCTCCGTTGCTGTTCTGTGGTCCACCCGGGCCCGGTCTGTCTGATTGCGCCAGGTATATCCCCTGTGGTCTCGTGGGTTGCGGGAAGTGTGCCCGGCGCATTCCCGATTGCGGCTGCGTTGCTCGTGGGACTGGCCTCGCAGCATCGGACGTCCGGGGCGATAGCCTGACCCCCGTGGTGCTCGCTGCTATACCCAGTCCATCCCGAGGAGTCGTGCATCTGGGGCCCGTCCCCCTGCGCGCCTACGCTCTGATGATCGTCATCGGGATCATCGTCGCTGTTGTCGTGACCGCTCGGCGGTTGCGGGCACGCGGCGTGGATCCCGTGGTCGCCAGCGAGGTCGCGTACTGGGCGGTCCCGTTCGGCATCGTCGGCGCGCGGATCTACCACGTGGTCAGCAGCCCCGAGGCCTACTTCGGCAAGGACGGCGACCTGGTCGCGGTCTTCGAGGTCTGGAACGGTGGCCTGGCGATCTGGGGCGCGGTCGCCGGTGGGGCGCTCGGCGCCTGGATCGCCTGCCGACGGATGGACGTGTCGTTCGGCCTGTTCGCGGACGCGCTCGCGCCCGGCCTGGCTCTCGCGCAGGCGATCGGGCGGTGGGGGAACTGGTTCAACCAGGAGCTGTACGGCCGCGCGACGGATCTGCCCTGGGCGGTCCGGATCGATCCGGCGCACCAGATGATCCCGGGAGTCTCGACCTACCACCCGACCTTCCTTTACGAGTCGCTGTGGAACCTGGTCGTCGCGGGGGTCCTGCTGCTCGTCGACAGGCGTAAACGGCTTGGCCGCGGGCGGTTGTTCTTCCTCTACGTGGCGCTTTACACGATCGGGAGACTGTGGATCGAGGCGCTGCGGATCGACACCGCGGAGAAGGTCCTCGGCTTCCGGATCAACATCTGGGTCTCGATCGTGGTCTTCCTGCTCGCGGTGTTGGCGCTGGCGCTCGTTCGGCGCCCGATCGACGCCAACGTCGGCTGGCCCCCGGCGCCCGGCGTCGGGGACACCCCGGACGCCGAGGCCGGTGCGGGCGCGGACAGCGAGGCCGGCGTGGAGGGCGGGACCGACTCGGCCGGCAAGGCGGAGACGCCAGGCAGGACGGACCCGGCTGGCAAGGGGACCGGGGCCGGCGATACTGGCGCGACTGGCAAGGCGGGCCCCGAGGGCAGGGCGGCCGCGGCCGGCGCGACGGAGGCGACCGCGCCCGGTGGGCCGGGCATCGACGCCGGCAAGGGCGCTGCCACGGTCAGCGCGGACCATCCCGGTGACCGGGCGACCGAGCCGGCCGTAGCCGTCCCGGCTCCGGGCGGCTCGGCCGCCGCGGTCGCGGTGCCGACTGCTGGTGCCGGTGCTGGTGTCGGCGCGGATGCGACGGCTGGGAACGCGCCCAGCGGTCCGGATGTCGCCGCCGGTTCCGCCGTCCCGGGTTCTGGCACCGCCGGTCCTGCCGGGACTGCGGGTGCGGGCTCGGCCGGCCGGGACTGACCGAGGCAGGCCGCCCTCGACGAACAGGGTGGCTTGCCGTGACAGGGCGGAATACCGGAGATCGCACGGAGGGTGGGCGGATCCACGACAAACTGGATCCGTACACTGCTTATAGGCAGGAGATCCTCACCCTGCTCGTCCGGTTCGCGGCGGCTGGCTGCCTGGCGGTGCGCCCTGTGACGGGAATGTTGCCTCCCTGTCACTTGTCCGCTTTTGGTGGCCCCTTACCGGAAGTTCTTTGATCACCTGTGAAATCTGGCGTCATCTCGCTGTGATCTGACGGACATGAGCGACCACGGCGGATGCGGCTTGCGCATGGCACACTCGGTAGAGGCGCGGAGCTGATGAGCAGCCCGTCATTCGCCGCGCCACCCTCCGGACAACGTCGTCCGCTCCCATCGGCCCCTGAAGATGGACGGGACACCTCCGGATGTCGACTGCGCAAGGTCTCTATGACCCCTCGTTCGAACACGATGCCTGTGGCGTCGGCTTCGTTGTCGATGTGCATGGCCGGCGTAGCCACGAGCTGGTCGATCAGGGGCTGACAGTCCTGCGCAATCTTGATCATCGCGGTGCGTCCGGCAGCGACCCCGACACCGGCGACGGTGCGGGCATCCTGGTTCAGGTGCCGGACGGCTTCTTCCGTGACGTCGTGCAGTTCCCGCTGCCGGCGCCGGGCCGGTACGCCGTCGGCACGATCTTCCTTTCCCAGATCGCCGGCGAGCGCGACGACGCCGTCCGGGCGATCAGCCGGATCGTGCGCCAGGAGGGCCTGCGGATCCTCGGCTGGCGGGAGGTCCCGACGGTCGGCCACCTCGTCGGTACCGCGGCGCGTGAGGTCGAGCCGTGGATGCGGCAGATCTTCCTCGCGCTGCCCGGCGAGCCGACCGGGGCCGCCGCGGCTGATCCGGCGCAGGCTCAGGACGGGTCCGGGGCGGCCGGCGCGGCGGGTGCGACCGGCTCCGCGTCCGACGACGGATTCGACGTGATGGAGCTCGAGCGCCGCGCCTACTGTGTACGCAAGCGGGTCCGGCGCGAGACCGGTGCCTACATGCCGTCGCTGTCAGCCCGCACCATCGTCTACAAGGGCATGCTGACGACGCATCAGCTCTCCGCCTACTTCCCGGACCTCGACGACCCGCGGTTCGACAGCGCCATCGCGCTGGTCCACAGTCGGTTCTCGACGAACACCTTCCCGAGCTGGCCGCTGGCACACCCGTACCGGCTGATCGCCCACAACGGCGAGATCAACACCGTGCGCGGCAACCGTAACTGGATGCGCGCGCGGGAGGCGCTGCTGGCCAGCAACCTCATCCCCGGCGACCTGGCGCGGCTGTTCCCGATCTGTGAGGACGGTGCCAGCGACTCGGCCAGCTTCGACGAGGTGCTCGAGCTGCTGCACCTGGGCGGGCGTTCGCTGCCGCACGCGGTGCTCATGATGATCCCGGAGGCGTGGGAGAACCACGAGGAGATGGACCCGGCCCGCCGGGCCTTCTACGAGTTCCACTCCGCGCTCATGGAGCCCTGGGACGGCCCGGCCTCCATCGCCTTCACCGACGGCACGATGATCGGCGCGGTGCTGGACCGCAACGGCCTGCGCCCGTCCCGCTACTGGGTGACCGACGACGGCCTGGTCGTGATGGCCTCCGAGGTCGGCGTGCTGGACATCCCGCCGCACAAGGTGGTGCGCAAGGGCCGCCTGCAGCCTGGGCGGATGTTCCTCGTCGACACCGCGAAGGGCCGGATCGTCAGCGACGACGAGGTCAAGTCGGCGCTGGCGAACGCCGCGCCGTACGAGGAGTGGCTGCACGCCGGCGTCATCTCCCTGGACGATCTGCCCGAGCGGGAGCACATCCTGTACGGGCACTCGTCCGTCCTGCGCCGCCAGCAGGTCTTCGGGTACACCGAGGAGGAGCTGCGGATCATCGTCGGCCCGATGGCGCGCTCGGGGGCCGAACCGATCGGGTCGATGGGCACCGACACCCCGGTCGCCGTGCTCTCCACCCGGCCGCGGCTGCTGTTCGACTACTTCACCCAGCTGTTCGCCCAGGTCACCAACCCGCCGCTGGACGCGATCCGGGAGGAGCTGGTCACCAGCCTCGCCCGCACGCTCGGCCCGGAGGGCAACCTGCTCGACCCGACTCCGGCGTCGGCCCGGATGGTGCACCTGCCGTTCCCGGTGATCAGCAACACCCAGCTGGCGCGGATCATCGGCATCAACGACGACGGTGACATGCCCGGCTTCGCGTCGGTGACGGTACGTGGTCTGTACGACGTCCAGGGTGGCGGTGCCGCGCTGGCCGCGCGCCTCGCGGAGATCTGTGCCGGTGTCAGCGAGGCCATCGCCGACGGTGCCCGCATTGTGGTCCTCTCCGACCGCGACTCCGACGAGCACAAGGCGCCGATCCCGTCCCTGCTGCTGACCGCGGCGGTGCACCACCACCTGATCCGTGAGAAGACCCGGACGAAGGTCGGCCTCATCGTCGAATGCGGTGACGCCCGCGAGGTCCACCACATCGCGCTGCTCACCGGCTACGGCGCGGCTGCGGTCAACCCGTACCTGGCCTTCGAGTCGATCGACGACCTGCTCGCCAGTGGCGAGCTCACCGGCGTCGACCGTGAGCAGGCCGAGAAGAACATGATCAAGGCGCTCGGCAAGGGCCTGCTCAAGGTGATGTCCAAGATGGGCATCTCCACGGTGGCGAGCTACACCGGGGCCCAGGTCTTCGAGGCGATCGGGCTGTCGCAGGAGCTGGTCGACGAGTACTTCGTCGGCACGCCCAGCCGGCTCGACGGCGTCGGCATCGACGTCATCGCCGAGGAGGTCGCGGCCCGGCACCGGCGCGCGTACCCGACGGTCCCCTCCGAGCTCGCGCACCGCACCCTGGAGGTCGGCGGCGAGTACCAGTGGCGGCGTGAGGGCGAGCTGCACCTGTTCAACCCGGAGACCGTCTTCCTGCTCCAGCACGCCACCCGCAGCCGCCAGTACGACCTGTTCCGCGAGTACACCGCGAAGGTCGACGACCTGGCCCGGCAGAACGCGACGCTGCGCGGCCTGTTCGCGCTGCGTGACACCGGGCGTGGCCCGATCCCGATCGACCAGGTCGAGCCGGCCTCCGAGATCGTGAAGCGGTTCGCGACCGGCGCCATGTCGTACGGCTCGATCAGCGCCGAGGCCCATGAGACGCTCGCGATCGCGATGAACCGCCTCGGCGGGAAGTCGAACACCGGCGAGGGCGGCGAGGACGCGCGCCGCTTCACCCCGGACGACAACGGTGACCTGCGCCGTTCGGCCGTGAAGCAGGTGGCCAGCGGCCGGTTCGGGGTGACCAGCGAGTACCTGGCGAACGCCGACGACATCCAGATCAAGATGGCGCAGGGCGCGAAGCCGGGCGAGGGCGGCCAGCTGCCCGGGCACAAGGTCTACCCGTGGATCGCGAAGACCCGGCACTCGACCCCGGGCGTCGGCCTGATCTCGCCGCCCCCGCACCACGACATCTACTCGATCGAGGACCTCGCCCAGCTCATCCACGACCTGAAGAACTCCAACCCCAAGGCGCGGGTGCACGTCAAGCTCGTCGCCGAGGTCGGGGTCGGGACGGTGGCCGCGGGTGTCTCCAAGGCGCACGCCGACGTCGTGCTGATCTCCGGCCATGACGGCGGCACCGGGGCGTCGCCGCTGACGTCGCTCAAGCACGCCGGCGCGCCGTGGGAGCTCGGCCTCGCCGAGACCCAGCAGACCCTGCTGCTCAACGGCCTGCGGGACCGCATCGTCGTGCAGGTCGACGGCCAGATGAAGACCGGCCGGGACGTGGTCATCGGTGCCCTGCTGGGTGCTGAGGAGTTCGGCTTCGCCACCGCGCCGCTCGTCGTCGCGGGCTGCGTGATGATGCGCGTCTGTCACCTGGACACCTGCCCGGTCGGCGTGGCGACGCAGAACCCGGAGCTGCGCAAGCGGTTCACCGGCCGCCCCGAGTTCGTGGAGGCGTTCTTCACCTTCATCGCCGAGGAGGTGCGCGAGCACCTCGCCGCGCTGGGCCTGCGCAGCATCGCGGAGGCGGTGGGCCGGGTCGACCTGCTCGACGCCCGGGCGGCGATCGACCACTGGAAGGCCTCCGGGCTCGACATCACCCCGCTCCTGCACACGCCGGAGCGGCCGTTCGGTGGCTCGCTGCACTGCACCGCGAGCCAGGACCACGGCCTGGACAAGGCGCTCGACAACTCGCTGATCCAGCTCTGCGAGGGCGCGATCGAGGACGGCCGGCCGGTCTGGCTGGAGATGCCGATCCGCAACGTCAACCGGACGGTCGGCACCATGCTCGGCTACGAGGTGACGAAGAGGTACGGGGCGGCCGGGCTGCCCGACGACACGATCTCGCTGCGGTTCACCGGCTCCGCCGGGCAGAGCTTCGGCGCGTTCGTCCCCCGCGGGATGACCCTCACCCTGGAGGGGGACGCCAACGACTACGCCGGCAAGGGCCTCTCCGGCGGGCGGCTCATCGTCTTCCCGCCGAAGGAGGCGCCGCTGCGGGCGGAGGAGAACATCGTCGCCGGCAACGTGCTGCTCTACGGGGCCACCGCGGGCGAGGCGTACTTCCGCGGCATCGTCGGCGAGCGGTTCTGCGTGCGTAACTCGGGCGCCGTCGCGGTGGTCGAGGGCGTCGGAGACCACGGCTGCGAGTACATGACCGGCGGTGTCGTCGTCGTCCTGGGCTCGATCGGCCGCAACTTCGCGGCCGGGATGAGCGGTGGCGTCGCCTATCTTCACAAGCCGGTGCTCCAGCGCATCAACACCGAGATGGTGGACGTCGACCCGCTCGACGACGATGACCGGGTCGCGCTGCGCGGGCACATCGAGAAGCACTACCGGGAGACGGGCTCCGCTGTCGCAGCCCGGCTGATCTCCCGCTGGGCGGACGAGCAGGACCACTTCGTGAAGGTCATGCCGCGCGACTACAAGCGAGTCCTGGCTGCCATGCGCAGGGCGCAGGAGCAGGGCCTGCCCGTCGACGAGGAGATCATGGCGTCGTCCCGCGTCTGACCAGGTCACCACGCGGGTACCGACCCATTGATCCAACGAAGAACCAGACCGCGACAGGAGTGTCATGGCTGACCCGACCGGGTTTCTCAAGCACCGCCGGGAGCTGCCCTCACGTCGGCCGGTGGACCTGCGTCTCACCGACTGGCGCGAGGTGTACGAGCCGTTCTCCGAGCCGGCGCTGCGCGACCAGGCCGGCCGGTGCATGGACTGCGGCATCCCGTTCTGCCACAACGGCTGCCCGCTGGGGAACATCATTCCCGAGTGGAACGACCTCGCCCGCCGCGGGGACTGGACCGAGGCGATCGAGCGGCTGCACGCGACCAACAACTTCCCGGAGTTCACCGGGCGGCTGTGCCCGGCGCCGTGCGAGGCGGCCTGCGTGCTCGGCATCGGCGACGATCCGGTGACGATCAAGCAGATCGAGGTCACCATCATCGACCGTGCCATCGCGGACGGGGTGGTGACCCCGGTCCAGCCGTCGGTGCGGACCGGGCGCCGGGTCGCGGTGGTCGGTTCGGGCCCGGCCGGGCTGGCCGCCGCCCAGCAGCTGACCCGGGCCGGCCACGAGGTGGTGGTCTACGAGCGTGCGGACCGCGTGGGCGGCCTGCTCCGCTACGGCATCCCCGAGTTCAAGATGGAGAAGAGCGTCCTCGACAACCGTCTCGCGCAGATGGAGGCAGAGGGCACCTCGTTCATCACCTCCTGCAACGTCGGTGTCGACCTCACCGCGGACGAGCTGCGGTCGTCCTACGACGCGGTCGTCCTCGCCGGCGGGTCGACGGTGGGCCGTGACCTGCCGGTGCCGGGCCGGGAGCTCAACGGCATCCACCTGGCCATGGACTTCCTGGTGCCCGCGAACAAGGTCCAGCTCGGTGACCTGGATCGGACGACCATCTCCGCCGAGGGCAGGCGGGTGGTGATCATCGGCGGTGGTGACACCGGGGCCGACTGCCTGGGCACCTCGCACCGCCAGGGCGCGGTGTCCGTCCACCAGCTGGAGATCATGCCCCGGCCGCCGGCGTCGCGCGCCCCGGCGAACCCGTGGCCGACCTTCCCGCTGCTCTACCGGGTCACCAGCGCGCACGAGGAGGGCGGCGAGCGGGTCTTCGCCGTGTCCACCGAGCGGTTCCTCGGCGATGACGACGGCAACGTGCGGGCGCTGCTCATGCACGAGGTCGAGATGGTCGACGGCAGGCCCCGCAAGATCGAGGGGACCGACACCGAGCTGCCCTGCGACCTGGTGCTGCTGGCCATGGGCTTCGTCGGGCCCGAGCGCCCGGGCCTGCTGGAGCAGCTCGGGGTCGACCTCGACCCCCGTGGCAACGTCGCCCGCGACCTGGGCTGGTCGACGTCCGTCCCCGGTGTGTTCGTGGCCGGTGACATGGGCCGCGGTCAGTCGCTGATCGTCTGGGCGATCGCTGAGGGGCGCTCGGCCGCGGCGGCCGTCGACCGGTATCTGATGGGCACGACGGACCTGCCCGCTCCGATCCTGCCGACCCGACGGCCCTGACGGCCTTTACGGCCTTTACGGCCAGCCGACCCTGACGATTGGTCAGGAACGGCCCGGACCGAGGGAGGTGAGCTGCCTTCCATCGAGTCCGGGCCGGGCCCTTTTGTCCTTTTGGTGCGGCTGTCGACGGCGCAACTGCCTGTAGCGTGCAGGGCATGAGGCTCGTGCTGCTCGGTCCACCCGGTGCAGGCAAGGGAACCCAGGCCGCACGTATCAGCGCGCGTCACGGCGTTCCCGCGATCTCGACGGGCCAGCTCTTCGACCAGCAGATCTCCGCCGGCACCAGCCTGGGCCGGCGGGCGGAGCGCTACGTCCGTGCCGGTGAGCTGGTCCCCGACGAGATCGTGCTGGACATCGTCGCGGACCGTCTCACCACCGGTGCCGACTGCGGGGCCGGCTTCCTGCTCGACGGCTTCCCCCGGACGCTGCCACAGGCCGAGGCCCTCGACCGCATGCTGGACGCCTCCTGCGGCCCGCTGGATGTCGTGATGGATCTCGAGGTCGACCAGGCCGAGGTGCTGGCGCGGATCAGCCGGCGTGCGCTGTCCGAGGGCCGCGTCGACGACACCGCCGAGACGGCGCGGCGCCGCATGGAGGTCTTCACCGCGGAGACGGCACCGCTGCGCAGCCACTACGGGGAGCAGGGCCTGCTGCGGACCATCGACGGTTCCGGCACGCCGGACGACGTCGCGGCGCGGATCGAGGAGGCTCTGACGGCCGTCCTCCACCCGCAGCTGCGTGCGAGCCAGCCCTGAGCTGATCTCTGAGTGTTCCCCGGCCGGCGGAACCGATCTCTGATCGGCCCGGCCGGGATAGGTTGGAAGCCGTCCATGACGGTGGGTGGTGACAGGTCGGAGATGGGCCGAATGGCTTCTGGGCTCCGTGGGCGCATAGGCAGGCGGGCCACCGCGCCCGGGTCCACCATGCCCGGGTCCACCATGCCCGGGTCCACCATGCCCGGGTCCACCACGGCCTCCGGGCCCGCTCCGACGCCCGGTTCCACGGCGGCGCACGGGTCCGACTCGGGGGATGGCTCTAACGCGGCCCCGTCCACGAGCTCGTCCGGCGACACCAGGCCGGCGGTCCCCGAGCCGCGTGCCGCCGACGGCGATCCGCCGGGCCCAGGCGGCGAACCACCCGCCGCGGGTGGCCGAGGCGCCGGAGCCGGCCGAACTGCCAGCGCCGGCCGGGTCGCCAAAGCCGGCCGGGTTGCCAGCGGCGGCCGGGCCGCCGGGCCGGTGCCGTCCGGCCGTGGGAGCGGTGTGCGGCTGCGGGCGGCCCAGGCGGGCCTGGCCGTGCTGCTGGCGCTGGTCTGGGTGCCCATCGTCGTGCTCACCACCGCGCGTTCCACGGTGCTCAGCCCCGACTTCTACTCCCAGTCGCTCACCGAGGCCGACGCCTACGACCGCATCTACACCGAGGTCCTGCCCGACCCGGCGGTGGACTCGCTGCTCTCCGGCCTGCCGATCGACTCGTCGCTGGTCACGGCGAACCTGCGCACGGTGCTCCCGCCGTCGACGGTCGAGGAGATGACCGACGAGCAGATCCGGCGCATCGTGGGCTACCTGAGCGCGAAGGATGACGATCTCGCGTTCACGGTCGACCTGACGCCGATCTTCGGCAACATCTCCGGCCTGGCCAACCGCTACATCGCCGGGGAGCTCGGGTCGGGGAGCAGCTACCAGGTCGAGTCCGTGACGGACTTCACCCGCGCGATCCTGACCGCAATCGACGAGATCATGGCCGGTCGCCCGCCGGCCGATCTGCCCACCATGCAGCTGTCCGCGCAGGACACCGACCGCGTCGTCGACGCGGTGCTCGGTCGGCTGCCGGCGGCCGACCGCGACGAGATGGCCGGCCCGCTGCGCGCGGACCTGCGCTCCGGGGACGTCGCCGGCGCGCTGGCCCTGGTCGGCCCGCTGTTGTTCCAGGGCGACGAGCAGGCGATCGGTGAGATGCGGTCGCACCTCACCGACGGTGCCGTGCTCGACCTGGGCGTCCGACTCTCCGACCTGCGCGACGAGCCGGCCATCAGCGCTGTCTCCCGGCTGCACGACGTCTCCGCGGCGCTGGACGGCCTGACCGTGGCCCTGCTCGCCCTGGTCGGCCTGATCGGTGTGGCGATCATCGGGCTGGCGGCCAGGCGGGGCCGGTCCCGGGTGCGCGCGCTGGCGGCCGCCGTGATCACCGCGGGTGCCGCCGCGGGCCTGTTCGGGGTCGCGATGCGGATCCTGCTGCCGAACCCGCTGCTGGCGCTGGACAAGCCCGGCGGGCCGCTGCCACCGGGCGCCGGGGCCGTCCTCGCGGACTTCTCCCGGCATGCCTACGGTGACATCGAGGCCGACTACCTGCGCATCGTCGGCTGGACGCTGCTCGTGGGCATGGTGGTCGTCGGCGCGGCCGTGTTCCGGCGGGTGTCCGGGCGGTGGGGCCGGGTCGGCCGGCGGCGCCGGCTCGCCGGTGGCCTCGTGGTGACCATTCCGGTGATGATCGCGGTGACCTGGGTCGCGTTCCCGGGCGCCGCGGCCACCGGGCGCGAACTGTGCAACGGCCAGGCCCAGCTCTGCGCGAAGCGCTACGACGAGGTCACCTACCTCGCGACCCACAACGCGATGGCGAACAGCGAGGACCGTTTTCTCGGCCCGACGCAGGATCCGTCGCTGGTGCACCAGCTCGACCTCGGCGTTCGCGCGCTGCTGCTCGACGTGCACCACTGGACCACGCCCGAGCAGGTCGACGCCGTGCTCGCGACGCTCCCGCCGACGACCCGGGCGGCCATCGAGCCGTTGACCCGCAACGCCAGGTCGGCCCGGCCGGGGCTGTGGCTGTGCCACGACATGTGCCAGCTCGGTGCGCTTGACCTGGTCGAGGAGCTCGGCAAGGTGGGGGACTGGATGGCCCGCAACCCGAGCGAGGTCGTCACCTTCATCATCCAGGACGGCGTGCCGGCCTCCGAGATCGCCGGCGCGGTCGCGCAGGCGGGGCTTTCCCGGCTCGTGGTCACCCCGCCCGCCGACGACGGCTCATGGCCCACGCTGCGTGAGATGGTCGACAGCGGCCGGCGGCTGGCCGTCTTCACCGAGAGCCAGGACCTGCCCGGAACATTTCTCCGAAGTTTCTACCGCTATGCATCGGACACACCCTTCTCCGTCGACTCGGCGGACAAACTTGTCGGCTGTGCGCGCAATCGCGGCGAGGCCGGGTCGGAGCTGCTCCTGCTCAACAACTGGGTGACCGACGCGGCGCCGAGCCGGCAGGCGGCTCTGGTCGCCAACAATGCCGACCGGATTCTCGACCGTGCGCACAGCTGTGAGTCCGAACAGGGGCGGCGCCCGACCTTCGTCGCGGTGGACTTCGTCAATATCGGTGATGCCCAGCTGGCCGTCGACCGGCTCAACGGCGCATCCTGACAAGCGAGGAGCGTTGCCCGGCAGTCGCACGTTCTCCTCGTGGGAGGCTGGCCAGGTCAGGCAGGGCTTGGCCCGTCCTGACGGGTCTGACCGCCTGATCTGACCTGCCACCACCAGAACGCCAGGATCCTCGAACACCGGAAACGCCACCGGCAAAGGAGCACAGGTGCCGATCTGGAACCAGCTACGCCAGTCCGCGCAGACCATGCAGGGCCAGCTCAACGCGAAGAAGAACGACCTCAAGAGCGGCGCGTTCCGTGACGCGAGCATGGCGATGTGTGCTCTCGTGGCCGCCGCGGACGGCAGCATCGACCCGGCGGAGCGCCAGCGGGTCGCCTCACTGATCGTCAGCAACGACGTGCTGTCCAACTTCCCGGCCGACGACCTGCAGCGCAGGTTCAACGACTACCTCGGCAAGCTGCAGGCGGACTTCGACTTCGGCAAGGTCTCCATCCTGCAGGAGATCGGCAAGGTCAAGAAGAAGCCGACCGAGGCCCGCGCGGTGATCCAGATCGGGATCGTCATCGGCGGCGCCGACGGCAACTTCGACAAGACCGAGCAGGCGATCGTCCGGGAGGCGTGCTTCGCGGTCGGGATCAACCCCGAGGAGTTCGACCTCTGACCGCGACCTCTGACTCAGCGTCGGTGGGTCGGCTGGCTCCGTCGCGGCCCGGGCCGATCGGCCCGGAAAGTGCCGTGACCTGGGCCGCAATCCCTGGAAAGGCTGCATTCATCCGGACAGGGTGAGGCCCGCGGCCTCCCGACGGGCGCCGTGTCGCCGTCGGTCGTGACCGAGTTGTCGGCGGTTCGTCACGACCGGACGGAGGACCTGTGGGACCAGCCGACGCTGCTCTCGTCGCGGGCGGCGGCCTGCTCGCGGGCGCGGTCAACGCCATCGCGGGCGGCGGCACGCTGATCGCGTTCCCCGCGCTGCTGGCGACCGGGATGCCGGCCCTGACCGCCAACATCACCTCTTCGGTCGGTCTCGTAACCGGCTATGCGGGCGGAGCACTCGGGTATCGGCGGGAGCTGCGTGGCCAGACCGGTCGGCTCAAGGCGCTGGCGCCCCCCGCGATGCTCGGTGGTCTGATCGGCGCGATCGTGCTCCTGCTGACGCCCTCCGACGGGTTCAAGTCGGCTGTTCCGTTCCTGGTCCTCGCCGCCTGCCTGCTGCTCGCGGTGCAGTCCCGGCTCGCGGCCATGGTCGCCCGGCGGCGGGCCGCCACGGTGGCCGCCGCGGCCGCCACACAGTCCGGGACGGAGCCCGGGCCGCCGGAGGGCGCCATCACCTGGCCGACGCGTATCGGCGTGTTCGTCGCCGGCGCGTACGGCTCGTATTTCGGCGCCGGGCTCGGCGTTCTGCTGCTGGGTGTGCTCGGCATTCTTCTCGTCGACGAGCTGCAGCGGACGAACGCGCTCAAGACGCTGCTCTCCTTCGGCGTCAACTCGATCGGTGTCATGGTCTTCCTGGTGACGGCGCAGGTCTCCTGGGCCTTCGCGGGCATTCTGGTGGTGACGTCGGCCTGTGGTGGTGTGCTCGGCGCGCGGGTTGCCCGGCTTCTGCCCGCGAATGTCCTGCGCACCGCGGTCGTCGTGCTGGGTGTGGTCGTGGCCGTGGTCCTTCTGGTCCGCTGACGTCCGCTTACCTCCGCTGACCTGCTCCGGCCCTGGCTGTCAGGCTGTTGATGTTGGTCTCGGGACGGCTGATGAGGGCGTCGCGCAGCTGGTCGGACGGGCATCCGGCGCAAGGCTCTGTGACGGGAGGAACATGCTCCGAGCCTCCGAGGTCGTTGCCCCCTAGCATTGCCTGTCATGACCGTTCCACCGGTGGAGCTGGAGTTGGCCGCCGACTTTCCGAGCGCGACCCGGGATGAGTGGCGCAAGCTCGTCCTGGGCGTGCTGCGCAAGTCCGGCGTCGCGGGCGAGGACGCCAGCCCGGACGAGGCCGAGGACCTGATCGCGACCTCGACGTATGAGGGCATCAGCATCCGTCCGCTGTATGACGCGGCCGATGGCGCGGCGCTCGCGCCGACGGGCCTGCCGGGGCTCGCGCCGTTCGTGCGCGGTGCGCGGCCGCAGGGCGCCAACACCGACGGCTGGGATGTGCGCGCGCTGCACAGCCATCCCGACGCCGGGCTCACCTCTCAGGCGGTGCTTGCCGACCTGGAGAACGGCGTGAGCTCGCTGTGGCTCCGGCTCGGCCCGGCGGGGCTGCCGCTGGACGGTCTCGCCACGGTCCTGAAGGACGTCTACCTGGACCTCGCGCCGGTGGTGCTCGACGCCGGCCCGCTCACCGCCGAGGCCGCGGCCGCCTTCCTGGCGCTGGCCGACGCACGCGGCGTCCCGGCGTCCCAGGTCAGCGGGGTGCTGGGTGCCGACCCGCTGGGGCTCGCCGCGCGGGCGGGGACCGCGCCCGACTTCACCGCGGTCCGCGCGCTCGCGCCCCGGGTGGCCGCCGAGTACCCGCGGCTGCGCACACTGGTCGTCGACGCCCGGGCGTACCACGATGCCGGCGGCAGCGACGCCGAGGAGCTCGGCGCGTCGATCGCCACCGGGGTCGCCTACCTGCGGGAGCTGACCGCGGCCGGCCTGAGCGTGGACGACGCCCTGGGCCAGCTGGAGTTCCGGTATGCGGCGAGCGCCGACCAGTTCCTGACGATCGCCAAGCTGCGGGCGGCGCGGCGGCTGTGGGCGCGGGTCGCGGAGGTCTGCGGCGCGCCGGCCCAGCTGCGGGCCCAGCGCCAGCACGCGGTGACCTCGGCCGCGATGATGAGCCGCCGCGACCCGTGGGTGAACATGCTGCGCACGACCGTGGCCTGCTTCGCCGCCGGCGTCGGTGGCGCGGACGCGGTGACGGTCCTGCCCTTCGACAGCCGGCTGGGGCTGCCGGACGACTTCTCCCGGCGGATCGCGCGTAACACCCAGACCCTGCTCCAGGAGGAGTCGAGCCTGATCCGGGTGGTCGACCCGGCCGGTGGGTCCTGGTACGTCGAGACGCTGACCGACCAGCTGGCCGCCRCCGCGTGGGCGATCTTCACCGAGATCGAGCGTGCCGGCGGTATCGCCGCGACGCTGGCGGACGGCTCGCTGCGCGCCCGGCTGGACGCCACCTGGACGGCCCGGGCCGACGCGCTCGCGCATCGGCGGGACCCGCTGACCGGGGTGAGTGAGTTCCCGAACCTGGGCGAGACGCTGCCCGCCCGCGAGCCCGCCCCGACCGCGGAGCCTGCAGGTGGTCTGCCGACCATCACCTACGACCAGGACTACGAGGCGCTGCGGGCCCGCTCGGACGCCCACACCGCGGCGACCGGTGCCCGTCCGGTGGTCTTCCTGGCGACGATCGGCAGCGTGTCGGCCTTCACCGGCCGGTCGACGTTCGCCGCGAACCTGTTCCAGGCCGGCGGCCTGGCCACGCCCGACGCCGGGCCGGGTACCGACCCGGCGGTGATCGCGGCCGCGTTCACCGCGTCCGGCGCGAAGGTCGCCTGCCTGTGCTCGGCGGACAAGGTCTACGCCGAGTGGGCGGCCCCGGTCGCCGAGGCGCTGCGCGCCGCCGGGGCGGAACGGGTCTGGCTGGCCGGCAAGGCCGGTGCCCGCGCGGAGACCGACGCCGCGGCCGGGGTGACCGGGTACGTCTTCGCCGGCTGCAACGCCGTCGAGGTGCTGAGCACGACCCTGGCAGCGGTGGGAGTGGCCTGATGTCTTCGATCCCCGACTTCTCCGAGATCGCCCTCGGCGCGCCGGCGGGTGCCGACGCCGACGAGGCCCAGTGGCGGGCCGCGCTGGAGAAGTCCACCGGCAAGGACGTCGACGCCCTCACCTGGGACACCCCCGAGGGCATCGCGGTCAAACCGCTCTACACCGCGACCGACACCGCCGGCCTGGACTTCCTGGGCACCTACCCGGGTGTCGCGCCCTACCTGCGCGGCCCGTACCCGGCGATGTACGTGACCCAGCCGTGGACGATCCGCCAGTACGCCGGCTTCTCCACCGCGGCGGAGTCGAACGCGTTCTACCGGCGCAACCTGGCCGCCGGCCAGAAGGGCCTGTCGGTCGCCTTCGACCTGCCGACCCACCGCGGCTACGACAGCGACCACCCGCGGGTCACCGGCGACGTCGGCATGGCCGGGGTCGCCATCGACTCGATCTACGACATGCGCCAGCTGTTCGAGGGCATCCCGCTGGACCGCATGAGCGTCTCGATGACCATGAACGGCGCCGTGCTGCCGGTGCTGGCGCTTTACATCGTGGCGGCCGAGGAGCAGGGGGTGGCGCCGGAGCAGCTCGCCGGCACCATTCAGAACGACATCCTCAAGGAGTTCATGGTCCGCAACACCTACATCTACCCGCCGCAGCCCTCGATGCAGATCATTTCCGACATCTTCGCGTACACCTCGCAGAAGATGCCGAAGTTCAACTCGATCTCCATCTCCGGCTACCACATGCAGGAGGCGGGCGCGACCGCCGACCTGGAGCTCGCCTACACGCTCGCGGACGGCGTCGAGTACATCCGGGCCGGGCGCAACGCCGGGCTGGCGATCGACGCGTTCGCGCCCCGGCTGTCGTTCTTCTGGGCGATCGGCATGAACTTCTTCATGGAAGTCGCCAAGATGCGCGCCGCCCGGCTGCTGTGGGCGCGGCTGGTGAACCAGTTCGAGCCGAAAAGCCCGCGCTCGACGTCGCTGCGGACCCACTCGCAGACGTCCGGCTGGTCGCTGACCGCGCAGGACGTCTTCAACAACGTGGTGCGCACCTGCGTCGAGGCGATGGCGGCGACCCAGGGCCACACCCAGTCGCTGCACACCAACGCCCTCGACGAGGCGCTGGCGCTGCCCACCGACTTCTCCGCCCGCATCGCCCGCAACACCCAGCTGCTGCTGCAGCAGGAGTCCGGCACCACCCGGGTCGTCGACCCGTGGGGCGGCAGCTACTACGTCGAGAAGCTGACCTACGACCTGGCCCGCAAGGCCTGGGGCCACATCAGCGAGGTCGAGGCCAGCGGCGGCATGGCGCAGGCGATCGACGCCGGCATCCCCAAGATGCGCATCGAGGAGGCCGCGGCCCGCACCCAGGCCCGCATCGACGCCGGCCGCCAGCCGCTCGTCGGGGTCAACAAGTACCGGGTCGACGCGGACGAGGCCATCGAGGTTCTCAAGGTCGACAACTCGGCCGTGCGGGCCGGGCAGATCGAGAAGCTGCGCCGGCTGCGCGAGGAGCGCGACAGCGCCGCCGTCGAGTCCGCGCTGCGTGCGCTGACCGGCGCGGCCGAGGCGGCCCGCGACGGCTCCCGGCCCGCCGACCTGGGGCACAACCTGCTCGCGCTGGCCGTCGACGCCGCCCGCGCCAAGGCCACCGTCGGGGAGATCTCCGACGCCCTGGAGAAGGTCTACGGGCGCCACGCGGGCCAGATCCGTACCATCTCCGGTGTGTATCGGGACGAAGCCGGGCCGGCCGGGAACATCGTCGCCGCCCGCGATGCCGCCGCCGCCTTCGAGCGGGAGGAGGGCCGCCGCCCCCGCATCCTCGTCGCGAAGATGGGCCAGGACGGGCACGACCGCGGTCAGAAGGTGATCGCCACCGGCTTCGCCGACATCGGCTTCGACGTGGACGTCGGCCCGCTGTTCCAGACGCCCGCCGAGGTGGCCCGCCAGGCCATCGAGGCGGACGTCCAGATCATCGGCGTGTCCTCGCTGGCCGCCGGGCACCTCACGCTGGTGCCGGCGCTGAAGGAGGAGCTGGCCGAGCTGGGGCGCGGCGACATCCTCGTCGTCGTCGGCGGGGTCATCCCGCCGCAGGACTTCGACGCGCTGCGGGCCGCCGGCGCCGCGGCGATCTTCCCGCCCGGAACGGTCATCGCGGACGCCGCGATCGAGCTGCTGGCGACCCTGTCCGAGCAGCTCGGCCACGCGCAGGCCGGGCAGGCGGGGCAGCCCGGGTCCGCCGAGGCGTCCTGACCACGGTGGCGCGCCGGGCCGTCGACGTCGCCGAGTACGCCGACGGCGTCCTCGCGGCGTCCAGGGTGTGGATCGCGCGGGCCGTCACGCTGGTCGAGTCCACCCGGGCCGACCACCGGGAGGCCGCGCAGCAGCTGCTGGTGGCGCTTCTGCCGCATGCCGGCAAGGCCCGCCGGGTCGGGATCACCGGCGTGCCCGGGGTGGGCAAGTCGACGTTCATCGACGCGCTCGGGACGATGCTCACCGCGAAGGGCCACCAGGTGGCGGTCCTCGCGGTCGACCCGTCCTCGACCCGGACCGGGGGCAGCATCCTCGGCGACAAGACCCGGATGGCGGCACTGTCCGCCGACCCGGCCGCCTTCATCCGCCCGTCGCCGACGGCCGGCACGCTCGGCGGCGTCGCCAAGGCCACCCGCGAAGCCATGATCATCATGGAGGCCGCCGGCTACGACGTCGTGCTCGTCGAGACCGTCGGGGTGGGGCAGTCCGAGACCACGGTCGCCGACATGGTCGACACCTTCCTGTTCCTGACCCTGGCCCGCACCGGCGACCAGCTCCAGGGCATCAAGAAGGGCGTCCTGGAGCTGGCGGACGTCATCGCCGTGAACAAGGCCGACGGGCCGCACGAGCTGGACGCCCGCCGGGCCGCCCGTGAGCTCGCCGGTGCGATCCGGCTGTTGCAGGGGTCCGCCCGCGAGTGGCAGACCCCGGTCCTCACCTGCAGCGCCGCCGAGAAGACCGGGCTGGACACGGTATGGGGCCAGGTCGTTCAGCACCAGAACGTCCTCGACGCCTCCGGTGAGCTGGCCGAGCGCCGCCGCCGCCAGCAGGTCGACTGGACCTGGGCGATGGTCCAGGACCGCCTGCTGGGCCGGCTGCGCGACAGCGCCGCGGTCCAGGCGGTCACCGCCGACGTCGAACGGCGGGTCCGCGACGGCGCCCTGACCCCGAGCCTCGCCGCCGACACCATCCTCGACGCCTTCGACACCTGACGCCGGCCTGGCTATTTCAGGCGGCCCTCATCGACCAGCCGCCTCAGGCCCCTGCGGTCGGGCTTGCCGCTGGGCAGCGCCGGCACCTCGTCGCCGGCCGCGACGATCCACCGGGTCGGCACCTTGTAGGCGGACAGACGCGTCCGGGCCCGCGCGGCCAGCTCAGCCACGTCCAGATCCTCTCCCGCCGCCACCACGACCGCGCACACCTCCTCGCCACGGGACGGGTGCTCGACTCCGACGACGACACAGTGCGCCACCTCGGGGAACTCCTCGATGACGGCTTCGACCTCGCGGGGCGACACGTTCGAGCCGGCGGCCTTGATGAGCTCGCTGTCCCGGCCGACGTAGAACAGCCGTGGGTCGCCCGTCCGCTGGTACACCCGGTCGCTGGTGTGGTACCAGCCGTCCGCGTCGAAGACCTCCCACCGTTCGCGCTTGTTGTATCCGGCCATCACGCCGATACCACGGATGAGCAGCTCGCCGACCGTGCCGTCCGGGACGCGCTCACCGTCCGCGTCGACGATCGCGATCTCGGTGAACGCGAAGCTGCCGCCGGACTCGGTCAGGCTGCGGTGAATCGGGTGACCGTCGGGGACATCCACCATCGCCAGGTCCACCGGACCCTGCAGCAGTGCGGGCGCGCTACGCAGGTCCCGTTCCGGGAAGGACGGGTGCAGCCGCAGCTGCTGGGTGAACGCCGGCCATCCGACGACGCCGTTAGCCCGTTCCCGCTCGGCGAGGTCGAGGGCCGATCCGGCCTCCAGCCGCTCCAGGGACAGCACCGCGACGGGCGCGTGCAGCGCTCCGGCCGCGGCGAGGATCCCGCCGATCCAGAAGAACGGCATGGCGCACAGGATGCGCGGCGTGTCCTCGACGCCCGTGAGGTGGCGGATCACGGCCGCCCAGGTGGAGGTCTGCCGCACCAGCGTGCCGTGGGTGTGTAGGACGCCCTTCGGGTCGGCCGTCGACCCGGACGTGTGCACCATCACGGCCAGGTCGGCCGGGGTGACCTCGGCTTCGGCCGCGGCGAGGATCTCGGCGCGCACCATCGGCGCGTCCCGCGCGTGCCACCGGGTGGCCCAGCCGCGGTCGGTCTCGCCGGTGAGCACGATCCGCCGCAGGTACGGCGCGCCCGCCAGCTCCAGTGGTCCGTCCAGCTGGCCCGGCAGGTCGGAGAACGCCGCCTCGAACCGGTCGGCGACGTCGATCCTGAGCACCCGCGTGGGCGCCACCAGCACCTGCAGGTCGGCCAACCGTGCCACCTTGGCGATCTCGGCCGGCGCGTACAGCGTGCTCAACGGCACGGCGAGGGCGCCGATCCTGGTGACTGCCAGCCACCAGGTGACCCACTCGACGCCGGTGGGGAAGAACAGCCCCACCCGGGTGCCCTTGCCCACGCCTTCGCGCAGCAGCCACCGGGCCACCCGCGCCGACCGCTCGTCGGCCTCGGCGTAGGTCAGCCGGTCCGTCAGGGTGACCAGGTAGTCGGCGGGGCCGAACTCGCCGGCGGCACGCCGGAGCAGGTCGGGGATCGTCGGTCGGACTTCGTTGTCGGTCGACGTCATGGGACTCACGCTCCGTTCCCGCGGCGGTGTTGATGGATCCCGGGTTCGCGTGTCGCCTGGGCGCGCGGGCCGCTGGCCGCCGTCCCGCCCAGCTTCCGTCCACTCGCACCTCAGAGGCGATGCAGCCTATTGCGGACGGAACCTGTGCGTAAAGGGTTGGTGTGGGCGGCTCGGGGATCTCTTCAGGCGCGGGCGGTCCGCGATCTCGAACGGCGGCGGCCCGGGGGCGAAACCGTGGGCGCCTTTACCCCGGCGGGCCTACCGGGCCTGGCCTGGATCCTGCCCGACGCCCGGTGATGGTGGTCTGGCGCAGTGGAATCGGCTGAACCCGGAACCCGGCCGGGGATTCCGGCGCGGCTTCCGACGGACGCGTTTCCGACAGATGTGTTTCGGATGGATTGGCGTTACGACGGAGGACAGGTCTTCGTGCGGTGTCCGTCTTCTGATATCGATGTCCGCTACCGGATAGGGAGCTCCTGGTCGGGCGGCCTACGATGTGGCCGCCGGATCTTTCGTTGTTGTGTGAACGACCCGCCTGATTACGGACGGTGTCGGGGGCGCTGAGGGAGCCGGGGGGATCACGCTGCGTCCGTCCATGACGGCCACGGCGGACAACGAGGGAACACAGCCGGAGGACCCATGGGCTACCAACTTGGCATTGACGTCGGATCGGCGAACACCGTTCTCGCGGTCTCCGACGGGGGATGGCCCGCCGTGCTCACCCTGGGCGGTGGGCGGGCGGTGCCATCCGTGCTCTACATGCCCCAGGCAGGAGGCATGCTCGTCGGCCGGTCGGCAGCGCGACGGGCCACGGCGGATCCCGAGCGGGCGGCCCGCGGCTTCCTGCACCGCGTTGGCGAGCCGGGCCACGTTCTGGTCGCGGGCGCGGCCTACAGCCCCGAGGGCCTCCTCGGCCGGCTGGTCGGTCACCTGGTCGGCCAGGTGGTCGCGGCCCGCGGCGAGGAGCCCGAGCAGATCGTCGTCTCGCATCCGACCTTCTGGCCGGAGCATCGCCGCGCCGCGTTCGCCGAGGCCGTCAGCCAGCTTTCGGATGTCTCCGCTCCCGTCACAACCTGCGCGTCCGCCGACGCGATCGGCACGCTGCTGATCAGCCGCCGGGCGGCCCGGACCGTTGACCTGGTGGGCTTCTACGACTTCGGTGCCGGCCACTTCGACTCGGCGGTGCTGTCCTTCAGCCCGTTCGGATTCGAACGGCTCGGATCGCCGGTAGGCGTCGGTCGCGCCGGTGGGGCCGAGTTCGACGAACTGCTGGTGGACAGGGCGCTGGCCCGGGTGGGCACCAGCCGCGACCGGCTCGACCTCGGCGACCCGGCGATCGCGGTCGCGCTGGGCCGGCTGCGGGACGAGTGCACGCAGGCCAAGGAGTACCTCGCCGAGGAGGAGGAGATCGAGGTAACGGTCAGCCTCCCGGGCCGGGAGACGGCTTCGGTCACCGTGTCGCGCTCCGATCTGGAGACCCTGGTCGCGCCGGTCGTCGACGACACGGTGCGGGCATTCCGGCAGGCGCTGCGCAGCGGCCAGGCGGAACCCGCCGACCTGTCGACCGTGCTGTTGTTCGGGGGAACCGCGCGGATGCCGCTCGTCGCGGCCCAGATGCGGGCGGCCTTCCCCGGTGTCGGCCGCTGGCAGGTCGGTTCGGACGACGACATCGCCACCGGTGCCGCGCTGATCGCGGCGGGGCTCGCCGAGCGTTCGCCGGGTGAGCAGATCACCTCGATCATCCGGCCGCCGGTCGCCGGCACGCAGCCGGGATCCGTGCCGCCGTGGGGGTCGTTCTCGCAGCCGGGCTCCTACCCCGCCGAGGGCTCGGTGCCCCCGGCGAGCTCCTTCCCACCGGCCGGTTCCGTGCCTCCGGTGTCCTCGTTCCCACCGGTCGGCTCGCTTCCACCGGCCGGGTCGCTTCCGCCGGTCGGCTCCACGTCGTCCGCCGGGCCGGTTCCGCCGGCCCGGCCGGCTGACCCCGACGCCACCGTGATCGGAGGCCGTACCGGCGCCCCGGTGTCGTCCCCGCCGCCGGCGGGCACGGCCCCAGGCACCCCGATGACGTATCCGACCGCGACCGGCGCCTCCCCGTCCTCCTCCGGCTTCGACGAGGGCGCGGCGACGATGCTCGGCGGTATGGAGATCGTCAACGCGGCGGGCGAGAGCCGTCCCGGGGGCGCCGCACCGGTGCCGCCGCAGGCCGCCCGGCCGGACACCCGTCACGGCGGTCGTGGCGGTCGCTCGGGTTCCGGCGGCGGCCCGTTCGCGGGCCGGTCGGGAGGGACGATCGCCGCCGCGGTCGCGGCGATCGTGTTCGTGACCGCCGGCGTCGTGTTCGGTGTCGCCCTGACCGGGGGCGATGACGAGGAGCCGACTGCGGTCGTGCCGATCGCCACGGCGGTCACGACCCCTCCGGCGCAGCAGAGCGCGTCCCCCGCACCGCTGACACGGGGGCCGAAAACGGTGCTGATCGCCGGTTCGGCCGAGGTCGCGCCGATCAGTGAGACCGCCTACGCGGGATTCCGCCAGGTCCAGCCGAACGTGACGGTGAATGTCAGCTCGTCGACGACCGAGGACGGCTTCGCCAAGCTGTGCGCGGGCGAGATCGACGTCGCCGACGCCTCCTTCGAGTTCGACTCCAAGGCCAATCCCGGCTGCGCCGACCAGATCGTCGGCTTCGAGGTCGCGCACCACACCCTGCCGATCGTGGTGAACCCGCAGAACTCGTGGGCTCGCTGCATGACCCTCGACCAGGTCCGCGAGATCTGGAACGCCGGCTCGCAGATCACCCGGTGGGACCAGATCGACTCCTCCTTCCCGGCGCAGCCGATCACCTTTGTGGGGCCGCCGCGTGACAGCGTGCAGGCGCAGGTGTTCAACGCGACGGTGAACGACGCCAGTAACCGGTCCCGCCAGTACCAGGAGGCAGACCTCAGCGGTGTGGCGACCGACGTGGCCCGCGATCAGTACGCGCTCGGCTTCCTCGACTTCCCGACCTTCCAGACGTTCGGTTCGCAGCTGCGGGGCCTGGAGATCGACAACGGCAAGGGCTGCGTCGAGCCGAACGCGGTGACCGCGGGCACCGGGTTCTACCTGCCGCTGTGCAAGCCGGTGTTCGTCTACGCCCGCAAGGACTCGCTGCGTGAGTCCGGGGCCGCCGCCTTCATGCGCTACTACATGCAGAACGGCGAGAAGATCGCCTTCGACGCCCACTATGTGCCGCGTGCCCAGAGCACGATCGACGAGAACGTGGCCAAGGTCGACGAGCTGATCAAGGGCGTTCCGCCGGTCACCGCCTGACCGCTCCACCGCTCGACGCCCTGCCGCCCTGCCGGCGGAAACGCACGGACGGCGACCCACGGGCTCTGGCCGACAGCCAGGGTTCGTGGGTCGCGGCATGTGGACCCGATCGGCAGGTGGAACCGAACCGACATCCGGTCCCGGTTGTGGGTCAGATGCTGCAGGGATCGGTGTACGAGTGTGGGTCAGATGCTGCAGGGATCGGTGTACGAGATCTCCGGGACGAACTGTTCCCACTCGGCCGGGGTGATCCGCGCCGACGGTTTCGCACAGGCGACGGCGGTGAGCCTGTCGGGGTTGAGCGACCAGATCGAGGTCTGGCCGCCTTCGGTGGTGAACGCGAGGTGGTCACCCGCGCGGTCGATCGCAATGGAAGTGATCTTGCTTTCCGCATCGGCGATCCGCACCACCGCCGCCGGATCCGCCCCGCCCCAGTAGCTCACGACGCCGGACTGGTCCCCGATGACGATCTGACCGGCCTCGTCGAACGCGACGGCGAAGACGGGGCCTTCGGGCCCGCGTAGCTCGGTGGCGACATGGCCCTGCTGTGGATCGCTCACGTCCCACACCTGGACGGTCCGGTCGTCCCGGCCCACGGCCAGCCGTGTCCCGTCGCCGTTGAAGGCGACGGTGTTGACAGCGGCGACCGGCCCGCGCAGCGCTCCGCTCTGCTTCGGGCGCGCCGGGTCGGTGACGTCCCAGAGCTGCACATCCCCGCTGATTCCCGCGGTCGCGAGCAGCGTTCCGGCTGGGTTCAGGGCCATGTCGGTGATGACGGAGCCGGTGCGCTGCAGGCGCGGTGGCTCGGGCGCCGCGGGGTCGGAGAGGCGCCACAGCGCGAACGTGCCGTCAGCGGTGGCGGCGGCGAGCAGCGTCCCGTCCGCGCCGAGCGCCACCTGGACGGGTGTACCCAGGCCGGACAGCGTGCTCAGCTGCGTCGGCTTGGCCGGGTCGGTCACATCCCACACCCGGGCCGGGTCCTGCGTGCCGCTGAGGGCCAGCCGCTTGCCGTCGGGAGCGAACGCGACAGCGGCGGCCGGGTCGTTGGTCGGTTGCTCGCTGAGCAACGACGGCTCGCCGCCGTCGGTCAGGCGGTAGAGCCGCAGCGCACCGTCCGACCCGGCCGAGGCGAGCACGGAGTCCGACGGGCTGAACGTGACGTCCTTGCCGGGGCTGGCGGCCTCCCGTGGTTGCACCGTGGTCAGCGCGCTGAACGATGCGATCATGGCGTCCTTGGCGGCGCTGACCGGAGCGATCCGGTAGGCGGCGAGGCTCAGCCGGGCCGCGAGGTCCGGGTCCTGCGCGCGCCTGGCGGCCGCCTCCGTGGCGAGCCTGGTCGCGATGGCGTCGCGGTCCGCGCCCGATGGTGAGTCACCGCCGCCGAGCGTCGCCACGGGGATCGCGATGGCGGCGGCGAGCACGACGGCGAAGCCCGCGATGACCACCCGCCGATCGGGCCTGCGCCGCCCCGTGCCGGTGTCCGGGCCCGTGTTCTGGTGGTGCGGCCCCCGCGCCGCCGCGGTGCCCGGGCCGCTCGGCGTGACAGGGGACGGGGAGGCCGGGTGCGGTGCCGGTGACCGCGGTGCCTGTGAATGCGGTGCCTGTGAATGCGGTGCTGGCGAGTGTGGTGCCTGTGACTGTGGTGCCGGCGAGCGGGGTGCCGGTGAGTAGGGCGCGGGTGAGTAGGTCGCTGGTGGGCGTGGCGCCGGGGAGTAGGGCGACTGCGGTGCCGGCGACTGCGGTGCTGGTGAGTGGGGCGGCGGCTGTGAATGCGGCGCCGGCGAGTGTGGTGCACGCGAGTGCGGGGCCGGCGAGTAGGGCTGCCGCGCGGCGGGGGGCGGCGAGGTCGGTATCGGTGGCGCGGGTGGGAGGGGCGACGCCGAGATGACGGTGTCGGCCGGTGAGGGGCGCGCGGGGCCGGCCGCCGCGCCCGTCGTCGAGCCCTCTGTCGCCTTGCGGCCGCCTCGCGACCAGCGACGTCCGCGTGGCGCGCGATCGCCCTGGTCGCTTTCGCCGGCCACGCCGGCGGAGGACGGGGCCGGGGCCGCCCGATCCGGGATGGCCACCCCGCCCATCAGGGCCGCGCGCAGCTCCTCGGCGCTGGGACGGGTGCCGGGGTCCTTGCGCATCGCGAGCTCGACGAGGTCGCGCAGCTCGCCGGTCACGCCCTCCAGCCGCGGCTGCTCGTTCACGATCCGGTACAGCACGGCCTCGACCCGCCCCTGGCCAAACGGGGGCTGCCCGGTGGCGGCGAAGACGATGATCGAGCCCCAGGCGAAGATGTCGACCGCCGCCGTGATGGGCTGGTCGAGGATCTGCTCCGGCGACATGTAGCCGGGGGTGCCGATCGCCTGCTTGACGTTGCGGGACAGGTCGCTGACGGTGTCGTACTCGCGGGCGAGCCCGAAGTCGATTACCTTCGGCCCGACCGGGGAGAGCAGGACGTTCGCGGGCGTGAGGTCGCGGTGCACGATCCCGGCGGCGTGGATGGCCGACAGCGCGGTGGCGACGCTGACCGCGAGCTGCTCGAGGTCGGCCGGCCGCATCGGCCCGCGTGCCGTGACATGCCGTGACAGTGTGGGGCCTTCGACGAATTCCGTCACCAGGTACGGCTGTGGGCCGTCCGGATCCGCGTCGAGGACCGCCGCGGTGGTGAAACGGCGAACTCTGCGGGCGCTTTCGGCTTCACGGGCGAAACGGGCCCGGAACTCCGGCCGGGACGCGAGCTCGGGCCGGATCACCTTGATGGCGACGGCGGTGCCGTCCGGCGCCTGGCCGAGAAAGACCGCGCCCATTCCACCCTGGCCGAGCCTGCCGACCACGCGATAGTTACCGAGCCGGACGGGGTCCTCCGCGCGGAGCGGCCGCGCGGTGTTCCCGGACACCGGCGGTTGTGTATACCCGCTCAAGGGGCCGCACTCCTGCCTGGGCACATCAGATCGCATTGATCCTACGACACCGGTCTGCGGCGCAGACGACGTCCAGGTTCATTGCCCGCCGACCGGGCGCCGACCGGGTGCGGATCAGATGCGGATCGTATGCGGACTCCGCGTGGACCGGTGTGTGACGTATATGTGGTGTGCCGCGTATACGGTGCATCCCGGCCGGGCTTTCCCATCTGTTCCGGCGGTTTTCCGGTCGATCTCGCGTCGGATCTGGGAGGTCATGGTGCTGCTGCGGCGCACGGCGAAGTTCGAGGTCAGTCTCACCCCGACGTCGGAATCGCTGTTGGCGCCGGTGGCGGACGAGCCTCGCGAGTGGCTGCTCGGGCGGGCACTGGACGAGTTCGTGGCCGACGTCCGGGCTCTCGACGAGGTCGCGCCGCGACTGGTGCCGGGCGCCACCCGGCCGAGGATCGAGGTGGCCCTCGACGCGGACACGCCGGTGGTCACCGGCGACACCCTGCTGGTCTCCGGCCAGGAGGTGATGCAGACCTGGGAGCGTCCCCTGATGCGGGCGCTGGCCGAGGCGGTGACCCGCACCGGGGGGACGGTCTGCGAGGTCGGCTTCGGCCTGGGGATCTCGGCCGGGTTCGTCCAGAGCCTGCGGCCGTCTGCGCACACGATCATCGAGGCGAACCCGGACGTCGCCGCGACCGCGCTGGCGTGGGCCGCCTCCGACGACGGTGACGGGGGCGGGGGCGGGGGCGACGGTGACGGTGGCCGGGCCGGCGTGCGGATCGTGACCGGCCGCTGGCAGGACGTGCTGCCGGATCTCGGGCGTTTCGACGGCATCCTGTTCGACACCTATCCACTGGACGAGCGCGAGGTCGACGACCACGTGGTGCGGGACGCGACGTTCGCCGAGCACTTCTTCCCGCACGCCGCCGAGCATCTGGCCGACGGAGGGTCGTTCACCTACTACTCGAACGAGATCGACTCGCTTTCCCGGCGTCACCAGCGTGCGCTGCTGCGCCATTTCGAGACGTTCTCGGTGCGGGTGGTGGACGGTCTGCGTCCGCCGGCGGACTGCAGCTACTGGTGGGCCCCGTCGATGGCGGTGATCGTGGCCGCCGGCCCGCGGCGTGGCCAGGGCGGCTGACCGCCTGACGCCTGACGCCTGACGCCGGACGCCTGGCCGCCGGACGCCTGGCCGCGGGGCGGCCGATCGCTGGGCTCTGCGTCCGTGATGTTGTACCGTTGCCGAGCCAGTTTGCCCTGATGGTCGGAAAAGTACGAACTATCCCTTTCTTGCCTCGGGGGACACTGTTGAGGATCGCAGCGACTGGCCGCCGGTGGCGGGCCGCAGGTGGTGCCCTGGCACTGGCGACGGCGGTGGCGACCCTGATCGGCGGATGCTTCGGGGAAGCCGGCGACACCTCGCCCGAGGCGTCCGCGGCCAGCTGTGCGCCGGTGGCCGGAGTGACCGCCGACGAGGTCCGGTTCGGCGCGCTCTACCCGGACACCGGAACCAGCTCCCAGCTCTCCCGCGCGTTCCGGGCCGGCGTCGACGCCAGGCTGGGCGAGGTGAACGCCGCCGGTGGCGTCCACGGCCGCCAGGTCAGGTACGACTGGCGCGACGACGAGTCGACCTCGGCGGGCGCCCTGCTCGCCGCGCGTTCGCTCGTGGAGCGCTCCCAGTCGTTCGCCGTCGTCGGTACCAGTGGCATCGCCGGCGAGGCGGCCGACTACCTGGCCGAACGCGGCGTCCCCACGATCGGCCAGGACCTCACGGCCGGCGGGGAGAACGTGTTCGGCTACTCCAACATGCTCGGCGGTGACCTCGGCAACTCGGTCTTCGGCGTGTTCGCGCACTCCCACGGGGCGACCAGGGCGGTGATCCTGCGTACGGACGCCCTCGCCGCCTCCGGGCAGATCGGGGACCGGCTGGCGCGCAGCCTGCGTGCCGACGCGGTCCAGGTGGTCGACACGATCACCTGGACGTCCACCGGCTTCGACCTGGCCGCGGCGGCGGAGCGGGTGCGGGCCGCCGGTGCCGACATGATCACCGGCGTCGTGCCCGTCCAGGCGTTCGCGGACGTCGTCGCCGCCGCCAGGGCCGCTGGCGTGACGGTGAAGGTGGCGATGCAGCCGGTCGGCTACGACCCCGGGGTCCTCGACCGCCGCCGCACCGGGCTGGCCGGCAGCTTCTACCTCGTCGACTTCCTGCCGTTCGAGGCGCACACCCCGGCGCATCAGCGTTACCTCGACGCGATGGCCCAGTACGCGCCGCAGATCGAGCGGCCGGAGCAGACCACCGGCCTGGTCGGTTGGCTGACCGCGGACCTGTTCCTGCGCGGCCTGCAGGAGGCCGGGCAATGCCCGACCCGGGCCGGGTACATCGCGGCGCTGCGCGCGGTGAAGGACTACAACGCGGGCGGCCTGCTGCCCGGCCCGGTCGATCTCGCCGCGAAGAACGCCCCGCGCGTCTGCGTGAGCGTCGTGCGCGTCGGGCAGGCGGCGGACGTCTTCCAGGTCCAGATGCCGATGGCACTGTGTGGGGACACCCTCCGCTGACCGGCCGCCGGCCCGGCACCGGCCGCCGCTGACAGCCGCTGGCCCGGCGCCGGCCCGCGGCGGGTGTGTCCGGAGAGCTTCCGGCTCACCGAACACACCGCAGCCGCAGCTGCATCCGGACGCGGACGACCCGCAGGCCGCCCGCGGCCGGCCTCAGGCGGGCTGGCGGGCCGCCTCGTCGCGGATCTCGCCGACCAGCTCCTCCAGGATGTCCTCCAACGCCACCAGCCCGAGGATGCGGCCGGTCTCGTCGGAGAGCCGGGCCAGATGCGACCCGGAGCGCTGCATGGTCGCGAGGACCGTGCGCAGGCTCTCGTCCGCGCCGACCCGCACCAGCGGCCGGATCCACTTCGGCGCGACCGGCGCGGATCTGCGGTCCTCACGGTTCTCCAGGACGTCCTTGAGGTGCAGGTAGCCGACGAGGTCGTCGTCCTCGCCACGGACCGGGAAACGGGTGAAGCCCGTGTCGGCGGCGAGCTGCTCGACCTCCCGCGGCGTGACCGTGGGTGCGACGGTGACCAGCGCCTCCGGCCGGAGCAGCACACTGCGGGCGGTGCGCTCGTCGAAGGACAGCGCGCCGGTGAGCAGGTCGTGCTCGTCCTCGGCCAGCAGGCCCTCGCGGTGCGACTCCTCGATGAGCCCGGCCACCTCGTCGCGGGTGTAGACGTTGGTGACCTCGTCCTTCGGCTCCACCCGCAGCGCCCGCAGGGTGAGGTTCGCGACCAGGTTGAGAGCCGAGATCACCGGCTTCACCGCCCGCACGACGGCGACCAGGGGCGGGGTGAGCAGCAGGACCGCCCGGTCCGGCAGGGCCAGCGCGAGGTTCTTGGGAACCATCTCGCCGATGACCACATGCAGGTAGGTCACCAGGGTGAGCGCGATCGCGAACGCCACCGGATGCCGCATCGAGGTCGGCAGGCCGACCGCCTCGAACGGCGCCTCCAGCAGGTGCGCGATGGCGGGCTCGCTCAGCGCGCCGAGGCCGAGCGTGCACACCGTGATACCGAGCTGGGCGCCCGCGAGCATCAGTGACACATGCTCCATGGCGTGGAGCGTCACCTTGGCGGCGCGCGAGCCGGCCGCGGCCCGCGGCTCGATGGTGTCCCGCCGCGCGGAGATGAGCGCGAACTCGGCGCCGACGAAGAAGGCGTTGCCGGCCAGGAGCACGACCGTCACCGCCAGCGCGATGATGTCGTTCATCGGCCGGCTCCGAGCCGGATCCGGTCGACCCGCCGACCGTCCATCCGTTCCACCTCGTAGCGGATGCCCTCGAGCGTGATCGTGTCGCCGGCGCGGGGGATCCGTCCCAGCGTGCGTGACATCAGGCCACCCAGGGTCTGGTACGACTCGTCGGCCGGGATCCGCAGGCGGGTGACCTCGCTGGCCTCCTCGGGCCGCAGCAGGCCGGAGAGCAGCCAGGTGCCGTCCCGGCGGCGCAGGGCCCGGGGGCTGACGCGGTCATGCTCGTCGATGACGTCGCCGACGATCTCCTCGATGAGGTCCTCCGCGGTGACCAGACCGTCCGTCCCGCCGAACTCGTCGACGACGATGGCCATCTGCAGACCGCCCGACCGCAGCGTCTCCAGCAGCGGGTCGAGCGGCATCGAGGACGGCACGGTCACGGCGGGGACCATCGCCTCCCGCACCGTCGTCGTGGCGCGCAGCTCCTCGGGCACGCTCACCGCGTGCTTGACGTGGATCAGCCCGACGACGTCGTCACTGCCGTCCCCGATGACCGGGAACCGGGCGTGGCCRGTCCGCCGGACGGCGTTGATCACCTCGCTGACCGGTGCGTCCGCGTCGATCGACTGCATGCGCATGCGGGGTGTCATGACGTCCTCGGCCACACGGTCACCGAAGGTCAGCGAGCGCTGCATGAGCGTCGCGGTCTCCCGGGGCAGGGTGCCGTGCTCGGCCGATCGCCCGAGCAGGGAGAACAGCTCCTGCGGCGATCGGGCCGAGGCGAGCTCCTCCTGGGGCTCGATGTTGACCCGTCGCAGCAGCGCGTTCGCGGTGCTGTTCAGCGAATGGATCAGGGGACGGACAGCCCGGGTGAAGACCCGCTGCGGGCGCTGCACGGCCCGCGCCGTGCCCAGCGGCCTGGCGATCGCCAGGTTCTTGGGCACGAGCTCCCCGTAGAGCATGGTGAACGCGGTCGCGAGGACCAGGGCGAGAGCCACGGAGACGCCACGCGCGACGCCGTGGGAAGCCCCGAGGCTCGTGAGCGGGCCCTCGAGCAGATCCGCGATGGCCGGCTCGGCGAGGAAGCCGATGGCCAGATTCGTGATGGTGATACCGAGCTGTGCCCCGGAGAGCTGGGTGGACAGCTGTCGCAGCCCGGTCAGCACCCCGGCCGCGGACCGGTCGCCCGCGTCGGCGGCACGTTCGACGGAAGGTCGGTCAACGGTGACGAACGCGAACTCCGCGGCGACGAAGACGCCGCAGGCCACCACCAGCACAATACTCAGGAGCAGAAGGAGCGCCTCTGTCACCGATCGACCCCCGCGGGCGCTTCCCTACGCGTGGGTCGGCCGGAACTACATCCGGCATCGTCGGTACTGTTCATGATCCCTTCCGTCGGGTGGGACGCTGTCGGGCCCGACAGTCGCCCAGCGGTGTGTCTACCCCCGTCAAGCTGGTTCAACGCCTGCCAGGTGCGGACCGTTTCACGATGGCCTGTGGGATGTGTGTCGGTCCAGGGGGCCACCGTGTGGTTCGGCGGGTACCGGCGGGGCCCCGGCCGCATGATTGCTCACCATCCGCACCGAGCACCAGCCCAAAGCGCGACCGCCGCCCGACGGCTCGCGCGGAGCAGCTCACCCGCAGACCGGCTCGCCCCACGGGACACGCTCGGATGGGCCAGGCCTCGGATGGGCTCGGCCACGCTGCTGGGCTCGGCGACGCAGATGGGCTCGGCCACGCAATGGTGCGCTTCGTCACTGTCGCGGTCGGTGACCAGACCGCAGGTGTGGCGACCCCGGGAAAGGGGAAGGTGATCGGTGCCCGGGGACATCGTTTACCGGGAGTTCGGAACGGGCCCAGATCGGGGGATCCGGGAGGGCGTCATGCGTCTTTCTCCGTTTTCTCCGCGCATCCTCGAATCGTCCGTCTCGCGTCGGCCGGAAATGCCGCCGGAAAGGCGCGTGGTGGGATTCCACGTCCTGACTACGACCGGGATGGCCGCCGCCACGCTCGCGGTGGTCGGTTTCGCGTCGGCGGGTTTCGCCGGAATTGCCGTGGCCGGTTCCGGGCTGGGCGTCGGTATCTCGGGCGGCGGTATTTCCTGCGACTCGGGTGAGCTTCGCGCCGAAGTGACGGACATCCAGCATGGCGCGGGTCAGACGCACGCGGCGCTGAGCGTGGTCAACATCGGGCGGCGGGCCTGTGAGCTGCGCGGCTACCCGCTGGTTTTCCAGGTCGACGAGGCCGGCCACGGGCTCGGCCCGGCGGCCGATGCCCAGGGGCCGGTCGGGCCGTCGGTGCCGCTGGCGGCCGGCGGACGGGCGCAGGCCGGTCTCACCATGACCGCCGCCGGGTTGTTCCCGAGCTGCCCCGATGCACCGGCCAGCCCGGCTGGGCTGCGCCTCATCCCTCCCGGCGGAACAGGTCCGCTGCCGGTGGACGGCTTTGCGGGGCTGCTCCCGTCGGACGCTGGGCTCGTCGCGGACGGCGTTGCCGGGCCTGGGCCACTCGCGGACGGTGTTGCCGGGCCTGGGCCGGTGGCTGGGTCTGTTGCCGGTCCTGCGGCTGGGCCTGCAGCTGCCGGGCCTGGCTCGGTGGCCGGCGCGGGCTGTGCGGCCACGGTGTTGACCGAGCTGCGGGTGACGACGTTCTTCTCGGCGTCGGGCGGCTGAGGGGCGTCGGGCGGCTGAGGGGCGTCGGGCGGCTGAGAGCTGCCGGCGGCGCTGGCCGGTGCCGTCTCCCGCCGTGCGCGGCGGCGGGAGACGGCACCATGGGACGGCACCACGGCTGGACGGCCGCGCAACCGGCCGCGCAGCCGCACTGCCGGCCGGCGGTGTGCCGGCGAGCGGCCCGGGTCGCGCATGTCGACCTCTACGTGGACATCTACCGCGGGGTCAGGCCGATGGAATAGAAGATGGCCAGCGGCCAGGCCAGTGTCGCCACCACGGCGGTGAAGAAGTGGCGCAGGGTGGCACCGTCCCAGTCGGTGACGTTCCAGTAGTCCTGGCTGATGGTGACGATGAGTCCGATGGCCAGGTAAAGAAGAAATCCGAGGCTGACGCTGCCGTAGGTCCGAGTGCGCACCCGGGTTGCCATCGGGCGCTCCTTCCGTAAAAGGGGGAATATCCGCTGAGCCGGCAAATACCCGGATGTATGCGGGATAACCTCCCGGGCGTGCCACTGTTTTCGGGCTGCCGCTGTGACTGGCTCGCTACCGGGCGGGACCGGAGCGGGACCCGAGGATCCTGGTCGCCGGTGAGTCGCGGGTCGGCGCCGATCAAGATCGCCATTTGGCGGGTGGGGAGGGCCGCGCTCCTCGAACGCGGCCGGACCTCCCAGTGCCCGGTAGCCCGGTTTGGTGAGTCGCAAGGGTGAAGGATTCTGGTCGTGCCGACGACCAAAATCCTTCTTTCTTGCGCGTTACCAGGCGGCGCTATGCCACTTTTGTCCCACTTGAGGTGAATTGCCGGTGGGATCCGTGCCCGGCGGCGAGGAGAACAGCGCGGCTGGGCCGCGGGCCGGGCTGAGTTGCGTTGGGCACGGGTCTCAGCGGTAGGCGTCGAGACCCAGGGACACGGCCAGGCCGACCGCCGCGGCAGCGATGATCCAGCGCAGCAGCTCGGCGGGCAGCGCACGGACGATGCGGGGGCCGATGGCGCCGCCGGCGAGCAGCCCGGCGGCCAGCGGGGCGGCGGCCGTCCAGGCGACCGATCCCACGACGGCGAACAGGACCGCGGCGACCGCGTTGGAGAAGCCCGACGCGACGTTCTTCACCGCGTTCACGCGGGCCAGTGGCTCCGGGATCATCACAGCCATGATCGCCAGCAGGGCGACGCCGGCACCCGCGCCGAAATATCCGGTGTAGATCGAGACTGCGAACACGGCGGCCAGCAGGCCGGGGCCGCGGGGGCCGAGAGGGCCGGCGGCGGTGTCACCGGCCGCCGGCCGAAGGCGAGGCGAGAGCACCAGGAGCACCGCGGCGCCGACGATCAGCCAGGGCACGACCAGCTCGAAGGCGCGGGCCGGGGTGGTCATCAGCAGCACCGCGCCGAGGGCCCCGCCGGTGAGGGTGGCGGCGCCGAAGCGGGCGACCCGCCCGCCCTGGCCGGCGAGTTCGGTACGCGAGCCGAGCGCGGCGCCGAGCGCCACGAACAGCAGGGCCGCGGTGTTCGTCATGTTCGCGGTCCGTGGCTCCAGGCCCACGGCGAGCAACGCCGGGTAGGAGACGAGGGACGCCAACCCCGCGACCGTGCTCGTGATGCCCGCGAGGATCCCGGCGCCGACGAGCAGCGCGACGTCCGCCGCGCTCAGCCGGCTCTCACCTCGACGCGGGCGAGTCGGATGCGGGTGGTTCGGGAACGGGTGATCCGGGTGCGGGTGAGTCGGACGCGGGTGAGTCGGATGCGGGTCACCCGGCCGGCGGTGCGCTCGCCCATTCGGCCAGGACGGCGTCCGGCTCGCTGTAGACCGCGCGGGGGGGTACGGGCGTGGGGCTGCGGGAGAAGCGGGGCGCGGGCGCGGCCTGGGGGACACCGTCGACCTCGACCACGGCGCCGCGGGCGGACATGTGCGGATCCGCCGACACCTCGGCCAGGCTCAGGACCGGCGTGACACAGGCGTCCGTCCCGTCGAACCGCGCCGCCCACTCGTCGCGGGTGCGGGCGGCGAAGGCGGTGGTGAACGCCTCGCGCAGCACCGGCCACCCGGCCGGGTCGTTCTGGTCCGGCAGCTGTGCCGCGTCCAGGTCGAGGCCCTTGAGCAGCTCGGCGTAGAACTGCGGCTCCAGCGGCCCGACGGCGACGTGGCCACCGTCGGAGCAGGTGTAGGTGTCGTAGAAGGGCCGGCTGCCGTCGAGCAGGTTGGACGCCCGCTCGTCGGACCAGTCGCCGTAGCCGTGCCAGTCGCCCATGGCGCGCCAGGCCCACATCATCTGCAGCAGGACGCTGGTTCCGTCCACGATCGCCGCGTCGACGACCTGGCCCTGGCCCGAACGGCCGCGTTCCAGCAGCGCGGAGAGGATCCCCACCAGCAGGAACATCGAGCCGCCGCCGTAGTCGCCGACCAGGTTCAGCGGCGGTGCCGGGCGTTCGTCGGCGTCGCTGCCCATGGCGTGCAGGGCACCGGTCAGCGAGATGTAGTTGATGTCGTGGCCGGCCCGGTGCGCGAGCGGACCGGTCTGGCCCCAGCCGGTCATCCGGGCGTAGACCAGCCGGGGGTTGCGGGCCAGGCACTGCTCCGGGCCGAGGCCGAGCCGCTCGGCCACTCCGGGCCGGTAGCCCTCGATCAGCACGTCGGCCCGGGCGATCAGCTCCATCGTCTGCGCGAGGCCCTCGGGGCTGCGCAGGTCTACCCGCAGCAGGCGGCGGCCGCGCAGCAGCCAGTCGTCGGGGCCGTCGCCCAGGTTCGGCCGCTGCACGCGGACGACGTCCGCGCCGAGGTCGGCGAGGATCATCGCGGCGTGCGGCCCGGGGCCGATTCCCGCGAGCTCCACGACCCGCAGCCCGCTCAGCGGACCGGACACACTGCCTCCCCGAACAACCTGGAGTAACTGGACCAACGCCAAACCCGACGCCAAACCCGAACGGTCCCGAACGGTCCCGAACGACCCGGAAAACGAACCTACAGGCGTTCGATGATCGTCGCGTTGGCCATGCCGCCGCCCTCACACATCGTCTGCAGACCGTAGCGCCCGCCGGTGGCCTCCAGGTAGTTGAGCATGGTCGCCATCAGCTTGACCCCGGAACCGCCGAGCGGGTGGCCCAGCGCGATCGCGCCACCGCGCGGGTTGAGCTTCGCCGGGTCGGCGCCGAGCTCCTTCGCCCAGAACAGCGGGACGGACGCGAACGCCTCGTTGACCTCGTAGGCGTCGATGTCGTCGAGGCTCAGGCCGGAACGCCTGAGGATCTTCTGCGTCGCCGGCAGCGGCGCGGTCAGCATGTAGAGCGGGTCGTCACCGGCCAGCGCGAACGAGTGGAAGCGGGCCCGCGGCCGCAGGCCCAGCGCGGACGCCTTTGACTCGCTCATGATCAGTGCGGCGGACGCGCCGTCGCTGAGCGGCGAGGAGTTGCCCGGGGTGATGTGCCAGCCGATCTGCGGGAAGCGCTCGGCGTACTGCTCGGTGTAGAACGACGGCTTGAGCCCGGCGAGCCCCTCGGCCGTGGTCGACGGGCGGACGGTCTGGTCGACGGTGTGGGTGAACGTGCTGCCGTCCGGGGCGACCGCCTCGAACGGGATGATCTCGTTGTCGAAGCCACCGGCCGCGGCGGTCGCCGCCGCTCGCTGATGCGACCGGGCGGAGAACTCGTCGAGCTCCTCGCGGGTCAGCTTCCACTTCGCCGCGATCAGCTCGGCGCCCACGCCCTGGTTGGCGAGGCCCTCGGGGTAGCGCGCGCGCATGCCCGGCCCGGACGGATCCCGTCCCACCGAGGCGAAGCGCATCGGGACCCGGCTCATCGACTCGACGCCGCAGGCCACGACGACGTCGTAGGCACCGGCGATGACGCCCTGCGCGGCGAAGTGCATGGCCTGCTGGCTCGAGCCGCACTGCCGGTCGACGGTGGTCCCCGGCACAGACTCGGGGTAGCCGGCGGAGAGCACCGCGTTGCGGGCGATGTTCGCCGTCTGCTCCCCGGCCTGGCTGACGCAGCCGGCGATCACGTCGTCGACGATCGCGGGGTCGATGTCGTTCCTGGTGACCAGCGCCTTCAAGGTCGCCGCGAGAAGCTCGACGGGGTGGATCTCGGACAGCGCTCCGCCGGGCTTGCCTCGTCCCGAAGCGGTGCGCACGACGTCGACGATCACTGCGTTTTCCACGGCACTCCCCAACCCGGAAGCAAGCCAGCCGGAAGCCCGGAACGGGCCAGCCGGAAGCCAGTACGGAACGTACGGAACATTTCCGCTCGTCGCGGTGGTTCGGCGCGAGCGCCACACCTGCTAATCGAACGTATGAGTACGCCGTTCTCAGGGTCAAGAAATGCCGTTACGGACCAGCGGTGCCCGGACGCGCGGTGTGGGCTATTCCTCCCGGGCCGGCGCGTCGTCGTTACCACGGCGCAGAACACGCAGGCCACGGCCGTCGGGATGCCAGCTCTCGACTATCAGCTCGTCGCCGGCGACCGAGATCCGGACGACTTCGGTGACCTCCACCCGGAACAGGTCGAACGGCGTCGGCGGCTTCACCTCGTCGGCGAAGCTCCGCAGTGTGCCCGGGTCGGTGACCGGCACGGCCCGGCCGGCGACCCGGGCATCACCGTCGGCCATGTCGGAGCCCGGGCCCGGGTTCGCGTGCAGCGCGAACCGGGGCTCCCGGATCAGGTCGGCCGACTTGCGCGCACCCGGCATGCCGCCGAGCCACAGCTCACCCAGCAGAAAGCTCGTCTCGATGCCGCTCACCCGAGGTGATCCGTCCGCGCGCACGGTCGCCAGCACGTGGTGGCGGTAGGCGGCGAACCGCTCGCGGACGGCCCGCCCGAAGTCCGGCTCCGCCGTCTCGAACTCGTTCCAGCTCACAGTCATGGCCCTAGCCTCACCTCGAACAGTGACATCTGCTGTCAGGGATCGGAGCTACCTTCGCCGGGTGCGTTCCAGCCGCCTGATGGCCCTCCTGCTGCATCTCCAGGCCCACGGCGGGGCCACCGCCGCCGATCTCGCCGCCCGGTTCGAGGTGTCCGTCCGCACCGTGCGGCGTGATGTAGCCGCGCTCGCCCAGGCGGGCGTGCCGGTGTGGTCCGAGCCGGGGCCGCGCGGCGGGATCCGCCTGGTCGAGGGGTGGCGGACCCGGCTGGACGGGCTGACCGGCGACGAGGCGTCCGCGCTGCTGCTGGCGGGGGCCGGCGGCGACGCGCTCGCCGGCCTCGGGCTGGACGCCGTCGCCGCCGCCGCGCGGGGCAAGGTGCTGGCGACCCTGCCCCCGCAGCTGCGCGTCCGGGCCGGGCAGGTCGGCGAACGGTTCCACCTGGACGCGCCGGGCTGGTTCACGGACGCGGAGCCGGTGCCGTGCCTGGCCGCCGTCGCCGCGGCGGTCTGGGCCGGGCACCGCCTCGACATCCGGTACGGCCGGCCGGACAGGCAGGACAGGCGGGACAGACCGGATGGAGCGGATGGAGCGGATGGAGCGGATGGAGCGGATGGAACGGACGGAACGGCGCGGCCGGGCAGGGCGGACCGGCTGGTTCAGCGCCGGATTGAGCCGCTGGGGCTGGTCCTGAAAGCGGGGGTCTGGTACCTGGCCGCGGGCCAGGACGGTGACAGCCAGGACGGTGACATCCGCAGCTACCGCGTCGCCAGGATCGTCGCGGCGGAACCGGTGCCGGGGCCGCGGGCGAGCTTCACCCGGCCCGCGGACTTCCAGCTGGACCGCTGGTGGGCCGCCTCGAAGGAGGACTTCGTCCGGTCCCTGCACAGCTGGCCGGCGCGCCTGGCGCTCACCGCGCTCGGAGAGCGGATCCTCGCCGGGGTGCTGGACCCGCTCGTCGCACGGCGGGCCCTGGACACGGCCGGCGCGCCCGACGCCGACGGCTGGCGCGAGCTGGACGTGTGGTTCGAGGGCCCGGAAGTCGCCGAGTCGCAGCTGTGGGCGCTGGGCCCGCACGTTCGGGTCGTCGCCCCGCCATCCCTGCGGGCCGCGCTCGCGGGCTCCGCCCGGCGCATCGCGGCGATCAACGCCTGAGCCCGCCGGATGGGAGCGGTCAGGCGGGACGGACGACCGGGTCGGTGGTGATCTGGCGCGGGAGGGTCAGCAGCCGCCCCGGGGCCCGTTCGTCGTCGCGGCGCCAGTAGCCGCCGTCCGCGCACAGCCCGGCGTCGACGGGCGGCACGCAGTGACCGTCGTCGCGGTGCGCGTCAAACCCTTCGCTTCCCACAAAGGTCTCGTGGCAGGTTGGGCAGTGCGCAGCGGTCAGCGCCGTCCAACGCACATCGCAGCGACCGCATCCGATGAGTGTCGGACGGTCATAGTCGATGTCGCGGCCGCGCAAGAGCCGCCCCCCCTCGTTGTTCGCCGGACGAATCCGCGCCTTGGATGGTCAGGCACCGTCAGGTCGATTCATTACGCCCGCCCCTGGTGCGGACCGCAGATGCGGCATCGACCGTAACGATTTGCCGGGCCGGTCCACCATACGGGGGTGCCGGAGGTGCGAATCCGCTTCCCGCCGGTTCAGTGGGCACGGAGCTCCTCAAGCGGTGAAAGGCTGCTGGGCGACGGCGGCCGGACGGGGTGCCAGCCCGGCTCGGAATAGGCCTCGCCATGTTGCCAGGCGACAAGGACGGCATCATCCAACCTGTCCAGCCCCGCGGGGAGGTCGATGAGCGGCCGCCAGCACGCCTGCCCCGGCCGCCCTGCCGGCTCCCGCGCCGTCGTCGCCGCTGTCACGGCTGTCGCCGTCGCCACCTTCGCGGTGCAGTCCAGCAGGAAGTAGAGGGTCATCCGCTCCTCGCCTCCGATCCGGTGGTGCGCCGTGTGCGCCAGGGTGAGCGCCGCCTCGTCGGCCAGCGGTGCGGCCGCGTCGGCCGCCAGCCGCAGCGCCGTCTCCCGGGCCGGCTCGCCGAGCCGCAGCGAGGCCGCGGGCAGCCGCCACTCCGGCGTGGGTGAGCCTTCCGAGGCGCCTGACATGATCAGGAAGACGGTGCCGGCGACGACCACCATCAGCCGCAGGTCGACGGGATGGCACAGCGACCGCGTGGGGTACAAGGCTGGCTCCAAAGGCTGGCTCCACCGGAGGTCGGACACTGTCGGGGCGCGCCAGCCCAGGCACCGATCATCCGGGGTTGCACGTGCACGTGCAAGGGCCGTTGCGCGGATTGGCCGGATGGCCGGAAGAGCCGCGCGGCCCGGATGGTGCCCGGGGGTGCCGGAAGGCCCGACCGGATGGGTCCTTGTGGCACCCGTCTCGGTAGCTGTGGCCGGTGGTGATGACCAGCGTCTCCGGCGGTCCGTGCCGTCCGGCCAGGTCATGGCGGGGCCACGATGGTCACCCAGCGCGATGGCTGGGCCGATGATCGAAGCTGTGCTTCCCTGATGTTCGATAGCGTCTGTAGACCATGGACCCGTGGCTCGAGGGCGCCTGTGGTGATAACAGCCCTGGCGACGACACCGACGGCGGGTTGGACGACACCGACGGCGGGTTGCTGGAGACACCGCGGCTGCTGGGGATTCGACGCCTCCGGGAGCTGCTGGACGGGCGGGAGGCCGGGGAGATGATCGACAGTGAGAAGCTCCTGGACGCCCCGGCTCCGCTCCCGGTCCCGGACTCGTTCGGCGAGGCTCCGCCCACCCGGACAGACCGCCTTGAGCTGGACGAGCTGATGGCCCAGCTGGTCGAGCGGGCCCACGAGGTGATGACCACCCAGGGCCGGCTGCGTAGCCTGCTGCGGGCCCATCGCGCGGTCGCCGCCGACCTGAGCCTGGAGGTCGTGCTCCGCCGGATCGCCGAGGCGGCCTGCGAGCTTGTCGACGCCCGCTACGGAGCCCTCGGAGTGATCGCCCGGGACGGGCGGATGGAGCAGTTCATCCACGTCGGAATGGACGCCGACCTGGTTCGCCGGATCGGCCACCTGCCGCGCGGGGAGGGCGTGCTCGGCCTGCTGACCGCCGACCCCCGGCCCGTCCGCCTCGACGACATCGCCGCGCACGACCACGCGGTCGGGTTCCCGCCGGGGCATCCGCCGATGCGGACCTTCCTCGGCGTGCCGATCAAGGTCCGCAGCGAGGTCTTCGGCAACCTCTACCTCACCGAGAAGCGCGGCGGGCGGCGGTTCACCGCGCAGGACGAGGAGCTGGTCCTCGCCCTGGCCGCCAGCGCCGGTGTCGCGATCGAGAACGCGCGGCTGTTCGGCGCGGCGCAGCGGCGCCAGCAGTGGCTGCAGGCGTCCGCCGACATCATGCGCCACCTGCTGGCGGACGGCGCCGAGCCGCTGGCGCTGATCGTCGGGCGCGCCCGGGAGGTCGCCGACGCCGACCTGGCCTGCGTGCTGCTGGCGGACGAGGTCACCGGGGAGCTGCTGATCGAGGCCGCCGACGGCCTGGCCGCGGACAGCCTGGTCGGCCAGGTCGTTCCGACCGAGGCGACGCTGGCCGGCAGGTCGGTCGCCGACGGCCGGCCCGTGCTCGTCGACGACGCCACCCTGGAGCCGGGCAGCTCCGGGCTCGGCACGGTCGGCATCGGGCCGATCATGGTCATCCCGCTGGTGGGCACGCAGACGCGGCTGGGCGCGGTGGTCCTGGCGCGGGAGACCGGTGGCCGGCCGTTCGCCGACACCGACCTCGACATGGCGGCGACGTTCGCCGGGCACGTCCAGGTGGCTCTCGGCCTGGCCACCTCCCGTGCCAACCGGGACCGGCTGCTCGTCCTGGAGGACCGCGACCGCATCGCCCGCGACCTGCACGACCATGTCATGCAGCGGCTGTACGCGGTCGCGCTCGGCCTGCAGGGCATGGCCGCGGCCGAGGACCGCGCGCCGGCGGCGGGCCGGCTCAGCACCTACGTCGACGACCTCGACGCGACCATCCGCGAGATCCGTTCGACGGTGTTCGAGCTGCGGGGGAGGCGGTCCAGCGGTGGGGCGGGCGTGCGCGCCCGGCTGGTCGAGATCGTGGAGGAGATCGGCGAGGCCCTCGGGTTCAGCCCCCGGCTGCGCGTCGACGGGCCACTCGACTCCGTGCTGTCGGGCAAGACCGTCGACCACCTGCTGGCCGTCGCGCGCGAGAGCCTGTCCAACGTGGCCCGGCACGCGCGCGCGAGCCGGGCTGAGCTGTCGGTGACGGTCGGGCAGGGCTGGCTGCGCGCCGAGGTCACCGACGACGGGGTCGGCCTGGGGGACACCAGCCGGCGCAGCGGCCTGGACAACCTCCGCAGCCGCGCGGAGGAGCTGGGCGGAACGTTCGACATCGCCGCCGGCCCGTCCGGGGGCACCCGGCTGCGCTGGGCGGTTCCGCTGCGCTGACCGGTTCCGCTGCGCTGCCCCGTCTGCCCGCGGTCCGGCCCGGTCTGACCGCTTGCCCGGTCTGACCGGCCGGCCGGCAGCGCCGGGTGCGCGTGGTAGTCCTCCGCAGGAGTTTCAGGGGACTGAAGGCAGCTCTCTCAGGTACGAAAGGCCCGGTTTCCGGGGCCGCTCGCGGGCGCTGCGCCGCCCGGTCGGCCGTAACGATGGATGCCGGACGCAACGGTGCGGAGAGAGGTGCCATGCCGGTCGAGCAGATGGCCGCGAGGCCCGTTCCCGCGGCGCTGTGGTCACGGCCGGGCGCCGGCGGCCGGGTGGTCGAGACGGCCGACGCGGTGCTCTGCCTGACCGCCGACCGCGTCCTCAAACGGCGCCGGCCGCTGGACCCGGGCGAGCCCGCCTTCCGTGGCCTGCTGACCCGGCTCGCGGCGTGCCGCGCCGAGGTGGCGCGTAACCGGCCGCTGGCACCGGATGTCTACCTCGGCGTGGCGGACGTCGTCGACGACGGCGGCGTCGTCCAGGATCACGCTGTCGTCCTGCGCCGGCTGCCGGCCGGTCGCCAGCTCGCGTCCCTGCTCCGGCGGGGTGGCCACATCGACGAGGAGGTCCGCGCCGTCGCGCGGGCCGTCGCCGGGTTCCACGCGCGCTGCGAGGCCTCGCCCGGGAGCGGCGTCGACGATCCCGGGCGGTCCGAGGCACGGTGGCAGGAGGCGATCACCGCCGCCGACGCGTTCCGGGGGACGGTGCTCGAGGCCGAGCTGGTGGACGAGATCGGCCGGCTGGCCCGGGCGTACCTCGCCGGCCGCGGCGCGATGCTGGCCGGGCGGGTCACGGGCGGGTGGGTCCGCGACGGGCACGGAAGCCTGCGGGCCGACGACATCTACTGCCTGGACGACGGGCCGCGCATCCTCGCCCGGGCGGAGGCCGACGGGCGGCACGACGACGTCCTCGGGGACGTCGCGCTGCTCGCGGTGGAGCTGGAGCGCCTCGGGTCATCGGAGGACGCCGACCTTCTCCTGCGCGCCTACCAGGAGTTCGCCGGGACGGCGCATCCGCGCTCGCTGGAGCACCTGCACATCGCCTACCGTGCGCTGGTCGAGGCGGCCACGGTCGCGGCCGCCGCGGGGGAGCAGGCTCGCCGTCTCGCCGACATCGCCTACCGGCATCTGCGCCGCGCGCGGGTACGGCTCGTGCTCGTCGGCGGCCTGCCCGGCACCGGGAAGACGACCCTGGCCGGCCGGCTCGCCGCCGGCGACGGCGGCCGGGTGCTGATCCGCTCCGACGAGGTGCGGGCGCGGTTCTCCGCCGAGGAGGTGGGCGCGGACAACTCCTACGTGTGGCCGCTGGCATCGGAGATCACCGCGCGGACGTACCTGGAGCTGCTGGCGCGGGCCCGGGTCTTCCTGTCCGGCGGGGAGACGGTGATCATCGACGCCTCGTGGTCGGACGGGCGCCACCGCGCCGCGGCCGCGCGGCTCGCGCGGGAGACCGGAGCGGAGCTGATCGAGCTGCGCTGCGTGACCTCGCCCGAGGTTGCGGCCGCCCGGCTGGCACGGCGTGACGCGGCCCGGCAGCCGGCCTCCGGGCCGTCTGGGCCGTCCGGGCCGTCCGGGCCGTCCGGGGCGTCCGGCACGGCGGGGTCCGGCAGGCCCACGACCACCGCCGGTGCCATGTCCACCCTGCACAGGGCGATGAGCGCCTGGGCCGAGCCGTGGCCGACGGCCAGGGTGATCCAGACGACGGTGCCCGAAGGCGAGGCGTTCCAGGCCGCCGAGCGCTGCGTCGCCTGAGCGGGTGACGGAGTCGGCCCGGGCAGGTCCAACGTTCGCGAGTCTGGGTAGGGCGAACACTGGAAGGCTGGGTAGGGCGAGTTGGAGCGGCCCGGTGAGCCGGCGAGAAGCGACAATGGGGCCTTCGGGTGACCGGGGGGTCCTGTACGCATGATGTCGGCGACGCACGACGATGGACCGGGTCGTCGACGGACGGGAGAGGCCATGGTCGGTACCGCCATGCGGCTGACGGAGAGTGACGCCCGCGCGATCGTCGAGCTGGCCGAGCTCGCGCCGTCCATTCACAACACCCAGCCCTGGCGCTGGCGGCTGGACGCGGCGGGGCTGCACCTGTTCGCCGACCCCGCCAGGCTGTTGCAGGTCGCCGACCCCGAGGGGCGTCAGCTGCTGATCAGCTGCGGTGCCTCGCTGGCCTTCGCCCGCCTCGCGGCCCGCTCACGCGGTCTGCTGGTCGACGCGGTGCTCGGCCCGTTCGCCGACGACGAGACGGGCGTGCCCGCGGCGGACCAGCCGCTCGCCACCCTCACGGTGAGCGGGCGCCGGCCGGCCAGCCCGGCCGAGGCCGACCTCGTCGCGGCCATGGCCACGCGCCACACGGACCGCCGGCCGTTCCTGGCGGGCGACCGCGGGCGGCTGACCTCGGACGATCTGTCGGCGCTGCGTCACGCCGCCGAGGCCGAATCCGCCTGGGCCTGGTTCGTCGACGACACGGACTCGCGGATCGAGACCTCCGTGCTGTTGTCCCGCGCCGACTGGCACGAGGCCCACGACCCCGCGTACGCCGCCGAGCTGCGCCAGTGGCGCCATGAGCCGTCGGTGGCGGCGGATGGGATTCCGTCCAGCGCGGTGCCGGACGTGGCCGGGGAGCGCCAGTCGGAGTTCGTCCTGCGGGATTTCGGCGTCGACGGCGGGAACGACGCTTCGGGCGCTCCGGGCGTGGCAGGCGGCGGCCTGGCGGGCGGCGGTACCGCGTCGGCGGCACCGGGGGAGGGGCCGGTGGAGCGCCCGACCGTCCTCGTGGTCGGCACCGACAGCGACCGCCCCGTCGACTGGCTGATCGCCGGCGGTGCGACGGGGCGGGTGATGCTGACCGCGACCGCCCGGGGGCTGGCCGCCTCGCCGCTGGGCCAGGTGATCGACCTCACCGCCAGCCGCGCGCAGCTGGGCGCGGTGATCGGAGCCACCGGGCACGCCCAGATGATGCTGCGCCTGGGCCGCCCCGACCCGGCCCTGCCGCCGCTTCCCGGCACGCCCCGCCGCGGGGTCGACGAGATCCTCCAGATCGGTTGAACGGGGTCCGATAGCCCTGGGTGCCGCCACCGGCCAGGATGGCGTTATGGACGTCACCGTTGTCGACAACTCCTCAGCCAGCCGCTTCGAAGCCCGGACCGGGACCGGTGAGGTCGCCGGCTTCGCCACCTACACCCGGACGAAGTCGGCGGTGACGTTCGTGCACACCGTGGTGGACCCGGCCTTCAAGGGCACCGGTGTGGGGTCGGCCCTCGCCGCCGCGGCGCTGGACGCGGTACGCGCCGAGGGGCTCGCGGTCRTTCCGCAGTGCCCGTTCATCAGGGCGTTCATCGACCGCCACCCCGAATACGCCGACCTTGTCCGGAGCTGACAGCCCAGACCGAGCCGAGCCGCCTTCGGGCCTGGTCGCACCGTCGCGCAGCGCCAGCAATTCACATCAGGAGGGCTCGACTCCTGCCCGGCAGCAGCCACAGCCCGAGCTCCGGATTCTGCCGAACGGGTTGGCGGAGTGCTGGGCTCTAGCGCTGGGYGGGAATGTCGTCGAGGGTGGGAAACGGGTCCGGAGGGACCTCGTCGGGGGGCGACCGGTGAAGGTGCCCGGGCCTGCGTGCGGCGGGGGATGGGGTGTGCGGGGCGCGCCGGGAACGTCGGCGGGGTGTTCGTCGGCTCAGCCTGCGGGCGAGTGGGGCGGCGGCCAGTCCCGCGGCGGCGAGCACCACCCCGAGGGTGGCCGTTCCGGCGAGAAGGGCCCGCTCGGCCGTGGACCGCGCCGCCCCGCCGCTCGTGGGTGATCCGCGATCGTGGGCGCGGGCCGCGGTCAGCTGCCCCGGCCTCGCCGAAGCGGGTGCCGGTACGACGCTCGGACGCGGACCGGGCCAGCTGACCGCGTTGCCCTGATGTGATCCGGAGGGCCCGGAGCGGTCGCCGACGGGGTCGTCCGGGGCTTCGGGCGGTGTCGCCACCGGTGATGAGGCCGGTGGCAGGCCCGCGTCCGTCGTCTCGGACCGTGCGGTGCCGGAGCCAGGCACGCCACGTGCCGCCCCGCCGGCTGGCTGAGCTGCGCCGGCCGGTTGGACTGCGCCGGCCGGTTGGACTGCGCCGGCCGGAGGGCCCGCGTCGCCCGCGGCTGCTGCTCCGGTCGCGGTGGCCGGCGCGCTGCCGCCCCGGGGTGCTGCCGGGCCGTTTCCATCGCCGCGACCCGCGGGGCCACCGGCCGCCTGGCTGGGCTTGCCCGCCGGCGTGTTCCCGGGGTGCGCGGTGTGGTGGTGCCCGGCGGCCGGTCCGGGCCGTTCAGCGGGTTCGGCGGCCTGGTCGTCGTCCGGTTCGGCGGAGCCGAAGAGGTCTGGCTGGTTCTGGCCCGGCTCCGGGTCCAGGTCGACGTGGACCTCGATGGGGCCGATCAGGTCCTCGGTGCCGAGCGCGACGACGAGCGTCCCGTTCGGCGCGGGGGGCGGGGAGCCGCTCGCGGCCGTGGCAGCGGCGGCCGGCGCGATGAGCACCGCGATGATCGTCGAGGCCAGTGTCGCCGCGGTCAGCGCTGCCCGCACGAGGAGTCCTTTCGGCGCTCGCCGATCGGGGTCGGCGGGCCACCGGAAGGTCAGGGGCGGCTGGTCGGACGGCACCGCGTGTCTGCGGAGCCTCGGGGCTGGGTCGGCAGTCTCCGTCCCGAGGCCACGGCGCGGCAACGCTCCACGCCGACGGCCTCCCACCCGAATCAGGGTCGGAAGGGTGGCCACCTGGCCCGCGGCGCCAGCAGCAGGCCCGCGCCGAGCGGCCTGGCGGCCGTTGGTGGGCCGCCAGACGCCCAGGTGGGTCAGGCGGACAGACCGGCGTGCATCTCCCAGACCAGGACCTCGGCGGGCTCGACACCGGTCACCCGCTGGCCACCGACGGCGGTGAACCGCACCGCGTCACCTTCGTGCAGCGGACCGGCCCCTTCCAGGTTGACTTCGCCGCGTGCGACGAAGAGGTGCAGGTAGGGGGCGTCGGGCAGCTCCACGCTCTGCCCCGGGGTGAGCCGAGCGACGTGCAGTGCCGCGTACCGGTTCTTGATGCGGATCGCCGACGCGCCGTCGTGTCGGTCCATTCCGGAGGCGACGGTCACGAGGCCGCCCCGGAGCAGCTCGTTGTCGATCTCCAGCTGCTCGTAGCCGGGGTCGATGCCGCGCTCGTCCGGAACGACCCACATCTGGATGAAGTGGACCGGGTCGTCGTGGGGCTCGGTGTCACTTGTCAGCCGCCAGGCGTCGTTCTTCTCCGAGTGCAGGATGCCCCGGCCGGCACTCATCCGCTGGGCGAGACCCGGGTAGATCACACCCTTGTTGCCCGTCGAGTCCTGGTGGACGAGCGACCCCTGCAGCACCCAGGTGACGATCTCCATGTCCGTGTGCGGATGGGTCTCGAAACCCGTCCCCGCCCGCACGGTGTCGTCGTTGCTGACGAGCAGCAGCCCGTGGTGGGTGTTGGCCGGGTCGTAGTGCTGGCCGAACGAGAAGGAGTGCTTCGAGTCGAGCCAGGCGATCTTCGTCTTCGCGCGGTCGTCCGCGCGGCGGATGTCGACCTGGGGGCTCAGTGTCGCGCTGGCCATGGTGACCCCTTTCCATCTTCATGACGTGTCATTAAGCTACATGACGTGTCAACTAGAGGTGCGGACGAGGTATTCCAGCCCGTGACCGGCGCCGCGGCGACCGGCGCCGCGAGTGCGACCGGCGCTGCGGGCGCTGCGAGTGCGACCGGCGCTGCGGGCGCTGCGGGTCCGGCGGGCGTTGCGGGTCCGGCGGGCGTTGCGGGTCCGGCGGGCGTTGCGGGCGAGGTGCGCTGGCTTGCCGAACACGAGCAGCGGGCCTGGCGTCGCTACCTGCTCATGGCCGGTGAGCTCGCCGCCCGGATGAATCGCGAGCTCACCGCCGACGCCGGCATCTCCTTGGCCGACTACGACGTCCTCGTGCACCTCACCGAGGCGCCGCAGGGGCGGCTGCGGGTGAGCCGTCTCGCCCACGCGCTGTCGTGGGAGCAGAGCCGGCTGTCCCACCACGTCGCGCGGATGCAGCGCCGTGGCCTGGTGGTCCGGGAGGAATGCGCCGAGGATGGCCGCGGCGCGCTGGTCGTCCTGACCCCGCAGGGCCGGGCCGTGATCGAGCGCGCCGCGCCCGCGCATGTCACGTTCGTCCGGGAGCATGTGTTCGACGCCCTGACCGAGGCCCAGGTCGGCGCGCTGGACGCCATCTCCGCCGCGGTGCTGGCCCGGCTTGCCACTGCGGCGGGGAACCGGCCACCGCTGTCCTGACGTCGCCGTCCGCTATGAGGTTCCTGCGGCCTGCGGCCGGGCTGTGGCGGTCGGGCGTGGCTGCTGCCCGGGCCACCAGCACGGGCCTGGCGGAGCGGTGCTGACGGAATGCGAACCCCACCCCACCCCACGGCCACTCGCCGAGGATCCCGCACCGCCCACGCAGTAACCGTCAATTCACCGCGAAGCAGGGTAAAGGGGGCGCAGGATCGCCTGGCGAGTCGCAAGAAAGAAGGATTTTGGTCGTTGGAACGACCAAAATCGTTCACTCTTGCGACTCGCCAAAACGGGCTAATCGACGAGTCGCGTCGTTGCATGTCCGATCTCACTTATGCGTCCGGTTTCGTGGCCACGAGCACGAGACGGTTCTCGACCCGCACCGGACCACCGGCGAAGTCCCCTGAGGTAGTCGCGCCTGGTCAGGGGAGCTCGGGTCGGAAGCCGATGCCGACGATGTGGGCGAACGCGCCCTGGGCCGCCGGGGTTCGGGCGATGCGCCGGAGCAGTGCGGGGGCTGTGGGCGGCGACCCGTCGGCCGGTCCGTCCAGGGTCGGGCCGAGAAACGCTCGCTGGGCGGCCCGCTGCAGCAGCTGGGTGAGCACGGTCGGGGGGAGGCGCCGGCGCTGCACCGCGGCGAGCTGTCGTGGCGTCGGCGCGCGGGCCGGCTCGCGGCCGGCGAGCAGCGGCCCGGCGAGCAGGCGGGCCGCGGCGACCGCGTCCTGTACGGCGAGATTGATCCCGACCCCGCCGATCGGGCTCATCGGATGGGCCGCGTCCCCGATGATGAGGGCGCCGGGCGCGTACCAGCGCCGGGCCCGGTCGATCCGCACCGTGAGCAGGTGGACGTCGTCCCAGGTCCCGATGCCGCCGACGCGGTCGGCGAAGTCGGGGGCGACCGCCGCGACGCCGCGGCGCAGCGCGTCGATCCCCTCGGCGCGGACCGCGTCATAGCCGCCCTTGCGGATCAGGTAGGCGACCTGCCAGTACTCGCCCCGATCGATCCGCACCAGCAGGCGGCCAGACCCGGCGAGGCCGCCCAGCCCCGCACCGTCCTCGGGGCGCCGGGGGAGCCGGAACCACAGCACGTCCATCGGCGCGCCGAACTGGCGCATCGGCAGGCCGAGGTGGGTTCGTACGACCGATCCCCGGCCGTCGGCGCCCACGGTGAGCCGGGCCCGCACCGTCTCCGGTCCGTCGGGGCCGTCTGCGGTGACCCCGACGACCTGCCCGCCGCCGTCCCGGAGCAGCCCCGTCACGTTCCGGCGGCGCAGGAGGGTGAAGGCGGGAATCTCGGCGCCGGTGCGGGCGAGCATCTCCAGCAGGTCCCACTGCGGGACGAAGTACAGGTAGGGGTGATCCGTCCGCAGCCGGGCGAAGTCGGCGACCTGGAATGTTCCGTCGGCGAAGGTGACGCTGAGACTGGTCACCCGACGGCCGGGCAGCGCCCGGGTGGGCCCGCCGAGCCCGATCCGGTCGAGCAGCGTCAGCGTCGACGGGTGCACCGTGTCCCCGCGGAAGTCCCGCAGGAAGTCCTCGTGCTTCTCCAGCACGCAGGTGCGCAGGCCGTGCCGGGCGAGCAGCAGGCCGAGCATGATCCCGGCCGGCCCGCCGCCGACCACACAGACCTCGAACGTGTGGCTGACCCGCTCCGGTGTCATGCCCATACCAGCTCCGGCGTCATGACAGCTGCCTACCCCGTCAGGCCGCCGGACCGACGTGGGTTCAGGTCTCCAGGGTGATCTGGGGCGGTATTCCCCCCTGCGGCCCCTCACCGTTCGRCCCGGTGCCACCCGGGGCGTGGGCGAACTTCGCCACCGAGGCGGCGGCGATCTCGTCCACGACCGTTCCGTCGACCGTCTCCTCCTCGAGCAGGCGGGCGGTCAGCTCGTTCAGGGCGTCCCGGTGCATACGCAGCAGGTCGACGGCACGTGCCTCCGCCTCCCGGAGCAGCCGCGCCACCTCGGAGTCGATCAGCCGCTGGGTCTGCTCCGAGTAGGGGCGGCCGACGATCTCGTCGGTGCCGAGGTAGCCGGGCCCGTCCGAGGCGTACCCGACCGGGCCGACCTCCGCGGAGAGACCGAACTCGCGGACCATGCGGGTCGCCAGCGACGTCGCCCCGGCCAGGTCGTTCGAGGCACCGGTGGACCCGTGCCCGAACACGACGAGCTCGGCGGCCCGGCCCGCGAGGCGGACGGCGAGGCTGTCGGTGAGGTAGTTCTCGCTGTACAGGTGCCGCTCGGCCTCGGGGAGCTGCTGGGTCACCCCCAGTGCCATGCCCGCGGGCAGGATCGTCACCTTCGCCACCGGATCGGCGTCGGCGCAGAGCGCCGCGACCAGGGCGTGGCCGGACTCGTGCACCGCCACCGACCGCTTCTCGTCCGGCAGCAGGGCGTTGGACGCGTCGCGGCGGCCGAGCAGGATCCGGTCGCGCGCGGCGTCGAGATCCGCGGCGCTCAGGGTGGACCGGCCCGCCCGCACGGCGTTGATGGCCGCCTCGTTGATCAGGTTCGCCAGGTCCGCGCCGGAGAACCCGGGAGTGCCGCGGGCCACCCGGGTGAGGTCGACGTCCGCGGTCAGGTGCTTGCCGCGGACGTGCACGGCGAGGATCTCGGCGCGTTCGGCCTGGTTCGGCAGCGGCACGGTGACCTGGCGGTCGAAGCGCCCGGGCCGCAGCAGCGCGCGGTCGAGGGTCTCGGGGCGGTTCGTCGCGGCGAGGATCACCACGCCGCTGCTCGCCTCGAAGCCGTCCATCTCGGCCAGCAGCTGGTTGAGGGTCTGCTCGCGTTCGTCGTTGGCGCCGCCGAAGGCGCTGCCCCCACGACGGCCGCCGATCGCGTCGATCTCGTCGATGAAGATGATCGACGGCGCGCGCCGGCGTGCCTCGGCGAACAGGTCCCGCACCCGGGACGCGCCGACGCCGACGAACATCTCGACGAAACCGGACCCGGCGATCGACAGGAACGGGACCTCGGCCTCACCGGCGACGGCCCGGGCGAGCAGGGTCTTGCCGGTGCCGGGCGGGCCGACCATCAGCACGCCGCGCGGACCGTGCGCGCCGGCCTCGCGGTACTGGTCGGGGTTGCGCAGGAAGTCGACGACCTCGCTGATCTCCTGTTTCGCGCCCTCGTAGCCAGCGACGTCGGTGAACCTGGTCTCCGGGCGGACCACGTCGGTGACCTTCGCGCGGGAGCGGCTGAACATCCCGAGCGGGCCGCCGGCGCCGCCGCCGAGCTGGCGGCGCGCCATCCGACCGGACCAGACGAAGAAACCGATCAGCAGGAGCAGCGGCAGGAAGCTGAGCAGCACCGACAGGAAGGACGTCCCCGTCCGGGTCGCGGTGATCTCGACCTTCCTGGCCGCGAGCTTGCTCGTCAGCGCGGTGCTGTCGAGCGCGGTCGGAATCCGGGTGGTGAAGTCCTTGCCGTCGGTGAGCGTGCCGTCGACGGCGCCCTGGTCGTCGATCGTGACGGAGCGGACCTGGCCGGCGTCGACCCGGCCGACGAAGTCCGAGTAGGCCAGCTCGTCCGGCGCTGCGGCGAACAGGCTCGGGCCGAACAGCAGCAGCACCGTGACGACGAGCCCGAGCGGGATCAGGAACCGGCGCCAGCCCGGCATCGGCGGGGGAGCGGGCTTGGGTGGGGTGTCCTTCGGCGGGCCGGAGCGCGCCGGAGCGGAGCGATGCTCACCGTCGAGGACGACACGGGAGATCACCGGCTCCACCACAGATCCGCCGGCCGCCCCGCGGGCGATCCAACAACAGCTGTCAAAACTCCAGGCACGAACCTCAGTATGCCCAGCTATGACCCGGGCGCCGCCGGTGTGTGCCCTGCATGTGCTTGTTTGGCGGTACCGGAGGAGGAAGAGGAGGCAGCGGCGAGCCGGGCCTGGACCTCCGGTCGGCGCAGCGGCGGCACGGTAGCCGGTGGCGTTCGCCGCGCGGGCAGCTCGCCCAGCAGCCGGTGCACACTCGCGGCGACCTCGGCCACGGCCGCCTCGAACGCCTCGGCCGCGGCGGCCGGTGGCTGGCGCAGGCCGCTGACCTTACGGACGAACTGCAGGGCCGCGGCCTCGATCTCCTCGTCGCTCGCGGGCGGGGCGAGCCCACGCAGCTCCGTGATGTTGCGACACATGCATACCACGGTAGATCAGAGGTCGACCTCGCCGATGATGCAGGTCACGGCGTCGCCGCCGACCCAGATGGTGCCGGCCTCGTCGCGGGAGAGACGGACCTGCCCCTCCCGGCCGAGCCTGGTGCCCTGCCGGGTGGTGTACGGGCTGTGGACCACGCCGGTGTCGAACAACCAGGTGGCGAGCGAGGCGTTCAGGCTGCCCGTCACCGGGTCCTCGACCGTGGTGAGCAGATGGCTGAACGCCCGCACCTCGAAGGCGGCCGGGCCGCCCTCCGGGTGCGGGCCGATGACACCCACGCTCAGGTCGACGGCGCCCGGCTGGATCGCCAGCACCGCCTCGGCGGAGTCGAGCATCACCGCCACCCAGCCCGGGCCGTTGTCCACCCACTGGGCGGCGACGATGTCCGTGGTCTCGATCCGCAGGACCTCGGCGAGGTGAACCAGCAGCTCGGCGTCCGCCTGCTCGTAGCGCAGCAGCGGCGGCGCCGCGAAGGCCAGCCCCGACGGCGCCTCCCGGCGGACGGTGATCAGGCCCGCGTCGCATTCCTGGATGATCCGGTCGTCGTCGCGGGGTGYCCCGCCCGCGCCCAGCCAGGCGTGGGCGGTTCCCAGCGTCGGATGGCCCGCGAACGGCACCTCGCTCGCCGGGGTGAAGATACGGACCCGGTAGTCGGCCGCCGGTGTGGTCGGCGCGACGACGAAGGTCGTCTCGGAGAGGTTCGTCCAGGCCGCGAACCGCTGCATCTGCGCGGCGGTCAGGCCTTCGGCGTCGAGGACCACCGCGAGGGGATTACCGAGGCAGGGCCGGTCGGTGAAGACGTCGACCTGCTGGAACGCGCGTCGCATGGCGGGGCCGGGTCGGCGGGGGCGCTCAGGCGCGCTCGGTCGCCGGGCCGTACCGCTCGCGGAACCGGCTGGCCCGGTAGACCCCGAGGATCCGGTAGTCGGCGAAGAAGCCGAGCTCGGAGAAGGCCCGTTCGACGGCCGGGTCCTCCGGGCTGCCCTCGATGTCGGCTAGGAACTGCGTCGCCACGAACTCGCCGCTCACCATGCAGCTCTCCAGTTTCGTCATGTTGATGCCGTTGGTGGCGAAGCCGCCCATCGCCTTGTAAAGCGCCGCCGGCATGTTCCGGACCTTGAAGACGAAGGTGGTGACGATCGGCCCGACGCCGGCCGCGGCGCGCAGGCGTTCGTTGGAGAGGATCAGGAAGCGGGTGGTGTTGTGCTCCTCGTCCTCGAGATCGGCCCGCAGCACCCGCAGACCGTACTCCTCGGCCGCCAGCCGGGAGGAGACCGCCGCCTTCGTCACGTCGTCCCATTCGGCGACCTCGCGCGCGCTGCCCGCGGTGTCCGCGGCCGGGACGGCGGTGAGCCCGAGCGCGCGGATGGCGTTGCGGCACTGTGCCAGCGCCTGCGGGTGGCTGTGCACCGTCTTGAGGTCGTCCATGGTCGCGCGCGGCAGGCCCACGAGCTGGTGCCGGATCGGCAGGAAGTACTCGCCGATGATGTGCACGGACGAGTTCGGGAGCAGGTGATGAATGTCCGCCACCCGGCCCGCGGTCGAGTTCTCGACCGGAATCATGGCCAGGCCGACGGTGCCGTCCTCCAGCGCGGTGAAGCACTCCTCGAAGGTCTGGAACGGTACCGCCTCGAAATCGGGGTAGACGTCGCGGCAGGCGATATGGGAGTTGGCCCCCGGCTCGCCCTGATATGCGATCTTCTGACGCCCGGCCATTACGGTTTCCTGCCTTCGGTTCGTGGTTGGTCCTGCGTGCGGCACGTCCCGGTGCCGCCTTTCGACGGTACCGGGCGGTGAGCGGGTTCCCGCCCGCCGCGGGACGGAGCTCACCGCGGCGGGCGTCAGCCCGAGTGGGCGGCCTCGAAGGCCTCGATGATCTCCCGTGGGATGCGGCCGCGGTCACCGACCTCGAAGCCGTTCTGTTTGGCCCACCAGCGGATCTGGCCGGGATCCCGGCCGCCGGCCCCGGCGCCGCCCGGGCCGGAGGAGCCGGCGGTGCCCGAGGAGCCCGGGGAACCGGCGGAGGTGAGCGCCACCGACCCGCGCGGCCCGGCCGGGGCGGGAAGGAGCCGGTCGCCCGGTTCGGTCGGCAGCCCGATCCCCGCCATGGCCCGGATGTGATCGGGCTCGCGGGCAGCGGCGATCGCGAACGCGGCGGGCAGATACGTGATCGTGATCAGGTCGTCGTCGTCCCGGCCGACGACGACGTCCCGGGCCAGGTCGGCGAGGTGCTCGTGGTGGGTCAGCAGGATGATCTGCCAGCTGGGCGCGAACTCGGTCAGCACCCGCAGGGCGGCCCTGGTCCGATCGTCGTCGAAGGTCATCAGGACGTCGTCGAGCACGACCGGCAGCGTGGGCTCGCCGCGATCGGCCCGCTCCCGCTGCAGCTGGTCGATCGCGGCCAGCCGCAGGGCGAGGAACACCTGGTCGCAGGTGCCCTCCGACAGCTCGTGCGGCCCGAGCTCGTGCTCGTCCGAGCGGATGACCTTCAACGTCCGGGCGTTGTCGCCGCGGTCGACGGCCCGCAGCGCCACGTACCGGCCCTCGGTGAGCCGTTCGAGCAGCTGCCCCGCCGCAGTGAGCAGGGGCGACGCGTGGCGACGTTCGTACGCCGCCAGCTCGCCGCGCAGCGTCTCGTGCTGGATACGGGCGATGACGTAGCGTTCCGCGGTCTCCGCGACCAGGGCCAGCGACTCCTGGGCCCGCGCGTGCAGCTCGCCGGCGCTCGCGCCGCTCTCCAGATCGAGCAGACGTCGCTCGACGGTGCCGACCGCCGTCCAGGCGTCCGTCTGCGCGGTGGCGTACCGGTCCCGCTCGTCCCGGGCGCGGGTGACCTCGGCCGCCAGCTCCGCGTCCGTCCGTCCGGTCAGGTCGCCGACGACGGCCTCGAGGTCGTCGCCGGGGACGGTCGCATGCAGGAGGGCCTCGGCGGCCGTCAGCTCCGCCGTCACATGGGCAAGGTCCCGCTGGCGGGCCGCCGCGTCCGCGAGGGTCTGCCCGGGTGTGAGGGTGACCTGGGCACCGAGCTCGTCGAGACGTCCCGCGGCGCTGTCCCGCAGGCCCGCCGCCGCCTCGACGCGGGTGGTGAGTCCGTCGATCGCCTGGTCGATCTCCGTGGCGCGGGCCCGGTTCTGCGCGGCGACCCGGTGCAGGCCGCTGAGCTGATCGACCAGGTCGGCCAGTGCCCCGATCTCGGCATCCAGATCGTCGGCCGTCGCCGTCGCCGTCGCCGTCGCCGTCGCGTTTGCGGTCACGTGTGCCGCTGCCGCTGCCGCTGCCGCTGCCGGCGTGGCGGTCCGGCGCAGGCCGTGCCGGGCGGCCAGGCCCGTCACCTCGGCGGCGAAGTCGCCGAACACGCCGCCGGCGGCGTCGGCGTCCCGGCCGGCCCGCAGCGCCAGCTCGTGCAGCGCGGCGGCCTCGGTGAGCACAGCCCGCCGCTCGGCCCACCCCCGGGGGTCGGTGACGTCCGCCAGGGCGGCCCGGCGGACGAGGGCCTGCCAGTCGTCCTCGGCACCACGCAGCTCCTCGCGGCGTTTCGCCAGGTCACGCTCCGCCTCGTCGACGACACGCCCGGAATGCAGCGCGGTGGCGCGCTGCTCCCGGGCCCGATCGTCGTCGTCGAGCACGCCATGCGCGGCGCCGAGCAGGCTGTCGAGGTCGGCTTCCGCGGCCGGGACACCGACCTGGGCCAGCGCTTCGGCCAGCGCGCCGCGCTGCGCCCGCACCTGCGGGTCCAGCCCGGTGACGCGAGCCTGCGCGGCGAGCAGCTCGCCGTGCGCACGATGCGCGTCGTCGACGGCCTGCAGGACGTCGTCCACGTCGTCCCGGTCGGGAGCGGCGAGGCCGGCGTCCTGCCACAGCGCCGTCCAGACGGCGCCGGCCCGATCGGCGGCGTCGGCAGCCGCGGCGGCGGCGGACACCGCGTCCGTGACCCGCTCCCGGGCGGTCGCGGCCTCCCGGCGGAGCTGACCGCGCCGGGCCGCGAGGTCGGCGTGCCGGATGAGCTGGTCGGCGACCTCGTCGGCCTGGGCGATGCCGGCGGCGAGCACCGGCAGGAGCTCACCGGCCCGCTGCCGGCTCAGACCCTGCGCCGCGCCGGGCGCGGCGGTGTCCGATGCGGCGATGACGTCCGATGCGGCGATGACGTCCGATGTGGCGGTGGTGTGCGACGTGGCGGTGGTGTCCGACGCGGCGGTGCCGGTCGCGGCGATCAGCAGGTTCCACAGCCGGGTGCGGGTCGCGCGGGCCTGCTCCAGCGTCGCGGAGTCCGGCAGGTCCTGCTCGTCCACTTCGGCGAGCCGGCCCTGGGCGAGATCGTCATCGCGGGTGGCCCCGACCAGTTCCTCTTCGCGCCGGGCCAGTGTCACCCGCGCCGCGTCCAGCTCCTTGCGCGCCGCCCGCACCTCGGCGCGCAAGGGCAGGGCCGGCGGAGGGCCGTCCAGGTCGCGGGCACCGGCGCGGTGCAGTGCCGCCCGCCGGTCGCGGACCGCGTGGGCCGCCGCGTCGACGGCGTCCCGGGCCAGCGCGGTCGCCGACCCCTGGGCGCCGACCGCGGCGACCACGGCCTTGAGATGGCTGATCGTGGCCGGATCGGCCCCGGGGGAGAGCTCGGTGGCGGCGTCGTGGCGCTGGCGGGCGGCGGACAGTGTCTCCTCGGCCCGGCCCAGCTCGTCGCCGAGGTCACCTATCGTGGCGGCCAGCGCGTCCAGCTGGGCGGCGAGATCTCGGGGGACGTGCAGCTGGTCGAGCAGGTCGGCGGTGTCGCGCCCGTCGCTCGGGCCGACGAGGCCCAGCACCAGCGCGCGGGCCCGCGCGGCCTGGTGACCTGACTCGGTGCCCAGTTCATGGGCACGGCGGCCGTCGCCCAGCCGGGCGACGCTGGCCCGGTCCAGCCGGATGATGGTCTCGCCGTCCGCGAGCACGGCCTCGTCGACGGTCAGCTTCGCGCGCGCGGCGCGGCGTTCGGTCAGCTCGGTGGTCAGCCGTTCCAGCTCCGCCTCGGCGGCCACGGTCTGCGCGGCACTGGCGTCGAAGACCGCCGCCTGCTCCGCGGTGAGCACGGTGCCGGCTGTGAGCAGGGCGATCCGGCGCTCCCGGAGCACCACGAGGTCCCGGACGAAGGCCGCGGCCCGGCCCCGCTGTTCCATCCGGTCGAGCCGCGCGGCGGCGGCCCGGGCGGCCGCCGCTGCCGCCGCGGCCTCGTCGCGGCGTAGCGCCAGCTCGTGGCGCGCCGCCTCGACCTGGGCCGCGCGGGTCATGGACGACGTCGCCTGCTCGGCCTGGCGCTGGTAGTCCGCGAGCGCGATGCGCAGCTTCGACGTCCTGCTGTTGCGATGCTGCTTGTAGAGGGAGTCGACCTCGGCCTCAAGCGCGTCGAGCAGGCTGCGCACGGCCCGCCCGCTGCGCGCGGTGAAGACGAGCTCGGCGAGGTCACCGCGGCCCGCGAAGACCAGGTCGCCGCCTTCGCGCAGCTCGGCGTGGGAAAGCCCGAACGCGCGGCGCCAGCGGTCGCGTTCCGCGGCGCCGCCGGAGCCCCAGGGCGGCGTGAACGGGACGCCGTCCGCGACCGTCTGCAGACCGGTGTTGCGGCGCCTGATCTCCGTCGGCGCCGTCGGCGCCGACGGCAGCTCGACCTCGGCGCTCAGGCTCAGCGCGCCCAGGCCGAAATGGAAGCTCTGCCGGGTGCCGCGGAAGGTCCACAGCAGGTCGGACAGCGCGTCCAGGGTGGTGGACTTGCCGGCCTCGTTGGCGCCGACGACCAGCGTCAGCCCGGGGCCGAACTCGACGCGGCGGGCTTCGAAGGCACCGTAGCGCTCAAGCCCCAACGCCCGGATGCGCATCAGGCGTCACCGCCGGCCAGCCGGGCCAGCAGGCCGGCCCCGGCCCGGTGTGCCAGCTCGCCGAGCGTGCCGGGGTCACCCAGGTCGAGCAGCTCGGCGGTGCGCAGCAGCCGCCCGACCTCCCGATCGAGCGGGCCGGCCCACTGCCGGAGCAGGTCCGGTTGCCCGCCGAGCGATTCGCACGCGACCCGGATCGACGTGATCAGCTCGGGGTCGACGCCGCCGGCGGACGCCGGATCGGTGACCCGGGTGACGATCTTCTCCAGGCAGACCCGCAGGCCGTCCGCGACGGAGCGCAGCTCCTCGCGCAGCCGCTCCGCGTCGGCGAGGTCGGCGGCGGCCCGGCTGGTGCCGGTGAGCACGATCCGCGCGACGACGGGGCGGTCGCCGGCGGCGTCCCGCGCGTCCCGCAGCTCCCGTGCGATCCGGTCGAGGACGGCGTCGAGGGTGGCGGTGCCGCTGGTGTCGACCGTGATCATCGCCCAGCGGGCGACATCGCACGGCACGTGCTCGACGCGGGCGGGGCCGGTGCCGGTGATCTCGACGACGAGCGCGCCCTTCGGGCCGGCCTCCCGCGGGGTGCGGCCCTGCAGGTTCCCGCTGAACGCCGCCACCTGCTCGCCGGCGGCCACCACGCGATGGGTGTGGACGTGGCCGAGCGCGAAGTAGTCGTACCGGGTGCGGGCCAGGTCGTCCGCCGAACACGGCGCGTAGTTGTCGTGGCCGTCGGCGCCGTCCGCCGCGGTGTGCAGGAGACCGACGTTGACCAGCCCGCCGACTGCGTCGGGGTACCGCAGGACGAGGTTGGCCCCGACGGCACGGGTCGCGTAGCTCTGCCCGTGCACCGCCAGGCCCAGGTCCTCGACGATGTGCGTGTCCGGCTGTTCGGCCGGGAACACGAAGACGTTGGGGGGCAGCGTGAGCGTCCGGGTGATCTCGCTCTCGGCATCGTGGTTCCCCGAGATCATGAACACCCGGACGCCGCTGTCGCGCAGGCGCCCCATCTGCTCGACGAAGTACCGCCCGGTCGCGTAGTCGTGCCAGGTTCCGTCGTAGATGTCCCCGGCGAGCAGCAGTGCGTCCGCCTGCCTGGCGATGGTGAGATCGACCAGGTTGCCGAGCGCCCGCCTGGTCGCCTGGCGGAGCAGTTGGGCGAGGTCGCCGTCGCCGARCCGGGTCAGCCCGCGCAGGGGGCTGTCGAGGTGGACGTCGGCTGCGTGAACGAGACGCATCTTCCCTCTTGCGGCGGGCCGCCCCCGCGCAGTGGGTGATGCGCGGTTGCGGTCGGGTGGCACGGCTCGCGTGGTGCGATCCGCGGACGGCCCTCGTCGCGACGCGCGAGGCCGAACGGCCAGAACCTAGTACCGCAAAGGGACATCTCGAACAGTCCCACGCCGTGTGGGCGCGTGACATTGGCGAATTTCCGGATCGTTGCCGGTCCAGCGTGGTCCTGATGTTTCTCTCTGTTGCGTGGGCAGCTGTGCGTGCAGCCCCGGTACGGGAGCGTTCAGCGCCCGGAGCGTGCGCCCGATCCCGACGTCGAGCGCGTGCGCCGGGCCCGGCTGCGCGTGCCCACGTCGACCTGCCGGGTCGGCCCGGCGCCGTCGGCGACGCTGGCCAGGTCCGCCGCGATGCTTCGGTTGATCAGGCCGACGGTTCGTTCCCGGTCGCTGGCGTCGAGTCCTTCGAGCAGGCTGTGGATCAGGCTCACGGTCGTCCTCCGCGTGGTGGTGTGATCGTGTTGCTCGTTTTTCCTGCTTCCCGGGTAGGCGCGGGTTAAGCCTGCGAATTACGAGATTCCGACCCGGAGCACCGGGTGACCTGGCTCACCCGGCGACCTGGCTCACCCGGCGACCTGGCTCACCCGGCGGCTCGGCCCACCGGGTCGATCCGCTCACCGGGTGGCTCCTTCACCGGGTCGCTCAGTGCACCGGGTCGCTCAGTGCGGTCGCTCAGTGCACCGGGGAGAGCCCGCCGTCCAGGTTGATGCCGGCGCCGGTGAGGTAGGCCGCCCGCGGCGAGAGCAGGAACGCGGCGAGGTCGGCGAAGTCCCGGGCCTCGCCGACCCGCCCGAGCGGGATGCCGGAGTTCTGGCCGAGGTCGGCGTAGAGGTCACTCGTGCTGACACCGAGCTCGGTCGCCCGCCGTTCCCACTGCCTGCTCTCCAACAGCCCGATGAGCACCGCGTTGACCCGGATCCCGTCCCGGCCCAGCTCCTTCGACAGAGCCTTGGTCAGGGCGAGGCCGGCGGCCCGGGACACCGAGGTGGGTGTCGATCCGGCCCCCGGTGCCTTCGCCGCCACGGCGAGGGTGTTGACGATGCTGCCGCCACCGGCGGCGCGCAGATGCGGAAGCGCCAGCCGGATGAGCCGGATCGCGCTGTAGACCTTGAGCTCGAGGTCCTCGCTCCACATCTCGTCGGTCTGGGTGTCGAACATCTCGGCGGCGCTGCGCCCGGCGTTGTTCACCAGCCCGTCGATCCGGCCCCAGCGGCCGACGGCGAGCTCGGTGAACCGCTCCAGGTCGGCGGGGCTGGTGACGTCGGCGGCCACCGGCAGCACATCCGCCTGGTCCGCACCGGCCTTGATGATCTCTTCGGCGAGCTGGTCGAGGGCCTCGGCGCGGCGGGCGCAGAAGGCCACCCGCGCGCCCTCCGCGGCCAGGGTGCGGACGAGCGCCGCGCCGAGACCTTCGGAGCCACCGGTGACCAGGATGACCCTGCCAGCCAGTTCAAGATCCATGGAGCATCCTCCGTCGTCCACGGTCCGGTCCCCATCGGCCCGTCCGATCCCTGAAGACCCTAGGGACACCGGGGCGGTCTACTCCTCCTCGGCCCCCTTGCCGACCCGGCGGGCGTGGCGGCCGCGGCCGGTACCGCGGCGGTGGACAGCGCGACCCGTGAGCAGGGCGACCGCCGCGGTGAGCATGCCGGTGCCCGCGACGGCCGCGACAGCGGCCGGCCCGTCCAGTGGAAGGAACGGAAGGAGGCGCTCACGTACCGGGCCGGCCTGGGTGCCGGGCCGGTCGGGGAAGCGGATGCGCGCGGAGATGGTGTTCTCCACCAGGCCGCTGCGCAGGGTGATCGTCGCCTTCCACGGGCCGGCCGGTACCAGCGGATCCAGGAAGACCGTGACCGGGTCGCTTTCGCCCGGGGCGATGGTCGTCCCGAGCTTCGCGTCGAACGGGCCGGCCCGCAGGCCGCCGGGTCCGTCGGTCAGCAGCAGCTCGCCGGTGATGTCCAGGGCCCGCCCACCCGTGTTGTGGACGGTTGTGATCATGGCGGGTCGTCCGTCCTCCAGCCGCCGGGCCACGATGTCCGACATGGTGAAGGCGGACGGCGCGGGTCCGCCCGGCCCGATGTCGAGATAGATGCGGATGCCCACCCTGTTGACCATCTCGACGCCGCCGTCGTCGTTCGTGGTGCTGGCGGTCTCGGCCCAGAGGACGCCGTAGTGCTCGCCGGGCGAGGCGTCGGTCGGCACGGCGACGCGGACCGTGACAGTGTCGACGCTGTGCGGCGCGACTTCGAGGACCTCCTTGTCGACGCGGGTCCACGTGGTCAGCTCGTTGGCGGCGTGGCCGTCACCGAAGGAGAAGCGGCCCTTCCCGACTGTCGCGGCACCCGGATAGATGGTGATCCGGCGCGGCTCGGCGCTGTTGTTGGCGACCTCGACGTGCCGGTCGATGACCGTGCCCGGCTCCAGATGATCGATCAGGTACTGCCGGGCGCGCGGGTCGAGGCGCAGGCTGTCGGTGACCTCCATGAGACGGACACCGATCGAACCGTCATCGCTCGCCCGCGCTGCGGGCGAGGCACCCGCGGTGATCGTGGCCAGCAGCAGACTGGCCACGATCACCGAAATGGTCCGCGCGATGTAATGGCCGGGCAGTGCCCGGCCAGATCGCTGTTCCGTCGTTACCCCCTGGCGTGCGTGGCCGTCCGTGGTCGCGGACGGCCAGACCGCTAGGCGACCGAGTGCGTCACCGTCGCGGTGAAGGTGCCTGCCACCCTCGACGCCGCCGGAATCGTGACGGTGACGGTCGGGTTCCAGGACGCGGTGTTCACGCCGGTGCCAGCCGTGGCCGTCACCGCGGTCTGCGCGGTGGCAGAGAGCGCGGCCACGTTTGATCCCGTAGTCGAGACATTACTAGCTGTGATTGTTCCGGGTGCGTAGGCGGCGGCGGACGCCGGAATCGTGACGCCCGCGGCCGTGCCGCTGCCCGCGAACGCCGAGGAGGCGACACTCGCGACCCAGGTCGCGGCGGCAAGGCCGCGCGAGTCGGTGACGGCCACGGTGCCCAGCGGCCCGGACACGGTCGGCGCGGTGACGGCGAACGAGCCGAGGTTCACCGCTGCGGGCCCCGGGACGGTGATGTCGAGGGTTCCGCCGGTGAGCGTGAACGTGACGGTGGTCGTGCCGGACGTCGCGGCGGTCGCGGGTGGGGTGAGCGCCAAGCCAGCCGCCATGATCGTCGCGGCTCCGATGGTTACCGCGAGTGATGATCTGCGCATGCCGCACCTCCGTTCCCGGCGGCGTACCGCCGTGGCTCGCTGTCCCGACTGGCCGCCAGGACGGGGATGTTTATCGATCGTGAGTGTCGCCACCGTAGCCAGGTCAAGAGGTAATAGCTACTCTCCGTAACCGCGAGTGGCCTGGGGTAAAKGTCACCTCGGGAACGAGTGGTGGGGAACCGGCCAGGCCGCTCCCGGTGGCCGAGTCCCGCCCCGATCGGCCGGTCCGGCGATGTGTGACGCCCGGTCCCGCCGGGTTCGTTCAGGAATCGGATCTTCAGCTGCGGCGGGCATCCTTGCCCGCGATCAGCACCCGCGATACCAATGCGCGGTGCGCAACCGTCTGCCGGGCTGCGGCTTCCGCTTGGCCGGGTTCCGTCGAATGCACCCTTCCCGGCGGCTGACGCTCGCCGCGCTGACACTGGTGTCATCCGGTATGGGGATCGCACCTGCCAGCGCGGCGTTGAATATCACCGTGCCGACCGCGAAGGACCTCGGTTCCCGGCAGGTGGGCACCGGCACGCTCACGGCGGCGCTCGGCACTGTCACGGTCACCAGCACGAACCTGGTCGGCACCTGGACGACGTCGGTGTCGTCGACGAACTGCACCACCGGTGCCGGAGGAAGCCAGCAGACGGTGCTGAACAGCAATCTGTCCTACTGGTCCGGGCCCGTCACCGCCACCACGGGCCTGCTCTCGGTCACCACCCCGGGCCAGGCCACGGCGGCCAACGCGGTCACGCTGAGCACCACCCGCACCGCCTTCTCCGCGGTCACGCTCAACGTCCTGCAGAGCACCGTGTCGTGGAATCCCACGCTCATCGTGAACGTCCCGTCCAGCGTGGTCGCCGGCATGTACACCTGCACGGTGACCCACTCGGTGGCCTGAGCCCGCGGCGGACGGCGCCTGCGCGAGCACCGGCGTGCCGGCGGAAGAAAGCGGCGCGCTAGCGGAAGAAGTCGACGCCCGATCCGGTCATCCGCCGTGGCAGCGACTCCGGGTCGGTCCCCGGCGGCAGCAGACGGACACCGGCATGCAGCAGCACGACACCGGAGCGGCCGACGAGCACCGGGTCGAGGAGCACCTCGGCGACGGCGGGCGCACGCTCGGCGAGCCGGGCGAGCCGGTGCAGCACGTCCTCCAGGGCGGCGAGATCGGCTGGCGCCGTCCCACCCGTGGCGCCCGTGCTGCCGGAGTCGCCGGTGCCGACCAGCATGACGGCGCCCCGGATGCCGCGCACCAGCTCCGCGGCGTCCCGGTCGGTGAGGGGCAGCGCGCGGGCCAGCGGGTCGACGAGCAGGTCCGCGACCGCTCCGCCCAGCCGCAGCGACACCAGCGGCCCGACCGCCGGGTCATGGGTCATGCGGACCACGGTGGAGACACCAGCCGGGGCCATCGGCTGCACCAGCATGTCGCCCGGCCCGACCGCGGCCCGGATGGTGCGCCACGCCTCGGCCAGCGCGCCGGGGCCCTCGATGCCCAGGCGCACCGCGCCGACGTCCAGCCGGCCACGGAAGCGCTCGTCCGCGATCTTGAGGGCGACTGGCCACCCGATCCGTTCGGCCGCGGCCAGCGCGTGGCTTTCGGAGACCACCCGTTCAGCCGGCCAGACCGCGAGGCCGACTCCGGCGAGGATTCCCGTGACCCGGCCCGGTGGCAGCCATTCGCCGTCCATCGCCGCGCCGTCCATCGCGCGCATGGTCCGGCCCAGGTCGAGCCGGTCGAGGGTGGGCACCGTGCCCTGGTCGCGGTCCCGCCAGGCCGCGTGGTCGGCGGCCCGGGCGATCGCCCACGCCGCCGACTCCGGCGAGGCGAAGGACGGCACCGAGCCGCGGCCCGGCGTCGAGGCGCGGCCCGGCGTGGAGACGTGGCCCGGCGTGGAGACGTGGCCCGGCGTCGAGCCGCGGCCCGGCGTCGAGGCGGAACCCGGGGCCGAGGCGTGGCCCGATGCCGCGCCGTGGTCGGTCCGGCGGGCGGCCAGCGCGGCCGGGATCCCGTCATGGCCGAGGAAGGACGCGACGACCGGCAGGCGGCCCGCCGCGGCGACGCCGCGCACGGCCCGCGCCAGCTCGTCGCCAGCGGGATGCGGGGTGATCAGCACCAGCACGGCGTCGACGTCGCCCGAGCCGGCGACGGTGCGCAGCGCCGCCTCGAACCGGTCCGGGGCGGCCATCGCGCCCAGGTCCACCGGGTTCGTCGCGTCCTGGCCGTCAAGCAGGTCACCCAACGCGGCCGTGGTGGCCGGGCCGAACCGTGCCACGTCGAGCCCGGCCGTGTGGCAGGCGTCCACCGCCAGGGCGGCCAGCGCGCTGGACGTCCCGACGATGCCGACCCGCCGCCCGGCCGGCAGCGGCTGGGACACCAGCAGCGCGGCCATGTCGAAGAGCTGCCCCAGCGTGTCGACCCGGATGACGCCGGCGCTGGTGAACAGCGCGTCCAGCGCCGGATCGGTGGAGCTGCCGCCGCTCTTGAGCGCGATCACCGGCTTGCGCCGGCCCAGCCGCCGGGCGATCCGGGCGAACTTGCGGGGGTTGCCGAAGCTCTGCAGGTGCAGCAGGATGACCTCGGTGCGCTCGTCCGACTGCCAGAACTGCAACAGGTCGTTGCCCGAGACGTCCGAACGGTCACCGGTGGAGACGAACGTCGACAGGCCGATCGAGCGCCGCGCCGTCTCGGCGAGGAAGGTGCCGGCCAGCGCCCCGGACTGGGTGAAGGCACCGACCCGCCCGGTCGGGGGCGAGCCGGCGGCGAACGTGGCGTGCAGGCGGACCGCCGGATCAGTGTTGATCACACCCATCGCGTTCGGGCCGATCAGCCGCATGCCCGACTCGCGGGCCAGTCGGGTCACCTCGGCGAGGCGGGCCCGGCCGTCGGCCCCGGCCTCGGCGAAGCCGGCCGAGACGACGATCAGGTTCCGGACGTCCTTCTGCGCGCAGGCGCGGACGGCGTCGGCGACCTGGGCCGCCGGCAGCGCGATCACCGCCAGGTCGACCGGGTCCGGGATCTCGCGCACGTCGGGATAGGCGTAGACCGAGGCGATCTGCCGGGCCGCCGGGTTGACCGGGTAGACCGGGCCGTGGAAGTCGCTGGACAGCAGCCGCCGGAACACCTCGTGGCCCGCGTTGCCCGGTCGCCTGCCGGCGCCGATGACCGCGACCGCCCGGGGGTTCAGCAGCCGGGCGATGCTGCGTGCCTCGGCACGCTGCTCCAACGCCCGCGAGATGCCCCGCGCCCGCGGCGCCTGGGCGGTCGAGAACACCATCCGGATGATCCGCCCGCCGCCGCCGCCGCCGCTGCTGCTGCTGCTGCTGCCGTCGCCGTCGCCGTCGCCGCGGCTGCCGCTGTCGGTGCCGGAACTGTCGTTGGGAGCGTCGTCGGGGACGAACCCGGCGGCCTGGAAGACCCGCTGGGCGTGGTCGTTGCTGCTGGGCAGGTCGGCGACCAGGTGCCGAACGCCCAGATCGCCGGCGGCCGCGGTCAGGTGCTCCAGCAGCAGCGGCCCCACACCCCGGCGCCGGTACCCCGTCCGCACGACCAGGCGGACCCGGGCCGGGCCCGGGCGCGCGCCCGACCGGACGTACTCCGCCGCCCCGACCAGCCGGCCGCGCAGGATCGCGACGACCACCAGATGGTCCCGGTGGTCGTCGTCGGTGAGTCGCTTCGCGAGGGCGTCGGACGTCTGCTCGTCGTCCCACGGGGCGGGCAGGCCCGCGGCCTCGGCCTCAGTCAGGCCGGAGTACAACGCGGCGAGATCGGCCGCGTCGGTGCCGAGCGCCGGCCGCAGCTGGACGGGCGCGCCGTCGGTGAGCACGGCGTCCGCCTGCCAGCGCGCCGGACGGCCCAGATCTCGCACGGCCTCATCTCGTACGGCCTCTGCCATCGCCGAGCCTCCTACCTCCCGGATGCCCACCTCCGGTGCCGTCAGCCCTGCGATCATGCTGCCGTCACGCTGCGATCGTGCGCGGCCGGGCGGGTTCAGCCGAAAGGTCCGGGTAAAAAGTCGGAATGCCAGCGCAAATCATAGGCTGGACGGCATGGACGGCGGCAGAGAGCCGGCGGTCGGTGCGGGCGGTCGGGTGACCCCGGCCGAGCCGCGTTGGCTCCGGGACAGCGAACGGACCGCCTGGCGAGGCCTCATCAACGTCATGACGCGCCTGCCCGCGGCCCTCGACGCCCAGCTTCGCCGTGACGCGGGCCTGAGCCACTTCGAGTACTCGGTGCTCGTCGGTCTCTCCGAGGCGCCGAACCGGACCCTGGCGATGGCCCGGCTCGCCGAGTTCACCTGCGGGTCGCTGTCCAGGCTCTCGCACGCCGTCAAACGCCTGGAGGACAGGGGCTGGGTGCGGCGCTTCCCGTGCGCCGCCGACGGGCGGGTCACCAACGCGATCCTGACCGACCTCGGTTTCGAGAAGCTCGCCGCGACCGCTCCCGGCCACGTCGAGACCGTCCGTGACCTTGTGGTGGAGGCACTCTCGCGGGATCAGCTGAACCAGCTCACCGCGATCTGCGGCCAGGTCCTCGACCGGCTGGACACCCCACCCCCACCGACCCGGCCCTGCTGACCGGTTCCGGGCCGGCGGCAGGGGAGTCCCTCGGGAGCGTGGCGGATCCCGCACCGCCGCGCGGCGCCGACAATTCCTCTCAAGGGGACAAAAGGGTCGAGGTGTCGCCTGGCAACCCGCAAGGAAGAAGGATTTCGGTCGTTGGAGCGACCAAAATCGTTCACTCTTGCGACTCGCCAAACCGGGCTACCGGGCTACCCGGCGACCGGACGACTGGGCTACCGGGTGCTCGGAGGTCCGGCAGCGTTCGTGGAGTGCGAACACCTCCGCCCGCCGTTGGGGCTAGACGCCTGTCGTCGAGCCCGGCCGGGCGATCATCAGCACGGTGACCACCGTCCACAGCAGGCTGAACAGGCCGCTGGTCATGGCGACCCGGGTGGTGCTCACGGCCGAACCCGGGGACGTCCGGACCTGCTCGATCAGCTGCTGCTGGCTGGGGAGCACCGCCATCGCGAGGACGAGCGCGGCGATCCCGGTGAGCACGATCGAGGCCACCAGCCAGGGGTCGCCGACCACGCCCATGCTCATGGCCGTGGCCAGCCCGAGGATCGGCACCACGATGCCGATCGCCGCGTACACGTTGCAGATGCGGTGCAGGGTGCTGACCACTCCCACGGCCCGGGGGTCGGGCTCACGCAGCGCCGACCGCACCGCCGGGGCGAACATGCTCGCCGCGACCGTCACCGGGCCGACGGCGATGATCGCGGCGAGGACGTGAACGCTGAGGAGAAAGGTGGTCACAAACGCCGAGGTTAGGTGCCGCGCCGTGGCCTCCAGGGCGACCGGAGCCACCAGCCGCCTGCAGCCTGCGGCCCGCCGATCCGAGCCGCTCGCCCCTTGACCGACCGGGCTGCCCGGCCCTCCCCGCCAGCCCTGGCCGGTCAGGCTCGTCCAGTCCTGCTCCTGGTCGGTCCCCGGCCGGTCCTGCTCGGTCCCGGTCGGTCCTGCTCGGTCCCGGTCCGCTCGGGGCGGTGCTTCAGTCCCGCGCGGGCAGCGCGTCGAAGACCGCGGGCCGCTTCTCGGTCCGCGCGGTGAGCGCCTCGGCGAGTCCCGGGCCGTCGAAGGCGATGTCCATCTGCTGGAGCGTGTCGGTGAGGGCGTCGTCCGCGGAGCGGTCGAGGTCGGCGTAGACCTGCTTCTTGATGGTCGCGAACGAGAACGGCGAGCAGTTGGCGGCCAGGTCCGCCGCGTAGGCGAGGGCGGCGTCGAGCACGGTGCCGTCCGGGACCACCCGGTGGACGAGGCCGATGGCCGCCGCCTCCTGGGCGTCGAGGGTCCGGCCGCTGAGCAGGAGGTCCATCGCGGCCTGCACGCCGATCACCCGCGGGAGCAGCCAGGAGACGCCGTACTCGGCGGCGAGCCCCAGGCGCGAGAAGGCGGTCGCGATCTTCGCCGACTCGGCCGCGAACCGGATGTCGCTGCCCAGCATGTAGGCGAAGCCGATGCCGACGGCGGCGCCGTTGATCGCGGCGATCACGGGCTTGCGCAGCCGCACGGCCAGCGTCGGCAGGTCCTCCCGGGCCGGGATGAACTTCTTGATCATCTCGGGCCCGCCGCGCAGCACGTCCAGGTCGGCGCCGGAGCAGAAGCCGGGGCCGGCGCCGGTCACGACGATCACGCGGACGGCCGGATCGTCGTCCGCCGCGCGCAGTGCGTCCGCGTAGGCGGGGCCCATCGTCGCGGTGATCGCGTTGCGCGCCTTCGGGCGGTTGAAGGTGATGACACAGACCCCGTCGCGGATCTCGGTCAGAATCTCGCGGTCGTCGGTTTCCGTCGTCACGCTGCCCGCCTCAGTGATTTGGCCCTGGTCTGGTCTGATCCGTCGCCACCCGCACGTCGTCAAGGAGACTAGGCGACCGCCGTTGTCCGGCGCTCGTCAGATGTGACGGACGACGGATCGGTTCAGATGTGACGGACGACGGGTCGGCGACGGAGCGGACGAACCGGGCGAAGCCGGATCGACCGGGTGCGCGCGACCATCGACCGGGTGCGCGCGACCCGAGCGGCCGGCGGGCGCGTGCCTGCGCATGCGCACCACCGGCCGCCGTGGCGTCCGCAGCCTGCGATCTCAGCTTCCGCCGCCGCGGGCGGGTGCGGCCGGGTCCAGGTGCGGCTGCTGTTCGGCCCGGGCTGCGCCGGCGGCAGCCCGCCCGCTGAAGCCGCTGTGCATGAGGGTGTCCAGGCGGGGCTCCTCACCGTCCGCGGAGCGCATGGTCGCGGCGAACTTGGTCAGACCGATCACGAGCGCGGTGAGCGCGACCCACAGGACGACCAGCGAGTACGTGGGATGGTGATGTGCTGCGGCCCAGAACGCCATCGCGACCGAGAACGCGCCGATGGTCAGCGGAGCCCACCAGGTGCCCCCATGCGCTGCCTGCCGCTGCGAGAACGCCGAGACCAGGGCGTGGATGCCGAGGGCCAGCAGTGACCAGGCGGCGATCCGGGCGACCACGGCCAGTGTCGGGCTGGGCCAGACGAGCGCCACGATGCCGCCGGCGGCCAGCGCGACGGCCAGGGCCGCGTGTGTGGGCCGCCAGGAGACGCCGGAAGCCAGGCCGGTGACCAGCTCGCTGAGCGCACCCAGCAGCAGCGTGATCCCGAGCAGGACGGCGATCGACTTGCCGGTGGTCAGTCCGAACATCGGGATGGCCAGTGCGAACAGCAGCCAGCCGATGCCCAGCGGGAGCAGCGCCCCCATGGCCTTGGCGCCCAGGTCCTGGCCAGCTCCCGCACCACCGGCCGCGCCGCCGTGGCCACGGCCGCGGCCATGCTCGTGAAAGGCGTGGCCATGAAGATCGTGGCCGTGGCCGCGAAGATCGTGGCCGCGATCGCCTGATGCACTCATGAAGTCATCCCTCCAGCAGGGTGGTTGTCGTGTGCGGGTTCTCCCTCACCCGTGCCCGGAGGCTTCGGATTTCATACCGTGCGTTACGAGATCGATGCGACCTGTTATGTGACTTGTCGAGGGGGCCTGGATCGGTTGCCTGCATCGGTGCGGGGACGCCAACCTGAGGATCGGTGGTCGGCGGTGGACCGGGGCGAGGAGCAGCGATGAAGATCGATTACAACCTGTCGGACGACATCGCCGTGACCGCAGGCTCCGCGGTCGAGGTCGAGAAGGACGGCTACGCCGGGGCCTGGGTGGGGGAGACCAGCCACGACCCGTTCCTCCAGTGTCTGCAGGCATCGATCGTGACCGACTCGATCACCGTCGGGACGTCGATCGCGATCGCCTTCGCGCGAACCCCGATGACGCTGGCGAACCTGGGCTACGACCTGGCGCAGTACAGCGAGGGGCGGTTCGTCCTCGGTCTCGGCTCACAGATCAAGCCGCACATCGAAAGGCGTTTCTCCATGCCGTGGTCGCATCCCGCGGCGCGGATGCGCGAGCTCATCCTCGCCGTCCGGGCGATCTGGGACTGCTGGCAGAACGGCACCAAGCTGGACTTCCGCGGCGACTTCTACACCCACACGCTCATGACGCCGTTCTTCACCCCGAAACCCCATGCGTTCGGCCCGCCCCCCGTCTTTCTCGCCGGCGTCGGCCCGGGCATGACGGAGGTCGCCGGCGAGGTCGCCGACGGATTCTTCGTCCATCCGTTCAGCACCATGCGCTATATCGAGGAAGTGACCATTCCGGCGCTGCTGCGCGGCCGCGCCCGGGCCGGCCGCGGCGACCTGGACGGCTTCACGGTCTGCGGGCCGGCGTTCGTCACGATCGGGCGGACGGACGAGGAGATGGCCCGCGCCGTCGCGGCGACGAAGAAGCAGATCGCCTTCTACGGCTCCACCCCGGCCTACCGTTCCGTCCTCGAGCTGCACGGCTGGGGTGACGTGCAGCCGGAGCTGACGGCGCTGTCCAAGCAGGGCCGCTGGGACGACATGACGGGGCTGATCACCGACGAGATGCTGGCGGAGTTCTCGGTGATCGGCTCGCCGGAGGAGGTCGGGCGCGGTCTCGTCGCCAAGATCGGCGGCGTCTACGCCCGGACGACCCTCTACGACGCGGGCGGCTCGAACAAGGCGCACTGGCCCGCTGTCCTGGACGCCGCGCGCTAACCGTCCGGAACACCGCTGACCGGCCGGGATGCCGCTGACCCGTCCCGGCCGGCCCGGAGGGAGACCGTCGCTGTGAGCTGGCAGTTCGTGGACCCGCCTCCCGCCGAGCCGCCGTTGCATCCCCGCCGGGGCCTGCACGACCCGGTGGTGGGAAGCCCGGTCCGCCGTCCCGGCTCGGTCCGGCGAACGATCACGATCGACGCGCTGCACCCGGACGGGGCCGACGGGGACCTGCATCTCGTCGGCCGCGGCCGGGACCTGGTCACCGCGCCCGACGGCGTGGCCGCGCAGGCCGACGCGGCGCGCTTCCACCTCGAGCTCGCCTTCTCCGGCGGGCGTGAGATCCGCCGCCTCGAGGCCGACCCGGCCGTGCCGGCGCTGCGCCAGCTGGTGGCCACCGGGGGCACGTCGGGGTTCCGCCGCCGCCTCGCGGAGCTGCTGCCCGAGCTCGACCAGAGGCTGCCGCTGCTCGCGGCCATGCTGGACGACGTGTCCGTGGTCGGGCTCATCTCGGGCTACGCGGTGAGCCGGATGGGGTATGTCCTGCCCGGCGGGCGTTTCCTGCTGGCCCAGGCCGACCAGTGCGCCGGCTGGGCCCAGGGCGGGACGATCATCGAGAACATCGAGCGGGAGGGGATGCCGCCGATGGTGACCGGCCCGGCCACCCCGCCGCTCGTCCGCCCGGACGACCCGCAGGGCTGGCACGAGCTGCCGCCGCTGCCGCCGCACGGCATGCGCCGGCACCGCCGCCTGGACGTCGTGCGCTCCCCGGCGATGCCCGGCGCCGCCGACGTGGACCTGTTCTTCCGGGACAGCTACCAGTCCGACGGCGGGCCCGAGACCGTCATCCACGAGTACACGGTCACGGCCCGGCTCGATCTCGCCAGCGGTGTCCTCACGGAGATCACGGCGTATCCCCGGGTCCTGCCCTGGGTGGAATGCCCGTTCGCGGCGGCAAGCGCGTCCCGCCTGACCGGCGTCGCCGCCACCGACGTGCGTGACGTGGTGCGGGCGCAGCTGCGGGGTACAAGCACCTGCACGCACCTCAATGACACGCTTCGGTCGCTGGTCTTCGTGCCCGCTCTCGCCTCGCTCCTGCCCGGGCCGGCCGCGGCCGCGTGACCGGGAGCCCGGGGCCGCCGCCGGGTGAGTGTGAAACGTTCGCCGTCCGTGCCTTTGCGGGGAGTCAGGGAGTCAGCCGTGGGTAGCCGAAACTTCGAGATCGACATCGTCGACCAGGTCGCCTGGCTGGTGCTCTCCCGGCCGGACGAGCTCAACACGTTCCAGCCGGAGTTCTGGTACGAGTTCCCGCAGGCGCTGGCCCGGCTCGGTGCGGACGGCGCCGTCCGCGCGCTCGTCGTGGCGTCCACCGGCCGGCATTTCACCGCGGGTCTGGACCTGTCCGCCTTCGGCAGCGCCGAGCTCTTCGCCGACGGTGAGCCGGCCCGGGCCAACCTCGCCCGCCGGTCGCTGATCCTGCGGATGCAGGAAGCCCTGACGGCCCTGGAACGGCTGCGGGTCCCCGTGCTGGCCGCGGTACAGGGCGGGTGCATCGGCGGAGGCGTCGACCTGATCACCGCCTGCGACATGAGGTACGCCACCGCGGACGCCTTCTTCACGGTCCAGGAGACCAAGATCGGAATTCCGGCGGATCTCGGGACGCTGCAGCGCCTGCCGCGGGTCATCCCGGACGGCCTCGCCCGGGAGCTCGTCTACACCGGGCGCCGGCTGCCCGCCGATCAGGCCCTCGCCGCCGGTCTGGTGAACCAGGTGTTCCCGGACCGGGACGCGATGCTCCGCGGCGTCGGCGAGATCGCCGCGGAGATCGTCGCGAACAGCCCGGTCGCGGTGTGGGGGAGCAAGGAACTGCTGCTGCACGCACGGGACCACACCGTCGCGGACGGGCTGACCTACACCGCCACCTGGCAGGGCGGCGCCTTCCAGCCCGGCGAGGTGGCGGAGTCCGTCCAGGCCAGGTTTGACAAGCGGGCCGCGCGCTACCAGGACCTGCCCTCGGTCACCACGCCCGAACAGGCCGGCCGGTAGCCCGTCCCGCCCGTCCCGTCCCGTCTGCCCGTCCCGCCGGCAGGCTCACAGTGCGAGCCGGTCGTCCGCCGCGTGCGCCTTCTGGGCGAAGGGGCGCAGCATGGCGTCCACGGTGAACGACGCGACCAGCGCGCCCGCCTCGTCGTGCACCCGGCATTCCGAGTGGGTCATCCCGTCGCCGGCGAACGTGGACAGGTGGTGATAACGCATCCACTCGTCGGCGCGCACCGCGGCGTGGAAGGAGATGCCGATCGCGTTGATCCCCGTCGACAGCGTGCGGTGGGCCTGGCTCTGCCCGACCCCGGCGTGCGGGCGCAGTGCGGCCGCGATCGAGATGTGGCCGGTGAACTGGGTGAGCAGCCCGGCGTGCAGCGGCGGGTCCACCGGGACGTCCCGGAACCGGACCCAGGTGTCGATGACCGGCGGGCCGACCGGTGCGTCGGGGTCGTCGGTGTACGCCGCGTCGACCATCCGGATGTCCCGCCCGGTGACGGACATGTCGTACGGCTCGCTGTCGTGGGGGCCCGCGCACGGCTCGGTGGCGGCCTGGTGGCGGACGACGTCCGGGGCCGTGACGTCGAGCAGCAGCGTGCCGCTCGCGCGGCGGCGCCCGCCCTGCGAGACATGCACGGCCAGCGTCGAGAAGCTGCGGCCGGCGCTGAGCTCGTCGATCTCGAACTCCAGCGGCTCCCGGGCGTCCGCCGCCCGGTAGAACACCATGTGCGCCGAGACGACCCTGCGCTCGGGCGCGTGGCGGCCCGCCGCCACGATCGCCTGCCCGAGCATCTGGCTGGCCTCGACGACCGGCCGCCGCGCGCCCGCGAGCGTCATGCTGACGTACCGGCGTTCCCCGGCCGGGCGCACGTTCATGATGTCGATCAGGTCCGCGGCGTCACCCCAGGTGGGGAACCGCTTGATCGTGGTGTCGCGTTCGTCCGAACCCGGGCCGGCGTCGACCACCTCGACCCGCACCCGGTCGTGGTCGAACGCGACCAGGCCGGTCAGCCATTCCAGCCCGGGAGCGGGCTCGGAGAAGGCCCAGACGGCGTCGCGCCCGTCGACGGAGATCACGCCGCCGGGGTCATGCCAGTCCCGGGAGCCGGCCTGCACCTTGCCTTCGAGCGTCCACAGCCGTGCCTGGCCCTTGACCGGGCAGGTGGTGGTGCGGCCCTCGCTGTGCAGGGCCTCGGTGCGCACGTCGGCGGGGGGAAAGTAGAGAACGGGATCTTCGGTCGCCTCCCGCACCCGGACGGCGGCCCGGGACTCGGCCACCAGCACGTCGCCCCACCAGGCCCGAGCCAGGTAGCCGCACGGCTGGTGCGATAACGCGGGACTCTCCGCCGACACTTCGGACGTCACAGGCTCCACGCCAAGTGAAGCTAACACCGGGCCCGGGTGCGGGACGAGCGATCGGTGGCGGGCAGCCGGTCGATCCAGCCGAGGACGAGCGAGTTGAACAGGTCGGGATGCTCCTGGTGGAGCCAGTGGCCGCCGGGCAGCTGATGCACCTCGTCGCAGGGCCCGGTGGCGAGGCCGCGCTCCCAGTCCGCCCGGTCGCCCTGCCGCTCGGAGTAGACCGCCAGCACCGGGCAGGACCGCCCGCGCAGGTAGGCGGTGCTGCGCTCCCGACTGCCGAACTGGTCCTCGGCCAGCCACATCCCGGCCAGCGCCGCCTGGGCGACGTCGAGCGGCACCCCCATCGCCCGGCGCCGGTGCCAGGTCGTCAGCGGCCGGGGCGCCTCGGGGCCGGCGAGTGCGGCCAGGTAGCGCAACAACCGCTGCTGGGTGCCCGGCGCGCCCAGGTCACCCAGCGTCCGCGTGGTCCGCTCGACCTCTGCCTCGGTGAGGCCGTACGCCGGCTCGACGGCGACCACGCCGCGGACGAGCTCGGGGCTCTCGACGGCCAGCGCGCTGGCCACCATGGCACCCAGCGAGTGCCCGACCGCCACCACCCGGCCCCCAGCGCTTCCAGCGCTCCCGGTGATGCCGAGCTGGCGCAGCAGCGCGGCGACGTCCGCGGCGAGCACCCTCGGGCGCAGGCCCTTGGAGCCGGTGGAGCGGCCGTGCCCGCGCAGGTCGAAGGAGATCACCCGGTGGTGGCCGAGGAAGTCGGGGATCTGGGCGTTCCAGTCGTGCGAGTCGCAGCACCAGCCGTGGATCAGGAGCAGCGGTTCGGCCGCCGGGTCGTCAGCGTCCTGGGCGGGGTCGTCGGTGAAGAACAGCCTCGTCTCGACCCCCAGGTCGAAGTACGGCATCGGTGGACCCCGCTTCGTAGAGACGTTTCGTCGTCTGAACGACGATCTGTGCGGGACCGATGTTCCCCGGACCCTCCCGCAGCCGGGCGGACGGGTCCGGCCACCGGGCCGGGAGCTGGTTCTCGCCCGCGGGCCGGTGGCCGTCACCCCGGTCCGGCCGACGCCCGGCCGCGCCTTTCCCGCCGCGGGCCTGTGCCGGGGCCGAGGCATTTCTCGGTGTGAGCTTGATGACGTGCTGAGCGGGTAACTACACCGATACGAGCACGTGGGCTTCCGGTCGACACGTAACAGAAAGGCCACGGAAAGCGGTTGGCTCCTCGCTCGTACGACCTGGCCGTGAACGTCGCGTGCATGGTGGCCTGTTCGCGGAGATCGGGATTGGGGGATCGTCTCGCTGGCTGCCGAACGGACCTGACACCTGCGTAATGCCCGATGAGCACCCATCTGGCATCATGCCGACCAGGGTTATTCGGACGCGCGGTACGCGCTACGGATCCGGAAGATGGTGGGATCATGGCCGCGATTGTTGAGCTGGCGGCGTCGATTGACGGCGTCCCGACCGTGGAGGAGACCGACGCGATGCTCGATGAGCTGCGACGGCTCCCGCGTGACGCAGCGACACTCGAGCTGATCGACGGCCTTCTGGAGATTCGAGCACTACTTGGCGCGTGTGAACCATGTGTTGACACACACGCCAAGTAGCGGATCGATCTGTCCGGCGGACCGCCTGGCGGCGAGCCGGACCTGGAGCCGAACTGTGAACCTTCCATCTCACGGTTCGCGGCCAGTGCTGCCGTGAAGTCCGATTCGACGGTGGAAAAGGTTCAGTGAACTGCCGGCCGGCAGCCGAAATGCAGGCTGCCGGCCGGCAGCCGGACTACTGAGCGCCGAACGGCTGACCCTGCTGGCCAACCTGGCCGATGTTGGCGCCGAGGCGGTCACCACCGGAGAGGTTCTGGCCGGCGCCGACACCGGCGAGCTCCTGCAGGCGGTTCTGGACGTACCGCTCGCTGTGGTGGGTCTTGTCCGCGATCCGCGCAACGAGGTCGTTGACGCTGGTGGCGGCGTCAAGGTCGGCGGTGCTGACCTGGCCGAACTGGTCCAGGATCCGGTAGCGGATCTGGCTCCAGTTCCGACGCAGCTGCTGCTCGACCTGCTGACGCTGCTGCTGGTCCATTCTCGCTGATCCCCTCTCGTGTTTCATCAATCCTTCGCCGAATGGTTCGGCGAAGGCGACGTGAACGCTACTCCAGATCGCCTCCGCCGGCCGTCCAGCCAAGGAATTCTGTGGTAACGGAGCGGGGTGGCAAGAAATGGTGCCGGTTAGGCGTCCTGTCGCTTTCCGGCTACCCGTCCTGTTTGGTCACCCGGCCTGGGCGGGATCCAGGACGAACACCGGAATCTCGCGTTCGGTCTTCTTCTGGTAATCCGCGTAGTCCGGCCAGGCCGCGACCGCGCGTTCCCACCAGAGCGCCTTTTCCGCCCCGATGACCTCACGGGCGACCATGTCCTGGCGGATCGGCCCGTCCTGCAGCTCCACCTGCGGATGGGCGACGATGTTGTGGAACCACACCGGGTGGTTCGGCGCGCCACCGAGGGAGGCGACCACCGCGTAGTGGCCCTCGTGCTCGACCCGCATCAGCGGGCTCTTGCGTATCTTGCCCGACTTCACGCCCAGGGTCGTCAGAATGATCACCGGTGCGCCGCGCAGCTCGGTGCCGCGTGTTCCGCCGGAGCTTTCGTACTCCTCGACCTGCTTGCGTACCCATTCGGCGGGGCTTGGCTCGTATTCACCAGTCAACGGCATGCTGTGAGTCAACACCGCTGGTGAGCGGCTCCTTCCCATCCGGCGCCGCGCGGGCCCGCGGTGTGTCGGGTGCCCGGGGACGCGGCGCCGAGCCGACGCGCCGAGCCGACGCGCCGAGCCGCCAGGCCGTCGCAGGCTCGGCGTCAGACCGCGTCGGTCAGGGCTGGCCAGGCCGCGCGCAGCGCGGGCAGCAGTGGCATCGTCAGCGCGTGGCGGGCCGAGACCCAGGTCCAGTCCGCGGTTTCCCAGTTGGCGGCGGAGGGTTCGAACATCGTGCCGATTTCCAGCACCAGCGTCGTGTATGACCACTGCCCGTGGTCGTCGATGTATTCGCGGGCGGGCGGGTGTGCACGGGGGATGTGTGCCGGCAGCGGGCCGAGCTCCTCCTCGGCCTCCCGCAACGCCCCGGCCAGGGCGGACTCGCCGGGCAGGAGCGCTCCGCCGGGAAGCGCCCAGGTGCCGCCCTGATGCGACCGGGGATGGCGCAGGACGAGCAGATACCTCGGATCCGGGTCGGCGGCTGCCCGCAGCAGCACACCGGCGGCGCCGAGGGCACCCCAGTGCTGGCAGCCGCGCGAGCAGAGCACGAAACGTTCGATCACCGACGGGCCTCCTCCGCGGACGCTGGCGGCTTCGGTCGGCGGTGTGGTCACCAGCCCAGCTTGCCCGCCCACCGCCGCCAGGGACGTCCATGGTGTGAACTTGTCGTGCGCCTGCGGTAAACGCGGACGCTGACGGCCGCCACGTCGAGCCGGAGCGTCTCCCCGCGTGCGGACAGTGCCCGCTCCCGCCGGGTGCCGCGGCCGCCGAAGGCCACGGCGTCGGTGTCCAGCACCGGCTTCCACCGCCGGCCGGCCAGCGACGGGTGCGACAGCGTGCGGCCGGTCGCGGGCTCGTTGGCCAGGCTCGCCACCACGAGGAACTCCTCGCCGGCGTCCCAGCGACGGAAGGCGATCAGCCGGGCCGGGTCGTCGGCCGCCACCACCTCGACGGACCGCGACCGCAGCGCCGGGCTGCCCAGCCGCAGCGCGACGAGCGCCTGGTAGCAGGCGAACTGGCCGGCGCCGCGGTTCGCGCGCAGCCCGGCGAGATCCTCCTTGGCCTCGGTGAACGAGTCGTGGAGAAACGCCTGGTCGGCACCCACCTCGTCGCCCATCAGGAACATCGGCGTGCCGGGGGAGAGCAGCGTGAGCGCCGCGACGCACCGCAGCCGGGCGAGGGCGAACCACGCGGTCTCGCCGTCGAGCGGGGCGTGGTCGACGGCGACGAGGATGTTGCGCGCGGTCTGCTCGGCGTTGCCCGCCTCGTCGTGGCTTTCCGTGTAGACCACGGCGTGGTCTGCCGCTGCCGTCAGGGCGGCACCGAACCGGCCCATCGCCAGCGGCCCGTGCTGGTCGCGCCCGGCGGTGTGCAGCAGCTTCGCGTACTCCGGTCCCTCACCCTTGTCACCGATCAGGTGGTGGTAGAAGTCGACGTACCAGCGTGCGTCGAAGCCGAGCCCGCCCTCCTCGGCGGGCCTGGTCACCTCGGCCCAGCCCGAGTGGTCCTCCGCGATGAGCATCACCTGCGGGTCGACGACACGCAGGGTCTGGCACAGCTCGCGCAGGAACTTGCGCCCGGCGATGTTCGCCGCGCCGACGGGGCTCCCGTCCGCGTGCAGGCTGTTGTAGGCGTGGATCGAGGTGGTCTGATCGACCCGCAGCCCGTCGATGTGGAAGTCGTCGAGCAGCGCGACCGCGCTGGCGATGAACAGCGCGCGGACGTTCTCATCGTGGTAGCGCGGAGCCCAGCCGGAGGAGATGTTGTCGAGGTAGCCACCGTCCGGGTGGGGGTGGTCGGTCTCGGCGCCCTCGTACCAGTAGTAGATGTTCCGGCTCGCGGCCGTGCTGTCGACCTGCCAGGCGCAGCGCTGGGCGTTCGGGCTGTAGTGGTTGTAGACGACGTCCATGAGCACGGCGAGCCCGCGCCGGTGACAGGCGCGGACGAATCCCCGCAGCCCCTCCCGTCCGCCCGCGTTCTGCTTGACGGCGAGCAGATGCGAGCTGCCGTAGCCCCAGGATCTCGTCCCGCTGAACTCGAACATGGGCATCAGCTCGACGGCGTTGACCCCCAGGTCGACGAGGTGGTCCAGCAGGGCCGTCGCGTCGGCGAAGGTGCCGGCCGCGGTGTGGCCGAACCCCAGCGAGCCCACGTGCAGCTCGTAGATGACCAGGTCCTCGACCCGGCGCGGGACGGGCCGCGCCGGGTCGAACTCGTCCGCCCAGAACCGGGCGTCGTCGCGGGTGTCGACGATGACCGAGCAGCTCACGGCGCCGTCCAGCTCGTGGGCCGGCCCGTCGTAGGGGGCGCCGCACGGGTCGACGTCACCGGCGCCGCACTGGCGCGTCGAGTACATGTCGGACCGCCAGGCCACCGAGCCGTCGTCGCGCACGATGCGGTAGGCGTAGCGCCGGCCGACCCAGTCGGTGAAGCCGGGGGCGGCGGCCTCCCACCAGCCGCCGGCCACCGCGCGCATCGGCAGCCTGGTGAGCTGGTCGTCCTCGCCTCGGCCGTCGTTGGCGATGTAGCCGCTCGGCCCGGCGAAGGCCACCTCGACGCCACGCGCGTGCGGCGCCCAGACCCGGAACCGGATCCGCTCAGCCGTCTCGGCTCCGGCGCCGGCTCCGAAGCTGGTGCTGGCTCCCAGGCTGTTGCCGGTGCCGGCGGGCCCGGTGCCGGCGGGCCCGGTGCCGGCGTCGACCTCGCCGCCGGTGTCGCGGATCAGTCGTCGTGCGCCGTTGTGCCGGTGCGTCGCGAGCCGGAACTCGGCCTGGGCCGCCGGCCCGTCCTGCGGCTCGATCCGCAGCTGGCGGACCTGCGTCGTGACCTGCGGGTCCGCCAGCTCCGCGGGGATCCCCCACACCCGCGAGCCGTCGGGACGGACCAGCCACACACCCCAGTCGACGGTCCAGGAGGTACTCGCGTCCAGCGTGACCGAGGCGCGGAAGGCGGCGGTGCCGTCCTCGGCGACGAAGCGCTCCATCGCCGTCGTCGACCACGCGGCGGCGGGCCGCCCCTGCTCGTCCCAGCCGCCGGCGAGCAGTGCCTCGTCCGCGATCCGACGTCCGACTCCGGTGTGGTAGACGAAGTCGACGCGAACGGTTCCGGTGTCCTGCATGACCGACCAGAATGTCATGCTTGGCGCGCTTTGTGGCTTTCGGTACCCGACGGGGCCACCCATCAGCGTAGGCGCGCGTCGGGTGCCCGGGGCGGGCCGGCGGCCGTGACGGGGCCCGGCGCACGCGTCAGCGCTGTTCTCCCGGGAGGACCGCCCGGGAGAACAGCGCCGACAGATGATCTTACTTCAGAAGATCCTCACAGGATCGGCGGGCGGGTCACTCGCTCAGCGACGCGGTGGAATCCAGTGCGGAACCGGAGCTGGAGGTACCGCCGGTCACGTAGACCTGGCCGTCACCACCGGTCGCGGCACCGGCGCCGGCGCGGGTCGACAGCGCCCCGCTCGGGCCGGCCGACCACTTGTCGTCGTCCGGGGTGAACACCTGGGTGTCACCGACGACCTTCCCGCTGCTGTCCCGGCCACCGGTCACATAGACCCGGCCGTCCGGCCCGGTCGCCGCCGCCGCGTCCGAGACACCGGTCGGCAGGTCGGCTACCTGAACCCAGGAACCGCCGGGCGCGCCACCGGAGCCCGGTGTGTACGCATAGGCGTTGGACGAGGCCGTCCTGCCGTTGCCCGAGGTACGCCCACCGGCGGCGAGGATACGGCCGTCCGGCAGGCTCGCCAGGGCGGGCGAGGTCGTGGCCGACGGCGGAGCCGAGGCCGTGGACCAGCTCCTGCTGCCCGGGTCGTAGATGGCCAGCGTGGAGGAGTCGAGGACGTAGATCTTCCCGTCGGTGCCGCGGGTCGCGCTCGGGTCGCCCATCGGCTTCGGCAGCGACGGCCCGCTGCTCCAGGAGCCACTCGACGGTGAGTAGACCTCGACGGAGTTCGTCGGGGTGGCGTCGTCACCGGTACGCCCACCGATCGCGTAGACGTTTCCGTTCGTGTCGGTGGCGGCGGCCGGGCGGGTACGCGCGGTCGTCAGCGACGCCGCGTTGGACCAGGCACCGCTCTTCGGGTCGAACACCTGGACGGTGTCCACCGGCCTGCCCGCGCCGGGTGACGCGGCCGCACCGCCGGCGCCGCCGGTGCCCGGCGAGGCGCTGGCCGACGACGTCGGCGAGCCGCTGGACGTCGCCGTCGAGCCCGGCGACGTGGTGGTGGGTGTGGTGGTGGGCGTCGTTGTGTCGCTACCCGGCGAGCCGGGCATGTCGGTTGGCATGTGGGTCGGCATGTCGGTGGGCATGTCGGTGGGCATGTCGCCGTTGAACGCGGCCGGCGTCAGCCGTACGCCGGGCGTCTGCCCCATCTCGCCACCGGCCGGGGGAGTCGTGGACGTCGTCGGACCGCCGGTCTGGGGCGACCCGGTGGGGGAGGGGGAGGTCGAGGTGGGCCCCGTCGTGGTTGGCGACCCCGTCGGTGAACCGGTCGGCGAACCGGTTCCGCCCGCTCCGCCCGCTCCACCGGCACCCGCCGCGCCGCTGGTGGTCTCACCGCCGATCGCGAAGATCTTTCCGTCGCAGCCGGCGGTCGCCCCCAGGTTGGCACGCGCCGAGGGCAGGTCGGCGACGGACTGCCAGGTCCGCAGCGGGCCGGAGACCTCCGGCAGCGTCGGGCACTTCGCGCCGGCCGCGCCTGCGGCGCCGGGTGCGGCGCTCGCCGTGCCGCTGGGCGAGGGCGAGCCCGTCCCGGTCGGCGAGGTCGTCCCGGTCGGCGATCCGGTTCCGTTGGTCGGCGTGCCCGTCCCGTAGGTCGGCGCGGCCGACTGGGTGGCCGGGCTGGTTGGCTGGGCGTGGGCGTCTGGTGCGAAGAGGATCGGCGTGGCCAGGGCCGCGGTCAGTGTGGCGGTCAGGACGAACGCGCGAGACGCACAGCGCTGGGACGTTCGTGACCAGCTCATGGGTTCCCCCCTCCGAGGCCCCGAGCGGGACCGGACCATTGGGTGGACACCGTGCGCCGCCGATCACTGATCGGCGGCGCACGAGGATGGTCGGCTCTGGTTAGCCGCGGTCGTTGCCACATCGAGGGTCGCGACGGGCACGGAGTGTCTTCCCCTAGTTTCCGAGAGTAGTCATGGCTGTGCGTGACCATCGGGGGTCACCCGCCGCGAATGCCAACCAGCCCACCAGACCACCCGCTCGATGGCTCGACGGGGCACGGTGCGGAGCGGGCCTTAGGCTTGCCGGGCCGGGCGGCGAGGACGGATCGAGGGCCGGGACATGGTGAGCGAGCGTGGCTTCAAGGCCATGAACAGCGCGCACAGGCTGCTGTTGAAGGCGACCCGCGGCCGGCTCGGCTGGCGTGCGATCGGCATGCCCGTCCTGGAGCTGACGACGGTCGGCCGCCGCAGCGGCCACCAGCACACGATCATGCTCACCTCGCCGGTCCGCGACGGCACGTCGATCGTGCTGGTGGCCTCCCGAGGCGGCGACGACCGCCATCCCGACTGGTTCCTCAATCTCCGCGCCCAGCCTGACGTCGAGGTCCGCCTCCGCGGTGGCGCGTGGCGGCCCATGCGCGCCCGGGTCGCCACGGAGGCGGAACGCGACCTGCTGTGGCCGCGGGTCGTCGCGGGCAATCGGGTCTACGAGGGATACCAGCGCAAGTCGAAACGGTTGATTCCGCTGGTCCTGCTGGAGCCGCGCTGACATCACACCTGCGCGGGGCGCGGCTGGTCCGGCCCCGGGCTCCCGTACCGGCGCCGAGCAGGAGGAATCCGAGCAGGAGGAAGATGCCGGTAGACGAGGAGGCGGGTGGGGGATGGCTGTGCGGGTGCCGGTGGTCGCGCTCACCGGATATCTGGGCGCGGGCAAGACGACGGTGCTGAACCACCTGCTGCGGGCGCCCGGGGCGCGGCTCGGTGTGGTGGTCAACGATTTCGGCGCGATCAACGTCGACGCGGCCCTGGTCAGCGGCCAGGTGGACGAGCCTGCCTCCATCGCCGGTGGATGCCTGTGCTGCCTGCCGGACACCGACGGCCTCGACGTGGCGCTGGCGAAGCTGAGCCAGCCGAAGCTGCGCCTCGACGCGGTGATCGTCGAGGCCAGCGGGGTGGCCGACCCGCCGGCACTCGCCCGGCTCATCCGGTTCAGCGGGGTTCCTCGGGTGCGCCCCGGCGGCCTTGTCGACGTCGTGGACGCCGCCGCCTATTTCGACACGGTCGATCCGGGCACCGGCCTGCCTCCGGCCCGGTTCGCCTCCGCGACCCTCGTCGTGATCAACAAGACCGACCGGCTCCCGCCGGAGCACCGCGCGGACATCCTGGGACGGATCGCCGACCGGGTCCGCGAGTCCAACCCGCAGGTCCACATCGTCGAGACGACGCACGGTCGCCTCGATCCCGCCCTGGTCCTCGACACCGCGAACCCGCACGACCCGATCGACGAGCTCCCGCTCGCCGCCGCGGCCAGGGAGGCCGGCGAAACGGGGGACGGTGAGGGCCACGCCCACGACCACGACGGCGAAGCGCACCCGCGGGCCGACGCGGTGACCGTGCTCGCCACCGGCCCGGTCGACCCGGGCCGGCTGGTCGATCTGATCGAGCGGCCCCCACCGGGCGTCTACCGCCTCAAGGGCACCGTGACCGTGGACACCGGCCGCGGCCTGCGCCCCCATGTGGTCAATCTCGTCGGCGGCCAGATCCACATCGCCGCCCGGCCCAGCATCCCCAAGCCCGGCATCCCCAGGCCCACCAGTCCCGGCCCCGGCCCCGGCCCTGGCCCCGGCCCCGGCACAGCCGGGCCAGGCTCCGCGGCCGACGGCGGTGACGGCCTGGTCGCGATCGGCCTGCGCCTCGACCTGCCCGGCGTCCAGGCCCGGCTGGAGGCGGCCGTCGCACCCTGCACCGTCCGGCCCACCGCGGACGACGTCCGCCGACTGGCCCGCTACCGGCGGCTGAGCGTCTGACCCGCTCGTTCGGCCGCCGCCCGAACTCGGGCTGGAGCGAGCGACAGGCAAGGGCTCCCGCAGCGGGGCGAAAAGAGGCCGGAGTCGCTGACAATCCACAAGAAGAGAGGATTTTGGTCGTTCTGACGACCAAAATCCTTTACTCTTCGGACTCACCCGGGCGGGCCGGCGGCCCTGGGTAACGGATTCCCCGGCTCGGTGCCCCGTTGGTTCGTGCCCTGTCTGCGGCATGACGAAAACCTGGGCGGCGGTACACTCCAAGGCGGGCCTGGAAAGCATGAAGAATGCGATGGGCTGCATTCGGGTCGAGCTTTGTGTATCCGTATGGTGAAGTACCTTCATGGTGAATTGTGGTCAAATTCAGGTGGAAGGTCTGGTTTGGGGAACTTGACACCCTTTGACGGGATAACCAATGCGCGGGATCTCGGTGGTCTCGCCACGTTGGGCGGTTTGCGTACGTTGTCGAGTGTCCTGTATCGGTCCGGCGCTCTGGACCGCATGTCGGAGCGGGACCGGCACCGGCTCGTCAGCGAGATGCGTGTCGGTACGGTCGTGGACATTCGAACGCGCGAGGAATCCGACGGAGACGGGCTCCAGGACCAGCGGCTCCTGCCCGAGGTGCGGTGCGTCCACGTCTCCGTGGTTCCCGAGGGGAGAATCGGTCGCGAGCCCTTCCCCGACGGCCGCGATCCCATTGCGCTCGCCGAGGGCTACTTCGTGAACCTGGTCGAGGGCGCGGAGGCCCTCGCGGAGATCATCGGCATCATCGCGGGTGCGGTGTCGGTGGGCGAGTCGGTGCTCTTCCACTGCGCCGCGGGGCGTGATCGCACCGGGCTGGTCGCGGCTCTCCTGCTCGGTCTGGTCGAGGTCACGGACGAGCACATAATTTCGGACTACATCGCCAGCAACTCCCACGCGCTGACGATCGCGGAACGCCTGCGGGCGAATCCGCTGTACGTCGCGCAGAGTGCTGACGGAATAAAGCCGGTGATGTTGCGGAACCTGACGATGATCCATTTCCTCGGCCTGGTCGGCGACCGGTTCGGTGGCGTCGACGGGTGGGCCTCGCGGGTGGGGGTAAGCGACGAGGCGGTCTCCGGGCTGCGCAGGAGCCTCGTGCCCGGGCAGGCCACGCAGAGCCCGTGACCGTTTCCCGGCGGTTCCCACGGCGTCCCCGCGGCGGCGCTGGCTGAGGCGCATGCCGTGGGGCTGGCGCTGTCAGGTGTTGCGGATGGCGTTGGCGACGAGACCGAGCGCCTCCTCGGCGCGAGGCAGGGCGGCGGGGTCCAGGGTCAGGAAGCCGTGGATCTGCCCGGCGTAGAGGTGCAGGTCGACGCGGACGCCGGCCTGCCACAGCCGGTCGGCGTAGGTGAGGCCTTCGGCGACGAGGGGGTCGCAGCCGGCGAGGAGCAGCGTGGTGGGCGGCAGGTCCCCGACGTCGGCGTGCAGCGGTGCCACATCCGGGTCCTGGCGCAGCGCCGGGTCCGGTACGTAGTGGTCGGAGAACCAGTTGAGGTCGTCGTCGGTCAGCGGCCAGTCGGCGCCGAAGTGGCCGCCGGCGCGGACCTGCCCGCCCGCGGTCACCGGGTAGGCGAGGACCTGCCGGGCCACCGGCGGCCCGCCGTGGTGGAGCAGCCGGCGGACGGCGACGGTGGCGATGTTCCCGCCGGCCGAGTCGCCGAGCACCACCAGCCGGGCCGGGTCGCCTCCCCATTCCGGCGCGTGGGCGGCCGACCATGCGATGGCGGCGACCGCGCTGTCGACGGCGTGTGGGTAGGGATGCTCGGGCGCCAGCGGGTAGCCGACCGACACCAGCACGCAGTCGGCGGCGTGGACGAGCCGCCGGCAGAAGGAGTCCGAGGAGGCGACGCTGCCGATGACCCAGCCGCCGCCGTGGAAGTACACCACCACCGGGAGACCGGCGCCGGCCTGTGTCTGTGTCTGTGGCCGTCGCCGCGCCCGGTAGACGCGAACCGGCACCCCGGCCCGGCCCGGCACGTCCACGGTGGCGTCGTGGACGTGGTCGACGTCCGGGCCGGCGGACCCGGCCGCGGACCGTTCCTCCAGGTAGGCGCGCGCGCCGTCGACACCCCGCTCGCGCATCGACGGCTGGCCGAGCTGCCTGATGCGGGCCGCGAGCTCCGCGGCGTCCGCGTCCTGCCCCGGTGGCAGTGACAGCCTGACCTCGGCGTTGCCCATCGGCCCGCCCTCCTTGTCGCGCGACGGCTATGCTTTGGACGGATGTCCGAACTCCTCGGACGCCTGTCCGGATCGGAGTGTATGTCGCATGACAGGCCCCGCGGTCGGTGAACCGGTCAGCGAACCGGCGGCTGTCACCGCAGACCAGGCCGCACGCTGGTCGCCGAACCAGCAGGCGGCACGTGCGCGCATCGCGCAGGCCGCGGCCCGTCTGGTGGCCCGCTCGGGGATCGCCGCCTGCACGACCCGGGCCGTCGCCGAGGAGGCCGGCCTGACGAAAAGCACGGTCCACTACTACGTCGACGACGCGGGCGAGCTTGTCGACCTGGCCGTCCTGACCTTCCTGCGGCAGTTCGCCGACCACGTACGCCAGCACATGGACGCCGCGGCCGACGGCCCGGCGGCCTTCCGTGCCCTGGTCCGGACCTTCCTCCCTCCCGACCTCCCTCCCGAAGACGGCACCGCGGAACCGGGTGGCACCGCTGCGCCGGGCGGCGAGACGGCCCCGGGAGGCGGCGGCGTGGCGCTCGGTGCGGACGCGAGGCTGAACAGCCTGGTCCTGTGGACCACCTATCTGGCGCACGCCTGGCCCCGGGGCGCCCACGCCGAGGTGCTGACCTGCTTCGAGACCATCCGCGCGCTGTTCGAGGACGCCATCGGGGGATGCGGTGTCCCGGACCCGGCGGAGCGGGCCCGCGCGGTGCACCTCTACCTGCTCGGTGCCGTCCAGCACAACATCATGCGGCCGCTGCCCCCGGCCGAGATCGCCCGCGCGGTCACGGCGCTGAGCGGCGTGCCGCTCCACCAGTGACCCGCACCTGACCGGATGCCCGCTCGGGAAGGATGAAAAGAATGCCAGCCGGCGTCTCCCGGAGAACCGAAGGCTCCTCGTCCTCCTTACTTCCTCCGATCACCCAGGACGACGACCAGATCGCCGCGTTCCTGGAAGGCGTCAGCGTGCCGACGCTGGTCGCGTCGATGGCCCATCTCACCGGGGACCCCGCCTTCGTCCGCGGGCCGCTGCGGCCACGGACCTTCATTCCGAACGACTTCCAGGGCGGGCTCGAGGAGCACGAGTCACGCGCCCTGCGCGAACAGGCGCTGGCCGCGATCCGGGCCTACCGGGACGCCGGCTGCCCGCCGGTGCCTCCGCCGCCCGGCCCGCTCGCGCGGGAGATCATGGCCTGGCTGGTCTGCGAACCGGTCGCCGACGAGTACGCCGCGATGTTCCTGGAGGAGATGAACATCGGGGGCGACGACCCCCGGCGGCTGGACCTCGGTGACCTCGACGCCGCGGCGCGCCACGGCCTTTCCGTCGTCGTGATCGGCTGCGGCCAGTCCGGGCTGCTCGCCGGGGTTCGCCTCAAGCAGGCCGGGATTCCGTTCACCATCATCGAGAAGAACGCGGGCGTCGGCGGAACCTGGCTGGAGAACAGCTACCCGGGCTGCCGGGTGGACGTCGGCAACCATTTCTACTGCTATTCGTTCGAGCCCAGCGACGGCTTCGGCGGCTACTTCTCCCAGCAGCCGGAGCTGCTGAGCTACTTCCGGCAGGTGATGCGCCGCCACGACATCGCGCCGCACGTCCGCTGGAACACGGAGGTGCTTTCCGCGACGTGGGACGAGGCCGCCTCACAATGGCACCTGGTCACCCGGGGCCCGGACGGGACGCAGACCCGCCTCGACGCGAACATAGTCATCTCGGCGGTCGGGCAGCTCAACCGCCCGCTGACCCCCGAGATCCCCGGCCTGGACACCTTCTCCGGCCCGGTCTTCCACACCGCCCGCTGGGATCACTCGGTCGGGCTGGCCGGGAAGCGGGTCGCGCTGATCGGTGCCGGCGCGAGTGGTTTCCAGGTCGCCCCGGCGATCGCGGAGGACGTCGAAAGCCTGGTCGTGTTCCAGCGCAGCGCCCAGTGGATGGCACCGAACCGGAAATACCGCCAGGCCGTGCACGACGGGGCGAGATGGGCCATGCGCCATCTGCCCGGCTACGCGTCCTGGTACCGGTTCATGCTCATGTACCAGGCCAGTGACAAGGCCCTGGACCTGGTCCGGGTGGACCCGGACTGGCCGGGGCTCCCGGAGTCCGTCAACGCCGCGAACGAGGCGCGGCGCCGGGTGCTCCTGTCCTGGATCGAGCGCCAGGTCGGCGACGATCCGGAGCTGCTCGTCAAGGTGGTTCCCGACTACCCGCTGATGGGGAAGCGGCTGCTGCAGGACGACGGAAGCTGGCTGCGGTGCCTGCGCCGGGACAACGTCGACCTGGTCCGCGACGAGATCATCCGGATCGAGCCCGACGCCGTCGTCACCGGCCGGGGGCGTTTCGAGGTCGACGTGATCGTCCTGGCGACGGGTTTCCGAGCCAACGAGTTCCTCGCCCCGATGGACATCACCGGCCGCGGTGGGGTGAGCCTGCGTGAACAGTGGGCGGACGGCCCGGCGGCGCATCTGGGTATCACCGTGCCGCGTTTCCCGAACCTCTTCCTGATGTACGGCCCCGGCACGAACCTCGCGCACGCCGGGAGCATCATCTTCCACTCGGAATGCCAGCTGCGCTTCATCGGATCGTGCCTGCGGGCACTGCTGACGGGCGGGCACCGGTCGATGGAGGTGACCCCCCAGGCGTTCGACGACTATGTCGAGCGGCTGCGGGCCGAACTGGCCGGCACGGTCTGGGCGCATCCGGCGGTGCGGCATTCCTGGTACAAGGGCGACGACGGCAGGGTGCACGTTCTGAGCCCCTGGCGCCTGGTCGACTACTGGCGGATGACCCGCGACGTCGAGCCCGGGTCCTATCTCTTCACCTGACTCTCTGCACGGAGGAGAAAGAACATGACCCACCGGGTCGCCATTGTCACGGGTGGCGCGAGAGGGCAGGGAGCCGCGGTCGTCCGCCGCCTGCGCGCACAGGACTACGCCGTGGTCGCCATGGACCTGACCACCCCGGAGAGCAACGACCCGCTGGTCGTGGACTGCCAGGGGGACGTCCGCAGCGAGAACGACTGGGGGAGGGTGGTCGAGATCGCCGTCGAACGTTTCGGCGCCCTGCATGTCCTGGTCAACAACGCGGGAGTGCTCCGGAGTGGTTCGATCCCGGAGGAGACCGCCGACGGCATGCGCGCGCTGTGGGAGATCAACTGCCTTGGCGCCTTTCTCGGAGTGCAGGTCGCACTGCCGGCCCTGCGCGCCGCGGCGAAGAACCACGACGCCGCGGTCGTCAACACCCTTTCCGTCGCCGCCGTCCGCGGGTTCGCGAACCACAGCGCCTACTCGTCCTCCAAGTTCGCGCTCCGCGGGTTCACCCAGGCGGCGGCCAAGGAACTCAGCCGGGATCGAATCCGGGTGAACGCGGTGGTGCCGGGCCCGATCGCGACCCCGATGCTCGATCCGTCCACGGCCGACCGGCTGGGGAAGGAACTGCCACTCGGCCGCGCCGGAACCGCGCAGGACGTGGCCGAGGTCGTCGCCTTCCTCGCCTCACCGGCCGCGAGCTTCATCACCGGCAGCGAATACGCCGTCGACGGCGGCCAGCTGCTGTAGGTCTGCTGCCGACCGCTCCGCCGCAATCGGATCCCCTCGTCCCGGATCGCGAAAAACCAGCGGGAGAAGCGCGTCGCGGAGCCCGGTACCAGCCCGGCGGATCCGGTCGTGGAGTGCCGCAAGGTCATCCAAAGCACTCACCGCAGCGCCGATCTGCTCCTGCTGACCACGGACCGGAAGCAGGAGCGGAAGTCGGCGTATGGTCGCCGCGGTGACCAGCCTGACCGCCGAACCGGTCGAATGGGCGAGCAGCCATTCGTGGGTCTGGGGAAGGGCCAGATAATAGAGCAGGTAGCTGGGATCCACGGATTCGTCTGGGCGCAGGCGCAGGCAGGATGTGCCGATCAGCCAACCGCTCTGCTCCTCGGTCACCAGGGCCTGTCGGCCGAGCTGGCCGGTTCGCACGCACACGATGTCACCCGGCCTGAGTCGGTACCGCGTGAGTTTCTCTGCCAGGCCGGGTGCGACATGGTCGATCATCTCCGGCGAGATCCGGTTCTCCACGAGATTCCTGGGCTTGACGACCGCTGTTCCGGAAGGCCCGTTGTGGTCCGTTCTGATCGCGCCGGAGAAACCCACGAGCACGTCGCACACGTCACCCAGAGGTAGCCGTTTCCAGCTGGTGGCAGCCGCGTCCAGAAGGTCGCCTACCGAACCCAGTTGGAGTTCCGCCCGCTCCTGGGCCTCAGCCGCCTGCCGACGCAGCCCGCGCAGGTCGTGACGGAGATCCTCGATCGAGGCCCGAGCGTAGGCAGGGTCGCCAGGGGCGAGGGCGGCGGACGGGGAGGCGAAGGACAGGTAGCGGCCCGGACTGAGCGCGTAGTCGTCCTCGCTGATCCGCCGCCTGGCCACCGGATGCGAGATCACCGTCCCCGACGACAACACTGACCGATCCTGATAGGCCGCCACGATGCGGTCGATGTCCTCGTCACGTAGTTCGAGGCGATTCCGGTCGACCGGCGTCCCAGCACGGTGGGCGTCGATGAACAGCACGTCGTCACGGTCGTGGTCTGGACGGCGCAGTATCCAGAGTGTCACCGGAATCGACGTGTGGGGGAAGAGCTGGGGTGGCAGTGAGACCACCGCGTCGACGGCACCAGCGCGGACCATGGAGGCCCGGATGAAGCTTTCCCGAGGGTTGGCTGATGAACCGGCCCCCGCGGGCATCACGACCGCGGCCCGACCATCCTTGGCCAGGGAGGTCAACGCGAACTGCAGCCAGGCGTAGTTCGCGTTGTGGTTCGGAGGTTCGCCGTAGGGCCAGTGAAAATTCAGGAAGGCGGTGTCCTGCCAGTGTGAGACATTGAACGGCGGGTTGACCAGGACCAGGTCGAACATCTCATCCGGCTTTTGGTCGGGCCAACCTGCACGGCCGGCCCGCAGATTCTGCGGGGCGAGATCATGCAGGAGCAGGTTCATTCTGGCGATCCCCGCGATCGAGGAATCACCCGCATGACCACTGGCGATCAGACCCGAGGTGTTCGGGTTTCGCGATCTGACATGGTCGGCGGCGGCGGTGAGGAACTCACCCGCGCGGCAGAACGGGTCATGGATCCGCTCGCCGCCGCCGGGGTTCGTGAGGCGGACCGCCATCCGAACGACGGAGCGGGGGGTCGTGAGAAGGCCCGACCGCCGACCGCCAGCCGTCGTCGCGTGCGCCAGCAGTTCGTCGGCGATCGGCCCGGCCTGCGTCGGAATACTGCCGCGGCTGTTACCGGACACCGGTTCGAGGCGCTCCAGGATCTCGATCGCTGGTGTGAGTCGGTGGACGTCGGACGAGCTCTCGAGCAGAGGCGACAGGTCCGGTCCATCGCCCGCCGCCTGTGCATGCCAGACGAGCTCTCGCACCTCGTGCGGCAGCCCCCGCCCAGCCGCAGCCCTGAGATCCTTCCATCGCTGCTCCTCCTGGAACCGGAGGTGGAGCAGAGCGAATGCGAGGCCCGTGAGGGGCAGCTGGCCGTCGCTTACCAGGAGCCTGCCTCGGTAGGCGTCGGCGAGTGCCCACCACAGCCGGCCACCGGTTCCTGTGGGGACATCGGCGGACTTCGGCGGTCCGGGCTCTGGTTCGGGGACGTCCACGGCCAGCCGGAAGCGGTCGCCGTAGGTGGCGCCCGGCGCCTCATCGGCGCGGCGGTCCGGGGCGGCGACCGCACGGCCGTCAAGCCAGGAGGCAACCTCCGCCGCCTGGAAGACCTCGCGGCCGTCCCGCTGCTCGGCCGCGGGAAAGCCCACGTGTCGCCTTCGCCAGTTGCTGACCGCGGCCGGTTTCACTCCGGCGCCCCGAGCGATCTCGGTGGCCGACACCCAGGCAGGGCCCGTCATACGTTCCTCACCTCGCCAGCGGCAGTGCCGTGATCGACGGACCGGTCGGGCAGAACGAGACCGCAGGCTCCATCCACCGTGGTTCAGAACCTTGGCAGGTAGGCGTTGCTGTGGATCCCCTCTCGGCGGGACAGTAGCTCCGGAATGCGATCGAGAGGTTCGATCTCCCGTGCTGCCTCCGGCGACAGGTACCCCAGCAGACGATAGATCTTCGCCCGATCGGCGGCGAGATCGCGATGGTGGATCGGCTCGTAGTGCATCACTCTGTTGCGGAGCAGGAGCATGGCCTCGAGGCTGTCGTGCAGCTCGCGGCGCGACCCCCGGTAATGCGGGAACGCACGATGCAGGGTGGGGACCCAGAGCGTCCGGTCGTATCCTCGGCTGAGCAGGGCGACCCAGAAGCCGAAGGTGAGAGTGGCGACCACGTCGTCCGGGCCGAACTGACTGCCGGCCGACCCTGCGAGCTTCTCGCACGCTTCCTTCACCTTGCGGGCACCATGCGGTTTGAGCTGGGTGAGGGTCCACCAGTCGGGACGGGCGTAGCGCCGACGGAGCGTGTCGTGCAGCGCGTTGCGCAGGCCGATCTCGAGGCAGTGCAAAGGTCCGTAGAAGGCGGCCGAGACGGCCGAATTCCACCAGTAGAGACGGATTCCCGCCTCGGCCGATCCGTCGACCGCGCGCAGATAGGGCGTAAGGCGCGGTGGGGACAGAAGATCACGGATCCAGACGGGCGGTTCGGCGCTCATGGAAGTCCCCCGAGGTGGGTGCGGCGGCATCGTGGGTGGCGTACAGTTATGGGCGTACGCCCCGGGCACGCCTCTGCATGCATGCCGCCCGGGGCACGGCCATTTTTTGAGAGATTTCCCGGATCCCCCGCCAGCTGTGGGCGGGTGCGGCTCCGACCTACTTCTGGCCGCCCACGCTCGAGTACGGGAGCACGTCGCGGGTGCGCTGGCGCCCGACCGCCGCAGGGCATCCGGGCCGGGACGCGAGTAGCTGTGTCACATCACCTGTTCGTGGATACCCGTCCGGGGGGAAGCGTACGTGTGTCGCGACGCAGCGGTCAAGCGCACTGGAGTGCGCGCCTAAACTGTTAACTGATGAGGGTGATGCCGGTCCGTCAGCCGGAACCGCGCACGACGTCGCCGAGCGTCACTTTCCTCGCCGTGCCCGCCGCGAGCTTCATCACCGGCAGCGGATACGTCATCGACGGCGGCCAGCTCAGGTAGGCCTGATGCCAGGCCAACTCAGGGCGGCCGCGGCCGGAGTCCGGCGCCGTCGGTCAGCGGCGGCGGCGTAGCGTGCCGGCAGGTCGCCCGCCATCGTCATCGTCGGACTGGAAGGCCAGCTCGTCGTCGCCGGTCAGCGCCAGCCGGCTCGTTCCGCCGCTCGTGCACACCTGCAGGCCCAGCAGGGTCGGATTCCGGTCGGAGCCCGGGACATCGCGCAGCACGACTCCCGGGACGGCCGCGCCGTCGGAGAGGCCGACGAGTTCCAGGTCGCCGACGCACTTCACCGATTCCGAGCCAACGCTGACCAGGCCCCCGAGCCCGTCGAGGGTGAACTCGGAACGCCCGACGACCTCGCCGGCAGAGCCGGCCCGGAGGGTGATCACCACCTGTTGGGTGACGCCCAGATGTGAGGTGACCCGCCCCTCCCAGGTCCCGGCGTAGCCGGCGGGCAGCGGGCCGGGACGTACCGGGGACGCGGCGGGGTCCGATCCGTCCGCTACCGTCCCGCGGCCCCCGGGGCCTGCGCTCGCGGAGAGGGGTGCGGGCGACCTGGTGCCGGCCTGGTCGGCGATCTCCGCGTCGTCTCCGGAGTCACGGGAGCCGATCAGCACGACGGCTGTCACGATGATCACCAGGCACATGGTGGCCACGGCGGCGATGGCGGCCAGCAGGCGCCGCTGGCCGTCCCGACCGGCCCGCCCCGGCGGCGGTGTCAGGCCAGGGATCTCCGCTGCCGCGGTGCTGTACGGCGGGGTGTGGGTGACGGTGCCGTGCGACGGGGCATGGGTGACAGCGCTGCGCGACGGGACGTCGTGGAACACCGTCTCATCGGAGCGGACGACCTCGGGCCGGCCGCCGGAACCTTCGAGGTCGAGGACGTCGACCGCCTGCCGGATCAGACCGGTGACCAGCTCCGGCGGCAGCCAGGCGGCCCAGAGCGCGCCACCGGCACGGTCGTCAGGCAGGAGGGCCCGCCTGATCTCGGCGGGCCGCGGGCGCAGGGCCGGGGCCTTGTGCAGGCAGGCCTCGACAGTTGCGCGGAGCTCGGCCGGTACGCCGTCCAGCCGCGGCTCGCCGTTGAGAATCCCGTACAGCACGGCAGGTGTCCCGGTGCCCGCGAACGGCCCGCTGCCCGTCGCGGCGAAGACCAGCACGGCGCCGAGCGCGAACACGTCGCTGGCAGGCCCGATGTTTCCGCCGGTGATCTGCTCGGGCGAGATGAAGGCCGGCGAGCCGATCATCGAGCCGGACTGGGTGAGAATGGTCGAGTCCACCGCGCGGGCGATCCCGAAATCGATCACCGTCGGGCCGTCGACGGTGAGCAGCACGTTCGAGGGCTTGAGATCGCGGTGCACCACCCCCGCGGCATGCACGCTGATCAGCGCCTCGGCGAGGCCGACACCCAGAGCCGTCACGGTCGGGGCGGGCAGTGGGCCGTACCGGTGAACGGCATCCAGCAACGACGGGCCCGGGACGTACACCGTGACGAGGTAGGGCCGCTCGGCGTCCGCGTCCGCGTCGATCACCTGCGCGGTCCACCGGCCGCCGACCCGCCGGGCGGCCTCGACCTCACGCCGGAACCGGGCGCGGAACTCCGGATGGTCCGCGAACTCCGGGCGGATCACCTTGATGGCCACGTTGCGCCCGCCCGGGCTGCGGCCCAGGTACACCCGGCCCATCCCGCCGGCCCCGAGAACGCCGACGAGTCGGTAGGCACCCGCGGTATGCGGGTCGTCGGGGCCGAGGGGCTTCATGCGGTGTCGCCCGCCTTTCGTCCGCGGTGGCCTGCTCGGGCCCGACCGTCAGGTCGGCAGTGGCGTCGCGGCTGGAGTTGCCGCGTCTCGAGACGATTGCGCCGAAAGATACTGACAGGCAAATGGAATGCCCGCCGATCATAGGCCGGCAGGTACGGATGACGGCGGGGAGTCGGTGGCGTCAGCGAAGTGCCCCCGAACGGGCCGCGGTGACGGTGAACCAGATCGGGGACCGCGCCGTCTAAGGGCCATGGCGATGACAATGCTCCGCGGCGGACGTCTGATGGCGGCCGTCCTACCCCTGGCGCTGGCGACCGCACTGGCGAGCGCGGCCTGCACCGGAGCCACCGCCGACGGCCCGGCCCGCGACAGCCTCGGCACCGGTGCCACCACCGGCCTCGACGCGGACGCCGTGGCGGTGCGGGTGGACTGGATCGGCGGTTTCGTGACAGCGGAGATGCTGGCCACCCGGCTACCGCTGGTCGCGATCTACCACGACGGCCGGGTGCTCACCGAAGGCCCGGTGGCCGCGGTGTGGCCCGGCCCGGCGTTGCCGAACCTCCAGCTGCGGCGGATCTCGGCCGCGGATGTCCAGAAGCTCGTCGACCACGCGGTCGCGGCCGGTGTCGGCACCGAACCGGACTTCGGCCAGCCGCCGATCGCGGATGCCCCGTCGACCCGGTTCACCGTCCGGACCGCGGGTGGTGTGCGCACGATGGAGGTGGCGGCGTTGACCGAGGCGGACGGTACCGGGCTGACCGCGGCCCAGCAGTCCGCGCGCAAGGCCGCCCAGCGCCTGTACACCGAGCTCACCGACCTGCCCGCCACCCTGGGCGCGGGCGCGGTCAGCGAACCGGAGGAGTACACCCCCACCGCCATCGCCGCGTTCGCCGAGCCGTGGGCCGCGAGTTGCCCGGCGCCGTCATCGGACGGCAGCGCGCCCAGCGACGGCGCGCCCAGCGACGGCGCGCCCAGCGACGGCGCGCCCAGCGGCAGCGCGCCCGCCGGCAGCATGCCCGTCGGCGACCCGCCCGGCCTGTGCGGCGGCGGAGGTGCGCTGAGCCGGGAGGCACGTACCTGGCCCGGCCCGCCGTTGCCCGGTGAGCCGTACGGTGCAGGCCTCGTCCTGAACTGCGTGACGTCCAGCGGCGGCGACGCGACGAAGGTGCTGGCGGCGGCGCGCACGGCGGACGCCAACACGCCGTGGACGTCCGAGGGCAGGACGTGGAGCCTCACGTTCCGTCCGCTGCTGCCGGACGAGTCCTCCTGCGCGGACCTGCCCGCCGGCGGCTGACCCGGCGTTCTTCTGGCAGGCCCTCAGCTCCGGCAGGCCCTCAGCTCCGGCACTACTCAGGCCTGAGGGCTCAGCGCTGAGGCCTGCCGCTGGTAGTGGTCCCGCATCGCCGGGTAGTAGTCGCGCTCGAAGTCGACGGCGGCCGGTTCGCCGCCGGTCTCCGCGGCCACCAGCCGGTCCAGGTAGTACTCCCAGCCGGGCCCGACGTTCTCCGCGGCGGCGGGGTCGAGCCCCGGCTGGGAGAAGGTCAGCGTGGTGACGCCGTCAGCCTCGGCGAGCTCGAGGTCGAGCAGCCAGCGCTCCGATCCGGCGTGGATGCCCACGCGCAGGGCATGTGGGGGTGTGCATTCACGGATCTCGACCTGCTGGGCCGGTGCTCCGTCCTCGGCCGTCATCTGGAAGGTCACCTCGCCCGACGCCGGATCGCCGGTGAACGTGCCGATCCAGCGGGCCAGCCGCGCGTCCTCGGTGACCGCGGCCCACACCTCCCGCACCGGTGTCTGGAACGTGCGGGTGAGGACGAGGCGGCAGCGATCGCCCTCCCCGGTGACACGGCCGGTCGGGATAAGGCTCATGCGGTCTCCCCAAAGTCCCTTTTCCGCGCGGGTTCAGGTCATGGGCGTCGGACCGCCCACCGCGGAACGATAGCTTCCTGCCTTCTTCTCTCGGGTGAGTCGGCCCCGCCGTTCATCCGCGGCCCCGGTGGTGGCGGTGCGGGTGTGCTCAGCGGGTCGGCGGCAGATCGGGGTAGCCGAGCGCGGCGAGCGACTCGCGGTAGGCGACGGAGAAGCGGTCGAACCGCAGGTGCGCCTCGCCGCCGCGGGCAAGTGGCATCCGGGCCGGGCGCTGGCACTCCACGATCAGCCGGTCCTCCTCCAGGATCTCGCTCTCGGCCCGCTCCACCCGCGGCCCGTCCAGCTCCACCCCGTCCGTGCGGGCCGACAGCCAGAACACGACGCAGCTGGTGGCGTCGACCGGACACAGCGCGGTGAACACCAGGGTGCCCGGGCCGTTGATCTCCCGCAGGGTGACCGTGAACGGCAGCTGGACCTCGTAGTCCAGGGTGATCAGCATCTCGGGCCCGACCTGGCCGGCGGTGCCGGCCAGGTAGTCGCGCCCCGGGTAGTCGTAGCGCAGCAGCAGCTGGCCGGTCTCGGTGCGCCGCACGCCGTAGCGGTCCACCCCGAGCACGTCGGGGTTGCCGAACGACGACGTGTGCAGGATCGAGAAGTGCGCGATGTCGCAGAAGTTCTCGATGTGCCGGCTGGCCTGCGCCCGCCAGCGGATCGGTGCGCCGATGTGCCGGCGGAAGCCGTGGAGGTCCGCCTCCGGCAGGTTCGGCCGCGCGGTCGCCTCCTCGCCGGGCGGGGCCAGGCAGGCCCAGACCAGGCCGGCGTGCTCGTCGACCTGGGCCGCGGGCTGGCGGATCCGGGCCGGAACCGGGTCGGAGCCGAGCTGGGGGACCAGCACGCAGGAGCCGTCCGCCCGGAACTCCCAGCCGTGGTAGGGGCAGCGCAGGTCGCCGGCGGCGGTGACCGTGCCGTCGGCGAGCCGGGTTCCGCGGTGTATGCAGCTCCCCGCCAGCAGGCCGAGCTGCCCGTCCGCCCGGCGCCACAGCACCAGCTCGGAGCCGAGCAGGGTGACCGGGACCGGCCGGCCCACCGGGACGTCCTGCCCACGGGCCACCGGATGCCAGCTGCGCCGGGCCGCGGCCAGCCACGCCGCGTCGTACTCCTCGCGCTGCGCGGTGGTCAGCAGGCCCGCGTCCGGGTCGCGCCCGTCCGCCACCTCGGGGAGACCGCCGCTCAGGACGGCGCCGCCGGTTGGGGCCGCGCCGCCGGCCGGAGTGGGGGTGCCGGCCGGAGTGGGGCTGAGGATCGTCACGCCAGGTCCGCCCAGTGCTCGGCGTGGTAGGCCATGTCCCAGAAGGCGCGCTCGAACCGGGCCGCGGTCAGGAAGATCGTCGCCAGGCGCTCCCGGTCGGGCCGATCGGGCCGGTCGTCCAACGTGTTCGCGTGCGCGAGCAGTTCGGCCTCGTAGGCGGTGGCCTCGTCGGTGGACCAGAAGCGGATCCAGTCGGCGTAGACCGGATGGTCGACCGCCGACGGGCTCAGCCGGCGCCCGATCTGGCCGTAGGACCAGGCACAGGGGAGGATCGCGGCGAAGATCTCCGCCGGGCCGAAGCGGGCCGCGACCATCGCCAGGTACGCGACGTACGCCTGCGCGGCCGGCGCCAGCACGTCGTGGTGGGCTGACGGGCCGGCGCCCAGCCGGGCGATCGCGGCGCGCAGCCGCTCGTTCTGCGGGATCTCGGTGTCGGTGATGTTCACCAGCGCCGAGCTGAAACGACGCAGCTCGGCGTCGTCCCGGGCGACGGTCGCGCCCGCGGCCAGCACCCGGGCGTACTCCGGCAGGTAGAGCAGGTTCTGGTCGAGGTAGAAGCGGAACTTCGCCGGCGGGAGCGTGCCGGCGGCCATCTCGGCGGGGAACGGATGATCGAGCAGCGTCGCCCACACCGCGCCGGCCCGCCCGCGCAGGAACTCGGCGAGCGGCAGGCCCGGCTGGTCCCGCAGGCCCGGCTGGTCCCGCAGGTCCGGCTCGTTTCGCAGGTCCGGCTCGTCCCGCAGCCGTGGTGAGCCGGTCAAGACAGGCCCATCCAGACGGCCTTGGTCTGCAGGTAGGCGTCGAGTGCCTCGATCCCGTGTTCCTTGCCGTAGCCGCTGGCCCGGAACCCGCCGAACGGCACGGCGACGTCGAACCAGCCGTAGATGTTCACCCACACCACGCCGGCCCGGATGTCGTCGCTCACCCGGTGGGCGCGGCCGACGTCGCGCGTCCACACCCCGGCGGCCAGCCCGAACTCCGTGTCGTTGGCCAGCGCCACCGCCTCCTGCTCGGTGTCGAAGGGGGTGACCATGCCGACGGGCCCGAAGATCTCCCGGCGCATGATGTCGCTGTCCGGCGGCGCGTCGACGAACAGGGTCGGTTCGACGAAGTAGCCGCCCGGGCTGCCGTCGACCTCGGCCGGGTCGGTGGCCCCGCCGACGACCGGCTTCGCCCCGGCGGCGAGGCCGGCCCGGACCAGGCCGAGCACACGGTCCCGCTGCGACGCGCTGACCAGTGGGCCCATGGTCGTCGCCGGGTCGAGCCCGGAACCGAGCCGGACCTGGTGGACGCGGGCCGCGAGCGCCTCGACGAACGCGTCGTACACGGGGCGCTGGACGAAGATCCGCGCCCCGGCGACGCAGCACTGCCCCTGGTTGAAGTAGACGGCGCCGAAGGTGCCCTCGACCGCGGCGTCGAGGTCGGCGTCGGCGAAGACGAGGCTCGGTGACTTGCCGCCGAGCTCCAGCGACACCCGTTTCATCGTCCCGCCGGACGCCGCCAGGATGCTGCGGCCGGTCGCGTTCTCCCCGGTGAAGGTGATCTTGTCGACGTCCGGGTGGGCGGCCAGCGAGGCTCCGGCCTCCGGCCCGAAGCCGGTCAGCACGTTGAGGACACCGGGGGGAAAGCCGACCTCGGCGGCGAGCTGGGCCAGCCGCAGCGCGGAGAGCGGGGTCTGCTCGGCCGGCTTGAGCACGACGGTGTTGCCGGCGGCGAGTGCGGGCGCCAGCTTGTAGGCGCAGTTCAGCAGGGGGAAGTTCCACGGGATGATCGCCGCGACGACGCCGACGGGCTCCCGGCGGGTGCTGACGTGCACCGGCAGGCCGCCGTACGTCGGAATGGTGACGCCCTCGATCTTCGTCGCGAGCCCGCCGAAGTAGCGGAAGCCGTTCGCCGTCAGGGGCACGTCCACGGCCGCCGCCTCGCCGGTCGGCTTCCCGTTGTCGAGGGCCTCCAGCTGGAGGAACTCCGCGGCGAGGGCCTCGATCCGGTTGCCGAGCTCCCACAGCAGGCGGCCGCGCTCGCCGGCGGGCAGCCGCCGCCAGCCGGGCAGGGCGGCCCGGGCGGCGGCGACCGCGTCGTCGACGTCCGCGGCGCCGGCGCGCGCCGCCGTCGTCAGCACCGCACCGCTGGCCGGGTCCTGGACGTCGAACCGGGCGCCGCCGTGTGCCGGGCGTGCCTCGCCGCCGACAAAGAGCTGGTGCTCGGTGGCGACGAAGGTGCGCACGGATGCGAGCAGATCGGCCTTCACGGGCGGCTCCCGACGATGAGATATCAGATCTCAGGGAGGGTAACCAGGTGGCCGAGAAGCGGTCAATTATGCATCTGACCAGCAAAAACGTTACAGCGCCGACATCTGTGAACCTTGACCCGTAACGCGTGAAGCGGGTTCTATCTGGTCGTTCCTTTGAGGTCAGATCTCAGATCTCATCGCCACGGGAGGAGGTGCGGCATGGCCCAGGGGCACAGTGAGACGGCTGCGGCCGTCCATGGCGACGGCATCCGGCTGTCCGGCGTCACCCGTCGCTACGGCGACGTCGTCGCGGTGGCGGGGCTTGACCTGGCCGTGCCGCGGCACACCCGGCTGGGCATCGTGGGCCCCAGCGGCTGCGGCAAGTCGACCGTCCTGAGCATGGTCAGCGGGCTGGAGAACCCGGACTCCGGCGTCGTCGAGGTACTCGGTGACACCGCGCCGGCCGCCCGGCTCGCCCGGTGTGCCTGGATGCCGCAGCGGGATCTGCTCCTGCCCTGGCGCACGGTGCTCGCGAACGCCTGCGTCTCGCTGGAGAACCGGGGCGTCTCCCGGCGCGAGGCACGGGAGCGGGTTCGGCCGCTGTTCGCCCGCTTCGGGCTGGCCGGCTTCGAGGACCGCCGGCCCTACGAGCTGTCCGGCGGCATGCGCCAGCGGGTGTCCTTCCTGCGCACCCTCGTCGCGGACAAGGACGTGCTGCTGCTCGACGAGCCGTTCGGCGCGCTGGACTCGATCACCCGGGCCGGGGTGCAGGACTGGCTGCGCGACACCCTCGACGCCGAGCCGCGCACCGTCGTCCTGGTCACCCACGACGTGGAGGAGGCGCTGCTGCTCAGCCACGAGGTGGTGGTGATGTCCAGCCGCCCGGGCCGGGTCGCCGCGCGGCTGCCGGTCGAGCTGCCGCCCGCCGGTTCCCGCCGTGAGCTGCTCGCGACGCCGGAGTTCGTCCGGCTGCGGGACGCCCTGCTGGCCCACCTGGAGGGCTGACGTGACCCGCCTCAAGGAGTCGCTGCGCCAGTACGGCCCGGCTGGCTTGATCGTTCTCGCCGTGCTCGGCGGGTGGAAGCTGGCCACCTCCGTCTTCGGGGTCGAGGAGTACATCCTGCCGGCGCCGGACGAGGTGATCACGACGCTGATCGACCGCTGGGACCGCACCCTGTCCAGCGCGACCTGGGTGACGCTCAAGGAGGTCGTCGTCGGCTTCGCCATCGCGGTGGCCGCCGGGCTGCTGATCGCCTGCGCGCTGCACTTCTCGGCGATCGCCCGCCGCGCGATCTACCCGCTGCTGATCGGGTCGCAGACCATCCCGGTCGTGGTGATCGCCCCGATTCTCGCGATCATCTTCGGCTACTCGATCACTCCGAAGCTCATCCTGGTCGCGCTGCTGTGCTTCTTCCCGATCGTCGTCGGCACGCTGGACGGGCTGGCGGCCGTCGACCCGCAGCTCACCCGGATGATGCGCACCCTGTACGGCAACCGCTGGTCGATCTTCCTGCGGGTCGAGTTCCCGTCGGCGCTCCCCTCGATGTTCACCGGCCTGCGGCTGTCCGCGGCCTACGCGGCGACAGCCGCGGTGTTCGGCGAGTACTCCGGCTCCACGGACGGGCTCGGCCACGTGATGCGCCAGGCCGTCCCGCAGCTGCAGAGCGCCCTCGTCTTCGCCGCGATCGCCCTGCTCACCGCGATGTCGGTGGCCCTGTTCGTCCTCGTCTCCCTCCTGGAAAACGTCCTGGTCCCGTGGGCCAAGGAAGGCAAGAACAGATGAGAGCCAAGCGTTTGACCGGCGGTGTGGCGGCTCTGCTCGCCGTCACCCTCCCGCTCGTCGCCTGCGGGAGCGATGACAGCTCCTCCGACGGCGAGGCACTGCGCAAGACGACGGTCCTGCTCGACTGGGACCCGAACCCCGACCACGTCGCGCTGTACACGGCCAAGGAGGCGGGCTACTTCGAGGACGCGGGCCTCGACGTGACCTTCCAGCCGCCGTCCGACCCCTCGGACCCGACGAAGCTGGTCAGCACCGGGAAGATCGACATCGGCATCTCCTACGAGCCCGAGACGATCATCTCCGGCTCGCAGGGCCTGGACGTCGTGGCCGTCGGCGCGCTGATCCCGACGGCGCTGCTGTCGGTCATGGCGAACGGGGACTCGGACGTCAAGTCCGTCGCCGACCTGGCCGGGCACACCATCGGCACGCCCGGCCTGCAGACCAACGACGCGTTCCTGAAGACGATCCTCGCGAAGAACAACATCGACCCGGCGTCGGTGAAGTCCGTCAACATCGGCCAGGACCTGATGGCGGCGATGGTCGCCGGCAACGTCGACGCGACGCTCGGCGCCTACCGCAACATCGAGGGCGTCATGATGACCGACCAGGGCCTGAACCCCACGATCATCCCGGTCACCGACGCGGGCGTGCCGGACTACGACGAACTGGTCATCATCGCGCAGGCCAGCCGGCTGAAGTCGGACCCGGCCTACCAGAAGCTCATCCGCGACTTCCTGGCGGGGCTCGCCAGGGGCAACGCCGACGTGATCGCCGATCCGGCCAGCGCATCGAAGATCATCGCCGCCGAGGCCGACGGCTATGACGAGGCGCAGGTGCCGAAGATGATCGACGCCACCGTGCCGCTGCTGAAGAACGACAAGGGATTCGGCCAGCAGGACGTCTCCGACTGGCAGGCGTTCGCCGACTGGATGAAGTCCGAGGGGCTCATCGAGAAGGCCGTCACCGCGTCCGACGTCGTCACCAACGACTACCTGCCGGCCGGCTCGGGCAGCTGAGACGGCGGACGGGCCGGCCCCTCGACCGGGCCGGCCCGTCCGACCTCGACCCGCGCCAACCCAGGCCGCGCCGACCAGACCCAGGCCACGCCGGCCTAACCGCCACGCCGCCTCGGACCACCTCAGACCATCCCGCCCAGTCTCGGCCGGTGACCCTCGTCCGCCCGCGATCGAAGGAGATCCACCCCCATGAGCACGCCCGCCGGAACGTCGGCAACAGCCCTCGCGGAGAAGGTCGCCGCGCAGATCCGCACCGACGAGCTCGTCGAGCTCGTCCAGCAGGTCTGCCGCATTCCCAGCGTGCTCGGCGAGGAGGGGGAGCTGGCCCGGTTCCTCGCGCAGACCATGAAGGAGCTCGACTTCGCGGCGGTCGACCTGCAGACGGTGCTGCCGGACCGGCCGAACGCGGTCGGCGAGGTGTACTTCGGCCCGGGCCGGCGGGTGGTGCTCACCGGCCACCTGGACACCAAGCCCGTCGCCCACGGCTGGACGGTGACCAGCCCGTTCTCCGGCGAGCTCCTCGACGGCAACGTCTACGGGCACGGGATCATGGACATGAAGGCGGCGCTGGTCTGCCAGATCGTCGCGATCGCAGCGGTGCGGGCCAGCGGGCTGCCGGTCAGCGGCACGGTCGCGATGGCCGCCGTCTCCGACCACATGGGCGACCAGCTCGGCTCGATCGCCTACTTCGACGAGTACGCCGCCGACCTGTGCGTGCTCGGCGAGCTGTCCGACAACGAGATCTTCCTCGGCCACCGAGGCCGGTACTACTTCGACATCACGACCCGCGGCCGGACCGCGCACACCTGCCACAAGCCGCTCGCCGTCAACGCGAACATGCTCGCCGCGCACGCCGTGCTGGAGCTGGACGCCTCCCGGCTCATCCCGTCGATCGAGGACTGGGTCGCCAACCTGTTCGGCCCGGAGACCTACATGGCACCCGGGCGGATCTACGGCGGGCTGCCCCCCGGCGGCCCGTCGGCCATCCCGGACGAGTGCGTGATCCGGGTCGACTGCCGCCCGCAGCCGGGCGTCAGCGTCGAGGAGGTCCGTGCCGAGATCGACCGCTGCCTGGCCCGGGCCCTCGCCCGCGAGCCGCGCTTCGCCGCCGACGTGGTGCTCGCCGACGTCAAGAACGGCTACCTGGCCGGCCCGGACGACGAGGTGGTGACGCTGATGAGCAGCGCGCTCGGCGGCGTGCGCGGCGGGGTGACACCGAAGCTGTCCGCCGCCGGCTGGCTCGGTGACACCGCGAGCTTCGGCCACAAGGTCCCCACCGTCATCTTCGGGCCGGGCGGCGAGCCGGTGTACTGCCCCGACGAGCACCTGAGCGTGGACGACCTCGTCGAGGCGACCCGGACCTACGCGACCTTCGTCGCCCTCGCGCTCGCGTCGGGGTCGGCGTGAGTGCAGCCGGCGTGAGTGCGGCCGGGGCGGTGCCCGGCGGGCGGCCGGCGCGGGTGCTGCTCGCCAAGCCCGGCCTCGACGGCCACGACCGGGGCATCAAGGTGATCGGCATGGCGCTGCGCGACGCCGGCGCCGAGGTGATCTACCTGGGGCTGCGCCGCTCCGTCACCGAGATCGTCGCCGCGGCGCGGGACGAGGACGTGGACGTCATCGGCATCTCGGTGCTCTCCGGCGCGCACCTCGCGCTGACCAGGGCGCTGCTCGCCGAGCGGGACGCCGCCGGGCTCACCGACATCCCCGTGACGGTCGGCGGCACCATCGGCGCGACGGACGCGGCGACCCTGCGCGAGCTGGGCGTTGCGGCGGTGCACGGCGTGGGCACGCCGCTGCCGGACGTCGTGGCGACGATCCTCGGGCTCGCCGCCGCACCGGCAACATCCGCCATACCCGCCGCACCCGCCCTGCCCGCGGCATCGGCCGCACCGGTCGGGGCGGTGGCCGGATGACCGGGCCGAGGCCTGCTCTCGAGCACCCGGGCGTGCCACCCGCCAGCACCGACTCCGGCATTCCCGTCCACCTGGTCTACGAGGAGGACGATCTCGCCCCCGGCCTGCCCGACCGGCTCGGTCCGCCCGGCGGCGAGCCGTACACCCGCGGCCCGTACCCGACGATGTACCGGGAAAAGCTGTGGACGATGCGTCAGTACGCCGGATTCGGGTCGGCCGAGGACGCCAACGCCCGCTACCGCTACCTGCTCTCCCAGGGCCAGACCGCGCTGTCGGTCGCCTTCGACCTGCCCACCCAGCTCGGCTACGACTCGACGGACCCGATGGCCGAGGCCGAGGTGGGCCGGGTCGGGGTCGCCATCGACACCGCCGAGGACATGGTGCGGCTGTTCGACGGGCTGCCGCTGGGCGAGCTCTCGGTGAACCACACGATCAACGCGACCGCCCCGGTGATCCTCGCGTTCTTCCTGGCCGCGGCGGAACGCCAGGGCGTGCCGTTCGACCGGGTCGCCGGCACGACGCAGAACGACCTGCTCAAGGAGTTCCTCGCCCGCAAGACCTACATCTATCCGCCGGCGGCGTCGCTGCGGCTCGTCGGTGACGTCGTCGCCTTCGCCGCCGAGCACCTGCCCCGGTTCAACCCGGTCTCCATCACCGGGTACCACGTCCGGGAGGCCGGCAGCGACGCGGTGCAGGAGCTGGGCCTGGCGCTCGCCTCCGCGATCGCCTACGCCGAGGAGATCACCCGCCGCGGCCTGCCGTTCGACCGCTTCGCCGGCCGCCTGTCCTTCCACTTCTCGGCCACCCTCGACCTGTTCGAGGAGGTGGCGAAGGTCCGGGCGGCGCGGCGGATGTGGCACCGGATCGCCACCGAACGGTTCGGCGCGACCCGGCCGGAGTCGGCCCGGATGCGCTTCTTCTCCGGCTGCTCCGGCACGGTCCTCACCGCCCAGCAGCCGCTGAACAACGTGGTCCGCTCGACGATCTCCTGCCTGGCGGCGGTGCTCGGCGGTGCCCAGTCCGTGCACGTGATGGGCTGGGACGAGGCGCTGGAGATCCCCAGCGAGGAGTCGGTGCGCCTGGCCCTGCGCACCCAGCAGATCGTCGCGCACGAGTCCGGGGTGACCCGTACCGTCGACCCGCTCGCCGGCTCCTACTACGTCGAGTCGCTCACGGACGAGCTCGAACAGCGCGCCTTCGCCCTGATCGAGCGGATCGACGCCGGCGGCGGCATGGTGGCGATGCTGGCCGAGGGCATCCCGCAGCGCTGGGTCGCGAAGACCGCCTACCGCACCGAACGCGAGCTGGTGGACGGCACCCGGGTCAAGGTCGGCGTGAACCGGTACACCGACGACGCGGACACCGACGCCGATCCGCGGCTGTTCGAGCCGGACCCGTCCGCCCAGGAACGCGCCCGCCACCGGCTGCGCGAACATCTGCGGACCCGCGACGGCGCCGCCGCGGCGGCGGCCCTGGCGGACCTGGCGAAGGTGCTGAGCTCGGACGCGAACGTGATGCCCGCGCTGCTGGACTGCGCCCGGGCCGGCGCGACGATCGGCGAGATCAACGCCCTGATGCGGGCCGAGTTCGGCGAGTACCGGGAGCCGGCGCCATGGTGAACGGCGGTGTTCCGGGCGGCGCTCCGCCGGGCGGCGGTCTCCTGGACGGCGGTGTGCCGGGCGGCGGTGTGCCAGGCGGCGGTGTGCCGCCGCTCGCCGGGGTTCGGGTCGTCGACCTCACCCGGTTCGTCTCCGGCGCCTACACCACGATGATGCTCGCCGCGCTCGGCGCGGACGTCGTCAAGATCGAGCCACCGGACGGTGGCGACTCCTACCGGGCCCAGGCGACCGCCACCGTGGCCGACCGCTCCGCGCTGTTCCTATCCCTGAACAACGGCAAGCGCAGCCTCGCCCTCGACCTGCGCGCGCCGTCCGGGCAGGCGGCGCTGGAACGGCTGCTCGCCGGCGCGGACGTCGTCGTCGAGAACGCCCGGCCGGGCGCGCTCGCCCGGTACGGCCTGGACGCCGCGGCGGTGCTCGCCCGGCACCCGCGGATCGTCTACGGATCGGTGTCCGGCTACGGGCAGACCGGCCCGGACGCCGCCCGCGGTGGCTTCGACCTGATCCTGCAGGCCGAGGCCGGCCTGATGAGCGTCACCGGGACAGCCGGGTCTGGACCGGTGAAGGTCGGCGCGCCGCTGCTCGACGTCGGCGCCGGCATCTGCTGCGTCACCGGGATTCTGGCCGGCCTGCTGCGCCGGGCCGGAACCGGCCGCGGGGGGCATGTCTCCTCGTCCCTGCTGGAGTTCGCGCTCGCGGGGCTGACCACCCCGGCCTCGGCGTTCTTCGCGGCGGGCGAGATCCCCTCCCGGCTGGGCACCCACTCGCCGGCCTTCGCGCCCTACGGCGCGTTCCGCGCCCGCACCGGCGAGCTGGTCCTCGCCGGTGCGGGCAACGAGGGGCTGTGGCGGCGGCTGTGCTCGACGATCGGCATACCCGAGGCCGTCGACGATCCGGCGTTCGCCACCAACGCCGACCGGGTCCGCAACCGGGACGCCCTCACCGCCCGCATCGAGCAGGCGCTCGCCGCGGATGACGCGCCCGCCTGGGTGGCGCGGCTGGAGGCCGCCGGGGTACCGGCCGGCCTGGTCCGCGACGTCGGTGAGGCACTGACCTCGGCGCAGGCGGCGGCGATCGGCGCGGTGGCGACGGTCGGTGCCGGCGACGGCTCGCCTTACCGGGCGGTGACGGTGCCGGTGCGGGCCCCCGGGCCGTTGCCCTTCCCCTCCGGCGCGCCTGACCTCGGCCAGCACACCCGCGCGGTGCTGCGCGAGGCGGGGCTGAGCGACCCCGAGATCGACGAGCTGCACGTCGCCGGCACGATCCTCGACGCCTCGATCCCGGCCGGGACGACCAGCGTTGCCGGGGGTGGCGAGTGAGCGCCCCTGGCCGCGGAGCCGCCGCGTTCGGGCCCGGGTGCGGGGGCGGGGGCGGGGGCGACACGACGGAACAGCCGGCTGGTGTGCGCGAGGGGCTGGCCGGTGCGCCCGGGCTGCCGGCGGGTGCGCCCGGCCCGCTGGCCGGCGCGGCCGAGCGGGTGATCGTGCGGACGGAGCGGCTGTGCCTGCTGCCGGCCCCGCCGTTCGGCGAGGCCGCGCGGGCGGCGCTCGTCGCCGGCTGGTGGCGGGCGGACGGCCTCGCCGAGGTGCGCATCGACCCGACCGGCAACGTGTGGGGGCTGGCCCGCCGCGGCGTGGGCCCGGCGGTGCTGGTCGCCGCCCACCTGGACACGGTGTTCGGCCCGGACGTCGAGCACGGTGCCCGCCGCCACGACGGGCGGCTGGTCGGCCCCGGTGTCGGTGACGACACGATCGCCGTCGCCGCGCTCGCCGAGCTGCCCCGGCTGCTCGAAGCGGAGCTGGTGGGCGCCGGGCAGGCCCGCCCGGTGTGGGTGCTCGCGACCGTGGGGGAGGAGGGCGTCGGCAACCTGGCCGGCATCACCGCGGCGCTCGCGGATCCGCCGGTGCCGGTCGGAGCGGTGATCGCCGTCGAGGGCAACTATCTGGGCCGGGTGACCGTGACCGGAGTCGGCTCGGTCCGGTTCGCGGTGACGGTGACCGGACCGGGCGGACACGCGTGGGAGCGGTCCGCGACACCGAGCGCCGTACACGCGGCGGCGGGAATGGTTTCCCGGCTCGCCGCCCTGGCCGCGCCGCAGGCCGCCGAAGGCGCCGGCGTGGCTGGGCGGACCGCGGTGAACGTCGGGCGGATCTCCGGCGGGGAGGCGATCAACATCCGGGCGGCCAGCTGCCGTTTCGAGGTCGACCTGCGCGCCGACACCGCCGCCGGGCTCGCCTGGCTGGAACGGGAGGCCCGGCTGGTCATCGAGGAGCTGGTCATCGAGGAACAGGGCGCGGAGCTGGCCGCCGAGGCCAGCGAGATCGGCCGCCGGCCGGCCGGCGGGATCCCGGCCGAACACCCGCTGGCCGCGACCGCCTTCGCCGCGCTGGCCCGCCGCGGGCTGGCGGCCCGGACACATGCCGCCAGCACCGACGCGAACGCCGCCTACGCCGCCGGCATCCCGGCGATCACCATCGGGATCACCCACGGCGAGCGCGAGCACACGATCGACGAATGGATCGACCTGGCACAGGTGGCGGACGGCCTCGCCACGCTGGCTGACACCGCGGCGCAGGCCGCCGTCATGGCTGACACCGCGGCGCAGGCCGCCGTCATGACTGACACCGCGGCGCAGGCCGCCGTCATGACTGACACCGCGGCGCGAGCCGCCGCTCTGGCTGACATCGCGGCGAGGGCCGCGCGGACCGACAGGAGCAAGTGGGATGCGTAGCGGAGTGGTGCTGCAGGGAGTCGACACCCCTGCCGTCTTCGAGTCGTACGTCGCCGAGGTCGAGCGCTCCGGGTTCGATCACCTGTGGCTGACGGACTCCTCGCTGCACAGCCGCAACCCGTACGCCTACCTCACCCTGGCCGCGCGGGCGAGCAGCCGGCTGCTGCTCGGCACGGCTGTGACGAACCCGCTGACCCGGCATCCGGGGATCACCGCGGTGGCGGCGGCGACCGTCGACGAGATCGCGCAGGGGCGCTTCATCCTGGGCATCGGCGCCGGCGACCGGCCGCTGGAGGCGTTCGGTATGCGCCCCGCGAAGCTCGCCGTCCTGGAGGACTCGATCGTCGCGATCCGCGCCCTGCTGCGCGGCGGGGACGTCGACCAGACCTCGGCGGGGTTCGAGCTGCACGACGCCCATCTGCGGTTCGGGGCCCGGTCCGACATCCCGGTGTTCATCTCTGCCAGCGGGCCGAAGACCCTGGAGCTCGCCGGCCGGGTGGCCGACGGGGTGATCCTGCTCGCCGGCCTGCACACCGACGGGATCCGGTTCGCGCTGGAGCACATCGACCGCGGCGTCGAGGCGGCGGGCCGCTCGGCGCGTCCGCAGGTGGCCGTGTTCGCCTACGGCCGGATCGACGAGGACGAGCAGGCGGCGCTCGCCGCCGCCCGCAGTATCGCCGCGTGGTTCCCGCAGACGGCGCCGGTGTACTGCGAGCTCGCCGGGCTGGACCGGGCGCTGATCGACGAGGTCCGCCGGCGCTACACGGGCGGGGAGTTCCAGGAGGCCGCCGCGGCGGCCGAGCTGCTGCCGGACGAGTTCGTCCGGCGGATGGCGCTGTCCGGCAATCAGGAACGGACCGTCGCTCAGCTGCGCGAGCTGGCCGCGGCCGGCGTCGACTCGGTCAACGTCTTCCCGCTCGGCACCGACCGGATGGGCACCGTCGCCCGGTTCCGGCAGGCGTTCGACACGGCCTTCGGCGTCCGGGCGGAGGCGCTGGCGCATTGATGACGACGAGCGAAACCGGCGTACCAGGACGGTGACGGCATCATGACCGATGTCGTACGGGTCGGTCACCGCACACGTCATCGTGCGGTCGTGGAAGGAAAGTCTTTGTCCAGGTCAGAGAGGGAACGGGCGGCGTGCCCGCGGCCGCGCCGCCGGGCAGGCGAGCGTCATGGCTGAGCGTTCGGCCCAGCCGGCCGACGAGACCCCGCACCGGCAGCTCAAGGACGTCGTCTACCTGCGCCTGAAGCAGGAGATCGTCGACCTGCGGCTGCCGCCGGGCTACCCGATGCGGGAGGCGGAGCTCGCCGGCCGGCTCGGGGTGAGCAAGACCCCGCTGCGCGAGGCGCTGGTGCGGCTGCAGCGGGAGCGGCTCGTCGAGATCGTGCCCTACAAGGGCGCCGTGGTCTGCGGCTACGACCGGGACGACCTCAAGGAGATCTACGAGCTGCGGGAGCTGCTGGAGGGCGCCTGCGCGCGGGAGGCCGCGGTGCACATCAGCGCCGCCGACCTCGCCGAGCTGACCAAGGTGGTCCGCGGCAGTGAGCGGGCCTGGGCGGCGGGCGAGCTGGACGGGCTGCCCGAACTGCTCGAGGCGTTCGACCGGGTCATCTACGGGCAGACCCGCAACCGGCGGATCCGCGAGATGATCGAGAACCTTGGTGATCATCTGGTTCGGATCGGCAACCTCACCGTGGCGATCCCCGGGCGGCTGGAGGTCTCCGTCCGCCAGCACAGCGCGATCCACGAGGCGATCGTGCGCCGTGACCCGGGAGACGCCGAGCGCCTCATGCGCGAGCACGTCACCAGCGTGATGGCCGACCAGCTCGCCGCCTTCGACCCGGATGACCCGGGCGTGCGGACCGCGCGGGCGGCCCCGCGAACCGGCACGTGACAGCTGATCGATTCCACGACGCAGGGAGCAGGTGGTCAAACCGATGTCCGAGCGCATCCTGATCCGTAACGGAACGGTGCTCACCCTCGACGACGCCGACACCGTCCACTTCGGCGGTGACGTCCTCATCGAAGGTGACCGGATCGTCGCGGTCGGCCCGACCGGATCCTTCGCCGGCGCCGGCGGCGCGACCGGGGCGGGCGGGGCCGAGGCGCCCGTGACCGTGCTGGACGCGACGGACAAGCTGGTCATGCCCGGCCTCGTCGACCTGCACTACCACACGGCGATCGCGAAGGGCTACAGCGATCACCTGCCGTTGTGGGAGTACCTGGACACCTGCTGGTACCCGATCATCCGCGCGCTCGACCCGGAGGCGGCGTACTGGGCCGCGCTGGCCAGCTACGCGGAGTCGATCAAGGGCGGGGTGACCACCGTCAACGACATGTACCGCCAGCTGGAGGCGCTGTCGAAGGCCGCCTCCGAGATCGGCATCCGGGCGGTGCTGTCGAACGACGTGGCCGACGCCGAGCACAACCTCGACACCCTCGAGGACAACCACCGCGCCTACACCGCCTGCCACGGCGCCGCCGACGGCCGGGTCGAGGTGTACATCGGGATCGAGTGGCTGCCGATCGCCTCCCGGGAGCTGCTGCGCGACACCCGGGCGCTCGCCGACCAGCTGGGCACCGGCATCCACATCCACCTCAACGAGTCGCTGTCCGAGGTGGAGAACTCGAAGTCCCGGTTCGGGCTGCGGCCGACCGAGGTCGCCTACGAGACGGGGATCCTCGGCCGGAACACGATCGCCGCGCACTGTGTGTGGCTGTCGGACACCGAGATCGCGCTGATGCGGGAGACGAACACGCAGATCTCGCACAACCCGAGCTCGAACGCGAAGCTCGGCAACGGCATCGCCCGGCTGCCGGAGATGCTCGCCGCCGGGCTGAACGTCGGCCTCGGCCACGACGCGGCCGAGTGCAACAACAGCCGCGACATGTTCGAGGTGATGAAGTTCGCCTCGCTGATGCACCGGGCGAGCCGGGTCGACTCCAGCCTCGGCCAGGCACCGGACGTCGTCCGGATGGCCACCCGCAACGGCGCGGCGGCGCTCGGGCACCAGACCGGGCAGCTGGTCGCCGGGCACAAGGCCGACGTCATCCTGGTCGACCTCAACAACACGATGTTCACGCCACGCAGGGCGAACGACGTCGCCCACCTGTACTCCCACCTCGTCTACTCGGCGAACGGCTCGTGTGTCGACACGACGATCATCGACGGCCGGGTGGTGATGGCCGGCCGCGAGCTGACGCTGGTCGACGAGGACCTGATCCTGCGCGAGTCGAACAAGGCGTTCGCCCGGGTGCTGGCGCGGGTGGAGGACGCCAGCACCGAGCTCGCGATCCCGCCCACCCCGTCGGCGGCGGCGTGACCCGGGCCCCGGCCCCCGCCGCGAGCACTGCTCCCGCCGCGAGCCCGGCTGTGGCCCCGGCCGTGGTGCCCTCGGCCACCGTCGCGAACGTCCTGGACCGCTGCCTGGCGGTCGAAAGAGGCGAGGAGGTCGTGCTCCTCACCGACGCGGAGACCGACCCGGCGGTGGTCGCCGCCCTCGCCGCCGGCCTCGAGGAACGCGACGCGGTGTGCGTGATCGCGCGGGTGCCGCGCTACCAGGTGCCGGGCAGCGAGCCGCCGAGCTCGGTCGGGGCGCTGCTCGCCGAGGCCGCCGCGGCGATCGAGCTGACGTCGACCTTCGTCGGGTCGTCGACGGCGCGCCAGAAGGCCTCTCGCGCCGGCACCCGCTACCTGGCGATGCCGGCCGTGCGGGCCAGCACGTTCCGCGCCGGGGGCCCGCTGGACGTCGACTTCGACGAGCTGCGCCGCACGGTCGAGGTGCTCGCCGCCGCCTGGGCGGGCGCCGACACGTACCGGATCACCAGCCCGGCCGGGACCGACCTCGCCGGCTCCGTGCGGGGGCGCGGTGGCCGGGCGCTGCACGGCATCGCCCGCGAGCCGGGCGCCTACATGGCGCCGCCGGATGTGGAGGCCGGCACCGCGCCGGTCGAGGGCAGCACCGGCGGTGTCGTCGTCATCGACGCCGACCTGCTGTTCATGGGCGTCGGGCCGCTGCCGTCCCCGGTCGCGCTGACCTTCCGCGCGGGCGAGCTGGTCGACGTGGCGGGGCGGGAGGCGGGCCGGCTCACGGACATGATCGACCGGGTCGCCGACCCGCGGATGTCGAACCTCGCGGAGGTGTCGGTCGGGCTGAACCCGAACGGCCGGGTGTGCGGGGTCGCGATGGAGACCGAGTCGACGCTGGGTACAGCACATATAGCCCTCGGTAACTCGATCGCGTACGGCGGGACCGTCGCCGCCGCGGCCCACCTGGACTGCGTCCTGCGCGCCGCGACGCTGTACCTCGACGGACGTCCCGTCCTGGTGGAAGGGGTGCTCGCCGATGACATCGCAGCCGGCTGAGCGGATCCTGGTCGTCGGCGACCCGGTGGTCGCGCTCGACGAGCAGACGCTGATCCCCGACGGGGCCGTCATCGTCGAGGGCTCCACCATCGTCGCCGTGGGCCCGCGGGAGCAGCTGGCCGCCCGCGGCCCGTTCGACCGGGTGATCGGCTCCCGTGACCACCTCGTCATGCCCGGCTTCATCAACTGCCACTACCACTCGGAGCTCGCCGCCGGCCCCGGCCTGTACCAGCTGATCTTCGAGCGGGCCAACGTGCACATCCACTCGTCGTACGGCCCGATGGAAGAGGAGGACCTGGCCACCGTCCTGCGCTGGGGGCTGGTCCAGGCGATCAAGGGCGGGCAGACCGGCGCCGTCGACATGTTCTACGGCCGCCCCGCCATGCCCGACTTCGGGGCCGAGGTCGCGCTCTCGGTCTACGACGAGATCGGGTTCCGGGTCGCGTTCGGCCTGGTCAGCCGGGACCAGAACACCTACGTCCACGAGCCGGACGAGGCCTTCCTCGCCCGGCTGCCGGCGGACCTCGCCACCCGGGTGCGCCAGTCGCCCATGGGCTACGCCTGGCCGGTCGACGACGTGATGGCCAGCTACGACCGGCTGGTCCGCCGCTGGGACGGCCGGGGCGACCGGATCCGGGTGCTGCTCGCACCGGACTGGACGCCGGCCTGCTCGGACGAGCTGTACCGCCGCTGCCGCGCCGCCGCCGACCACTACGGCACCGGGATCACCTCACATGTGCTGGAGACCCGTTCCGAGGCGCTGTGGAACGTCCGCACGCACGGCCGCCCCGCGCTGGAGCGGCTCGCCGACCTCGGAGTGCTCGGCCCGGACCTGGTCTGCGCGCACTTCGTCTGGGTGACCGACGACGAGCTGCGGATCTTCGCCGACTCCGGCGCGGTCGCCTCGAACAACCCCGGCTCGAACCTGCGGCTGTCGTCCGGGATCTGCCGGGCCCGCGACATCCTCGCCACCGGCGGGCGGCTCGCGTTCGGCACCGACGGGATCTCGTTCACCGACCGGGAGGACTTCTTCGCCGAGCTGCGGCTCGCCACCATGCTGCAACGTGACCCACGGGTGTTCGACGAGATCCGCCTCGACTCGGCGGGCGTGCTGCGCGCGGCCGGCGAGAACGGCTCCCGGGCGCTGCGGATGGAGGGCAGGGTCGGGAGGCTGGCGCCCGGGACGTTCGCGGACCTGCTGGTCGTCGACACCCGGCGCATCCTGTTCCCGCCCGGCCGGTACGACTCCACTCCGGTGCTGGACGTCCTCGTCGACCGGGCGAGCGCCGCGGACATCGACACCGTGCTCATCCACGGCAAGGTGGTCATGGCCGGCGGCCGGGTCACCGTCGTCGACGAGGACGCGCTCGCGGACCGGCTCGCCGAGGTGGGTGAGCGGCGCCTGTACCGGCCGACCGCGGACGAGCGGCGCTGGGCGGCGCTGGGCGCCGAGGTCGAGCCGTACGTCCTGGACTTCTACCGGCCCTGGTACGAGACGCGGCACGAACCGGCATCGATCTACAACGCCCGCCGCCTCTAGGCCGCTTCTCGCCGCCAGGCCGCTTCCAGCCGCCGAACCACCCCGGACCGGGTGCCGAGCACCCAGAACGGACACCGAACGACATGATTATCGACGCGCACACGCACATCCTGAGCCTGGCCGAGGACCACGAGTTCAACACGGACTACGGCCGTGAGGGCTCGCTGTGCATCTACCGCAGCCTCGGCAAGGTCCCCTCGCACCGGATGCCGACCGAGCAGGAGTGGGAGGACAGCGGGTACTCCCGGGCCGGCTGGCCGGTGATCGGCCCGGCGGAGAGCGTCAGGGACCATCCCGGCTTCGACAAGATGATCGTTCTCGGTGTCTCGCCGCAGTTCCTCGACGGCGAGCTGATCGGGACGGTGGACACCTACGGGATCACCGACGTGCCCGGCCCGCCGAGCCCGGAGAAGTGCAACGACTACATCGCGGCGGTGGTCCGTTCCGACCCGGAGCGCTTCATCGGCTTCGCGTCGGTGAACCCGGCCTACCGGGGGCCCCGGGCGGCGGTCGCCGAGCTGCGGCGATCGGTCGAGGAGCTCGGGCTGTCCGGGGTGAAGCTCTACCCGATGTACCAGCACTGGTCACCGCAGGACCGGGAGATCGCCTTCCCGGTCTTCGCCGCCGCGGCCGACCTCGGCATTCCGGTGATGGTCCACCAGGCGGGATCCACCCGTATCGACGCGCGGATGGACTACGCCCGCCCGGCGATGCTCGACGACGTCGGCCGGGAGTTCCGCGACCTGCGGGTGATCATCGCGCACTGCGGGATTCCGTGGATCGACGAGGCGCTGTTCATGCTCACCAAGCACCCGAACTTCCACACCGATATCTCGTACCACATCGCCACCGTGACGGACGAGGAGTTCTACCGTTTCCTCATCCATTGCGAGCAGTTCTTCGTCCCGCTGGAGAAGCTGCTTTTCGGCAGTGACTACCCGGGATTTCTCTACGACCCGGTCAAACTGAAGGACAGGGTCCTCGGCGTGAACGAGCAGGCCGACCGGCTCGGGCTGCCGAGGATTCCGCAGGAGAAGCTGGACGGCATCATGGGCGACAACGCCGCCCGCCTGCTCGGCCTCGTCCAGGACTGACCGCCGTTCCCCATCCCGCCTCGCCTCACCCGCGGGCGTCCGTCGCGCGATCGAGGGTGTACTGAGCGTCGGTATATCACCGCCCGGGCCGCGATTCATCGGCCTGGCACCCGCGGGAGACATCGCTTTTACGGATCCGCCACCCCTCTGGAAGGCCGCTCGCCATGTCAGGAAAAACCCCGAAGGTCGTCATCGTCGGAGCGGGTTCCGCCGGGCTCATGCTCGCCGACGGAATAGCGGACCGCGCCGACGTGACGATCGTGGAAGGCGGGATCGACCCGGGCAGCCCGGCGCCGCGCCAGCTGCTCTACGACTACATCTTCCCGGCCAGCCTCGACTGGGGTTACCGGTCGACGAAAGGCGTTCCACTGCTGCGCGGCAAGGTCGTCGGCGGCTCCTCCTCGGTCAACTCCAGTGCCGGGGTGCGCGGCCAGCAGTGGGACTTCGACCCCTGGGGCGAGGGGTGGACCTGGGCCGACTGCCTGCCCGCGCTGCGGGCCAACGAGACGGACCTCCAGTTCGGCGACGCCGACCACCACGGCGACTCCGGCCCGATCGTGATGACGCGGCTCAAGCCGGGTCCGATCGACGACGCGTTCACCGCGGCCTGCCTCGCCGCGGGCCACCCCGAGGCCCCGGACCACAACGCCCCGGGCGCGCTCGGCATCGGCCCCTGGCCGACGAACCGGGTCGACGAAGGTCGCTGGGGCACCCTGGCCGGGGTGATGCCGGGGCTGCGCGGGCGGGTCACCCTGCTCGCCGAGACGACCGCCCACCGGGTGGTCATCACCGACGGGCGGGCGCGTGGCGTGGAGGTCACCGAAGCCGGGGAGAGCGGCACCCGCGTCCTGTCGGCGGACGTCGTCGTGCTGTCCGCCGGGGCGTTCGGGACACCGGAGCTGCTCATCGCCTCCGGGGTGGACCTGCCCGGCGTCGGCGAGCATCTGCAGGACCATCCGTGGGTGATGCTGAACGCCCTGGCCGACCCGGACCTGATCGCCGAGCGCCCGGTCAGCGGTTCGCTCCTGCGCTGCGGCCTCGGTGGCGACCCCCGTGAGGAGATCCAGGTCTTCCCGTTCTCCGCGCATCTCTACGACACGTCCCGGCCGGTGGGCGAGGTGTCGTTCGCCGTCGGGCTGATGGCCCCACGCAGCCGCGGCTCCCTGCGGGTGACGCCGGACGGGACCGCGATCGACCTGGGCCACCTCGCCGAGGAGATCGACCGCCGGAGCCTCGCCGAGGGCGTGCGCATCGCCGCGGACCTGCTCGACCGGGTCGCCGCGACCGGCGTCGTGACGATCCCCGACAACCCGTGGTGGCGCGGGGACGACCTTGAGCAGCAGGTCGTCGCCCGGGCGGAGACCTACAACCACCCGGTCGGCACCGCCCGGCTCGGCGACGATGACGACCCGACCGCCGTGGTGGACCGCCGCCTGCGGGTGCGTGGCGTCGACGGTCTGATGGTCGCCGACGCGTCGGTGATGCCGGCGATCACCCGGGCGAACACCAATCTCGCCACCATGATGATCGGCCGCCGGGCCGCTGACCTGATCGAGCTCTGAGCTCACCGCGGCACGAAACGCCGGGCGGGGCGGCAGCGCCCCCGCCCGGCGGCCCCCGAGCGCCCGGGTATCGGCCTCGCCTCGCCACATCTCGCCCGCCGGTCGGCGGGCCGGCCCGCTGGCGCGCCGGTCGTCCCGGTCAGACGGAGCAACGCGGACGGAGCAAGATGGTGCGGTGAGTGGATTCGGTCTGGTCGCATCACCCGTCCTGGCTGGCGCGCCGATCGTGCGCGACGGCCTGCTCCGCCTGGATGCGGCGCGGCGGGAGGCGAGCTGGGCCGCCGCGCAGGTCGTCGTCACCGACGACCGGGGCCGGTTCCCGATCGAACAGGCCGACGGCCCGCCCCGGCTGCGCACCTACGCCGCGGCAGGGATCGCCGCCGCACCACCACCGGACGCGCTGCTGCTCGGCGAGGCCGACGGCGTCGTCTACTGGGGGATGCAGGCCCCAGCCCCAGCCCCAGCCCCAGCCCCAGCCCCAGCCCCGTCCGCGGCCGACTCCGGCGACGACCCCGTGCACTGGCTGGACCTGTTCACGGCGGGCGCAGACTTCCCCGCGGTGCACGCAGCTCTGGCGGCCACCGCGACCGCCCTGCTGAACTGGCACGGGCGGGCCCGTTTCTGCGCCCGCGACGGATCACCGACCCGCGTCATCAACGGCGGCTGGGCCCGGGTGTGCGAGGCCGAACGGCACGAGGAGTACCCGCGCACCGACCCGGCCGTGATCTGCCTGGTGCACGACGGCGCGGACCGGGTCCTGCTGGCCCGCCAGCGGGTCTGGCCCGTCGGCCGATTCTCGGTGCTGGCCGGTTTCGTCGAGGCCGGGGAGTCACTGGAGGCCTGCGTCGCCCGCGAGATGGCCGAGGAGGTCGGGGTGGCCGTCCGCGACATCGGCTACCTGGGCAGCCAGACCTGGCCCTTCCCACGATCCCTCATGATCGGGTTCCAGGCCGTCGCGGACCCCGAGGCGCCGCTGCGCCTGGACGACGACGAGATCGTCGAAGCACAGTGGGTCACCCTGGACGAGCTGCGCCCGGCCCTAGCCCGCACCGCCTGGCCCGCCGTGGGCACCACCGCGGACGGCCAGCTGCACCTGCCCGGCCGCCTGTCCATCGCCCGAACCATGATCGATGCCTGGGTCACGGCCCGCACAGCTACCACCATCCCGACCCAACCGCCCGACCCAGCTGCCTGATCGGGGCGGCGGAGGTGGTTCGGGATGGTGGTGATACGCCGCTCAGGACCTCGGTCTCACTCCGCGCCGACCAGCCGCGGCGCTGGTACCAGGTTGAGCCGCCCGACGGCCTCGGTCACGTCCTGCGGCCAGAACCACAGGCGGTACTGCGGCGGGATGGTGAAGTAGTCCTCCGGCCCGTGGAGCTGACGAGTGCGCATGTCGGCGCAGTAGCGTTCGCGCCAGGAGGTCGCCTCACCGGCGCGCAGTGACTCGCCGTCGACCTTCTTCTTCGTGACGCGGTAGAGCTTCTCGACCGCTCGGTACTCGTAGGCCAGCAGGGTGTGCGGGTTGGCCCAGATGCCCTTGGGGGCCTGCGGGTCGGCCGCCGCGGTGGCTGCTTCCAGGAGCAGCGGCAGATCGAGCTCGCCGGGGATGGACGGATAGATCACGAACGGGGCGGCCCATCCGGCCGCGATGAGGTCCAGGTTGAAGGTGGCACGCTGCTCGCGGGTGAGGTTGCGCCGTTCGGCCTCGGTGTAGTCGGGAGCGACGTAGGCCAGGAGTCGGCTGTTGGTGTCGAAGGGCGGTTGCGCGGCGCGGATGAACAGATTGCGCTTGTTGCCGTTCGGCTTGGTCAGCCGCTTCTCGATGTTCTGCTTCGCGAAGGCCGAGGCTTCCTTGCCCTGCGCGAAATGGAGAGTGCCGGCGGTGCCGGTCTCCAGCTTCGGCAGCAGGAAGGCCGCCAGGCCCGGGGAGATCGGCGCGTGGCCGTCCTTGATCCATCCCGCGAGCTGTAGGAACTCCTGATCGATGGCCTGGGCACGCTCCGGGGAACGGGCGGTCACCTCCGGCGTGTCGACCGAGAGCATGCGGATCGGCATGCGGACGTTCGGCGTGTCGCCGTCGGTCACATCAACCAGTTCCCGACCACCCAGCGAGGGCAGGTTCTGCCCGGCCGGTGACCACAGCACCTGCACTGCGTCGATCATGGTTGTCCCCCCGATGAACACACCCTGACGGTCCGTCTACGTGACCAGCTGGTGACCGGCCCCGTGGCGCCGCCAGTCTGTCAGAGGGACACCGGCCGTGGCCGGACGCGTCATCCTCGCGACTGCGGCTGGACTGATCGTGATCGCGGCGGACAGGACCTGCTGGGCGGTGGAGCGGACGCAAGGCAGTGCCGGCTGACGCTGGACGGGACCGGCAGGCGGTCAATTGCTACGCACACGCCGTTCTAACGGCCTCAGCCCCGGTTCACGCTTGCTGCGGGGCGCGAACGGTTTCACGGTCCGGGTTGGTCGCCGACGGTGCGGTGCGGGGCCAGGTCCAGGCGTACCGCACGACGAGGGCGAGTAGGAGCAGTTCCAATGCGATGCCAAGGCCGTAGAAGTACGGCCAGGACTCGCCCACCGCGTTGAATGCCGTGACGGGAACGTAGAGCGAGGCCACGATGAGGTTCGTGATGCGGGTCGCCCGGGCGGGCAGCGTCATCGACGACACGACCATGAGGATCGGGATGGCCACCAGGGTCAGCGCCGCGGTCGAAAAGGTCTGGGAGAGGTCGAACTCGAAGACCTTGCCGTCGAGGATGTCCTCGACGACGCCGGGCGTGAAGAAGTTGAGAATGTCCACATAGGCGTACAGGAACATGAAGCTGGTCCACGCCGCGGCGAGCTTGGCTCTCACCGGGATCGGCTGGTCTTCCAGTGTCGTGGTGGGTTGACGCGTTCTCATCATGGGCTCCGTCGTTGATGAGGATCGGTACGTCCACGATCGCTGAGCCCGGTGGCGGGCACACCGGCCCGGAGGCCGGAGTTCGCCTGGCCGATGAGATGGTCTCTCTCTCGTGCTTTCGGCTGATCCGCCGCTGCCGCGCTGTCCCTGCGCCGGGCAGATGGTGACGAAGGCGCTGCGCTCGTTGTGGGCCTCGGTCGCCCCGGCCGGGACCAGTCGTCGTGCAGGTACGTCAGGTTCGGTTCAGTGCCCCACCCGGCCGGTGTCGTAGGCCCACATCGCGATCTCGACCCTGTTCCGGGCGCCGATCTTGGCCAGCAGGCTCGCGACGTGGGTCTTGGCGGTCGTCAAGCTGATGAACAGCTCCGCGCCGATCTCCGCGTTCGTGCGGCCGACAGCGACCAGTTTCAGCACCTCCTCCTCGCGTTGGGTGAGCGGCTCGATCGGTTGGGTACGGCGTTTCGATGAGGCCCCCGCGGCGAGGGTCGCCAGCAGCCTGCGGGTGATGTTCGGCGCGATCAGGRCATCGCCGACGGCAGCGGCATGGACAGCCTGCACCAGCAACTCCGGCCCGGCATCCTTGAGGAGAAATCCTCGGGCTCCGGCCCGAAGCGCGCCGTGGACGTACTCGTCCAGGTCGAACGTCGTGATCACCACCACCGCAATGGGGTCCGCGACGCCCCGCCCTGCGAGGAGCTCGGTCACCTCGATGCCGTCCAGCCCGGGCATCCGAATGTCGACCAGGCACACGTCGGGGCGGAGCCGATGCGCCAGCTCGACGGCGGTCTTGCCGTCGGCGGCCTGGCCGACGACCTCGATGTCGGTCTGGGCGTCAAGGATCATCGACAGGCCGGTGCGCACCAGATCCTGGTCGTCTGCCACCAGCACGCGCGTCGTCATAGGGGCAACTCCATCGGCAGCTCGGCGTCGACCGCCCACCCGCCCTCGGGTGTCGGCCCAGCGCGTAGCGTGCCGCCGAGCAGCTGCACGCGCTCGGTCATCCCCAGCAGCCCGAAACCGTGGGTCGCCGGCCGCGCCGGGTCGATCTGGCCGTCGTCGGTCACGCGGAGCCGCAGCCTTCCTGCACCCTCGACGACCCTGATCTCCACACGCGAGGCGTTTCGGGCGTGCCGCAGCGCGTTGGTCAGCGCCTCCTGCGCCATCCGGTACACGGCGGCGTCGACCTGGGGCCGAAGTACGGCCAGATCACCCGCCAACTCCACGTCGACGACGGGGTCCGGTTCGCGGCGGGCGAGGAGCATCAGGTCGGCGACGCCGGGCTGGGGACCGTACTCCGCCGGCGCTCCGTCGCGCAGCACCCGGACCATCGCTCGCATCTCCGCCAGCGTCCGCGACGCTTCCCCCTCGATGATCGCAAGCGCCTCGCGCGCCGCTTCAGGTCGCTTCGCGGCCATCATCATGCCAGCCTGCGCTTGCAGAGTGATCGCCGAGACGTGGTGGGCGACCGAGTCGTGCAGCTCGCGCGCGAGGCCGACGCGTTCCTGGCTGCGGACCTGGTCGAGTGCCCGGCGCCGACTCTCGGCGCGGTAGCGGAACGCCGCTCCGCTCGCTGCCGCCGCCGCCAGGACCGCCAACCCGCCGAAGAGCTCGGCTGGCCCGGTGTAGTCGGTCGCGATGCTGAACCCCGCGGCGACCGCAACCAGCAGCAGCCCGATCACGATCTGACGCCCTGAGCCCCAGCGGACCAGCGAGTAGACGAGCACCAGGATGTAGATCATCGTGTTCAGGCCCACACCTGAGGTCCCGCCCAGCCAGCTCGCCAGTCCCAACGCCATCCCGGTGCCGAAGCCCACCACGACGCAGACCAACGGGTGAGTACGCCGCCACAGCAGCACCGGCGCAAGTCCGACCGTCACGATCGTCACGACCGGCCGCCAGGTGACGTCCTCTCGTAGGGTTCCTTCGAGCAACGCCGCCACCATCACCACACCGACCAGCACCCGGTCGAGCCACACCCGTTCGGGCGTGTCCGCGGCGCGGGGCTCGTCCCAGAGCGAGCGCAGGCCGGCAGTGAACACACACCCAGCCTAGAGACAGCCCAGGCGTCGGAGATCCACCGAAAGAACGAGACGCCGCTCCCCCCAATGGCGCAGGCGGGTCCGGCCTCGACGCCGATGTGCCGGAAGGCCGGTCGCGGCGAGGCCCAGCGCGCCTGTCTGGTAAAAGTGCTGGCCCCGAGCGAACAACCGGGGCCGTGACGACAAGTTCGACGGACACCCCAGGAGCGTCCGTATCCGCGAAGACGTCCCGAAGCCGCGATCGCCGACTTCTACGCCGAACGCGTCTTCGGGCGCGACAGGATCGCCCTCCTGAGCGCCGAACTCGCGACCTGCGACGACCGCGCCGCGCGGGTGAACCCGACCGGCCAGGCCAAGACAATGATCAAGATTCCGGTGGCAGACCTCGACAAGGTTGCCCATCTGGCGGGAGTGACGGCCGCCGCCCCTGGGCCACACCCGGCAGCCACTGGGCATCCGGGGCGCATCCACGGCGCGTAGATGCTGTACGTACCCCGGGTGGGATTCGAACCCACACTGTCGGTGGTTTGAGCACCGTCTCTCTGCCGTTGGAGTACCGGGGCCGGCACGGAGGTCTCCGACGCGGGATGCGTAGCGGAACCTCTCGTGGACGACTCTAGCCGGGTAGGGTGCGATTCGACCGCCCGACCCGGTCAGATTACGGGCGGGAGGGGTCGGGGCCCGCGTTCGCCGCCTGTTCGTGGTGATCGTGGCCGGACAACTGCAGAGCCAGATCACCGTAGAACCCAGGAGTTCGACTCGATGAGCCAGCCTTCCTCGACGCCGCGTCGGGTCTTGATCGCTGAGGACGAAGCGTTGATCCGGCTGGATCTCCGGGAGATGCTCCAGGAGGAGGGCTACGAGGTCGTCGGCGAGGCCGGCGACGGTGAGACGGCGGTTGCCCTGGCCGGCAAGCTGCGCCCTGACCTGGTGATCCTGGACGTCAAGATGCCGAAGATGGACGGTATCGACGCCGGTGCGAAGATCGCCAAGGATCGGATCGCCCCGGTGGTGATCCTCACCGCGTTCAGCCAGCGGGAGCTGGTCGAGCGGGCCCGCGAGGCGGGTGCCATGGCGTATGTGGTGAAGCCGTTCCAGAAGAAGGACCTGCTGCCGACCATCGAGATGGCGATGAGCCGGTTCACCGAGATCGTCAGCCTGGAGGCCGAGGTCGAGGACCTGCAGGGCCGCCTGGAGGCTCGCAAGATCATCGAGCGGGCGAAGGGTGTGCTGCAGACCGAGCACTCGATGACGGAGCCGGATGCGTTCCGTTGGATCCAGCGGACGTCGATGAACCAGCGCCGGACGATGCGGGCCGTCGCGGAGGCGGTTCTGTCGGGTGAGGCGCTGCCGGGCTCGTGACCCGGGACGACCCCGAGGATGTGGCCGCCAGCCCGGGCAGTCCCCGGGCGCCGCGGCACGGCGAGGACCCGGCATCTGAAGACCTTCAGGTGCCGGGCAACGTCCGGAAACCTGACGACGTCCAGGCGCCGGATGAGAATCAGGCGTCGGACGAGTTGCAGGCGCCGGATGACGTCCAGTCGTCGGGGGAGCGGGGTGCTCCGCCGGTCGGGCGTGCCCGGCTGATCGCCGGTGCCGTCATGGCGGCGGCTCGCGCGGTTCGGCGCTGGGTTGGCCGCTCGGCGCGGACCGGCCGTGGCCGGGTGCTGCTCGCGGCGGTCACGGCGGTGGCGCTGGCCATCCCGAGTGTGATCGGGTTTCTGCTGGTGTCGGCGGCGGATGACGGCGGCGGGGTCCCGGAGCGGGTCGCGTCGATCGGGGTGATGGCGCCGCTGTCCGGTGCGTCGGCGGATGCCGGGAGCAGCGTGCGCAACGCCGTCACGCTGGCGGTGGAGGAGGCCAACCGGGACGGTACCGTTCCCGGCTGGAAGCTGGAGGTCGTCGCGCACGACGATCTGTCCCGGCCTGATGGTGGCGCGGCTGGCGCCGACCTTTTTGCCGACAACGAGCGGATGATCGGTGTCGTCGGCCCGCTGAGCTCCAGTGTGGCGATGGTGTCGCTGGACAGGCTGGGCGAGGCCGGCCTGCCGGTGATCTCGCCGTCGAACGCGGAGCCGACGCTGACCGAGCGCCCGGAGGCTCCGGACGACCGCCCGTACCCGACCTATTTTCGGCTGAGCGGCACGGATGAGCAGCTCTCCGCCGTCGCGGCCGACTACGCGGTCCACACGCTGGGCCGGTCCAGGATCAGTGTGGTCGACGGCAGCCCCGACTACGGCATGATCACCCTTGCGGAGCGGTTCGCCCGGGACGCGCGGGAGGCGGGGGCGACGGTGCCGGCGGTGCACCGGGTGGAGGGCGGTTCGACCGACGACGACGAGATCGAGAAGACGGCGCGGGCCATCCGGGATGAGGCTCCGGACCTGGTGTACCTGGCCACGGGGGCCGCGTTCGCGGGGGAGCTGCGGCAGGCCTTCGCCGACGAGGGTGTGTCGGTGCAGGTGCTGGGCGCCGACGGGCTGCTCAGCCACGACTACGTCGAGCGCGCGCAGTCGCTCGCTGACGGTGATGTGATCACCGATCTTTCGGTTCCGGCGTCACAGCTGCCGTCCGCCGGTGCCTTCGTGGCGGCCTACACGAAGCGGTTCGGCGCGCCCGAGGGGCTGGACAATCTGCTGCCCGACGGCAGCAGCGCCGGATCTGCGTCGGAATCCGGTTCGACCGGCCAGAGCGGCGAGAACAGCCCGAGCGGCGAGAACAGCCCGAGCGGCGAGAACAGCCCGAGCGGCGAGAACAGCCAGAGCGGGCTGTCCGGCGGGTCGGAGACGGCGACGCCCCAGGGCAGGGTCCAGCCGAGTGCCGACACCCGTTCCAACCAGCGGCGCGGTGACGGCGCCGCCGGTGCGGCGGCGGATTCGTCAGGTTCCTCGGATCTGTCCGAGCAGGAGCGTGCGGTACAGCGTTCGCGGGACGCGGAGCTCGCGGTGCTGCGCGCGGACGCGATCCCGCCGGTGGCGGCGTACGCCTACGACGCCGCCCGCGCGCTCATCCGGGCCGCGGCGGCGGTGCTGCCGGGGCGCACGGAGGTGACCAAGGCCGCCCGGGCGGCCGTCGTCGACGCGATCGGGGCCGGTGAGTACGCCGGTGTCACCGGTCGGATCGCCTTCGACGCGCGGGGTGACCTGCGTAGTCCGCGGGTGGCCCTCTACTCGGTCCTGGCGGAGAGGTTCGTCCCGTTGCAGGTTGAAGCTGGTGATTGACGGTCCGAGGTCGGACGTCTGGTGGGGCAGGTGGGTAACACGTGAAGTCGCGACACGCTCACTTTGAGCTTTCGCGACTGAGGGTGAGCGACTAGTTTCCGCTCCGCGGAGCGCACCCGCGCGCCGTTGGAAGCAGCGGAAGGACGTTGCATGACGGCCACCCCACGGCCTCTTCGAACCAGACCCGCACGGACGGTGGCGCTGCGTCCGATGGCCGCCCTGGTCGCGGGTTTCGCCCTGGTCGGCGCGGCGCTGACCGCCTGCGGCGGCGACTCGGACGACGGCGGCAAGAAGGAATACCTGATCGGGTTCCAGGGCCCGCTGTCCGGCGACAGCCAGCAGCTCGGCATCAACGCCTACAACGGCGTCCTGACCGCCGTCGAGCAGCTGAACCAGGACAAGAGCCTTCCCTTCACGCTGCGCATCGTGGCCTCCGACGACCAGGGCCTGCCCGAGCAGGGTCCGACCGCCGCCCAGAAACTGATCGACAATCCCAAGCTGATGGCGGTCGTCGGCCCGGTGTTCTCCGGCCCGACGAAGTCCAGCGAGCCGCTCTACAGCCAGGCCGGACTGCTGTCGGTGAGCCCGTCGGCGACGAACCCGGCCCTCACCGATCTCGGTTTCACCAGCTTCTACCGGGTGATCGCCCCGGACACGGTGCAGGGTGCCGCCGCGGCCGAGTTCCTGGCCAAGGTCGTCAAGGCCAAGCGGGTCTACTCCCTCGACGACCGCAGCGAGTACGGGACGGGCCTGTCCGGCGCCATCGAGCGTGGCCTGGAGCAGGCCGACGTCCCGTTCACCCACGACGGGATCAACCCGACGAAGGACTACACCTCGCAGGCCACGAAGATCATGGCCGACGGTGCGGACGCCGTCTACTACTCGGGGTACTACCCGGAGTACGCGCTGCTGACGAAGGCGCTGCGCGGCAAGGGATACGACGGCGCGATCCTCAGCGGTGACGGGTCGAACGACGACCAGTTCATCCGCCAGGCCGGGACGGCGAACGCCGAGGGCGCACTCATCACCTGCCCGTGCTCGGACGCGAACACCGACCCGTCCGCCGCCGCCTTCGTCGCCGAGTACAAGAAGGTCAACAGCGGTCTGAAGCCGGGGACCTACTCGGGTGAGGCCTACGACGCCACCAACGCGATCGCTTCCGTGCTGCGCAAGCTCGGCACCGACGCGAACCGTGAGTCGGTCCGGACGGCGTTCGGGTCGGTGGACATGCCCGGCGTCACGAAGCGGATCAAGTTCGAGCGCAACGGTGACGTCCAGGGCTCGACCGTGTACGTCTACCAGGTGAAGGACGGCCAGCGGACGGTGCTCGGGCCGGTCAGCTCGCTCATCAAGCCGTGATCCTTCCCGATGCCAGCCCAGGTCCAGACCCGGCTCCGGGTCTGGACCTGGGCTTCGGCCCGGTTCCGGGCTCCAGGGGGCCTCGTGGGCTCGGCTGAGCAGATCAGCCAGCTGGCCGTCGACGGGCTGATGGTCGGCGCGCTCTACGCGGTGATCGCCCTCGGCTACACGCTGGTGTACGGAGTCCTCCAGCTCATCAACTTCGCGCACAGCGAGGTCTTCATGCTCGGGGCGTTCGGCGGGCTGTTCGCGTGCCGGGCGCTGGTGCCCGGTGACGGTGCGACCCCGGCCGGCCTGGCCGCCGCCGGGCTCGTCCTCGTCGGGCTCGTGGCGGGTGCGGCCGCCGGTGGCGCGGCCGCGTACACCCTGGAGCGGTGCGCGTACCGCCCGCTGCGCCGGCGCGGAGCCCCGCGGCTGGCCTACCTGATCAGCGCGATCGGGGCGTCCCTGTTCGCGTTCAACCTGGCGGGCAAGGAGTTCGGGCGGCAGAGCGTGCCCGTCCCCGACCTGTTCGCCAACCGCACGGTGGTGACCGTCCTCGGGGCGGAGATCTCGACCCAGTCGCTGGTCATCGCCGCGACGGCGCTGCTGATGCTGCTCGCGGTCGACCACCTGGTGGCCGGCACCCGCCTCGGGCTGTCCATCCGCGCCGTGGCCCAGGACGCCGAATGCGCCGGACTGATGGGCGTGGACGTCCAACGGGTCATCGTCGTGACGTTCGTGCTCGGCGGCCTGCTCGCGGGTGCCGGCGGCTTCCTCTACGCGATGACCTTCAACGCCTCGTACACGATGGGGTTCGTCCCCGGCATCAAGGCGTTCACCGCGGCGGTGCTCGGCGGCATCGGGAACGTGCGCGGCGCGGTGCTCGGCGGGCTGCTGCTCGGCCTGGTCGAGAGCTTCGGCGGGTACCTGTTCGACGCCTCCTACAAGAACGTCATCGCGTTCACCGTGCTCGTCGGCGTGCTCCTGGTACGGCCGTCCGGCCTGCTCGGGACCCGCCTGGGCCGGCCCGCGTGAGCGGTCGGCTGCGCAGCCTGCGGACCGCCGGCCTGCTCGCCGCGCTGGCGGCGGTGATGACGGGGCCGACGGGTGACGCGGACCATCCACTCGCCGGGATCCGCGGGTCCCTCGCGTTCCCGCGGGTGCTGTTCTTCGCCGCCGCGGCGCTGGTGCTGTGGGCGGCACTGCTGGGCCGCGACCGGCTGCGCGCCCAGACCCGCACGCTGCATGCGACGGCCCTCGGCCGGCTGGCGGGTCTCACCGGTGCCACTGCCGGTGTCGGTGCCGACGGTGGCGGTGGCGGTGGTGCTGGCGCCGCCGCCCGGTCCGGCGCGACCTGGTTGTCCGGGCGGCGCGGGGCGGTGCTCGGCCACGCCGCGTTGCTCGCGGTGGCCCTGGCGGTTCCGCCGGTGCTGCCGACCGCCGCGCAGCAGGCCCTGGTGAGCGAGATCGGCATCTACGCGCTGCTGGCGCTGGGCCTCAACGTCGTCGTCGGCTACGCCGGGCTGCTCGACCTCGGCTACATCGCGTTCTTCGCGATCGGTGCCTACACGACCGCCTACCTGACCTCGGCCGACGCGATGCCCTGGCATGCGCCCTGGCAGCTCAACCCGTTCTTCGTGCTGCCCATCGCCCTGCTGGTGGCGGCGGTCGCCGGGGTCGTCCTCGGCGGCCCGACGCTGCGCCTGCGCGGGGACTACCTGGCCATCGTGACCCTGGGGTTCGGGGAGATCGTCCAGTTGCTGGCGAACAACGCCGACGGTGTCACCGGCGGGCCCCGGGGCGTCTTCGGCCTGCCGCCGCTGTCGGTGGATCTGCCCGGGGTCCGCTACTCCTGGGGCCTGGACCCGCTGCCGTACTACTACCTGCTGGTCGCCCTGATCGTGCTGGTGATGGTGGTGTTCGGGCGCTGGGAACGCTCGCGGACGGGACGGGCCTGGACGGCGATCCGCCAGGACGAGGTCGCCGCCGAGGCGACCGGCGTGGCGACCATGCGGATGAAGCTGCTGGCGTTCGCGGTGGGAGCGTCCGTGTCGGGCTTCGCCGGGGTGGTGGTCGCGACCAAGCAGTTCTTCAACCCGCAGTCCTTCGGCCTGCAGGCCTCGCTGCTCGTGCTCACCATCGTGATCTTCGGTGGGATGGGCTCCCGGCTCGGGGTGGTGCTCGGCGCGCTGGTCCTGCAGGGAACCGCCTTCCTGCTGCGGGACACGGTGCCGCCGGCCGACCGCTTCATCTACTTCGGCGCCGTGGTGGTGCTGATGATGATCTTCCGGCCGGAGGGGCTGCTCCCACCGCGTGCGCATCGGCCCCGCGGCTCCGGGCTGTCCCGCGAGGAGCCCGTCGAGTCCGCCAGGTCCGTCGATTCCGTCGATTCCGCCGGGGCCGCCGGGACGTCCCGTGGCGCGGCCGACCAGACGTCGCCGGAGGTGGTCTCTTGAGCGGCGCGACGGTTCCGCGGCCACTTCCGGCGCCGATCTCGCGGGCGATTCCGCAGCCGCGGCCGTCGGCGGCCGACCCGATCCTCGACGTGCGGGACGTCACCCTGCGCTTCGGTGGGCTGACCAGCCTCGACGGGGTCTCCCTGCGGCACGGCCGGGGAAGCGTCCTCGCTGTCATCGGCCCGAACGGGGCCGGCAAGACATCCCTGTTCAACTGCCTCACCGGTGCCTACCGGCCGCAGCAGGGCAGCGCACGGTTCTGGCCGACGGCCCCGACGGCCCCGACGGCCCCGGCAAGCCCCGCAACTCAGGCGGGCGCTTCGGCCCTGGTGGGTGTGGGGGAACGCGGCGTCGAGCTCGTCGGCCGGTCCCCGCACCGGGTCACGCGGCTCGGCATCGCGCGGACGTTCCAGAACATCCGGCTCTTCCCCGAGATGTCGGCGGTCGAGAACGTGCAGGTCGGTGTGGAGGTCAGGGCCCGCGCGGGCGCGCTGCGCGGGCTGGTGCCGACCAGGGCCGTGCGGCGGGAGGAACGCGAGATCCTCGAGCGCAGCCATCTCCTGCTGGACTTCGTCGGGCTTCGGCACCGGGTGCGGTGGCCGGCCGGCAGCCTGGCCTACGGGGAGCAGCGGCGGCTGGAGATCGCGCGGGCGCTGGGCACGAGCCCGGCCCTGCTCCTGCTGGACGAGCCGGCCGCCGGCGCCACCGCGTCGGAGCGGCGCGACCTGGTGGCGCTGATTCGGGCCATCGTCGACCAGGGTGTCTCCGTGTTGCTCATCGAGCATGACATCCGACTGGTGGCCGCGGTGGCCCGCTCGATCGTCGTGCTCAACTTCGGCCGGGTGATCGCCACCGGGTCGCCGGAGCAGATCAGGTCCGACCCCGCGGTGATCGAGGCCTACCTCGGCGACCCCGACGACCGGGCCGACGACCGGGCCGACGACCGGGCCGACGACCGGGCCGACGACCGGGCCGACGACCGGGCCGACGACCGGGCCGCCGGCCAGGCCGGCGATGGGACCGACGGCAGTGAGGGCCGACGATGACCGCCGCGACGACTCCGGCCAGGACCACCGACGGCCTCCATGACGTCCCGCTGCTCGACGTGCGGGACGTCGAGGTCGCCTACGGGGCGGTCACCGCCGTTCGCGGGATCTCGCTGCGGGTCCGCTCCGGCGAGGTGGTGGCCCTGCTGGGCGCGAACGGCGCCGGGAAGACCACGACCCTGCGGATGATCTCCGGGCTGCTGGCACCTGTGCGCGGATCGGTCTGGTTCAACGGCGCGCCGCTCGCCGGCGGACCTCAATCCAGCCCCAGCCCCAGCCTCGGCCCCAACGCTGGCCCCGGCCTCAGCCCCGGCCCCAGCCGCAACCCCGGGCGCGGCCCCGGCCTTCACCGCAGACCTCGCCGCGGGCCTCGTGGCAGCGGTCGCCCCGGCTCCGCCGAGCCGGTCCCGGGGCGTGACTCGGGGGAGAACCTGCCGGTGCATCGGGTCGCGGCGCTCGGTATCAGCCACGTCCCGGAGGGCCGGCGGATCTTTCCGGCCATGTCGGTCGCCGAGAACCTGACGCTGGGGAGCTTCCTCGACGCCCGCCGCTCGCGCGAGAGCACGCGCCGTGAGCTGGAGCGGGTGCACACGCTGTTTCCCCGGCTCGCGGAACGGTCCAGGCAGCCGGCGGGAACCCTCTCCGGTGGGGAGCAGCAGATGCTGGCGATCGGCCGTGCGCTGATGGCGCGCCCTCGCCTCATCCTGCTGGACGAGCCGTCGCTCGGCCTGGCCCCGAAGCTGGTCGCGACGATCTTCGCGGTGATCAGGGAGATCAACGCGGACGGTGTGACCGTTCTGCTGGTGGAGCAGAACGCGGCGGCCGCGCTTCGGATAGCCCATCGGGGCTATGTCCTCGACACCGGGAGCGTGGTGCTGGAGGGCACCGCCGCGGATCTCGCGCGTGATCCCCGGGTGCGTGACGCCTACCTGGGCGGCAGCCACGAGGCGGAGCAGGCCGCGCCGGAGTGGACGGTGTCGGAGGAGGTGCCGGAAGAAGAGGAGGGGCCGGAAGATGAAGTGGGGAAGAGACTTGCGGCGGAGACTGGTGCGGTGGAACTGGATGTGGAGGAGTCAGCCGGCTGACTCTGGCGGATGCCCGGGAAGGACTTTGGTGCCGTCCGAACCTTCCCCGTGCCCGGCGTTTTCTACTCGGCCGCCCCGGGCTCCCACCTGGGACGAAAGTAGCAGCACGGCCGGGCGGGCGGAACGCCGCGGGTGTGCCGAGGTGGCCTGAGTGTTCTGACGCAGCTGTTCTCGCCGGGAAGGCGGGGCACTGTCCGGGATCAGCGCGGGCGCCATCCGGGAACCGGGCGGGTGCTACCCGGGAACCGAGCCGGAACCGGGCGGGCGGTCCCGGAGCATGCAGGTCAGCCTGCAGGTGCACACCGGCCGGCCGGCCTCGTCGGTGATCCGGATGTCATAGGTGGCCAGGGTCGATCCCGCGTGGATCCGGGTGGCGACCGCGGTCACCGTCCCGTCGGTGGCCGCGCGGTGATGCGTCGCGTTGATCTCGATGCCGACGGCGATCCGGCCGGGCTGGGCGGAGAGCATCGAGGCGACCGAGCCGACCGTCTCCGCGAGGACCACGGAGGCGCCCCCGTGCAGCAGGCCGTAGGGCTGGCGGTTGCCGGCGACCGGCATCGTGGCGGACACGCGCTGCGCGCTGACCTCCGTGAGCACGATCCCCATGCGCTCGGCGAGCTCGCCCCGATGCTCGTTGAACGCCTTGAGCAGCTCGTCAGGATTCGTCGGCGGTGTGGGCACGCCCTGAACCCTAGTGCCGTGGCGGCGGCCGCGGGCAGGCCGGGGCGGGCGTAGCCGGGCGAACCTCGCCGGACGCCGCACTCGCCACCTGCCGGACGTCCGCGGACCTGTCGTACCCACGTCCTAGACTCGCCGCGTGCCTGCGACTACTTCGTCCCCGTCCGCCGCGTCCCCGGCTACCGTGGCGGATCGTCCCCGGCTGTTGCTGCTGGACGGGCATTCGCTGGCCTATCGCGCCTTCTTCGCGCTGCCGGTGGAGAACTTCTCGACGAGCACCGGCCAGCCGACCAACGCCGTCTACGGCTTCACCTCGATGCTGATCAACGCCCTGCGGGACGAGAAGCCCACCCACGTCGCCGTCGCGTGGGACCTGCCGACGCCGACGTTCCGCCATACCCAGTACGCCGAGTACAAGGCCGGCCGGTCGGAGACCCCGGCGGACTTCGTCGGCCAGGTCGCGCTGATCCACCAGGTCTGCGAGGCCCTCGCCGTGCCCGGGGTGAGCGCCCCCGGCTACGAGGCCGACGATGTGATCGCCACCCTGGCCACCCAGGCGTCGGGCGAGGGGATGGACGTCCTGATCGTCACGGGCGACCGGGATGCGCTGCAGCTGGTCAACGAGCACGTGACCGTGCTGATGACCCGCAAGGGCATCAGCGACATGACCCGCTTCACGCCGGACGAGGTGCAGGCGAAGTACGGCCTGTCCCCGATCCAGTACCCCGACTTCGCGGCGCTGCGGGGTGACCCGTCCGACAACCTTCCCTCGGTGCCGGGGGTGGGGGAGAAGACCGCCACCAAGTGGATCCAGCAGTTCGGCTCGCTGGCCGACCTGGTCGACCGGGCCGACGAGATCGGCGGCAAGACCGGGGCCTCGCTGCGGGCGAACCTCGCGAACGTCATCCGCAACCGGTCGTTGACGGAGCTGGCGCGCGAGGTGCCGCTGGAGCTCGGGCCGGCCGACCTGCGCCTGCACCCGTGGGACAGGGAGGCCGTCCACCAGCTCTTCGACACGTTGCAGTTCCGGGTGCTGCGGGAGCGGCTGTACGCCGCGCTGGCGGTGGCGCCCCCCAGCGCCGACGAGGGCTTCGAGGTCGACCTGGCCATGCTCGGGCCGGACGAGGTCGCCGGCTGGCTCGCCGCGCACGCCGCCGGCCCCGGCCGGACAGGCCTGCACCTACGTGGCTCCTGGGGCCGTGGCACAGGTGTGATCACCGCGCTGGCGCTGGCCGCCGCCGACGGCGCCGCGGCCTGGATCGACCCGACCGCGCTGACCGCGGCGGACTCCGCGGCCCTGGGCGGCTGGCTCGCCGACCTGGACCGGGCCAAGGCCGGGCACGACCTCAAGGGCCCGATGCTGGCGCTCGCCGAGGCCGGTTTCACTCTCGCCGGCGTCACCAGCGACACCGCGCTCGCGGCCTACCTGGCCCTGCCCGGCCAGCGCTCCTTCGACCTGGCCGATCTGACACTGCGCTACCTGCACCGCGAGCTCAAGTCGGACACGGAGACGAACGGCCAGCTCACCCTGGACGGTTCCGGCGAGGCGGACGAGGCCGAGGCGGACGCGATCCGCGCCCGCGCCGCGCTCGAGCTGGCCGCCGCGCTCGACGGTGACCTGGAGCGCCGCTCGGCGGCCCGGCTGCTGCGGGAGATGGAGCTCCCGCTGGTGCACGTGCTCGCCCGGATGGAGCGCGCGGGCATCGCGGCCGACGAGGAGCACCTCACCGAGCTGCAGAAGCACTACAGCGCCGAGGTGGCGGACGTCGCCGGGCAGGCACACGGCCTCGTCGGGCGGTCGTTCAACCTCGGCTCGCCCAAGCAGCTCCAGCAGATCCTGTTCGACGAGCTGGCCCTGCCCAAGACCAAGAAGATCAAGACGGGCTACACCACGGACGCGGACGCGCTGGCGTGGCTGGCGACCCAGTCCGACCACCCGCTGATCCCCGTGCTGCTGCACCACCGGGACGTCGCCCGCCTCAAGACGGTCGTCGACTCGCTCATCCCGATGATCGACGACGCCGGCCGGATCCACACCACCTTCAACCAGATGATCGCCGCCACCGGCCGGCTGTCGTCCACCGATCCCAACCTGCAGAACATCCCGATCCGGACCCCGCAGGGCCGCCAGATCCGCCGCGCGTTCGTCGTCGGGCCGGGGTACGAGACGCTGCTGACGGCCGACTACTCGCAGATCGAGATGCGGCTGATGGCGCACCTGTCCGGCGACGCGGGGCTCATCGAGGCGTTCGCGTCCGGGGAGGACCTGCACACCTTCGTCGCCGCGCAGGCCTTCGACCTGCCGGTGTCGGAGGTCGACCCGGAGCTGCGGCGGCGCATCAAGGCGATGTCGTACGGCCTGGCCTACGGTCTGTCCGCGTTCGGGCTGGCCGGCCAGCTCGGTATCGCCCCGGACGAGGCCCGCGAGCACATGGACGCCTACTTCGCCCGGTTCGGCGGCGTCCGGGACTTCCTGCGCGGCGTCGTCGACCAGGCCCGGCGCGACGGCTACACCGAGACCATCATGGGGCGTCGCCGCTACCTGCCCGACCTGACGAGCGACAACACCCAGCGCCGGCAGATGGCCGAGCGGATGGCGCTGAACGCCCCGATCCAGGGGTCCGCCGCCGACATCATCAAGATCGCGATGTTGGGTGTCGACCGGGCGCTGCGCTCGCGGGACCTGCGCTCACGGCTGCTGCTGCAGGTCCATGACGAGCTCGTCCTGGAGATCGCGCCCGGCGAGCGGTCGGAGGTCGAGGCGCTGGTCCGCGCCGAGATGGGGGCCGCCTACGAGATGTCCGTGCCGCTGGAGGTGAGTGTCGGCTCCGGGCTCACCTGGGATGACGCCGGCCACTGACTCTGGCCGCTGGGCGCTGGCTGCCGGCGCCGCTGGGCGCTGACGCCCCCGCGTCCGGACGTCGGACGTCCGGTGGCCCGACGCGGGTCACCGAGGTGTCGGGGGCGTCGGGCGCGGGAATTCTCCAGGAGTGCCCAGCGGTCCGATCGTGGTTGACGGTCGCCGCCTGCTCGCGGTGCTCCTGGTCGGAATGGCCGGGTTTTTCCTGATCATCGTTTTCGTGCCGGCCTCTCCGGGCTATCTCCGGCCCGGAGCGCTCGCCGGTCTGGGGATCGCGCTGGCGAACCTCGCCATGATCCGGCACCTGGTCGAGGAGCGCGACGACCGGCAGTGGCTTCCTCTGATCTCCGCCATGTCGATGGCGGTCGGGCTCGGCCTGGCGGCGGCGGACGCCGATCCCCGCAGCGCGGGCGAGGTGTTTCTGCTGTGGTTCCCGTGGATCGCCAGCTTCGCCGGGCTGCTCCGGTTCCGGCTGGCTGTGGCACTGGGCGGGGCACTTGTCGCCTCGATGTTGCTCGCCGCCTGGGTCAATCCCGACCTGGCCAACCCACCCGCGATGCTGCTCACGGCGATGGTCAGCACGTTCGGCGGCTGCATGGTCATGTCCGGCCTCTTCCAGTGGGGCCGCCGGCAGGCCCATTCCGACCCGCTGACCTCGCTGGTGGCCCGCAGCGGGCTGGCCCACGTCGCCGACCCGCTGATCGCCGGTGCGCGTCAGCGGGGTGAGGAGGTCGCCTTCCTCCTGATCGACATCAACCGGTTCCGGGAGGTCAACGACGCACTCGGGCATGAGGGCGGGGACGAGCTGCTGCGCCAGTTCGCCCGTGCGCTGGCCCGGGTGAAGCCGTGCCCGTCGCTGATCGGCCGCCTGGGCAGCGACGAGTTCGCGCTGGTCATCACCGGCCCGCCGGGCGGCCCCACCGGTCCGGGTGGCCCAGGTGTCCCGGACGCCGCCGCCGGCTCGGGCGGCACGGACTCGGGCGGCCCCGGGGAGCCCGCCGGCCCGGCGGAGGATCAGGTGGGGGACCAGACCCGGGCGACGCAGCGCCGGGACCGCAATCTGCGCGATCTCGCCATGTCGGTGCTGAGCCAGCTGGAGGGCCCGTTCGACGTGCGGGGCACCAGCGTCGGCGTCGAGGCGAGCGTGGGGCTGGCGGTCGCGCCGCGGGACGGGGAGACGACCGCCGCGCTGCTCCCGTGCGCCGACGTCGCGCTGTCCCGGGCGAAGCGGGAGGGCGAACGGGTCGGGCTGTGGGACGTCGGCATCGCCGGGGTGCGTTCCTGGGAGATCTCGCTCTACACCGAGCTGCGCACGGCGATCGCCCGCGATGAGCTCATCGTCTTCTACCAGCCGCAGGCCGTCGCGACCGGGCGGATCGTCGGGGTCGAGGCGCTCGTCCGCTGGCGCCATCCGACCCGTGGCCTGCTGCCGCCCGGTGCGTTCCTGCCCATCGCGGAGCGCTCGGCGCTGATCGGTGCCATGACCCGGTGGGTGCTCGACGAGGCGCTGCGTCAGTGCGCGGTGTGGCGCGGCCAGGGGCTGCACGTGCCGGTCTCGGTGAACCTCTCTCCCCGCATGCTCGTCCTGGACGATCTTCCCGACCTGGTGACCGCGGCACTGGCCCGTCACCGGCTGCCACCCGACCTGCTGACCCTGGAGATCACCGAGAGCGCACTGGTCACTCAGCCCGGCCGGGCCGCGGCGATGCTGCGTGAACTGCGCAGCAAGGGCGTGAAGCTCTCACTGGACGACTTCGGCACCGGCTACAGCTCGATGGAGATGCTCAAGGCCCTGCCGTTCGACGAGGTCAAGATCGACAGAGGCTTCGTGGTGGACGTCCGCGGCAGTCTGCAGGACGCCGCGATCGTCCGGTCGGTGCTCGATCTGGGCCACCGCCTCGGCCTGCGGGTCGTCGGGGAGGGCGTCGAGGACGAGCGGACTCTGCGCCTGATGACCGAGCTCGGCTGCGACATCCTGCAGGGCGACGCGATCTCCCGGCCTCGGTCACCCGACGGCCTCGCGAGCCTGCTCGCCGACCGGGCGGCGAAGACGAATGAGGAACCCACCGACGCGGGCGAGGTGCCCAGCGATGGGTGGGCGTCGCGGGCCGACCTGCCACAGGGGCCCGACCTGCCACAGGGGCCCGACCTGCGACAGGGCCCCGATCTGCCACAGGGCCCCGACCGGGGTAAGCCCCCGGCGCCGAGCACCATGAGCGTCACCTTCACGGCGGAGCAGGCGAGCAGGTTCGGGGTCCCGGCTCCGCTGACCGAGCGGGAGTCCGCCCGGGTCGCCGCCGTGCGCCGCTACGACATCGTGTTCCGGCAGCGGGCCTACCCGCTGGACGACGTCGCGGCGCTCGCGACCGCGATGACCGGCTGTGACGTCGGCTCGGTCATCATGGTCGACACCGACTCGGAGGTCTACGTCGGCCGTTTCGGCCACGAGATGCCCGATGTCCCGGCCAGGGTCGGCATCGCCGCACACACCGTCGCGGCCGGCGAGATGATGGAGGTCCCGGACGCCACGCTGGACACCCGATTCGCGCACGGCACCCGTGCGTTCCGGGCACGGATCGTGCGCTTCCTCGCGGGCGTGCCCGTGCGGACGTCCGACGGCCATGCGATCGCCGCCATCACGATCAGTGATCGCATCCCGCGGCGGCTCAGCCCGGGGCAGCGGGAGGCGCTGGAGAGCATCGCGCGGCACACCATCGCGATGATGGACACCCGAAGGGAGTGCGCGCTGCTGGAGGCGGTCACCGACACCACCCGGGCGTTGGAGCAGCTTGACGACCGGGGAGACGTCCCGGCCGCGGTCTGGCTGCTCGCCGACGCGGTGCGTCACCTGACCGGCGCGGACGCGGCGACCGGGCTGGTCGCGGACCAGCCCGGCGCCGACTGGTTCACCGCCGTCGATTCCTCCACGGCTCCGGGGGTACGGGCCATCATCCGACCGGGGCAGAAGTTCGGTCGCCTGGAGCAGACCGCCATCGGGGCCGTGCTGCGGACCCGCCGCCCGCTGTTCGTGCCCGACGCGCTCTCCTACGCTGGATTCAACGCCGAGACAGCCCGAGCCGAGAAGATCGCCTCGGTGCTCATCGTCCCGCTGCCAGGCCCTGGCGGGGTGGTCGGTGCGTTGTGCCTGCGCTGGTCCAGGCCGTATCCCGTGATCGACCCGGCGCTCGACAAGGCGATCGGGCTGCTGACGGGGCAGGCCGGCCACGGGATCGGTCGCCTGCTCACCGCCGGGCGCCCCGGCCCCGGGCACCGGACTGACAACACCACCGGTCTCGCCACCAGATCGGCCTTTCTGAGCGAGCTCGGCCACTGCCCGTCCGGCACCGCGGTCTGCCTCGTCGACGTGCCCGGCGAGGCCGGTGAGCCTGGAGAGGCCGGCGGGGGAGAGGCCGGCGAGGCCGGAGAGTTCGGCGGGCCTGGAGTGGCCGGAGAGGCCGGCGGGCTCGGAGAGGCCGGCGGGCCTGCCGGCAACGGGCACTCGACGACGGCCCGGAGCCTTGGCCCGGACCAGCGACTCACCCGTTTCGCGCGTGATTTACGAGGCGTGGTGCAGGACCCGGTCCATTCCGCGCGCTGGGCGGAGCGGCAGTTCGTGCTGGCCGTTCCGGCTGGTGGCCGCGAAGGTGCCGAAACAGCCGTCGCGGCGCTGCGCCGGGCCTGGCGGCGGGAGTCGGCCGCTCCACTCGCCGTCGGGATCGCCGTCACCAGGAGCCAGGCACCGCTGAGCAGCGCGCTCGTGGATGCCGAGAACCAGGCCCTGGCGATGGCGGCGGCACGCGACTCGGCGGCAGACGGCAGCTCGGCTCCGGCCTCCTTCGTGGGTGTCTGACCGACACCCGCGAAGGCTGGTGGAGGACCGCCCGCGAAAGACAGCTCAGACCGAGATGCCCACGGCGGCCCAGGCCTCCCGGACGCTCTTCGTCTCGTCCGCGCCGAACAGGACCTGCGCCTGCCTCGTCGTCATGGTGGCGAACGAGCGGAACGTGGCGTTCGGGCGCAGCTGAGGGGAGCGCAGCGCCTCGTACCAGATCTGACCCGCGCGCTCCCAAGCGTGGCCGCCGAGCGCGATCGCCACGTTGTAGAAGGCCTTGTTCGGGATTCCCGAGTTGATGTGCACCCCACCGTTGTCGGCATTGGTGCGCACGTAGCCGTCCATGTGCGCCGGCTGGATGTCGTCGCCGAGCACAGGGTCGTCATACGCCGTTCCGGGCTCCTTCAGGGAGCGCAGCGCCACGCCCTGCACGGCATCGGTGAGCAGGCTCGCGCCGATGAGCCAGTCGGCCTGCTCGGCGGTCTCGCCCCGCTGGAACTGCCGCACCAGGGAGCCGAACACGTCGCTCATCGACTCGTTGAGCGCACCCGACTGGTTCAGGTACATGAGCTGGGCCTCGTCCTCGGTGACGCCGTGGGCGAGCTCATGGCCGATGATGTCCAGCGAGACGGTGAAACGATTGAACAGCTCGCCGTCGCCGTCACCGAACACCATCTGGCGGCCATTCCAAAAGGCATTGTCGTAATGGCTGCCGTAGTGGACCGTCGCGAGTAGGGCCATACCGTCGTCGTCGATGGAATCCCGACCGTAGGTGGCTCGGAAGAACTCGAACGTGGCACCGAGCCCGTCATACGCCTCGTTCACGGCGGTGTCGTCGACCGGGTTGTCACCCTCGGCGCGCACCGTCACACCGGGCAGCTCCTCGGCTTCCTTCGCGTCGCCGACGGTGCGGCGCGGGCCGCTGGTCGGGCCGCTGGCCGGGGTGAGGCGAGGCGGTGCCGCCGTGCGCTGCGCCGCGCGCAGGAAGGCGTTGTGCACTCGCACGGTGCGATGGGACGCGTCCTGGGCCATGGTGGAAAGGGCCCAGGACCGCTGCTCGTCGTTTCCGTTGCGTGCGATGCGCTCCAACACGTGCGGCGGCACGGCACAGGGTGCGCAACGACGATGAACGCTCATCGGGAGACTCCTCATCAGGCGACGCTCCATCGGGTGACGCCGTCGCAGTGGGCAGTGCTCGCCGGGTCGCTCGGGATGGAATGACCCGTCGCAGTCGACCTTTGTCGCTACGCGGGTTGATGTCCAGACTGATCGTTGTGTCCCTTTGTGCCGCCCTTGTGGATTCGTCGGTTGATCAGTAGCGCCAGGGTGTGGACCGCCGCCACCGCGATCCCGCCGAGGATCAGCATCCCGGCATGGTCGTCCAACCAGCGGACGAGGTCCTGCGTCCAGGGTGCGAGCGCGCTGCCGGCTGACAGGTAGAGCGCGGCCGAGATGGCCGACCCGGGGACGACGAACCGCAGGAAGCGCCGTAGTGGCACGGACCCTGCGCCCAGCGCCGCGTCGACGGCGAGGTTGGTGTTCACGAGGCAGAACCACAGCAGGCCGCGCTGCGCTCCGTGCCGGGAGAGCGCGGCCACCAGCCGGCTGGTGCCGACCCGGCGCAACAGCAACGACTGAACGTTGTGGCGGGCGAGGCCGAAGTAACCGACGTCCAGCGCGGCCCGGAACACCGTCGCGACCAGCAGCGCGGGGACGAACGCGACCTCACCGCCGACGAGGAGCAGGACCGACACCGTCGGTCGCATCGCGATGAGCAGCAGTGGGGCGGAGCTCGCCAACGCGGGCAGGAACGCGAGGCCAAGCCCGCCGGCGCCCAACAGCGCGCCGGTCAGCAGCGTCGGCCACAGCCGGGTGAGGAGCCGGGCAGGCACCCGACCGCCCTGGCCGGCGGCGCCGTCCCGACCGGTGAGGCGGTTGTGACCGGTGGCGCCGTGCGGGTCGGTGGCGCTGTGCGGGTCGGTGGCGCTGTGCGAGTCCGCGGCGCCGTGCGGGTCGGTGGCGCCATGCCGCCGGTTGGCGACGCCGTGCCGGCTGGTCAGGTCGTCCGGTGTCGTGCCGGTCGGGTGCGGCTCCACTCGTCCAGTCTTACCCGGCGTCGGGGCCTGTTCCGGTCCGCACCTCTGGTGGTCCTCGCCGCCTTCGGCTGACCTGCAGGACCGCCGCCGCCGTGCGCCGCCTGGCACACTCACCTACGTGCTGATGGTGGGCCTTACGGGCGGTATCGGGTCGGGCAAGAGCGCCGTGTCGGAACTCCTGGTGGGTTACGGCGCCTACCTGGTGGACGCGGACCGCATCGCTCGGGAGGTCGTCGAGCCCGGCAGCGAGGGCCTGGCCGCGGTCGTCGCCGCCTTCGGCCCGGCGATGCTGGGGCCGGACGGCGCGCTGGACCGGGCGGCTCTGGGCCAGGTGGTGTTCGCGGACGAGACGAGCCGTCGGCGGCTGGAATCGATCACCCATCCCCTGATCCGGGCGACGATGGAGCGGCGGATCGCCGCGGCCCCGGCGGACGCGATCGTGATCCATGATGTGCCGCTGCTCGTCGAGGGTGGCTCGCATGGAGGCTACGACCTTGTCCTCGTGGTCGAGGCGCCGCGGGAGCTCCGCCTGGAGCGACTGGCCCGACGTGGCCTTCCGCGTGACCAGGCCGAGGCCAGGATGGCGGCCCAGGCCACCGACGAACGGCGACGCGCCGTCGCCGACATCCTCATCGACAACGGCGGGTCGATCGACGACCTGGGCGCACGGGTGCGGGAGGTCTGGCAGGAGCTGCTCCGGCGCCGCGACGCCGCCCCCGCCGGCGCAGCCGGCCCCGCGTAGGCCGAGCCGGCCGCGCGCCGGTCCACGAGACGCCGGCCTACGCGCCAGCGGCCTACGAGACGCCGGCGGCGTCCATGCCGCGCAGCTCCTTCTTCAGCTCGCTGATCTCGTCGCGCAGCCGGGCGGCGAGCTCGAACTGCAGCTCCTTCGCCGCCTCGTGCATCTGGTCGTCGAGCTGGCGGATGAGCTGCGCCAGCTCTCCACGCGGCATCCCGGCGAGCTCGGCGGCGTAGCGGCCGACCGTGTCACCGGCCTTCGACTTCATGCCGGGCGCGGGAGCCTTGCCGCGGGACTGTGCCCGACCGCCACCGCCGATCATCTCGCCGCCCGCCGTCTCCCGCACCATGTCGTCGAGGATGTCGACGACCTTCTTGCGCAGCGGCTGCGGGTCGAGCCCACGCTCGGTGTTGTAGGCGATCTGCTTCTCGCGGCGCCGGTTCGTCTCCTCGATGGCATGGCTCATCGAGGGCGTGATCTTGTCCGCATACATGTGGACCTGGCCGGAGACGTTACGAGCGGCCCGCCCGATGGTCTGGATGAGCGACTTGTCCGACCGCAGGAAGCCCTCCTTGTCCGCGTCGAGGATCGCGACGAGCGACACCTCGGGCAGGTCGAGGCCCTCCCGCAGCAGGTTGATGCCGACGAGGACGTCGAACTCGCCGCGGCGCAGGTCGGTCAGCAGCTCGACCCGGCGCAGGGTGTCGACCTCGCTGTGCAGGTACCGCACCCGGATGCCGAGCTCCAGCAGGTAGTCGGTGAGATCCTCGGCCATCTTCTTGGTCAGCGTGGTGACGAGGATCCGCTCGTCGCGCTCGGCACGCAGGCGGATCTCATGGACCAGGTCGTCGATCTGGCCCTTGGTCGGCTTGAGGATGATCTCCGGGTCGAGCAGCCCGGTCGGACGGATGATCTGCTCCACGACGCCGTCACCGCGCCCCAGCTCGTACGGGCCCGGTGTCGCGGAGAGATACACCGTCTGCCCGATCCGCTCCAGGAACTCCTCCCAGCGCAGCGGGCGGTTGTCCACCGCGCTCGGCAGCYGGAAGCCGTGGTCGACGAGGTTGCGCTTGCGCGACATGTCGCCCTCGTACATCCCGCCGATCTGCGGCACCGTGACGTGCGACTCGTCGATGACGAGGAGGAAGTCCTCCGGGAAGTAGTCGAGCAGCGTGTGCGGCGGGGTGCCCGCGGCGCGGCCGTCGATGTGCCGGGAGTAGTTCTCGATCCCGGAGCAGAAGCCGACCTGGCGCATCATCTCGATGTCGTAGCTGGTCCGCATCCGCAGCCGTTGGGCCTCCAGCAGCTTGCTCTGGCGCTCCAGCTCGTCGAGCCGCCCGGTGAGCTCGGCCTCGATGCCGGTGATCGCCCGCTCCATGCGCTCGGGCCCGGCGACGTAGTGCGTCGCCGGGAAGACGAAGACCTCCTCCGCCTCGCGGACGATCTCACCGGTGAGCGGGTGCAGGTATGACAGGCGCTCGATCTCGTCGCCGAACATCTCGATCCGGACCGCGAGCTCCTCGTACACGGGGAACACCTCGACGGTGTCCCCCCGGACGCGGAACGTCCCGCGGGTGAAGGCGACGTCGTTGCGCGCGTACTGGACGTCCACAAAACGGCGCAGCAGCCGTTCGTGCCCGAACTCGTCGCCCACCCGCAGGCGCACCATCCGGTCGATGTACTCCTGCGGGGTGCCCAGGCCGTAGATGCAGCTCACGCTGGCCACCACGATCACGTCACGGCGGGTGAGCAGGTTCATCGTCGCGGAGTGCCGCAGGCGCTCGACCTCCTCGTTGATCGAGGAGTCCTTCTCGATGTACGTGTCCGTCTGGGCGATGTACGCCTCGGGCTGGTAGTAGTCGTAGTAGGACACGAAGTACTCGACGGCGTTGTGTGGGAGCAGCTCCCGGAACTCGTTCGCGAGCTGGGCCGCCAGCGTCTTGTTCGGAGCCATGACGAGGGTCGGCCGCTGCAGCCGCTCCACCAGCCACGCGGTCGTCGCCGACTTGCCGGTTCCGGTCGCGCCGAGGAGCACGACGTCCTTCTCCCCGGCCTGGATGCGGCGGGCGAGATCGTCGATCGCCGCCGGCTGGTCACCAGCCGGGGCGAACTCCGAGACGACCTGGAACGGCGCCGCCGAGCGTTGCAGGTCCGTCGTGGGGCGTTCGAACGTTGTGCTCACGATTTCCAGAACACCACACGCCACCGACAGTTTCCCGACCGCGTCGCCGGGCCCGCCCCGATCAGGTCGTTCCGACCGCCCGACCCGGCCACCCGGGCGGTCGTCCGGCTTGATCAGCTGCCCGGATCGCCCGCCCGCCGCCGGAACGCGCCCTCCCAGTCGATCAGACGCGCGCCGATCACCGCGGTCTGCAGCACGTAACGGTCGGTCGGCGAGGTCGGGTCGTGCTTCGTCAGCGCGTGGATGCGGTCCAGCCGGTAGGTGAGCGCCCGGACGGACAGATGCAGCCGCCGGGCGGCCGCCAGTGCCACCCCGCCGGTCGCGAAATAGGCGTCGAGGGTCTCGATCAGCGGTGCCGCTCCGCCCCGCGCCGACCGCAGCGGGCTCAGCACCGTGTCGACGAGCTCCTCGAGCGGTTCCCGGTCCCGCAGGAGGACCTTGTAGATCAGCAGGTCGTCGGTGTGCACGACCTGGCCGTCCAACCGCATCCGCCCGGCGAGCTCGACGGCGTTGCGCGCCTCCTCGAAGCTGATCCGAACCCCGGCCACGCCGCTGCGGGCCCGGCTCACCCCGAGCCGCCAGACCAGTTCCGGCTCGACCGCCAGCCGCCGGGTGATCGCCCGGATCGCGGCGGCCGGAGCGGCCTCGGCTGGCGCGATGCCGGGCATCGGGACGAAGCCGACGTCCCCGGCCGCCGGCGGGTCCAGCCGCCGCCGACCGCGGGGCGCGGTGGTCCGGGGGGACGTCCGGTCGGCGGCGGTCGGACGGTCGATCCGAGGGTGTCCGGAACCACCGTCCGCGCGGGTGTGGACGGTGGGGCCGCGCCCGGGGGGCGGGGCGGCGACGACCTGGCCCGACCGGACCACGCCGCCTCCGGGTCCGGCGCCTCCGGGTCCGCCGCCTCCGGGTCCGGCGCCTCCGGGTCCGCCGCCTCCGGGTCCGGCGCCACCGGGCCCGGCCGAGTGGCCGTCGCCGTCGATCCCGCCGTGCTCGTGCCCGTGTTCCTGGCGGTGCGCGTCGCCCTGGTCGGCACTGTCGCTTCCGGCCTCAGCTCTGGTGGCAGTGCCAGAGCCGTCGTCGGCGTCGATCCCGGTGCCGGCGGCGTCCGCATGGAGGCCGGCCGCGCTCAGCGCCACCGGGAGGGTCAGCTCGGACTCCTGCGGTACGACGCAGACGAGCAGGCCGTCCTTCGTCGCGACCAGCGGCTCCGTCGGGCACTGCCGGCGCAGCGTCTCCTCGATCTCGCGGACCACGGCGCGGCCGTCCAGGAAACGCCGGCTCCCGGCGGACACGAGCAGGACATGGGGAGCCTCCAGCCGGAACCCGAACGCCGCGGCTCGCTCCAGCAGCAGCCCCACCTCCGAGGTGCCGGTCAGCAGGTCGTCGACCAGCTCGCGGCGCAGCGCCTCCTCCGAGCGTGCGCGGGCCGTCCGAGCGCGCTCATAGCCCTCGCACACCGCCGCGACCACGTCGTCGCTGGCACGCAGGACGGCGGAGGCCGCCGCGCGGGTACGTGAGACGGCGCCGACAGTCGGCCCTGTGCCAGTGGGCTTTCCGGTTGCCTCGGCGGACCCTCCGGTTGCCTCGGCGGGCCGGCCGGCCGCCTCGCGCGGCTGCGGGCCGTGCGCCGAGGACCGGGCCAGGCGATCGGCCTGCCGGACGGTGGGCAGCGACGGCCAGACCCGCCAGGTCGCCGACAGGTAGAGGTCGACGAGCGCGGGCAGCGAGGCTCCGGACTCGGCGGCGGCCTGGCCGAGGGCCCGGAACGTGTCGAGCTCGGCCCGGGTCAGCCTCCGCCCGCTGTCCGCGGTGGAGGCGAGAACGTCGAGGTAGCTGCCCAGCAGCCCGGCGTGCAGGCGGGCATCGGCGGCAGCCAGCACGGCAGCCCGGGGCAGCCGGGTGAGGCTCGTGCCAGGCAGCCCCGTGACCTGCACTTCGTGCTCGATGGGCCACCCAGGGCGTTGGTCGGTGTCTGCCACAGCTCTCGTGTCTCCCCCCGTCGGGCTGCCGAGTGTCGGCAAGGAAATCGTAGACAAAGTCGCGGAGTCCGGACGGTGTCTGCCGGGACGTCGAAGGGCAGGCTGAGCGTTGAGCCTGGTGACGGGCATTGGACGAGCCGCGGCGAGGCCTCGGCGCGGCGGTGCGCGGGCCCAGGTGCTGTGCGGGCCAGAGGTACCAGTGCCGCTGCTCGGCTTCTCGGGCGCAGGCAGGTGGCATCCACCGGCTCGACCGGAGGCCACCCGGCCCGACTCCTCGCAGGCGTAAGCAGCCCGGACGGAAGTGACAGAAGTGAAAGGGAAAGGATCAGACCGCGACATGTTCGCGAAGACCGGCCCACGTGACACCGCGCATACCCCCGTCGCGGTGCGCCCGGGTCTATTCGTGTCCGTAACGATCGTGACGGTCGTGCTGGCCGCGTTCACCCTCCCGGCAACCGCGCCGGACCGGCCGGGATTCGCGTACTTCAGCGGTGGCGTGATCGGAGCTGGCCTGCTGGTCGTGCTGCTGCTGGCGGCCGACCTCGCTCGTGCCGCAGCCGCGCGCCGTGCGGGGATCAAGGTGGTCGGCATCACGCTCGGTGCCTTCGGTAGCCGTCTCGTGCTCGCTCCGGCACAACGGGGTGGGGTCTCGGACGGCCTCGGTACCTCCGAGCCACTCACGCCCGGTACCGACGACCCCGCCGCCGACGCCGCCATCGCCCGGGCCGGCCTGACCGTCACCGCGCTGGTCGGAGCCGTCCTGGTCGCAGCCGGAGCGCTCGCGCCCGCCGGCACGCTGGAGCTGCTCGGCGAGGTCGCCCTGTGGGTCGGAACGTTCGCCCTGCTCATCACCGTGGTCGACCTGCTGCCAGCGCCGCGCAGCGCGGGAGGCCGCATACTCGCGGCCCGCGTCGTTCGCCGTACCGGTGACAAGGCCGCCGCCGCGGCGGCGGTGGCCCGCGCCGGCGTCATCACCGGGTGGACGCTGATCGCTCTCGGTGTCGTGGCTGTCCTGCTGATCGGGCTGGTCGGCCTGTGGGCGGTTCTGCTCGGCTGGCTGGCGCTCGGCAGCTCACGGGTCGCGCAGGCGCAGCAGAAGGCGACGACCGCGCTGAGTGGCGTGTTCGTGCGGGATGTGATGGTGCCGGCGCCGCCTTCACTGCAGGCCTGGAAGACGGTGGGCAGTGCCCTGGAGGAGACCGTGATCCCCTCCGGCGGCTCGGTGTTCGCGGTGCGCGACTTCGCGGGTCCGCTGCTGGGAGTGGTACTGCTGCGGGATCTGGCCGCCGTTCCCGCGGACGATCGTGGCCTGGCCCGTGTCACCCGGGTGGCGATCCCGCTGGACCGGGTCGCGGTCGCCCGGCCGGACGAGCCGCTGGCCAGCGTCACCTCGCGGCTGGCGCAACGCCCCGCCGCGGGCGTGATCGTGGTCGTGGAATCCGGTGCCGACGGCGGGMAGGAGATGGTGGGCACCGTGGGGCCGGGTGAGATCGCCAGGGCTCTGGAGGCCTCGCCGCTGCACGGCCGCGTGGTCTCGCCTGTGGGCTTCGGCCGCCGCCGCTGAGCCCACCTCAAGAGCCTCTCACACCCTCAACGCCTCACACCCTCAACGGCTCTCGGGCCCTCGAAGCCCTTCAGCGAGATGCCGCACCTTCGACGCACCCCTGCAGCGCTCCTTACGACCCAACGCATGCGGATGTCCCGTACCGCGTCGGCGGTGAACCTGCTCTGGCCGGCTGCCGGCAAAGGCGCCCGGCTGGCCAGAGCGATGACCTCCACGTCCCCGAGCCACCCGCATCTCAAGAAAGCATTCCGGAGGATTTTCCGTGCACGTACCAGTCTGGGCCTGGGCCGCCTTCGTCGGCGGCCTGCTCCTGCTCCTGGCGATCGACCTGCTGGCTCATCGGAAGGCGCATGTCATCGGCTTCCGTGAAGCCGCGTGGTGGAGTGTCGGATGGGTGTCCCTGGGAATCACCTTCGCCTTCGTCATCTGGGCGTGGCAGGGGCCGGGTGCCGCCGGCGAGTACACGGCGGCGTATCTGCTCGAGAAGAGCCTGTCCGTTGACAACCTGTTTGTCTTCGCGCTGATCTTCTCGTACTTCAAGGTCCCTCGTGAATATCAGCACAGGGTACTTTTCTACGGTGTGCTCGGCGCGCTCGTGCTGCGTTTCATCTTCATCGCCGCCGGCATCACGCTGCTGGAGCACTTCAGTTTCGTCATCTACATCTTTGGTGCATTTCTCCTGTTCACCGCGTTCAAGATGGTCCGTGACGACGGTGTGGACATGGACCCGGGTCAGAGCAGAGCGGTCAAGCTGCTGCGCAAGGTGATGCCGGTGACGGATTCCTACGAGGGCCAGCATTTCGTGCTGCGCAGGGCTGGGAAGCTCGTCGCCACCCCGCTGCTCGCGGTCCTGGTCGCCATCGAGACGGCCGACGTCCTGTTCGCCTTCGACTCCGTGCCGGCGGCGCTGGGCGTGACGAACGAGACCTTCCTCGTCTACACGGCGAACGCCCTGGCGATTCTCGGTCTGCGGTCGCTCTTCTTCCTGCTGTCCGGCCTGATGGAGAAGTTCCACCACCTTGCCACCGGTCTGGCCGTCATTCTCGCGTTCATCGGTGTCAAGATGCTCCTCACCGATGTCTGGCACATGCCGATCTGGCTGTCGCTGACGGTCATCGCCGTGGTGCTCGCCGGTTCGATCACCTGGTCGCTGGCGACGGCCCCGCCCTCCGATGCGGACGGCGACGGAGCCGACGGAGGTGCTGCTGGTGCCGGTGCTGCTGGTGCCGGTGCCGGTGCCGGTGCTGGTGCCGGCGTTGCGGCGGGATCCGGGCCCGCGGCGGTGACCTCGCCGGACGCGGCCGACTCCGCCTCCGACGGGCTCTCGAAGCGACCCGCGTCGCAGGTCGGCGAACAGGCCCGTTGACCTGTCCGGGTGTGTCCGGGTGGCGGTCGGCAAGGCTGCCACCCGGACCGGCGGGAGGCCCGGAAATGATTGATACGAATTAGTGGCTGGGTGACGCGCCGATTGTCCTGTGCTCGCCCGGGCAACGCTCACGTTAGTGTTTCGACACAGCAGGGATCGCCCGAGCGCCCTGAATCCGTCCCCTCCCGTCCAAGGCGGACTATGCACAACTTTCTGGCAGTCGTTGTTTCCTATGGTGGATCGCCGCAGCTGCACTGCCTGCTGTCGGCACTGGCCGGTGTCGCGGGATGCCGGGTAACCCTGGTGGAGAACCGGGGCGGAACGGAGCACGAGGGCCTGCCGGCCGACGTCGAACTATACGACGGGCACGGGAATGTCGGATATGGCACGGCTGTGAACATCGCCGTGCGGGGATCGCTGGCAGCGGACGGATCGCGCCGACCGGTGGGCGGCCCCGCCCCCGAGCGGCCCGAGTGGATTCTTGTCGTCAACAGCGATGTGACCGTTCCGGCCGGGACCTGCGAGCAGTTGCCCGAGCTGCTCGCATCGGTACCGGTGGGGACGGATGCCCTGGGATTTCCGCTGCGTGCCGAGAACGGGGGCCCCGGCCGGGGGACGGCAGTCCTGCCGAACACCCGCACGAACGCGTACGTCGCGGTGCGGGGCGAGGCCGCGGCAGTGGCCCGCTGGCCCGATCTCCGCTACCCGGTGGGTGCGTTCTTCGCGATCCGAACCAGTGCCTTCCTGCGGCTGGGGGGATTTGATCCGTCCTACTGGATGTACTACGAGGAGACGGATCTGTTCGCCCGGCTGCACGCGGCGGGGGGCAGGGTCGGCTGGGCCGACGACCGATGCCAGGTGGCCCATGTGGGCGGCGGGACCGTCGGCCGGGCCGGTTTGTTGTACGCCGAACTGGGCCGTTCCGCCGTGATCTACGCTCGTCGGCACCGTGCGACGCTGGGGCGCGGCTGGCTGGCGGTGCACGTCGGGCAGCTTGTCGTGCTCGCCCTGCGCAAGCTCGCCGCCGGCCGGACGCACGACGCGCGTCGCGCCATGCGGATCCTCGCCGGCCTCGCCGTCGGCATCGCTCAACCAGGCCGGGAGCCCGCCACCACGTCCCGGTGGCGCGCGGTGCCGTCGGCGCGACGTCGCGAGCTGGGTCGTATCGACCCCGAGACGTTGGGAACGGGCGCCGCGGTGAGGCTTCCCCGGCCCCGGTCCGCCGTCTCGCCCACGTCGTGGGTGACAGCCGACCACTGAGTCCGGTCACCACCAGCGTCCGGTCACCAGCCGCGGGCGCGCCATTCGGCCAGGTGCGGGCGCTCGACACCGAGCGTCGTGTCCTTTCCGTGGCCTGGATAGATCCACGTCGTGTCCGGGAGCGGGCGGAAGATCTTGGCTTCCAGGCCGCCCATCAAGGTGTTGAAGGCCTTCGCGTCGCCGAAGGTGTTCCCGGGGCCGCCGGGGAACAGGCAGTCACCGGTGAACAGGTGCGGAGCGCCGTCGCCCTGGTCGTAGAGCAGCGCGACCGAGCCGGGCGTGTGCCCGACCAGGTGCACGACCCGCAGGGTGACCTCACCGACCCGCACCTCGTCGCCGTCGGAGACCGGGTCGGTCGTCGGGACGGGGATCTCGGGCGCGTCCAGCGGATGCGCGATGGTCCGGGCGCCGGTGGCGGCCACGACGTCCACCAGCGCCTGGACGTGGTCACCGTGGCGGTGGGTCGTCACCACGGTGCCCAGCCCGGTGTCCCCGATGAGGCGCAGCAGGGTGCCCGTCTCGTTCGCCGCGTCGATGAGGAGCTGCTCGCCGGTGGCGGCGCAGCGCAGCAGGTAACAGTTGTTGTCGAAGGGGCCGACGGCCACCTTGGTGATCGTGAGGTCCGGCAGCTCCCGCACGTCGGCGGGCCCGCCGACGGTGACGTCGCCCGTGTAGCCGGCGCCGATGTTCATACGGTTCTCCTCGATCTTCTCCGTGGCCCCAGGCCGGCAGACCATGGCCGGGGACCGTCGCGGCCGCGACGGGCTGGGGCGGGAATGACTCGCGGGCTCCCTTCATTCTCATCGGTGTGTCTGCTGGGTGTCTCCGTCCGGGGGGCGCTCGGGTGTGGCCCGTCGGTCCGGCGCCGATGGGCTTGTGGCCTGGTTGTCGCCGTCCGTCCGGGGCGGCGGTGCTGTTGCGAGCCACTTCGGCGGGGCGTGTAGCGTCGTCGGTGTTCGAACGCGCGTTTGGTCGCGATCGGTAGCCGGCCAGGTTCGGGCGACCCCGACCAACGGCACCGGCGGCACCGCCGGCGCCGGCGCGACCAGCACCGACAGCGCCACCAGCACCGACAGCGCAACCACCGACAGCGAAGTCCAGCAACCGATCGAGGACGACGAGGGACCTGACGATGGCCGACCGTCTTGTCGTGCGCGGAGCACGCGAGCACAACCTTCGTGATGTCGATCTCGACCTGCCCAGAGATGCTCTGGTGGTCTTCACCGGCCTGTCGGGCTCGGGCAAGTCCAGCCTCGCCTTCGACACGATCTTCGCGGAGGGCCAGCGCCGGTACGTCGAGTCCCTGTCCGCCTACGCGCGCCAGTTCCTCGGCCAGATGGACAAGCCCGATGTCGACTTCATCGAGGGGCTGTCGCCGGCGGTGTCCATCGACCAGAAGTCGACGTCGCGTAACCCGCGATCGACGGTTGGCACGATCACCGAGGTATACGACTACCTGCGGCTGCTGTACGCACGAGTCGGCCATCCGCACTGCCCCCGGTGCGGTCGCCCGATCGCGCGCCAGACCCCGCAGCAGATCGTCGACCGGCTGCTGGAGCTGCCCGAGGGCACCCGCTTCCAGGTGCTCGCACCGGTCGTGCGCGGGCGCAAGGGCGAGTACGCGGATCTTTTCGCCGAGCTGCAGAGCTCCGGGTTCGCCCGGGTGCGCGTCGACGGCACCGTCGTGCCGCTGACCGAGCGCCCCAAGCTGGAGAAGCAGCGCAAGCACACGATCGAGGTCGTGGTCGACCGGCTCGCGGCGAAGGAGTCGGCCAAGCGCCGCCTCACCGACTCGATCGAGACGGCCCTGCGGCTGGGCAACGGTCTGGTGCTGCTCGACTTCGTCGACCGGGATCCGGCCGACCCCGACCGCGAGCGGATGTACTCCGAGCACCTCGCCTGCATGTACGACGACCTGTCGTTCGAGGAGATGGAGCCGAGGTCCTTCTCGTTCAACTCGCCGTTCGGTGCCTGTCAGGAGTGCTCCGGGCTGGGCACGCGCAAGGAGGTGGACCCCGAGCTGATCGTGCCCGACCCGACGCTCTCGCTGGCCGAGGGCGCCATCCAGCCGTGGTCCGGCGGGCACAGCAAGGAGTACTTCCAGCGGTTGCTGACGGCGCTGGCCGAGGACCTGAGCTTCCGGATGGACACGCCCTGGGAGGGGCTGCCGGAGCGGGCCCGCAAGGCCATCCTGCACGGCAGCGGCGAGACCGAGATCCACGTCGGCTACACGAACCGCTACGGGCGCAAGCGCTCGTACTACACCTCGTTCGAGGGCGTGCTGGCGTTCCTGCGGCGCCGGCACGCCGACGCGGAGTCCGACAGCAGCCGTGAGCGCTACGAGGGCTACATGCGTGACGTGCCCTGCACGGCCTGCCGAGGCTCCCGGCTCAAGCCGGAGTCACTGGCGGTCACCCTCGCCGGGCGCTCCATCGCCGAGGTGTCCGCCATGTCGATCCAGGAATGCGCGGAGTTCCTGCGGCACGTCGAGCTCAGCGAGYGGGAACAGGCCATCGCCGGGCAGGTTCTCAAGGAGATCGACGCCCGGCTGGTCTTTCTCCTGGACGTCGGCCTCGACTACCTCTCCCTGAACCGCGCCGCGGGCACCCTCGCCGGCGGCGAGGCGCAACGCATCCGGCTGGCGACCCAGATCGGCTCCGGGCTGGTGGGTGTGCTCTACGTGCTCGACGAGCCGTCCATCGGCCTGCACCAGCGGGACAACCGCCGTCTCATCCAGACCCTCATCCGGCTGCGGGATCTGGGCAACACCCTGATCGTGGTGGAGCACGACGAGGACACCATCCGCGCCGCCGACTGGGTGGTCGACATCGGCCCGGGCGCGGGCGAGCACGGTGGTCGGGTGGTCGTCTCCGGATCGGTCGACGACCTGTTGAGCAGTGCGGAGTCGGCGACCGGGGCATATCTCTCCGGCCGGCGGGAGATTCCCGTCCCGGCGATCCGCCGGGCGCCGACCAGGGGCCGTGCGCTGACCGTGCACGGCGCGCGTGAGCACAACCTGCGTGACGTGACGGTGTCCTTCCCGCTGGGCTGTTTCGTGGCGGTCACCGGGGTGTCCGGGTCGGGCAAGTCGACGCTGGTCAACGACATCCTCGCCTGCGTGCTCGCCAACCACCTCAACGGCGCCCGCGAGGTACCGGGCCGGCACCGTACGGTGAGCGGGCTCGACCACCTCGACAAGGCGGTGCGGGTCGACCAGTCACCGATCGGCCGGACTCCGCGTTCCAACCCGGCGACCTACACCGGCGTGTTCGACCACATCCGCCGGCTGTTCGCGGAGACGACCGAGGCGAAGGTCCGCGGCTACCTGCCCGGCCGGTTCTCGTTCAACGTCAAGGGCGGCCGCTGTGAGGCCTGCTCCGGTGACGGCACGATCAAGATCGAGATGAACTTCCTTCCGGATGTCTACGTGCCCTGTGAGGTCTGCGGGGGCGCCCGGTACAACCGCGAGACCCTCGAGGTGCACTACAAGGGGAAGAACATCTCCGAGGTTCTCGACATGCCGATCGAGGAGGGCGCGGAGTTCTTCGCCGCCGTCCCGGCGATCGCGCGCCACCTGCGCACGCTCAACGACGTCGGGCTGGGGTACGTCCGGCTCGGCCAGCCCGCGCCCACCCTCTCCGGTGGCGAGGCGCAGCGGGTGAAGCTGGCGGCCGAGCTGCAGCGCCGTTCCACCGGCCGCACCGTCTACGTGCTGGACGAGCCGACCACCGGCCTGCACTTCGAGGACATCCGCAAGCTGCTGGGTGTCCTCGGGCGGCTGGTCGACGCGGGCAACACGGTGATCGTGATCGAACACAACCTGGACGTCATCAAGACCGCCGACTGGATCATCGACATGGGGCCGGAGGGCGGCACCGGCGGCGGTCGGGTCGTCGCCGAGGGCACCCCCGAGGCGATCGCCGCCGTGTCCGCGAGCCACACGGGGGCATTCCTGCGCGAGATCCTGGGCGGCCGTGGTGCGACCGCAGGCGCGGCCCCGGTGGCCGACGGTCAGGTGGTGGCGGAGCAGGCCGACGGTCAGGTGGTGGCGGAGCAGGTGGCGGCGGGTCAGGAGGCGGGTGCTGCCACCCCTGATGGAGCGGGCCCGGCGGCGAAGGGTGCCGGCGTCAGGAACGCGAGGGCGTCCAAGGGCCGTGACCGGTTGGCCGGTACCGCGTCGGTGACCAGCTGAGAGCCTGGCGGCCTGACAACGGCGAGCGGCGGGGGTCGGCTGCCCCGGGGCTGCCTGGAACGGCTGGCCCGCCGCTGTCAGCTCTGGAAAAGATCGTCGAGGACGGCGTCCAGAGCGACCTCGGGGTGTTCCTCGCCGGCGGGCACGACCCGCTCCGTGCGGTCCAGGAAGCGGCGGACCGGTGCCGCGTCGAGGACGACCACCGACCGCCGATCGCCGTCAGCCAGTTCCAGGCGGATCCCGCCCCGGGTCGGCTCCGGGGTGATCCGAACATCACCGTCGCCTACCGGAGCCGGGCCGTCGAGGCCGGCCCGCAGCGCGTCCCGTGGGGTCACCCAGTGGCCCTGCGGGAGCGCGGGGTGGTCCGGCCGGGAGACGAGCACCAGGGCGACCGCCAGCGGGTCACAGCTCCGCCAGGTGACCTGGAGAACGGTGATTCTTCCGCGCCCGGGTGCGTCGTCGACGACGAACTCCGTCGTGACGTCATCCACCTGCACCCGTCGGCCCCCTTGGTCCCAGTCCGCCGGCTCCGTCGTGTCGAACCGTTGCGTGTCGAACGGCTGCGTGTCGCCCGTCTGCTGCGTCTGCGCCGCCCGTCTGCCGTGACGACCGTCCGCTGTGTCTACAACAGTGTCTCCTGCAGAGTCGACCGTCTTCGGCCGCCTGGCACCTGCAGTGTGACCTGCGGTGTCGACTGGTCAACAGCGGTGTCGGCCAGCCGAGGATCAACGGCTGTGACAGCCAGTCAGCGGCCGTGTCGACCAGCCACGGCCGCCTGTCGGCTGCCGCGCCGGTCGGCGTCGAGCCGCCGACCGTCATACAGCATACGGCGATGCGGCCTCAGCCGAGGCCTGATGGGAGATCATCCGCCTGGCAGCTCGTGGACGCGGGCCCGGGGAGTGGCTTTTCGCGGGCCGTTGACCGGCGTCCGGGGGCGTGCTCGCGGGCCGGTCGGCCGCGGCTCGACGCGGGGAGCTCCGGGGGTCCTCGACGACATGGAAGCTGAGCGTGATGAAATGGATACGTGCAGGCACCGTTCAGGTCGGAGGATGACGGCCGTAGGCTCGGTTCATGGCTGATCCGGCGACCTACCGGCCCCCGCCGCGCTCGATCCCCGAGACCCCGGGCGTGTACCGCTTCCGTGACGAGCATGGCCGGGTCATCTACGTGGGCAAGGCCAAGAACCTGCGCGCCCGGCTCGCGAACTACTTCGCCGACGTGCATACCCTGCACCCGCGTACCCAGCACATGGTCACCACGGCGAGCTCCGTGGAGTGGACCATCGTGTCCACCGAGGTCGAGGCGCTTCAGCTCGAGTACACCTGGATCAAGGAGTTCGATCCGCGTTTCAACGTCCGCTACCGCGACGACAAGAGCTACCCGAGTCTCGCCGTGACGTTGTACGAGGAGTTTCCGCGGCTGCAGGTGATGCGTGGGCCCAAGCGTCGTGGCGTGCGGTACTTCGGCCCCTACGCGCACGCGTGGGCCATCAGGGAGACGCTGGATCTGCTGCTGCGTGTCTTCCCGGCCCGGACCTGCAGCTCGGGCGTCTTCAAACGAGCGGGCCAGGTGGGGCGTCCCTGCCTGCTCGGGTACATCGACCGGTGCTCCGCGCCGTGCGTGGGCCGGGTCGACGCGGCCACCCACCGGGAGATCGTCGAGGACTTCTGCGATTTCATGTCGGGGCAGACGGGCCGTTACCTGCGCCGGCTCGAACGCGAGATGCAGGCCGCCGCCGACGCCCAGGAATACGAACGCGCCGCCCGGCTGCGGGACGATATCGGCGCGCTGCGCCGCGCGGTCGAGAAGCAGGCTGTCGTGCTGCCCGACGGGACCGACGCCGACGTGATCGCCTTCGCGCAGGACGAGCTCGAGGCCGCGGTCCAGATCTTCTACGTGCGGGCCGGTCGGGTCCGTGGCCAGCGTGGCTGGGTCGTGGACAAGCTCGACGACGTCACCACGGGAGACCTCGTCGAGAAGTTCCTGACCCAGGAGTACCTGGACGGGGCCGACGGGTCGGCGGCCGGTTCCAGCGACACGGGTTCCAGCGACACGGGTGCCGGTGGCACCGGCACCGACACCGGGTACGCCGGTGAGATCCCGCGCGAGATCCTCGTCCCCGAGCTGCCGCCGGACGCCGAGGCCGTCACCGAACTGCTCAGTCAGGCCCGCGGTTCGCGGGTCGACCTGCGCGTGCCGCGTCGGGGCGACAAGCGCAACCTGATGGAGACGGTGGAACGCAACGCCAAACAGGCGTTCACGCTCCACCGGACGAAGCGCGCCGGTGATCTCACCGCGCGCAGCCGCGCCCTGGCCGACCTGCAGGAGGCTCTGGAGCTGCCCGACGCCCCGCTGCGCATCGAATGTTTCGACGTGTCGAACATGCAGGGCACGAATGTCGTCGCGAGCATGGTCGTCTTCGAGGACGGCCTGCCGCGCAAGTCGGAGTACCGGCGGTTCGCGATCCGTGGCGTCGACGGGCAGGACGACGTCGCCAGCATGCACGAGACCATTCACCGCAGGTTCTCGCGTTATCTGGCCGAGCGCGCGCGGACGGGAGAGCTCGCGGGTTACCCGGGTGCCGAAGACGCTGACGGTGGCGAGGCCGAAGCGGCCGAAGCGGCCGGAATGGCCGGAATGGCCGCAGTGGCCGAGGACGTGGGGGGGCCGTCCCTGCGGGATCCGGAGACCGGACGGCCCCGCCGGTTCGCCTACCCCCCGAACCTCGTGGTGGTCGACGGCGGTCCGCCGCAGGTCGCGGCGGCCGCGCGGGCCCTCGACGAGCTCGGTGTCGAGTCCGGTCCGGGTGGCGTGGCCCTGTGCGGGCTGGCGAAACGCCTGGAGGAGATCTGGCTGCCGGACCAGGACGAGCCGGTCATCCTGCCGCGCACCAGCGAGGCGCTCTACCTGTTGCAGCGCGTGCGCGATGAGGCCCACCGCTTCGCGATCACCTATCACCGGCAGAAGCGGTCGGCCTCGATGGTCGCCTCGGCGCTGGACGGGGTTCCGGGCCTGGGCGAGACCCGGCGCAAGGCCCTGCTACAACAGTTCGGCTCGGTGACGAAGGTCCGCGCCGCGACGGCTGAGGAGATCGCCCAGGTACCGGGCATCGGGCCGCGGACGGCCGAGGCGATCGTGGCCGCGCTGGCCCGATCGGCTCCCGGAGAGGCCCAGGCGCCCCCGCCCGCCGTCAACCCGCTCACCGGCGAGATCATAGGGACCGGGACCACAGGTACCGAGACCACAGGGGCGATGTCCGATCCGGTGGCGGCGCCGAGCCCGGTCGACGAGTCGGCCGGGCACGCCGAGCCCGCCGCCGCGCAGGGCACTATCCGGGGGGTGGCTGGATGACCACCGCAACTCTTGACCTCGCGATCATCACCGGGTTGTCCGGTGCTGGTCGCAGCACGGCGGCGAAGTGCCTGGAGGACCTGGGCTGGTTCGTCGTCGACAATCTGCCGCCGGCGCTGCTGTCGACCATGGCTGAGCTGGGCCATCGTTCCGGCGGGGCGGTGAGCCGGATCGCGGTGGTCGTCGATGTCCGAGGCCGGGCGTTCTTCTCCGACCTGCGGGCCGCGGTCGAGGCGTTGGACTCGCGGGGCATGCATCCGAGGATGTTGTTCCTGGAGGCCTCCGACGACGCGCTGGTCCGCCGGTTCGACCATGTCCGGCGCCCGCATCCGCTGCAGGGCGACGAGCGGGTCGTCGACGGGATCAGCCGGGAACGGGCGCTGCTCGCCGAGCTGCGTGGCGAAGCCGACCTCGTGCTGGACACGACCGACCTCAACGTGCACGAGCTGCGGGCGAAGATCGATGTGGCGTTCGGCCAGCCACGCGCCAACCGGCTGAACGCGACTGTGGTCTCCTTCGGCTACAAGTACGGCCTTCCGCTCGACGCCGACTTCGTCGCCGACTGCCGTTTCCTCCCGAACCCGCACTGGGTCGAGGCACTGCGCCCCTACACGGGGCGCGATCCGCAGGTGCGCGACTACGTGCTCGCCCAGCCGGGCGCGGAGGAGTTCGTCGACCAGTACACGGCGCTGTTGCACCTGGTCGGCGAGGGCTACGTGCGGGAGGGGAAGCGCTACCTCACGCTGGCGGTGGGCTGCACCGGTGGCAAGCACCGCAGCGTCGCCGTGGCCGAGCAGCTTGGCGCGCGGCTCGCGGCCGACGGCATCGGGGTGCGTGTGGTGCACCGGGATCTGGGCCGCGAGTGACCGGCGACGCTCTCGCGATCACCGCGTTCGGTGGCGGGCACGGACTGGCGGCGTCGCTGTCGGCGTTGCGGCGGATCACCGCACACCTGACCGCCGTCGTCACCGTGGGTGACGACGGCGGATCGTCCGGTCGGCTGCGGGCCGAGCTCGGTGCGTTGCCCATGGGCGATCTGCGGATGGCGCTGGCCGCGCTCGCCGGCACCGACGGCTGGTCCACCACGTGGGCCGACCTCTTCCAGCACCGCTTCGGGGGCGACGGGCCGCTCGCCGGCCACGCGGTCGGGAACCTCGTCCTGACCGCGCTGGCCGAACGTGCGGGTTCGCCGGTCGCCGCGCTTGACCTGGCCGCGTCCCTGCTCGGCGTCGACGGCCGGGTCCTCCCACTGTCCTGCGACGGCATCGACATCGTCGCGGATGTGACGGGCCTCGACGTCGGCCCGGGCGCCATCGCCGGTATCGGTGCCGGTACTGGCACCGGCACGGATCGGCCGGTGGAGTCGGGGGAAGCGGAGTCGGGGGAATCGGTGGAGGTTCGCGGTCAGGCCGCGGTCGCCACGACTCCGGGCCGGGTCGAGGGCGTGCGGCTGGTGCCCGCGGCGCCCGCGGCGTGCGGCGCGGCGCTGGCCGCCGCCGAGGCCGCGGACTGGATCGTCCTGGGACCCGGTTCGCTCTACACGAGTGTGCTTCCGCACCTGCTCGTGCCGGACATGCGCGCGGCGATCACGGGTTCCCGGGCCCGCCGCGTCATGGTCCTCAATCTCGTGGCGCAGCCCGGTGAGACCGCCGGGTACACGCCCGAGGCGCATCTGCACGCGCTGGCCACCCATGTCCCCGGTCTTCGCCTGGACGTCGTGATCGCGGATCCCGCCGCGGTCGATGATCCGGAACCGCTGGCCCGTGCGGCCGCGGATCTGGGCGGCAGGCTTCACCTTTCGTCCGTGCGGGCCGCCGACGAGCCGGCCCTGCACGATCCCGAGCGTCTCGCGGCCGCGTTCCGTGCCGTGTTCGCACCCGGCAGCCAGGCCGATGTGGGCCGGGCGGCGGTGCCGGTGCCCCCACGTCCCGTGGACGAGCGGTCCTGGCGGGACCGGGGTGCGGCATGCGTCGATCCCTCGGGCGTCGGGTGCTCAACGACCGGTGGCCGAGGCCATCGGATCCCCTCCGGTGAATGCAAGGAGTGATCGGTGTGGCGGCGATGACGGCCACCGTCAAGGACGAACTGAGCAGGCTGCGAGTGGCCAAGCCCTGCTGTCGGCGGGCTGAGATGGCGGCGCTGCTGCGGTTCGCCGGCGGCCTGCACATCGTCGGCGGGCGCATCGTGGTGGAGGCCGAGCTGGACACCGGCTCCACCGCGCGTCGACTGCGGCGTGAGATCGCCGAGGTCTTCGGCTTCCCGTCGTCAGTCGCCGTGCTCGCCGCCGGCGGGCTACGGCGGTCGGTGCGCTACATCGTCCGCGTGGAGCGCGACGGTGAGCAGCTCGCCCGCTCGACGGGGCTGCTGGACCAGCGCGGCCGCCCGGTGCGTGGCCTGCCACCGCAGGTGGTCACCGGGTCTGCCTGCGACGCGGCGGCGGCCTGGCGAGGCGCGTTCCTCGCGCATGGCTCGCTCACCGAGCCGGGGCGGTCATGCTCGATGGAGGTCACCGCGCCCGGCCCGGAGGCGGCGCTGGCGCTGGTCGGCGCGGCCCGGCGGATGGGCGTGCAGGCCAAGAGCCGGGACGTGCGCGGAGTCGACCGGGTGGTGGTCCGCGACGGCGACGCGATCGGCGCGCTGCTGACCAAGATCGGTGCGCATGACAGCCTGATGGCCTGGGAGGAGCGGCGGATGCGCCGCGAGGTCCGGGCGACGGCGAACCGGCTCGCGAACTTCGATGACGCCAACCTGCGCCGGTCGGCGCGGGCCGCGGTGGCGGCCGGTGCCCGGGTGCAGGCGGCGATGCGCATCCTCGGTGACGATGCGCCGGACCACCTGCTCGCAGCCGGACGGTTGCGGCTCGAACACGCACAGGCGTCACTGGAGGAGCTCGGTGCGCTCGCCGACCCGCCGCTGACCAAGGACGCCGTTGCCGGGCGAATCCGTCGACTGCTCGCGCTGGCGGACAAACGGGCCAACGCTCTCGGTATCCCGAACACCGAGGCCAGCGTCTCTCCGGAACTCTTTGAGAACGCCTGAGCACGCAATCAGGCGCCTGGACGGGGTACGTCGAGTGCGCGGACACGCGCCGTGTTCGCCGAGGCCCATGGGATAGGGTGTTTGGCGAAAGGCGCTGCATTCAACCAATTGCTGAGGGTGCTGGGTCCCCCGATGTGAGGAGACCGACATGTATCGGTTCGGATTCCCGCCGATGATGTCCGGACTCGCTAGGCTCCTGGCACACGACGGCACACGAGCATAGGGAGTCCTGGACGTGGCTACGCGGGTGGGTGTCAACGGCTTCGGGCGTATCGGTCGTAACTTCTGGCGGGCCCTTGCGGCAAGCCGGCGGAGCGATCTGGAGATCGTCGCCGTCAACGACCTGACGGACAACAAGACCCTCGCGCACCTGCTGAAGTACGACACGACCCTCGGCACGCTCGCCGAGCCGGTCTCCGTCGCCGACGACGGCATCCGGGTCGGCGACACCACGATCAAGGTGCTCGCCGAGCGGGACCCGGCGGCGCTGCCGTGGGGTGACCTGGGCGTCGACATCGTGATCGAGTCGACGGGCCGCTTCACGACCGCGGAGACCGCCGGCAAGCACCGGGAGGCCGGCGCCAAGAAGGTCATCATCTCCGCCCCCGCCAAGGGCGAGGATCTGACGGTCGTCATGGGTGTGAACGACGACGTGTACGACCCGGCGAACCACCACATCCTCTCGAATGCCTCCTGCACGACGAACTGTGTCGCGCCATTGGCGAAGGTGCTCGACGAGGCGTTCGGTATCGAACGTGGTCTGATGACCACCATCCACGCATACACGAATGACCAGGTCATCCTTGACTTCCCGCATTCCGACCTGCGTCGTGCGCGTGCGGCCGCGCAGAACATCATTCCCACCACCACCGGGGCTGCGAAGGCGACCGCGCTTGTTCTTCCGCATCTGAAGGGCAAGCTCGACGGTCTCGCGATGCGTGTTCCGGTACTCGACGGTTCGGTGACCGACCTTGTCGTGAATCTGGCCCGCGAGGCGTCGAAGGACGAGATCAACGCCGCCTACAAGGCCGCGTCCGAAGGACCACTGAAGGGTTACCTCGTCTACACCGAGGACCCGATCGTTTCCTCCGACATCGTGGGCACCCCGGCCTCCTGCACCTTCGACTCGCAGCTGACGATGTCCTTCGGCAGCCAGGTCAAGGTCGTCGGCTGGTACGACAACGAGTGGGGCTACTCCAACCGTCTCGTCGACCTGACCGGGCTCGTCGCCGGCCGGCTCTGACAGCACCAGGTCATCCGACCAACCTGACCACCTGACCTTCGCCTACACCGGAGTAGCCAGCGTGAGGACGATCGACGACCTGCAGGTCACCGGTCACCGTGTACTTGTCCGTAGCGATCTCAACGTGCCTCTGGACCGCTCGGGGGCCACGCCCCGCATCACCGACGACGGTCGGGTGCGGGCCAGCGTGCCGACGATCCAGGCGCTGCTGGACCGGCAGGCGAAGGTGGTGGTCTGCTCGCACCTCGGCCGCCCCAAGGGCGAGCCCGAGGCGAAGTACTCGCTCGCCCCGGTCGCCGAGCGGCTGGCCGAGCTGCTGGGAGTCCCGGTCGCCTTCGCCGGGGACGGTAGCGGCGACATCGCCGGTGACCGGGCCCGTGAGGTGGTCGGGCAGCTGGGCGAGGGGCAGGTGGCCCTGCTGGAGAACCTCCGTTTCCATGCAGGGGAGACCAGCAAGGACGCCGCCGCCCGGGCCGCGTTCGCGGACGAGCTCTCGGCGCTCGCCGAGTTCTACGTGGGTGACGCGTTCGGCGCCGTGCACCGGGCGCACGCGAGCGTGTCCGAGGTGCCCAAGCGGCTGCCGCACGCGGCGGGCCGGCTGGTGCTGACCGAGCTGGACGTGCTGCGCAGGCTCACCGCCGCCCCGGCCCGGCCGTACACGGTGGTGCTCGGCGGCTCGAAGGTGTCGGACAAGCTCGGCGTCATCCGGGCCCTGCTGCCGAAGGTCGACTCGCTCCTGGTCGGGGGCGGGATGTGCTTCACCTTCCTGGCGGCGCTCGGGTACCCGGTCGGCGCCTCGCTCCTGGAGAGCGAGATGATCGACACCTGCAAGGGGCTGCTGGCCGAGGCCGGCGACCGGCTCGTGCTTCCCACGGACGTCGTGGTCGCGGACCGCTTCGCGGCGGACGCCGAGACCGCGGTCGTCACCGCGGACGCGATTCCGGACGGCTGGCTGGGCCTCGACATCGGGCCGGCCTCGACCGCGGCGTTCGCCGGCGTGGTCGGCGGTGCGGCCACGATCTTCTGGAACGGCCCGATGGGTGTCTTCGAGTTCGCGCCGTTCGCGGCGGGAACGAAGGGTGTGGCCGAGGCCGTCGCCGCCGGTGACGGCTTCTCCGTCGTGGGCGGCGGGGACTCGGCCGCCGCCGTCCGTGCGCTCGGCATCCCGGACAGCGACTTCAGCCACATCTCCACCGGCGGTGGCGCCAGCCTGGAGTACCTGGAGGGCAAGAGCCTTCCCGGGCTCGCCGCACTCGACGTCTGAGCCCCGCCCGGGGCACGGGACGCCATTCGAGGCATCACCTCCGAGGCATCACCATCCGAAGCATCATCACCGACGAAGGGAAGCAGGGACGTGGCGAAGGGGGCACCCGCCCGCGGATCGGCCGGTTCCGGTCGGCGGACGTTGGTCGCCGGCAACTGGAAGATGAACCTCAACCATCTCGAGGCCATCGCGCTGGTGCAGAAGGTCGCCTTCGACCTGAAGCCGGCGGAGCTGGAGAAGGTCGAGGTTGTCTTCCTGCCGCCGTTCACCGACCTGCGCAGCGTCCAGACCCTGGTCGACGGCGACAAGCTCGCTGTCGGCTACGGGGGTCAGGACCTGTCGCCGCACGGCTCCGGGGCCTACACCGGTGACATCAGCGGAACCATGCTGTCGAGGCTTGGCTGCTCGTATGTCGTCGTCGGGCACTCCGAGCGGCGCACCTACCATCACGAGGACGACGGACTGGTCGCCTCCAAGGTCCTCGCGGCCTACAAGCACGGCATCACACCGATCCTCTGCGTCGGTGAGCACGAGGACGTCCGCGCGGCGGGTAACCACGTCGATCATGTGCTGACCCAGCTGGAGGGTTCGCTCGTCGGCGTCAGCGCCGAGCAGGCCGCGACACTCGTCGTCGCCTACGAGCCGGTGTGGGCGATCGGAACCGGTCGGACCGCCTCGGCCCAGGACGCCCAGGACATGTGTTCGGCGGTTCGTGGCCAGCTCTCGAAGCTGTTCGGGGATTCCGTCGCGGGCGGAATCCGGGTTCTCTACGGGGGCTCGGTCAAGGCCGCGAACGCCGCCGAACTGTTCACCATGCCCGATGTCGACGGTGGTCTCGTCGGCGGCGCGAGCCTTGTCGCAGAGGAGTTCGTGGGGATCGTCCGCGCTTCGCCGGCGGCCTGAGGCACCTGCGCGGGCACCGGGGCGGCGTGATGTACGTTGGCACGATCGTCGGGCCTGATCGGGTACGACGTTCGGGCCCTAACGACAGCGGGAGCTGGTCCAGATGACGGTCGGTCTGTCGATCGCACTCATCGTCACGAGCGTGCTGCTCATCTTGCTGGTGCTGCTGCACCGGGCCAAGGGCGGTGGTCTTTCGACCCTCTTCGGCGGAGGGGTGTCGTCGTCGCTGGGCGGCTCCTCGGTCGTCGAGAAGAACCTCGACCGCCTCACCATCGCGGTGGCCCTGTTGTGGGCCACCTGCATCATCGGCCTCGGTCTGCTGTTGAAGAGCTGAATAGTTGAGCAGCAGATCCCGGTGGTCGGGCACACTTCGTGCGCTGGTCGCTCTCCTCGCGGTCGCAATGGTCGCGGCCGCGGGGTGCACCGGTGAGCCCGATCCGGCACCAGGCCCGATGGCGGCGAGCCCGTCCAGCGCGCCGACGACCTCCGCGCCCGTCGAGAAGCCCGGCGGCACCCTCCGCCTGCTCACCGGGCAGATGCCCAGCGGCGATCCAGGCTGGGCCGACGAGCCGGGGGAGCGGGCGTTCGCCCGGCTCGTGACCCGGCAGCTCTACAGCTACCCCTCGGACCCGGATGTCACCGGCTCGACGATCCCGCGGCCGGATCTCGCGGTCGGCGCCCCCGTGGTGTCCGAGGACCGCCTGACCTACACGGTGCGCCTGCGTTCGGCGGCCCGCTGGAACACACCGAGCCAGCGCCGGATCACCGCGACCGACGTGGCCCGGGGATTCAAGCGGCTGTGCTCTCCGCCGACGCCCTCGCCGATGCGCGGCTACTACGCCGCGACCATCCGCGGCTTCGCCGAGTTCTGCACCCAGCTCGCCGCGGCGCCGGTCGCCGACGCCCCGGCCATGATCGAGAGCGGCTCGATCTCCGGTGTGGAGGTCGTCGGCGACGACACGATCGTGTTCCACCTGCTCAAGGCGTCCAACGACTTCGTCGACCTGCTCGCCCTGCCGGCGAGCTCCCCGGTTCCCCTGGAGGCGCTGGCCTACCCGGCGGACTCCCCGGAGTACCTCGACAACCTGATCTCCGCCGGCCCGTACCGCTTCGTGTCCGCACCCGACGGCAGCTACCTGCTTTCCCGTAACCCGTCCTGGAGCGGCTCGTCCGACAGCATCCGGCGGGCGCTGCCCGACCACATCACCGTCACGGACGGCCTCACGCCGGAGACCATCGCCGCCCGCATCGAGGCCGGGGAAGGGGACATGGCCCTCGACGGGGAGGTTCCCGCGGGCGTGCTGAGTGACCTGGCCGGCGACGGGGACGACCGGCTGGCGATCTCCTCGACCGGGTCGGTGACCGCTCTGGTCGTCGGGTTGAACGGGCCGTCCGCGGCCGCGCTGCGCGAGCAGCAGGTGCGCGCGGCACTGGCGTACTGCGTCGACCGGGCCGCGGTCGTCGACGCGCTCGGCGGGCCGACGCTCGCCAGTGAGACGTCCCAGCTGCTGCAGGCGCCGATGACCGGCTACGAGCAGTACGACCCCTATGCGGCGGGGGAGGGTACCGGCGACCCCGAGCGCTGCGGCGAGGGCCTGGCGAACAACCCCGGCGGGAAGGTGACCGCGCTGTCGCTGCTGACGACGGACAGTGCCACCGACGCCGCCGTCGCCCAGGCCCTGCGGACCGCGTTCGCCCGCGCCGGCATCCGGCTGGACGTGCGGATCCGCAACGCGGAGCAGTACCAGCAGGCGGTGAGCAACCCGCAGGCGCAGTTCTGGGACCTGGCGCTGACCACCATCGACCCGGACTGGTTCGGCGACGCCGGGCGCACCGTCTACCAGCCGCTGCTGGACGAGACCTGGGTCGGCACACGCCCGGCGGACGGCGGCTACCGGCTTGAGGACCTGCCGACCCGCCTGGACGGCGCCCTCACGACCCTGGGGAAGGACCAGGCCGCGGCGGACTGGTCGGCGTTGGAACGCACGGTTGTCAGCGACGCCGCGGTCGTGCCACTCGCGGTCAGGCACTCGGCCCGCCTCCACAGCGCGACCGTCGTGACCTTCACGATCGTTCCGTCGCTGGGAACCGCCGACCCCACTGCAGTCGCACTGGCACCCTGAGTGGCGTCGAGCATCTCGCAGCGCGCCGAAGTCCTCGCAGCGAGCAGAAACACACCCGGGCGAGGGCCCCAACGGGCCCTCCTGAAGCGATAGAAGCCCCGGTGGGGGTGGTCGGTGTAACCCGTGGTGGGCCTGGCGTCCTACACTCCGAAAAGACGTCCTCGGCGAGCCTTTCGGTAGGCGCCGGCACGTCAACGGTGGCGGTGCGGGCGTGGGTGGTCCGACCGCGGGGGGCCGACCGCCGAGCTACCACCCATGGGACGAGACGAAGGAGCACGCGGGCCGTGGCAGGTGGCAACGCCATCCGGGGGAGCCGGGTCGGGGCAGGGCCAATGGGGGAGGCCGAGCGGGGCGACACTGCGCCGCGGCAACGGATCTCCTTCTGGTGCGCCAACGAGCACGAGACGAAGCCGGCCTTCGCCGCCGACGCTTCCATACCGGACACCTGGGACTGTCCGAGCTGTGGTTTTCCCGCCGGCAGGGACCGTGACAACACCCCCGCGCCGCCGAAGACCGAGCCGTACAAGACGCACCTCGCCTACGTGCGGGAGCGCCGCAACGAGAAGGACGGCGAGGCGATCCTCGCGGAGGCCCTGGCGAAGCTGCGGGGTGCGCCGGTCACCTGAACCTGAGCCTCACCGCGGAACCGTCAGCTGTGCGAGTTCGAGGCCGGCCAGGTTGAGGCCGGCCACGTTGAGGGCGATCGCACGGTGGCCGATCGCACCGAGACCGGCCGGGGCGTGACCGGCCACGAGGAGGTCGACCGCAGTGCGGCCGGCCGCATGGTGGCCGGCCGGGTTCAGGCCGGTCACGTTGTGGCCGGCCGGTACCGCCTGCTGGAAACAATCGGCGCCGGCTCCATGGGCGTCGTCTGGCGCGCCTCGGACCTGCTGCTGCGGGTCGAGGTGGCGGCCAAGGCCATCTGGGTCGGTGGACGTCCGAGCGGGCCCGGTCCGGTCGACCCGGACCGGGCCCGGGTCGCCGCCGCGGTGCGGGAGGCCCGTAACGCCGCCCGGCTGCGGGGCAACCCGCACGTCGTCTCCGTGACCGACGTCCTCGAGGACGTCGGCATCCCGTGGATCATCATGGAGCTGATCGCCGCCACGTCACTGGACGCGGCGGTACGGGCGGGCGGCCCGCTGCCGAACACCCGGGTCGCGCAGGTGGGTCTGGCAGTGCTGGACGCCCTGATGGCCGGGCAGCGCATCGGGCTGCTGCACCGGGACGTCAAACCGGCGAACATCCTGCTGGCCGACGACGGCCGTGTCCTGCTCACCGACTTCGGTATCGCGACCCACGTCGAGGACACGACCTCTCCGGGTTCCGATGGCAGCGCGGGTACTCCCGCCTACCTGGCGCCGGAGCGCATCACCCAGCGTCCGGCCTCCGTGGCCGCGGACCTGTTCTCCCTCGGTGCCACGCTGTACTTCGCCGTCGACGGGGAGCCGCCGTTCGCGCGGGAGAACATCGTGATGACCCTCGGCGCGGTACTGCACGTGGATCCACCGCCGCTGGCGCGGGCGGACACCCTGTGGCCGGTCATCGGTGGCCTGCTCATCAAGAACCCGGAGAGCCGCCTGGGAGCGGAAGCGGCCCGTGCCCTGCTCCTGCGGGCACTGCGCCTGTCCGCCCCGGCGACGACTGGCGCTGCTCGGAGCCCCCTGCCCTTTCCGGTCTCTTCAGCCGTTCCGGCTCCGCCAGCCACTCCAACCCCGCCAGCGGTTCCGGCCCCGCCGGCCGCGTCGGTCTCTCCAGCCGTTCCGGCCCCGCCAACCGCTCCGAGTCCCCCGCCCGCGGCTGATCCGGGCCGTGCGGCGACTTCCCCGGTCCCGCGGGACTCGGTGCCCGTGCCATCGGTACAGGGCCTGGATCAGGCTGGTCGGATGGATCAGGTGGATCGGGCGAGCCCGATTCGGCGAGCGGCCTGGATGGCCCGGGCGTTACGGAGCCGTCCGTGGCTTGCCGGGGGGATCGCGGGCCTGGCGGTCATCGGGCTCGTCACCGTCACACTGTGGATCATGATGGGCGGTGCCGCTCCGCGTGGTGCTGGTTCGGCCGTACCCGCCGGAATGGTCGGTTCCTGGAGCGGTTGGGTGGTCCAGGGGCCGGTCGGGTTCGGAGTCGAGATCGTGCTCACCGATGGCGCGGTCGGCGACGACGTCGGCCACAGCTCCTATCCGACCGAGGGGTGCAGCGCGGACCTGCGCCTGCTGGCGGCCGGTCCGAACACCATCACCGTCCAGGAGCGGCTCGACGAGAAGGGGCTGCTGTGCCAGGGCGCTGACCGGCTGGTCCTGACGCTACGGCCCGGTGATCGGTTGGGGTACATGTTCCCGGCGACGTCGATCAACTCGATGGGCAGCGCCGATCTCACCCGGATCAGAGCTGAGGGCCTGAGCTGACAGTCGGAGCCGATCGGCGTGGGCGCGTTCGCCGATTCACCCGTGCCGGGTGAGCGCTGGGCGCGGCTTGGCGCGGCGAAGCGGGTATGAGTCGGTCCTGCTGGTAGGTGACGGTGAGAGGAGGCAAGGTGGATTCCGACTTCCCGCTCCTCAGCGTGTTCCTCTACATGCTGTGGTTCTTCTGTTTCGTGATGTGGCTTTTTCTGCTCTTTGCTGTGGTGACGGACGTCTTCCGCAGCCAGGACCTGTCTGGTTGGGGGAAGGCAGGCTGGACCGCGGCGATCATTCTCCTGCCGCTGATCGGTGTGCTGGCCTATCTGATTGTTCGGGGCCACAGCATGCACGAGCGGCAGAACCGCGAGGCGGCCGCCGCGGCCGACCTCTGGCGTGCCCAGGTCCGCTCGGCAGCCGGGCGGCCCAGCACCGCTGACGAGCTCAGCAGGCTGGCCGACCTACGTGACCACGGCGTCATCAGCAGCAACGAGTTCGAACGGGAGAAGACGAAGATCCTGGCCTGAACCCACCGGCCGCCCCACGGGCCGGGTTTCCGTCAGCGGACCCCGGCCTGTGAGGCGTGAAGGCGGGACGCGGCCGCCCGGTCGACGAGCCACAGGGTGGCTTCACGCCCGACAGCCCCGGCAGCGGGCCATTTCACCGGATCCGCGCCGGGGCGCAGCGCGGTCGCGACCGCCTCCGCCTTCTCCTCGCCCGCGGCGACCACCCACACCTGACGCGCTGACCGCAGCGTCGGCGGGGTCAGCGTCACCCGGGTCGGTGGCGGCTTCGGGCAGTCCCGCACCGCGGCCACCGGCTCGGTCGCCACGGACGCGGGGGAGTCGGGGAAGATCGAGGCGACGTGCGTCTCCGGCCCGAGCCCGAGCAACAGCACGTCGAAGACAGGCACCGGCGAACCGGGCTCTGCTCGGGCGGCCAGCTCGGCCGCGTACGCCACGGCCGCGGTCTCGGGCTCCTCGACGCCGGCTGGCCGGATCGACGCCAGCCGGGCCGCGTTGCCGGCGCCCTCGGCGGGGGCGCTGTCCGAAGCGGACTCGATGTCGCCGGCCGCCCGCGCCGGAGTGAAGGGCGCCATCGGGAAGACCCGGCTCGGGTCCAGCGGGATGTGTTCCAGCAACGCCTCCCAGGCCTGCCGGTCGTTGCGGTCGGGGGAGTCCGCCGGCACGAACCGGTCATCGCCCCACCAGACGTCCACCCGGGACCAGTCGACCGCGTCCAGCGCCGGGCTTCCCCGCAGCGCTCGCAGCAGCGCGATGCCGATGCCGCCGCCGGTGAGGACGACCGACGCCACCRAGCGCTCCGCCTGTGCGTCGACCAGTGCGGTGACGAGCCGGGCCGCCGCCGCGCGGACGAGCACCCCGGCATCGGCGTGGACGACCACTCTGGCCGGGGCGGAGGCCGCCGTGGTCGTCACGGTCGGGCTGGTCGCTGTGGTCGGGCTGGTCGGGGTGGCTGGCACGGGTTCGACCTCCGGGCCGGGTCTCCCCGCGGTCACGACGCCGCGGGCGGGGTTGTCGGGTTCGGGGCCGGAGCCGCGGGTGTGGCCGGGGACGCGGGTGTGGGCGCGGCTGGGGATACGGCAGCCGGCGTGGCGGTGATCGCGGCCATGGCGGCAGCGGGCTGCTCCAGCGCGGGGTCGCGCCAGATGTGGTCGCGATGCCGCGGCCGGCGGTTCAGGTGGGGAACGCCGCTCCAGGCCGAGAGCGCCTCCGCGTAGACGTAGTCGTCGTCGAGGCGGCGCAGTTCCTCGGCGAGCAGGTCACCGAGGCCTCGTTCCGGCAGCGGGAGGACCCGGGTGGGGTAGCCCGTGCGGGTGATGCCGGCCGAGCGGCTGTCCGTTCGGGCCAGGACGACCTCACCGTCGCCGACGGCGACCTGCACGCTCTGGATCCCCTTGCGGCCAGGAGCGTCCGTGATCGTGACCGGGATCCGCAGCTTGGCCTGCAGCCATCCGGCGAACAGGCGTGCGCTGGGGTTGTCGGGCTCGCTCACCACAGTCGCCGGGCCGGCGGGTTCGGTGACCTGGTCGAAGGCGGCGGCCAGCAGGGTGCGCCAGCCGGAGATGCGGGTCCAGGCGAGGTCCGTGTCACCGGGGACGAAGTCCTCGGCCCGCTGCAGCAGTGCGGCGAGCGGATCGGGCGCCGCGTAGGTGCCGGTGACCCGGCGGTCGGCGAAGACCCCGAGCGGGTCGTAGGCGATCTTCTCCGGCGGCGCGTCGTACCACCAGGTGACCACCGGTGCGTCCGGCGCGAGCAGCGGCAGGACGACCGACTCGGCGTGCAGCGCCAGCCGGCCCGACATCCGCATCACGACCGCCTCGCCGGGCCCGAGCCGCCCACCGATCGACACCTCGGCATCAAGACGCGGATGCGGAGCGTCGATCTGGCGGCGCACCACGATCAGCAGCCGGCAGGGGTGCGCCGCGGACGCCGCCATCGCCGCGCTTTCGGCCTGGCTGACATGCTGCTCGTCAACGACCACGACGAGTGTCAGCGCCAGGCCGAACGCGAGCGCGCCCGCGGCCCGCCGCTCGGCGGAAAGAGCCTTGACCACCGCTGATCCGGTGGTGTCCCACAGCGTGGTCATGCCAGGGTCCCCTCGACGTGGCGGTCACAGGTCATGGCCGGCGCCACCGTCGGCCGTCACGGCTGAGCATTTCGTCGGCGGCCGCCGGCCCCCAGGTGCCCGCCCGGTAGGCGTGCGGGGTGGTGCTCTGCCAGAAGTCCTCCAGCGGGTCGATGATCCGCCAGGACTCCTCGACCTCGGCGTTGTTCGGGAACAGCGTCGCGTCGCCGAGCAGGACGTCCAGAATCAGGCGTTCGTAGGCCTCGGGCAGTGCCTCGGTGAACGCCTCGCCGAACAGGAAGTCCATGGCGACGTCACGGACCTCCATCGACGAACCGGGCACCTTGGAGCCGAAGCGCAGCGTGACACCCTCGTCGGGCTGCACCCGGATCACCAGCTGGTTGTTGCCCAGCTCGGTCGTGTCGGTCTCGTCGAAGGGCAGGTGCGGGGCCTTGGTGAAGGTGATCGCGATCTCGGTGACCCGGCGCGGCAGGCGCTTGCCCGTCCGCAGGTAGAAGGGCACCCCGGCCCAGCGCCGGGTCTGCACTCCGAGCCTGACGGCGACGAAGGTCTCGGTGGCCGACGTCGCGGGGATGTCGGCCTCCTCCAGGTAGCCGCGGACCCGCTCGCCGGCGAGCCAGCCCTGCGAGTACTGCCCGCGCACGGCGTAGGTCGCGAAGTCCTCGGGCAGCGACACGGCGCGCAGGGCCTTCAGCTTCTCGGTCCGGATCGCCTCGGCGCCGAGGCTGACCGGCTCCTCCATGGCGGTGAGCGCGAGCAGCTRCAGGAGGTGGTTCTGCAGTACGTCCCGGGCCGCGCCGGTCTCGTCGTAGAAGCCGGCACGGGTGCCGATGCCGACGTCCTCGGCCATCGTGATCTGCACCGAGTCGACGAAGTGCGAGTTCCAGATCGGCTCGAACAGCGTGTTCGCGAAACGCAGCGCGAAAAGGTTCTGGACCGTCTCCTTGCCGAGGTAGTGGTCGATGCGGAAGACGTCCTCCGGGGTGAAGACGTCGTCGACGAGCGAGTTGAGCTGGCGCGCGGTCTCCAGATCGTTGCCGAACGGCTTCTCGATCACCACGCGGCGCCAGCCGCCCGCGGCCTCGTTGGAGGCCAGGCCCGTCCGCTGCATCTGCTTGAGAACCACCGGGAACGCGGCCGGTGGAATGGACAGGTAGAAGGCCGCGTTGCCGGGCACCCCGTGGCTGGACTCCAGATCGGCGAGCAGCTTCACGAGGCCGTCGAACGCGGCGTCGTCGGAGAACGAACCCGACCGGAAACGCACCGAGCTCGCCAGCCTGTCCCAGGTGTCCTCCCGGAACGGCGTGCGGGCGCCGCGTTCCGCGGCCTCCCGGGCGAACGCGGCGAAATCCTCGTCGCTCCAGTCCCGGCGGGCGAAACCGACCAGAACGAATCCCGGGGGCAGGAGCCCTCGGTTCGCGAGGTCGTAGACGGCCGGGATGAGTTTCTTGCGGGCCAGGTCACCGGTCGCGCCGAAGACCACCAGAGCACTGTTGTCCGGCAGCCGTGGCAGCCTCCGATCCCGTGGATCCCGCAGTGGGTTGCCACTAGCGGTGGACGCCACCCGTTCCCCCTTCACAGTTCGTGGTGTTCGCGAGGTCCGCCTGACCGACCCTCCTGACCGATCCTGCCGCCCGCGCGCCGAACCCGCCTGGGCTGGCGGCCCGTTGGCGGCTTCCGGGGCGGAGCGTCGGAGTGCGGCGTCAGGACGCGGCGGACCCGAGCTGATCGCGGATCGTGTCGAGCAGCTGGTTCCAGGAGTCCTCGAACTTGCGGACGCCGTCGACCTCCAGCACGTCGACGACATCGGCCATGTCCACCCCCAGATCGGCCAGCTGGGACATGACTGAGTGCGCCTCCTCGTAGTGCGGCGTGATCGTGTCGCCGGGGACGACCCCGTGATCGGCGAACGCTTCCAGTGTCGCCTCCGGCATCGTGTTCACCGTGCCGGGTGCGATCAGCTCCGCCACGTAAAGGGTGTCCGACAACGACGGGTCCTTCGTCGACGTCGACGCCCACAGTGGCCGCTGCGGCTTCGCGCCGGCCGCGGCCAGCCGCTCCCACCGGGCGGTGCCGAACACCTTCTGATGCAGCTCGTAGGCGAGCCGGGCGTTGGCGATCGCGGCCTTGGACCGCAGTGCGTCCGCCTGGGGTGTGCCGATCTTCCCGAGCCGACGGTCCACCTCGCTGTCGACCCGGCTCACGAAGAAGGACGCCACCGAGGCCAGGTCCGAGATGTCGCGACCAGCGGCCAGGGCCTGCTCCAGGCCGGTCATGAACGCATCCATGACCGCCTCGTACCGCTCCAGCGCGAAGATCAGCGTGACGTTGACGCTGATGCCCTCGGCCAGGGCCGCGGTGATGGCCGGCAGGCCGGCCAGGGTCGCCGGGATCTTGATGAACAGGTTGGGCCGGTCGACCAGCCACCACAGGGCACGTGCCTCGGCGACGGTGCGCTCGGTCTCGTGGGCGAGCCGCGGGTCGACCTCGAGGGAGACCCGGCCGTCCACCCCGCCGCTCGCGTCGTACGCGGGGCGCAGGATGTCGCAGGCGGCCCGGATGTCGTGCGCGGTGATCGCCCGGACTGCCTCGCCCACGTCGACCCCGCGGACGGCCAGGTCGCGCAGCTGCGCGTCGTAGGTCTCGCCGCCGCCGATCGCCTTCTGGAAGATCGTCGGGTTGCTGGTCACCCCGACGACGCTGCGGGTGCGGGCGAGCTCGGCCAGGTTGCCGGTCCGGATCCGCTCCCGGCTGATGTCGTCCAGCCAGACCGCGACACCCGCGGCCGACAGGTCGGACAGTGGCTTGCTCATCGGACGTCCTCCTCTGCGCGGCCGTGTCGTCGCGCCGCAGTGGTCCGTGGTTGCGGTGGTTCGAGGCGATGGGTAGCCGGGGTGCTGGGGGAGCCGAGACTGCTGGGGATGTCGAGGTTCTGCGGGAGCTCCAGGTTCTGCGGGAGCTCCAGGTGCTGGCGGAGCCGAGGTGCCGGGTCGTCGGGTGCATGCGGGACGGGAGTCCTGCCCCACAATGATCGCATCTCGGCGGACGGCCCTCCGCCGCCGTGACACGCGCGGACACTGTGAGGCGACGGACATACGGTGCCCCTGGCCGAGCTCGTCACTGCCTTCGTGCCGCCTTCCTTACTGCTTACGGCGACCGTGCCGGATGTCCCTGTCCTCCGCCCTACCCTGTCGCGTGATCCTCACCCCAGTGTCCGTGCCCTGCCGGCAGGGAGGGAACGTGCCGAAGAACACTGGACTCGTTACCCGGGCCGGCCGGCGGCCGACGTCATGCGCATATCGTCGCGCAGCGTGGCGGGTCTGACAGCCCGGACGCACCGCCAGCCCGCAGCCCCCGACGGACGTCGCCCACAGGCGGGTTCGGAGCACTGTCGGGACGCAGCCCACGCGCACTCCCCGCCTCGCGGCGGCTAGACTCCGACACGTCGTAGAACCCACCCCACGCCCTACTCCGGGCACCGTCCCGCGCGGTTCGCTGGATGACCGCGCCGATCGCGAGGTCGTTCTGTCTCCCGAGGCCGTTGTTCGCCACCGGCAGGGCCTGCGCCGCCGCCCGGTGACGTCGAGCGGTGGCCGTTCGGCCACGGCGGGATCCGCGCTGCGCGGCTCCGTGCCGGGCGCGGTCCAGCCGACGAGCGCCGCTGTGACCGCTGCCGTCGTCCCGACGCCCGCCGTGGCGGGTCTGCCCGCCGCCGGCGCCATGGGCGCTGTCGGCGCGGTGTCACCCGCCCCGGCGGGGCCCTCCGATCTTGATCTCGCCGGCCCCCGAAGCCGCTGGGCCCGGGCCGCCGGCCGGACCCGCTCGTACATCGCGCTGATGAAGCTGCGGGTCGTCGAGCTTCTCCTGGTCTCCACCGTTCCGGTCATGCTCCTCGCCGAGCGCGGCATGCCGTCATGGTGGCTGATCGTGGTGACGCTCGTCGCCGGCACCCTGTCGGCGGGCAGTGCCAACACCATCAACTGCTACGTCGACCGTGACATCGACCAGCTCATGGGCCGCACCAAGCGCCGTCCGCTGGTCCGCGAGACGGTCGAGCCGGCGCAGGCGCTCAGGTTCGGCATCGTGCTGGGCATCGTCTCCACCCTGATGTTCGGCCTGCTGGTCAACTGGATCTCCGCCGCGCTGTCCGTGGGCGCGATCGCGTTCTACGTCTTCGTCTACACGCTGGGCCTCAAGCGGCGCTCGCCGTCGAACATCGTGATCGGCGGCGCGGCCGGGTGCTTCCCGGTACTGATCGGGTGGTCCGCGGTGACCGGAACCGTCGGCTGGGCCGCGGTGCTGCTCTTCGCCGTCATCTTCTTCTGGACACCGCCGCACTTCTGGGCGCTGGCCATCCGCTACAAGGACGACTACGCCGCGGCCGGGGTGCCGATGCTCCCGGTGGTGGCCACGACGGAGGTCGTCACCCGCCGCATCCTGCTCTACTCGTACGTGATGGTCGCGGTCTCGCTCGCCGTCGGCCCGGTCGCCGACATCGGGCTGGTGTACACGGTGCCGGCCGCGCTGCTCGGGGCCTGGTTCGTCGCGGAGGCACACCGGATGGTGGCCCGCGCCCACCGCGGTGAGGACATCCGGCCGATGCGCCTGTTCCACATGTCGATCTCGTACCTCACGCTGCTCTTCGCCGCCCTGGCCGCGGCAGCGCTGGTCTGAGAGCCCTGGGCCGGCAGGCCGTGGCCTGCCGGGCCACGGCCTGCCGGTCGCGTGACGGCCGGTCGCGGTCTGCTGGGCGCACGGCCTGGCGTGGGCGCACGGCCTGGCGGCCGTGCGACGGCGGCAGCCATGGTGAGGCTCGCGCTCCACCGACCCGGTTGGACCTCTGAGCGCCCGGTAGCCGGCTAGCCAGGTTTGGTGAGTCGCAAGAGTGAGCGATTTCGGTCGTTCCAACGACCGAAATCCTTCTTTCTTGCGGGTCGCCCGGCCGCTTATGCCCCTTTTGTTCCTCTTGGGGTAGGTTGTCGGTGCTACATGGCGGTGCGGGATCCTCGATGGGTGGCCGTACGGGTGCGGTTCGCATTCCGTCAGCACGGCTCCGCCAAGCCCATGCTGGTGGTCCGGATCCGCCGCGTCTCAGGATTCTGCTGCGAGCTCCAGAACGACCACGCTCCTCAACTCCTGCCAGCCAGCGGCGACTCCTGCCAGCCAGCGGTGACAGCCCGACGCGGGACGTTCTTCGCGCTGCGGCGCTGGACCCGCCTCCGCCGAAGGGCTGGATCTGACCGGCTCCCAACCGGCCCTCCCGATCGGCTGTCAACCGGCCGTCCCTCCAGCCAGCTTCTGGCCAGCCTGCCGGCCGAAGCCGTCCCGATCGGCCGCGCCGTCGTCTGAGAAGCCGGCGGCTGCACCGGATCGGAATGCCCAGCCGCGCGGAGGCCGAATCAGTCGACGGAACTCCGACGGTGGCCACTCCGATCCGGCCAAGAATGACACGTGGGCGCATCCGTGCAGGTCACAGTGTCGGCTACGGGTATCGAAAACGGCTGGTGGCGACGCTGGACGCACGGCCCGCCGGGGCGCATCCGCAGCTGGTGGCCGTGTTGCAGGTCACACCGCGCGCCGTTTCGTGCGGCTTGCGGGGAACACTGTGCGCATTCCCCGAATTCACGGCGGCCTTTCCGGTCGTCGCTGGATTCGCCGGTGGCCAGGCCGCCGTGCCAGGGTGACCGGCGGACGGAAGGATTTCCAATGGGCGGTACCGCGGCCGTGAACGTGAAAGCGACCTCGCCTTCGGCAATCGAGGACGTGATCGACACGGATCGCTATCCGCTGTGCTCGTGGCCCGACGGGGCCGCGGGTGAGCTTGTCGGGGACGTCCGCCGGCAGCTCGCGGATACCGGGTGCTGCGTGCTTCCGGATTTCGTCCGACCCAGCCTGCACGCCCGGCTGCGTGACGAGTGCACGACGCTCGCGCCGTCGGCGCACTACGACGCCGAGACCGTCAACGTGTACAACATCGACGCCGACGCGGAGCTGCCGCCGGGGCATCCCGGCCGGGTCGGAATGCTGCGCGGCAACGCCTTCGTGGCTCGCGACCGGATCCCCGCCGACCACGTCATCCACCGGCTCTACGTCAGCACCGCGTTCCGGTCGTTCGTCGCRGCCTGCTTCGGGCTACCGGCCGTGCACGAGCTCGCCGACCCGCTTTCGGGCCTGTGCCTGAACGTCGTCGTGCCTGGTCAGGAGCACCCCTGGCATTTCGACACGAACGAGTTCACCGTCAGCCTGCTCACCCAGGGTGCGGACGCCGGTGGGGTGTTCGAGTACTGCCCGGGAATCCGATCCGCCGAGGCGGAGAACTTCGACGACGTGTCCGCCGTTCTCGCCGGGGGAACCGAGGGGGAGCGTTTCGTCCACCGGCTGGACCTGCGGCCCGGTGATCTCCAGCTCTTCCTCGGGCGCTACTCGCTGCACCGGGTGAGCCGGGTCGCCGGCGCCACCCAGCGGCACAGCGCGATCTTCGCCTACAGCGAGCGACCCGGGGTGGTGGGCAGCGTGTCGCGCACGCGGCAGCTGTTCGGCCGGGTCCTGCCGGAGCACCTGGCGGCGGCACGCCGCGCCGTGCGGGTCGACGGACTGCTCGACTGAGTTCTCCGCGCGGTCGGACCGCGCATTCACCTCGCATCTCGGCCAGGTACCCGGCTGATCATCCAGCTTTCGTCGAGCGGATGGATCCGCTGAGTGGAAGGAGAGGAGCGCCAGCCATGGAATTCGACGCGACCGGAAAGGTCTCGCTCGAACACGTCTACACGCAGCCGGATCCGCGGGCCTATTTCCGTACGCTGCGGGTGCTGGATTATCACATTCCGCAGCTTGCCAAGCCGTACTTCTCGAAGGTCGTCGACGAGTGCCGGGAGACCCGCCCCGGCCGGCCCCTGCGGGTGCTCGACATCGGCTGCTCCTACGGGATCAACGGGGCGCTGCTGAAGCTCGACGTCTCCATGGACGAGCTGTACGACCGGTACGACGGAGCCGACGTCGGGCGGTCCCGGGCGGAGCTGGTCGCCCGCGACCGGGCGCTGGCCCGCGACCGCGGCGGGCTGCCCGACGTCGAGGTGATCGGCCTCGACACGTCCCAGCCGGCGCTCGCCTACGCGTACGAGGCGGGCTTTCTCGACGGCGCCGTGCACGCCGACCTGGAGACCCGGGAGCTGACCGAGCCCGAGCGTGCCCTGCTCGCCGACGTCGATCTGGTCGTCTCCACCGGCTGCCTCGGCTATGTCACCGATCGCACGCTCGCCCGGATCGTCGCGGCTGTCCGTGACGGCGGCCGGCGCCCGTTGCCGTGGATGGCGCATTTCGCGCTGCGGATGTTCCCGTTCGACCCGATCGCCGAGCTCCTCGCCGGGTACGGGTACCAGACGGAGGCGGTGGGCCGGCTGTTCGAGCAGCGCCGGTTCGTCTCCCCGCGCGAGCAGGCGCAGGTGCTGGAGACGCTCGCCGGGGTCGGGGTGGACCCGGCTGGCCTGGAGGCCGACGGCTGGCTGTACGCCCGCCTGTTCGTCTCACGTCCACCCGAACCGGACCCGGGCGTGGCCGCGCTATGAGAGCGTTTCGTGGATTACTCCCGGTATCTGATTGTTTCGCAATGGCCTGACCGGCACGGCGCGACCGGAGCCATCGCGCGACCGAGACACCACGCGACCAGAGACACCACGCGACCAGAGACACCATGCAACCGAGACGAGGATGACGCTGCGCATGACCGTCCAGACGAGCCAGGGACCGGCCGCGAACAGCGCCGCCACAGCGGCCGCCGCCGCTGCCGCTGGCACCTTCGACCACGAGGACGACCTGCCGCGCGTTCCGCTGCCCACCCTGGAGGACAGCTGCGCGCGGTTTCTCCAGTGGTGCGCCCCGCTGCTGTCCCCTGAGCAGCTCGCCGCGACCGAGGCCGAGCTGGCACGCTTCCGCGCGCCGGACGGCCCGGGCCCCCGGCTGCACGCCGAGCTCGCCCGCTACGACGTGAGCGACGGCGTGCACAGCTGGCTGGACGAGTTCTGGCCGGCCCGCTACCTCGGCCGCCGCGACCGGATCGCACTCAACGCCAACTTCATCTTCCTGTTCCGCGCTGCCACCGAGGCCGCCGGCGAAGGCGCCGGCTCGACCCCCGCCACCGCCGCGGGGCCGCAGCTGGAACGTGCCGCCGGCCTGATCGCGGCCGCGCTGGACTACAAGGTGCGCCTGGACGCGGAGCGGATCCCGCCGTTGCTGCGCCGCGGCCAGCCGCAGTCGATGGTGCAGAACCGGTACCTCTTCTCCACCACCCGCATCCCCGGCCTGGTGCAGGACACCGTCCGAGTGCCCTACAGCGCCGAGTGGCCGGGGCCGTCCGACGCCCGCCACATCCTGGTGTTCCACGGCGGCCGCATGTTCCGGCTGGACGTCCTCGGCCCGGACGGGTCGCCGCACACGCTCGACGAGCTGACCGCCGGCCTCGCCGCGGTGCGGGCGGCCGGCCCGGCGCCGGCGCCGGACGAGACCGCCGTCGGCCATCTGACGACCAAGGCCCGGGCCGCCTGGGCGGAAAGCCGCGCCGCGCTGCTCGCGCTCGACCCGGCGAACAAGGCCGCGCTCGACGAGGTCGAGACGGCGCTGTTCTGCGTGTGCCTCGAGGCCGTGACCCCGTCCGATGAGCTCGCCGCCTGCGATCAGCTGCTGCACGGCAGCGCCGCCGGCCGCTGGTACGACAAGGCCGTGTCGCTGATCGTTTTCCCCGACGGCCAGGCCGGCATCAACGTCGAGCACTGCGGGCTCGACGGCACCACGATCCTGAGCTTCGTCGACGAGCTGCTCGCCGCGCCCGCCGCCGAGCTGTCGGCCCGCTCCGGGGCCCGCCCGCACGGGCAGCCGGCGGTGCGTCCGGTCGAGTTCGTGCTCGACGACGCGCTGCGCGCGGACATCCGGGCGGCGGCGGAGTCGTTCGCCGCGTTCGGCGCCGGCACCGACTCGGTGACGCTGTCGTTCCCGGACCACGGCGCGAGTCGGGCCAAGGCGTTGCGGATCTCCCCGGACGCGTTCGTGCAGATGGCCTACCAGCTCGCCCACCACCGGGCGAAGGGGTTCGCCGGAGCGACCTACGAGTCGATCGCGACCAGGCAGTGGCGGTACGGGCGCACCGAGGCGATGCGCGTTGTCACGCCGGAGGTCCTGACCTTCGTGGCGACGATGAACGACCCGGCGGCCGACGCGGACGCCCGCCGCGCCGCGCTGCGCGACGCGGCGGCCGCGCATGTGCGCCGCGCCGGCGAGTGCCAGCGCGGCGAGGCGCCCGAACAGCATCTGTGGGAGCTGGCGTTCATCCAGCGCCGGGCCGGTGCCGAGCTGGGCGTGCCCGAGCCGTCGCCGCTGTACGAGACGCCCGGCTGGCTGGTGACGCGGGACGACTACCTGAGCACCAGCTCCGCGCCGTCGGAGAGCATCCGGTACTTCGGTTTCGGCTCGACCAGCGGCCACTGCATCGGCGTCGCCTATGTGCTGCTGCCCGACACGCTGAACATCTACCTCAGCACGCCGCGGCCGGCCGCCGCCGGGATGCACGCGTTCGCCGACCGGCTCCGCGAGGCCCTGCGCGAGCTCGACGAGCTGCTCGCCGGTGACCCCGCGGCAACCGGTTGATCCGGGGCGACGTGACCCGTGCCGGCAGCGACGTTCCCAGTCGCTGCCGGCCCAGTTGCTGCCGGCCCAGCCGCTGTCGGCGTTAGTCGCTGTCGGCGCGGGGGTGCTCGGCGAGCAGGGCGGTGAGGGCATCGAACAGCGGCGGGGGAGCGGCGACGACCAGGTCCTCGCCTGGCGCGCGCCCGTCGAGCCCACCGACCCGCAGGCCCGCCTCGGACGCGACCAGCGCACCCGCGGCGTGGTCCCAGGGATGCAGGCCACGTTCGTAGTAGGCGTCGACGGTGCCGGCCGCGGCGGCGCAGAGGTCCAGCGCGGCCGCGCCCATCCGGCGGATGTCGCGCACCCTGGGCACCACCCGGGTAAGCACCGCGACCTGCGCGGTGCGGCGCTGTTCGGTGTAGCCGAAACCGGTCGCGACCAGCGCGCCGCGCAGCTCCGTCACCGTGGAGCCGGTGAGCTTCTCGGGATCGGCCTCCCCGGGCGTGCCCGCGCCTGCACCCGCGCCCGGACCCGCGCTGATCCGAGCGGTGGCGGCGGCGGTGGTCCAGCGCAGGGCTCCGCCACCGCGGACGGCGGTGTAGGTGAGCCCGAGCGCCGGGGCGTGCACGACGCCCGCCACCACCTCGCCCGCGACCTCGGCGGCGATCGACACCGCCCAGTTGGGCAGCCGGTAGAGGAAGTTCACCGTCCCGTCGAGGGGGTCCACGATCCAGCGGACGCCGCTCGTGCCGGGCGTGTCCGAGCCTTCCTCGCCGAGCAGCCCGTCCTGCGGGCGCGCCTCGCGCAGCCGGCGGGCGACGAGGGCCTCGGACGCCCGGTCCAACGCGGTCACGATGTCGGTCGGGGAGGACTTCGTCGCCTCGGCCTCGACAGTTCCTTCTCGGCCGGCCAGCAGCAGCGCGCCGGCCTCACGGGCGACGTCCAGGCCTAGACCGAGCAGCTCGGCCGCGGCCGGCGGTGTGGTGATGTCGGGGGATGAGTCCACGGGCCCCATCCTGTCAAGGCGTCGGCCCGGCGCGGGGTCCGGTTGTGTCCGCCGCCCACCGTGCCGCCGCCGCCGTCGGGGAGACGATCGTGCGACCCGTAGGATTGGGCGCGTGGTGGCAACGGACAGTACAGAACGGCCGACCCGTGCGGTCCCCGCGAAGCCGACCCTGGATGGGCTCGAGGCGCGCTGGGCGCAGGAGTGGCAGGAGCGCGGAACCTATTCGTTCGACCGATCGGTTCCCCGGGAGCGCGTCTACTCGGTGGACACCCCGCCCCCGACCGTAAGCGGCTCCCTGCACGTCGGCCACGTGTTCTCGTACACCCACACCGACCTGATCGCCCGCTTCCAGCGGATGCGCGGCCGTGAGGTCTTCTACCCGATGGGGTTCGACGACAACGGCCTGCCGACCGAGCGGCGGGTGCAGAACTACTACGGCGTGCGCTGCGACCCGTCGCTGCCGTACGACCCCGACTTCGCCCCGCCGGCCAAGCCGGGCAAGGACCAGGTCCCGATCTCGCGGCGCAACTTCGTCGAGCTGTGCGAGAAGCTGACGATCGAGGACGAGAAGGGCTTCGAGGAGCTCTGGCGCCGGCTCGGTGTCTCGGTGGACTGGTCGTACACCTACGCGACGATCGACGCCCGGTCGCGGGCCGTCGCGCAGCGCGCGTTCCTGCGCAACCTGGCCCGTGGCGAGGCCTACCTGGCCGAGGCCCCGACGCTGTGGGACGTCACCTTCCGCACCGCGGTCGCGCAGGCGGAGCTGGAGGACCGAGAGCGCCCCGGCGCGTACCACACCATCGCGTTCCCGCGGCCCGGCGGCGAGCCGGTGGTGATCGAGACGACCCGTCCGGAGCTGCTGCCGGCCTGCGTGGCGCTGGTGGCCCATCCCGAGGACGAGCGCTACCAGCCGCTGTTCGGGCAGACGGTCCGCACGCCGCTGTTCGACGTCGAGGTGCCGGTGGTCGCGCACCGGCTGGCGGATCCGGAGAAGGGCTCCGGTATCGCCATGATCTGTACCTTCGGTGACCTGACCGACGTCACCTGGTGGCGGGAGCTGCGGCTGCCCGCGCGCGCGGTGATCGGCCGCGACGGGCGGCTCATCGCCGAGGCGCCGGATGCCATCACCTCGCCGGCGGGCCGCGAGTACTACACCCAGGTCGCAGGCAAGACGATTGCCTCGGGCCGGGTGGCCATCGTCGAGGCGCTGCGGGAGTCCGGTGCCCTGCTCGGCGAGCCGCGGGCGATCAGCCACCCGGTCAAGTTCTACGAGAAGGGCGACCGGCCGCTGGAGATCGTCTCCACCCGCCAGTGGTACATCCGCAACGGCGGCCGGGACGATCAGCTGCGTGAGCAGCTGCGGGCGCGCGGCGGCGAGCTGCGCTGGCACCCGGACTACATGCGGGTGCGGTACGAGAACTGGGTCGACGGGCTCAACGGTGACTGGCTGATCAGCCGGCAGCGTTTCTTCGGCGTGCCCTTCCCGGTCTGGTACCCGTTGGACGAGGCGGGCGACCCGCGCTATGACGAGCCGATCGTGGCAGCCGAGTCCGCGCTGCCGGTGGACCCGTCCAGCGACGTCCCGCCCGGGTACACCGCCGAGCAGCGCGGGGTGCCGGGTGGCTTCATGGCCGACCCCGACGTCATGGACACCTGGGCCACGTCGTCACTGACCCCGCTCATCGCCAGTGGCTGGGAGAGCGACGACGCCCTGTTCAACCAGGTGTTCCCGATGAACCTGCGGCCGCAGGCACACGAGATCATCCGAACCTGGCTGTTCTCGACCGTGCTGCGCAGCCACGCCGAGTTCGGCGCGCTGCCGTGGTCGGACGCCGCGATCTCCGGCTGGATCCTCGACCCGGACCGCAAGAAGATGTCGAAGTCCAAGGGCAACGTCGTCACCCCGATGGGCCTGCTGGAACAGCACGGTTCTGACGCCGTCCGGTACTGGGCGGCGTCGGGTCGGCCCGGCACGGACACGGCCTTCGACGTGGGCCAGATGAAGACCGGCCGACGCCTCGCCATCAAGATCCTCAACGCGAGCCGGTTCGTCCTGGGGCTGGCCGAGGCCGGGGAGGCCGACGGCGCGGGTGGTTCGGGCGAGCTGCCCGCCCCGCGGGAGGTCAGCGGCTCGGGCGCGGCGGCCGTCGGCGGCACTCCCGGCGTGGAGGCGATCACCGAGGCGTTGGACCGGGCGCTGCTCGCCGAGCTGGCGAAGGTCGTCGCGACCGCGACCGAGTCCTTCGACGGCTACGACTACACCCGGGCTCTCGAGGTCACCGAGACGTTCTTCTGGCGCTTCTGCGACGACTACGTCGAGCTGGTGAAGGGCCGGGCCTACGGTGCGCACGGGCCGGCCGGCGCCGCCTCCGCGCAGGCCACGCTTTCGCTCGCGCTGGCGACGCTGCTCACCCTGTTCGCGCCCTTCCTGCCGTTCGTCACCGAAGAGGTGTGGTCCTGGTGGCAGGAGGGTTCGGTGCACCGGGCTCGGTGGCCCGAGGCGGAGCGGATCCGCGCGGTGGCCGGTGACGGCCGTCCCGAGCTGCTGGACGCTGTCGGCGCGGCGCTGTCCGCGGTGCGCCGGGCCAAGTCCGAGGCGAAGGTCTCGATGAAGGCCGAGGTCGCGACCGCCCGGGTCGGCGGCCCGGCGCAGACCGTCGCACTGGTCGAGCAGGCGGCCGCGGACCTGCGCAGCGCCGGCGGGATCTGGGAGCTCACCCTGGACGCGACCGACGGCGAGCTGACGGTCGACGTCGTCCTGGTGCCGACGAGCTGATGGCGACGCGACCGCCGGCCGGCTGATGCCAGCAGGCCGGCGGTCGCCAGCAGGCCGGCGCTCTCCTGGGCGGTCGTGTCCCTGGGCGGCGGTGTTTCGTGGGCGGCAGTGGTCGCGGGCCGGGGGCGGGTGCCGGGGCCATCGGGCAGGATGGAAGCGTGGCCATCTACGCTTTGGGGGATCTCGTCCCCTCCATCGACCCGTCCGCCTACGTCCACCCCGACGCCACGATCATCGGGAACGTCTCGATCGGGCCGGAGTCGACAGTGTGGCCGGGTGTCGTGATGCGTGGCGACCATGGCCGGATCATCGTCGGGGCGCGGACGTCCATCCAGGACGGAACGGTCATCCACACGACCGCCCTGCACCCCACGACCGTCGGCGACGACTGCGTGATCGGGCACATCGTGCATCTCGAGGGCTGTGTGATCGAGGACGGCTCGCTGGTCGGCTCGGGCTCGATCGTTCTGCACGACGCACGGGTCCGCAAGGGTGCGCTGGTCGGTGCGGGCGCGGTGGTGGGTAACCGGGTCGAGGTCCCGGAGGGGGCCATGGCGCTCGGCGTCCCGGCGAAGATCCGGGAAGGTGCCGCCTCCCAGGAGATGATCCGGATGGCGGCCGAGTCCTACGTCGAGAACGGCCGGCGCTTCCGCAAGGAGCTCCGCCGCATCGACTGATGCCGAGGCCGTGGTACCGGATCTCGCTGAGGCACTGCACGTCGCCGGGGCGCGAGTGCAGCGCCTCAGCAGTTCCTGGCCGCCGGCCACCTCTCCTGCCGCCGCTGCTTCCAAGCAAGAAGTGAGGATTTCGGTTGCTGCAGCAGCCGGAATCCTCACTTCTTGCGGCTTGTCAAGCGGCTCCGCGCCCCATAAATCCGATTTGGTGTGAATCGTTGGCGCTGTGTGGCGGCACGGGATGCCTGGTGCCCCGACGAGTACCGCCTCGGGTCAGACGTCCGTCTTCGGGCTTGTCGACGCCGGGCGCATGCCGGGTGGCAACGAGCCCGTCGCCCGGACCCAGCCACGTGCCGCCGTCCGCTCGGCGGCCAGCCGGCCAAGGCCCACGGCGAGCCCGGACACCGCCGCCCAGACGATCGCCTCGGACCAGGCGGTCTCCGGGTCGGCCGGGTTCTTCGGCGGGTCGGCCTTGCGCACCCTGCGGTACGCGACACTGGCCCCTCGGCTCGCCGCGGTGCCGGCGAGTGCGGTCGCCGCCCCGCCAACGACCTTCCATCCCATCTTCGACGCCGGTCCGGCCACCCCACACCTCTCGTCAGTCCGCCCCGGGACGCGGTCTCCGGGGCGCGTTGCCTGTCCGTCCTGGTAGTTCCCAGGCACTGCGTGTTCCGAGCGCAGCGCCGTTGCGAGCACTGCGCCGTCCCGAGCACTGCCCGTTCCAGCCACTGCGTGTTCCGAGTGCTGCCCGAGCATTACCCGCCAGGGCACGAATACCCCGCTCGGCCGGCCCCCGACCCCGCTCGTGCCTCTCACGCACGCCTCGCTGCGGTGTCTGAAGTGTCATGGCCCCGGGCCACCGGCCAGGCGCCGACTGCTGCCAGCCGGCGAGTCGTTAGTGTCGCGGACAGCCCCACCCGGGTGAGAACAATCCAGGAGAATCATGACCGCGACCACCCCCACGCCGCCGACCGCCCCACGCTCGGGTGAGTGGCCGACCGGCGAGCCGCCTCCGTCGTCGCCAGCCTCCCTGGAGGTGCTGGTGCACAGGCTGGATCCGGGCCTGCCGCTTCCCACCTACGCCCAGCCGTCCGACGCCGGTGCCGACCTGGCGACCACGCAGGACGTCACGCTGGCACCGGGAGAGCGGGCCATCGTCGGGACGGGGCTGTCGATCGCGCTGCCTGCGGGTTACGCGGCCTTCGTGCATCCCCGTAGCGGACTTGCCGCGCGTCATGGACTCACTGTGGTCAACGCCCCCGGTACTGTCGACGCCGGTTACCGTGGAGAAATCAAGGTGAATCTCATAAACACCGATCAGAGTGAGTCGATCACTCTACGTAGGGGTGATCGGGTGGCCCAGCTGGTGATCCAACGAGTGGAGCACGCGGTCTTCCGGGAGGTCGCCGACCTGCCCGAGTCCGTGCGCGGCACGGGCGGCTTCGGGTCGACCGGCGGGTTCGGCCACTCCTCCGACGGTGGACCGCGAAGGGAGGACCACGGTGTTCGGTCGCGGTCGTAAGGCTTCGGTCGAGGCCTCGGCGGATGCGGATGCGGCCCGCGGCACCAGCCGGGACGTCGATCGGGTCGGGCCCTTCGATGCCGGTGACGCGCCGCAGGACGACGTCCACCGCCTGGACCTCGGCGCGTTGCGGATACCGACGCTGCGCGGCGTGCAGATGCAGTTCCAGGTGGAGGAGGCGACCGGCCGGCCGGTGACGATCATCATCACGGACGGGCGCAGCGCGATGGAGGTGGCGGTGTTCGCCGCCCCCAAGACGACGCCCCTGTGGGACGAGGTCCGCGCGGAGATCCTGGAGACGCTGCAGGCGGTCGGTGGCGCGGAGGGGGAGGGCCCCTTCGGCCCGGAGCTGCGGATGCGCCTGCCCACGAACCGGCCCGGTGAGACCATCCCCGGGCGCATGATCGGTATCGACGGTCCCCGCTGGTTCCTCCGTGCGGTGGTGACCGGCCCCGCCGGGCAGGATCTCAGTGCGGGTCCCCTGCTGGACGAGACTCTCCGGCGAACTGTGGTGGTACGGGGCGACGAGGCCATGCCGGTCCGTGACCCGCTGCCGCTGCGGTTGCCGAAGGAGGTCGCGGAATCCGACGGCGAGCCCCAGGAAACGGAGCAGGGCGCGACTGCCCGGCCCGAGATGCCGGGCCCCGGCCTGCGGATCAGCGAGACGCGCTGATCCGAGGCGCGCTGATCAGCGAGCCTCTTCCGGCCCACGGCCCACGGCCCACGGCCCACGGCCCACGGCCCACGGCCCACGGCCTGGCAGGCCGCAGGTCCGAGCCGACGGTGGAAGGGCTCAGCGGTGTGGCCGAGCGTGGAACAGTCCGGTAACGGCGCTGGAACGCTCGGCCATCCACCGGTGGCGCTCCGCGAGTTGTCCCATCCTGGGCGGGATCAGTGGTGGCGGGGGTCCGTCCACCGCATAATCCCGGTTCAGGGCGCTGACGCATGGCCACCTGGTGGGACCTTCCTCACCCGTTGGCCCGGTGACGTCCCGAGGTTCGGATTCCGTCGCCCGGCTACGGGAACGGTCGATGATCGGAGGAGCCGTGGGCGAAGGGCGCGGCTGGTTGGGACGGCGGTTCCACCGGCTGACAGCGGACAATCAGGAGTTGGAGGACGAGGACCTGCAGCGGGCCTCGGTCGCCGCGGGAGCGGAGCCGATGCTTGCCTGCCGGGATCGGGAGGAGGCCTGCGTCGCCGGGTCGATACGCTCGGTCACCGTTCGGGCGCGTTCCGGGGGGCCGAGTCTGGAGGTCGACCTCTATGATGGATCCGGAACCGTGACCCTCGTGTTTCTCGGCCGCAAACATATCGCGGGCATTGAGGCCGGTCGGTCGGTCAAGGCATCCGGTCGAGTGGTCGTTCGTGACGAGCGGACCACGATCTTCAATCCGCGATACGAGTTGCTGCCGGTCTCGTCGACCAGCGCCTGAGCGGCGCCCGGAGGACAGGACGTCTTCACCTATGCCACCAGCTCTCCCGTCGGATCCCTCCCAGTCGCGCCCGGAGCCGGAGCAGGCTGACCTCGGTGCGGCGAGGGGCCCGCTCGCGGGCTCCACTGAGCTGATGGGCGGTCCGTTCGCCCGGGTCGCCCGTGCCGCAGCCGCGGGGGACCGGAGCAGGGCCAAGGGCGGCGACGGGGCCAAGCGCGGTGACAGGGCCAAGGGCGGCGACAGGGACGACAGTGGCGAGGGCGCCGACGGCGCGGAGCCGGTACTGAGCCTCGCCGACGCCATCGGTGGGCCGCGCGGGATCATCGACAGCGCGATTCCGACGGTTGCCTTCGTCACGGTGAACGCCGAGAGCGGGCTGACCGCGGGGATCATCGTCGCCATCGCGGCGGCCGTGGGTCTGGTCGTCCTGCGCCTGGTTCGGCACGAGCCGCTTCAGCAGGCGTTCTCCGGGCTCTTCGCGGTCGGGTTCGCCGCCTTCATCGCCTCCAGGACCGGGCACGCGGAGGGCTTCTTCCTGCCCTCGATCGCCAAGAACGCCGTCTGCTCCGTCGCGGGGCTCGTCTCCGTGCTGGTGGGCCGGCCGATCGGCGGGTACGTGATGGCCGGCTTCGACAAGCGCTATGCCGACTGGCGGGAGAATCCGCCCGTCCGACGGGCGGCGGTGTGGGCCACGCTGGTCTGGATCGCCGTGTTCGGGGTGCGGTTCGTCGTGCAGGGCCTGCTGTACCTCGCCGGTGAGACCGGTTGGCTCGCGGCGGCGAACATCGCGCTGGGCCTGCCGCTGTTCGGAGTCGCCGTGCTGGCGACCTTCGCGATCGTGCGGCGTCTCGCGCCGCCGGCGGACGAGGTCCCGGAGGCGGCTGCCGAGTCGGGGCAGCCTGCCCAGGGGATGGCGCAGCTGGCCGCTCCTGACGAGCGGGCCTCCGCCTCTCGCCCGGACTGAGGCTCCACCCCGCCTGCCACGAAACGGCGCCGGGAGTTCGCTCGCCTGCCACAGCGCCAGCCGCTCGCCTGCCTCGGTACCACCGCGGCTGAGCTGCCGCCGGGCTCGGGGCTCAGTGCAGACCGGGGCTCAGTGCAGGCCGGCAGCGTCCCGGGAGCGTTCCCCGGCCGGAACGGCACCGAGCAGCTCGGCGAGGCTTTCCTCGGCCTCGCTCGTGGTGGCGACGGCCAGCACCTCGTCACCCGGCTCCAGGGCGCAGTCCGCGGACGGGACGATGGCGTGCCCGTCGCGCAGGATGACGACCAGCGCCGAGTCGGGCGGAAGCGCGACGTCGCCGACGCGCCGGCCGATGACCGGGGCGGTCGCGGTCAGGGTGAGCTCGACCAGCGACGCGTCGCCCTGGCGGAACTTCATCAGGCGCACCAGGTCACCGACGCTCACCGCCTCCTCTACCAGCGCGGTCAGCATGCGGGGCGCGGAGACGGCGACGTCGACGCCCCACGAGTCGGTGAACAGCCACTCGTTCTTGGGATGGTTGACCCGTGCCACGACCCGTGGCACGCCGAACTCGGTCTTCGCGAGCAGCGACACCACCAGGTTGACCTTGTCGTCGCCGGTCGTCGCGACCATCACGGCGCACTCGTCCAGCCCGGCACCGTCGAGCGAGGACAGCTCACAGGCGTCGGCGAGCAGCCACTGTGCCGCCGGCAGCGCGTCCCGGCGGATCTTGACGGGATCCCGCTCGATGATCAGCACCTCGGCGCCGTTCTCCAGCAGCTCCGCGGCGATCGAGCGGCCGACCTTGCCCGCGCCGGCGATCGCCACCCGGCGTCCTCTGTGCGAGCTCGTGGTGGTCCGCTGGTGTTCGTCCGGTTCCAGTGTCATCGCGCGGTCTCCCGTCCCTTGTCGCTCAGTCGTGCCCGGGGCCGGCGTGGATGATGGCGTCGGCCTCGACGGCCCGCGCCTTCACCACCGCGATGTGCAGGACGTCCCCGTCCTGGACCACGGTGCGTGCGTCGGGGAGCAGGCCGTCACCGAACCGGGTCACGCACACGACCCGCACCTCGGCCCGCGCCTCCAGGTCGGCCAGCCGCTTGCCCACCCAGCCCCGGGCCGGGGTGACCGCGGTGACCAGCACCGAGCCGGACGTGTCCGTCCACTCGGGGGCGACGGCATCCGGGATGAGGCGACCGAGGATCTGGTCCCTGGTCCAGCGGACCGTGGCGACGGTGGGGATCCCCAACCGCTCGTAGACCTCGGCGCGCCGGGGATCGTAGATCCGGGCCACGACCCGCTCAACGCCGAACATCTCCCGCGCCACCCGGGCGGAGATGATGTTCGAGTTGTCGCCGCTGGACACGGCGGCGAACGCGGCGGCCTCCGCGATGCCGGCTTCGATCAGGGTGTCCCGGTCGAAGCCGACACCGGTCACCCGCCGGCCGCCGAAGCCGGGGGACAGCCGGTTGAAGGCTGCCGGGTTCTGGTCGATGACGGCCACCGAATGGCCGAGCCGCTCGACAGCACCGGCGAGGGACGAGCCGACCCGGCCGCAACCGAGGATCACGACGTGCACGGGAAGTGAGCGTAGTCCGGTCGGGGTTGTCCGGTCGATGCCCAGGCCGTGGCCGTTCCAGGCGCCTGGCCTCGCGATGGCCTGCGGACGGAGGATCGCGTGTTCCGTGTAGTGCCCCACGTCACACCGTTGAAGGAGCTGTGACGACGGTCGGTAGCATCGCCGCGTGGCGCTCACAGACCGACTGAAGCGCGGATTCGTCGGTCGTCCCATCGGTAGTGATCGGCTCGGGGAAACCTTGCTGCCGAAGCGGGTCGCGCTTCCCGTCTTCGCCAGCGACGCGCTCTCCTCCGTCTCGTACGCGTCGGAGGAGATCCTTCTCGTCCTCGCGCTCGGCGGGATCACGCTGCTGCACTACACGCCGTGGATCGCGGCGGCGGTCGTGATCCTCATGCTGACGGTGGTGGCCTCGTACCGGCAGAACGTGCACGCCTACCCCAGCGGCGGCGGCGACTACGAGGTGGCGTCGGTCAACCTGGGGCCGCGGGCCGGTCTGATGGTCGGCAGCGCGCTGCTCGTCGACTACGTCCTGACCGTCGCCGTGTCGGTGTCGGCCGGTGTCGCGAACCTGACATCCGCCGCGACCGGGCTCGCCGAGCACAAGGTGCTGCTGGCCAGCCTCCTGGTCGTGCTGTTGACGCTGGTCAACCTGCGCGGCGTGCGGGAGTCCGGCACGGCCTTCGCGGTTCCGTCCTACGCCTTCATCGTCGGCGTGCTGGTCATGATCGTCACCGGGCTGGTCAAGACCGCTCTCGGTGACGCTCCGCGTGCCGAGAGTGCCGAATACCACATCCATCCGGAACAGAGCTTCACCGGCCTGTTCCTGATCTTCCTCATCCTGCGCGCGTTCGCCTCGGGCTGCACGGCGCTGACCGGGGTCGAGGCGATCAGCAACGGTGTGCCGGCGTTCCGGCGGCCCAAGAGCCGCAACGCCGCCACGACCCTGTTCCTGATGGGCGCCATCGCCGTCACGATGTTCGCGGGCGTGACGGCGCTCGCGCTCATCTCGGATGTGCACGTCGCCGAGAACCCCGCCGATCTCATCGGCAGCAACGGCGAGGAGCAGCGGACGGTCATCGCCCAGATCGCGGCCGCCGTGTTCGGTGACGGCTCGCCGGGTTTCGTCTACGTCGCTGCGGTCACCACGCTGATCCTCATCCTGGCGGCGAACACGGCCTTCAACGGCTTCCCGGTCCTCGGCTCGATCCTCGCCCGGGACGGATACCTGCCGCGCCAGCTGCACACCAGAGGCGACCGGCTCGCCTACTCCAACGGGATCATCCTGCTGGCCGGGTTCGCGATCCTGCTCATCGTCGTGTTCGACGCGCAGGTCACCGCACTGATCCAGCTGTACATCCTGGGCGTGTTCATCTCCTTCACCCTCAGCCAGACCGGAATGGTCCGGCACTGGGCACGTCTGCTGCGCGGCTCGGTGGACGCGGGCGCGGGCGCGGGCGCGACCGGGGCTGGTGCCGCGGCCGGTGCTTCGGCCGGCTCCGGTGACAGYGGGGAGAAGCTGGACGACCAGCTCACCGGGCGGGTGCCGCTGGAGCCCCGCATGCGTGGCCGGGTCCGGCGCTACCAGGTCGTGAGCTTCCTGGGCGCCTGCATGACCGGCGCCGTGCTCATCCTGGTGCTTCTCACGAAGTTCACCCGCGGTGCCTGGATCGTCTGCATCGCCATCCCGGTGATCTATCTCTGCATGCAGGGCATCCAGCGGCACTACGAGCGGGTCGCCAGCGAGCTGACCCCCGAGCCGGGCCCGCCGACGCTGCCGTCCCGTGTGCACGGTGTCGTGCTGGTGAGCAAGATGCACGCGCCGACCCTGCGGGCGCTGGCCTACGCGAAGGCCACGCGCCCCCACACGCTGGTCGCGACGACCGTCGCCGTGGACCCGGCCGAGACGGAACGGCTGCGGCAGGCCTGGGAGGAACGCGACATCAAGATCGACCTCGTCGTTCTCGCGTCGCCGTACCGTGAGGTCACCAGGCCGGTCCTGGAGTACGTCGCACGCATCCGCCGGGAGAGCCCACGGGACGTCGTCGCCGTGTTCGTCCCGGAGTACGTCGTCGGGCGCTGGTGGGAGCACCTGCTGCACAACCAGAGTGCGCTGCGCCTCAAGGCCCGGCTGTTGTTCCAGCCCGGCGTCATGATGACCAGCGTTCCCTGGCAGCTTGAGTCCAGCTCACATGCTCAGACGAGGCGTGACCACGCTGGGGCCGGCGCGGTCCGGCGCGGTCGGGTGCTGCCTTCGGACCAGGTACGGCCAGGTAACGGGAGCGGGACGTGACCGGGCGTCCGCCGCGCCGTGGCGGCCCGAACCGCCGTCGGACGGACCAGGGCGCCGCGCCGGCGCGGGCCGACCGGACGGCCCCGCGAGACCAGACGCCGTCGCGGGGGCAGGCGCCGCCGCGAGACCAGGCAGCACCGCGAGACCAGGCAGCACCGCGAGACCAGAAGGCGCCGCGAGACCAGGCGCCGCCGCGCCGCCAGACACGCCCGCGGGCCCAGACACCCCCACAGCCTCCGACGCCCCCGGACGAGCTGGTCGAGCTGGAGATCGGACCGGTGGCGCACCACGGCCTGTGCGTCGCGCGGACTGACGGGCGGGTCGTGTTCGTCCGRCACGCGCTGCCGGGTGAGCGGGTCCTGGCGCGGATCACCGACGTCTCCCACGACCGCTACTGGCGGGCGGACGCGACGGAGATCCTGGTCGCCTCCCCGGACCGGGTCGAGCCGCCGTGCCCGCACGCCCGCCCCGGCCAGTGCGGGGGCTGCGACTGGCAGCACGCGACACTGGACGCGCAGCGCCGTCTCAAGGCCACGGTGGTCGAGGACTCGCTGCGCCGCATCGCGGGCCTGGAACGCGCCGTGCGGGTCGAGCCACTGCCGGCGAAGGCGGATGACGGTCTCGGCTGGCGGACCAGGATGCGTTTCGCGCGCACCCCCGACGGCGGGGTGGGGCTGCGCGCGCACCGTTCCCACCAGGTGGTCGCGACTCCGGACTGCCGGATCGCGCACCCGTCGCTCGCCCAGGTGATCGCCGACCCCGTGTTCCTCCAGGGCCCGGCCGCGCCGGAACGGACCGGGCAGGCCGTCGACCTCGTCGCGGCGAAGCTGACCGAGTCTGGGACGACGTCCGACGCGGTGGCCTTCTCCACCAGTTCCGGCAGCTGGCAGCTGGTCCGGCTGCGTCCCGAGGGAGGCCCGGAGCCGGCGGCGCCCGAGGCGGGCGCGGCGGCGGAATCCGCCGGCCTGGCGGGACCTGTCGACGTGGCGGGACCTGTCGACGTGGCGGGAGCCGTCGAGGTGGTCGAGACGGTCGAGGGGCGTTCGTTCCGTCTTGAACCGGGTGTTTTCTGGCAGGTCCATCCGGCGGCGGCCGCGACGCTGGTCGACGCCGTGCGGACGGCGGCCGCGGCGGCGCCCGGTGAGACGGCCCTCGACCTCTACAGCGGTGCCGGGCTGTTCGCGGCGTTCCTCGCGGAGGCGGTCGGGCCGACCGGTCGGGTCATCGCGATGGAGTCCGACGAGGCCGCGGTGCGTTCCGCGGCCCGGAGCCTCGCGGATCTGCCCTGGGTGTCGCTGCGTTCGCTGCGGGTGACGCCCGCGACCGTGCGCGGTCTGGTCGGCGGGTCCGACCGGCAGGGCGGCGGCGTCGACGTCGCCGTGCTCGACCCGCCGCGCACCGGCGCCGGCCGTGAGGTCATGGCGGAGCTCCTCGGCCATCGGCCGCGCCGGGTCGTGTACGTGGCATGCGACCCCGCGGCACTCGCGCGAGATGTCGCGGCTGCCGCGGAGGAAGGCTACCGGCTTACCGCGCTGAGGGCTTTCGACCTTTTTCCCATGACCTCACATGTGGAGTGCGTGGCGACGTTGGAACCGGCGTAACCGGAACCGGTCACAGCCGTTTGTGACGGAATTTCCGGATCGCGCCTTTCCGGCGACGCCCGATGGCAGGCGGCCCGCGCGACTGTCGGCTCCGAGGTCCTCAGTCCCCCGGCCGGTAGTCCTGATTGCCTGCCGCGGCGGTCTTCCCGACGGTGTCCCCGGTGGCACCGATGGTGCCCCCTGTCGGCTTCGGCGGTACCGCTCATGGCCTTCGGTGGCCCGACCCGTGGTCTTCAACCGTCCCGCCCGTGCTCTTCGACCGTGCCTCTCGGGCGTCTCGGGCGTCTCGGGCGGACTCCGTCGGAGGCCGCGACGCCGGGCCGGCGGCGGCAGGAGCCGGTCGGCCGGTCCACTCGGCCCGCATCGGGGCCGCGCGGACCGGCCGGAGCGACCGGCTCCGGCGGCGGTTGCTGACACTGGGTAGTCGCGGAAGTCACGATCAGGGGTACTCGTAACGGCCGTCGGGATGTCACGAGAATGTCACGAAAAGATGACGCGGGTATGGAAGACTGACCGACGAACCCATGAGCCCGAGAAAGAACCCCGCCGGGCGGCTCGTTCCGCCGCCGCCGTGCTGGGCCGAGGCGATCGGTCTGTCACCGCCGCCAACGCGTCACGCCTGGTTCATGCCGTCTCTTCCGCGGTTACCCGTCGCACATTCCCGACAGCGGGAGGCGGATTCTACCGCGACCGGGCAGAATACCTGACGCTCTTCGGGCAGCTCACATGTCGGGAGCCCGTCTGCGGAGCCCACGGCCTGCTGCGTAGACTTTGCCGGACCCGGACCGATCCCCTTTCGGGGGAGGGAGAGCACGCCGTGTCGCTTCTGTCGACGATCGACAGCCCGCAGGACGTCAAGCGCCTCGACCACGAGGAACTGGTGGCGCTCGCGGCCGAGATCCGTGATTTCCTCATCCATGCGGTTGCCCGTACTGGCGGCCACCTCGGGCCGAATCTGGGCGCTGTCGAACTGACTCTCGCAATTCACAGGGTTTTTGACTCACCTTTTGACCGAGTCCTGTGGGACACCGGACATCAGTCATATGTCCACAAGATTCTCACCGGTCGTCGGGATGCTTTTGACCGCCTTCGCCAGCGCGGCGGGCTGTCGGGCTACCCGTGCCAGGCCGAGTCCGAGCACGACATCATCGAGAACTCGCACGCCTCGACCGCCCTGTCCTACGCGGACGGGTTGTCGCGCGCCTACGCGCTGCGCGGGGAGAACCGGGCCGTCGTCGCGGTCGTCGGTGACGGCGCGCTGACCGGCGGCATGTGCTGGGAGGCGCTGAACAACATCGCCGCCTCCGACCGGCAGGTCGTCATCGTCGTCAACGACAACGGCCGGTCCTACTCGCCGACCATCGGCGGGCTGGCCGACCACCTGGCCTCGCTGCGCCTGGCGCCCGAGTACGAGCAGGTCCTCGACGTCGTCAAGCAGGTCCTGGGGCGCACCCCGCTGGTCGGGGCGCCGCTGTTCGACGCCCTGCACGGCATCAAGCGGGGCATCAAGGACGTCGTGACCCCGCAGGGCATGTTCGAGGACCTCGGCCTCAAGTACGTCGGCCCGATCGACGGCCACGACGTGGTCGCGATGGAGTCGGCGCTGCGCCGGGCCAAGGACTTCGGCGGCCCCGTGATCGTCCACGCGATCACCCGCAAGGGCTTCGGCTACCCGGCGGCCGAGCAGGACGAGGCCGACAACTTCCACGCCGTCGGCGTCATCGACCCGGCCACCGGCAAGCCGGTCGGGGCGGCCAAGGGCACCACCTGGACGTCGGTCTTCTCCGACGAGATCGTCCGCATCGGTGCGGAGCGCCCGGACGTCGTCACGATGACGGCCGCCATGCTCCAGCCGGTCGGCCTGAAGGCGTTCGCGAAGGCGTTCCCGGACCGGGTCTTCGACGTCGGCATCGCCGAGCAGCACGCGGTCACCTCCGCGGCGGGCCTGGCGATGGGCGGCCTCAAGCCGGTCGTCTGCATCTACGCGACCTTCCTGAACCGGGCCTTCGACCAGGTCCTGATGGACGTGGCGATGCACCGCCAGCCGGTGACCTTCGTGCTCGACCGGGCCGGCATCACCGGTGAGGACGGCGCGTCGCACAACGGCATGTGGGACATGTCCTTCCTGCAGGTCGTGCCCGGCCTGGCGATCGCCGCGCCGCGTGATGAGGCGACCCTGCGCGCCGAGCTCGACGAGGCGATCTCCAACGTCGACGGGCCGACGGTCGTCCGCTACCCCAAGGGCAAGATCGCTCCGGAGACCCCGGCGATCGACCAGGTCGGCGGGGTGGACGTCCTGTACCGGGCGCCGGCGGTGGCGCGCCACCGCGAGGTGCTGCTGGTCTCCGTCGGGGCGATGGCCACGACCTGCCTCGACGTCGCCGCCCGGGTCGCGAGCCAGGGCATCGGCATCACCGTCGTCGACCCGCGGTGGGTCAAGCCGCTGGACCCGGCGCTGGTCGACCTGGCCCGTGAGCACGACCTCGTCGTCACCGTCGAGGACAACGGCCGCGTCGGCGGCGTCGGCGCGTCCGTCGCGCAGCTGCTGCGTGACGCCGACGTCGACGTCCCGGTGCGGGAGTTCGGTGTGGCCCAGCGCTTCCTTGACCACGGCAAGCGTGACGAGGTCCTCGCCGAGGTCGGCCTGGCCCCGCAGGACCTCGCCCGCAAGGTGATCGAGGCCGTCGCCCGGCGCCAGAACGCGCTGGTGGACGCCGAGGTCGGTGCGTCCGGCGCGGACGAGCCCAACCAGACGCCCGCCGCCGGCCAGGCCTGATCGCCATCCGGCAGGCATAGCGCAGCGCACTGCGGCAGGCACAGCGCACCGCGGCAACCGGGCCACGTCCTCGTCACGTGGCCCGGTTGCCGCGTTTTCTGGCTGCTTGTCTGCCGGCGCCCGGTGTGCGGCACGGCTGGCCCTTCTGACCCGGCTGACGTCTGCTGGCACCGTGGTGGGCGGCCACGACGGCGGTGCGCCGACCCCATAGTCTGACCAGGTGAGTCATGTCGACGGGGCGGGCCCGCGAGGGAAGAAGCAGGCCGCGCAGCCTCGCCGCCGGGGCGCGCGTTGGTGGGCGGTGCGGGGCGCTCTGCTGCTCGCGGCGGTGCTGCTGGTCGTCGCGCTGGTGGGGCAGTGGAACGACGTCCGCGACTCGGTCGGTGAGCTGACGGCGGCCGGCCTGGCCGGGTCCGCCGCCGCGACGGTGCTCGCGGTCGGCGCGACGGTGCTGTCCTGGCGGTCGGTGCTCGGCGGGCTCGGCGCGTCGTTGCCGCTGCGCGCGGCCGTTCGCATCTTCTGCGTCGGCCAGATCGGTAAGTACATCCCGGGCAGTGTGTGGCCGGTGCTCGCGCAGATGGAGCTGTCCCGCGACTACGGGGTCTCCCGGCCGAAGTCGGCGTCGGCGAGCCTGGTGGTGCTGGCCCTGGCGGTGCCGTGCGGGGGAGTGACCGCGGCGGCGACCCTCCCGTTCGTCTCCCGCTCGGCGCTCGCGGACTACTGGTGGGCGCTGGCGGTGGTGCCGCTGTTCGCGGTGGTTCTGCACCCGCCCGTGCTTTCGAGGCTGCTCGACCTCGCGTTCCGCCTGCTGCGGCGTCCGCCGCTGGACGAGCCGCTCACCGCGCGGCCGATCCTGGCCGGGGCCGGCTGGCTGATCGCGGGTTTCGTCTGGTACGGCGTCGGGACCTGGCTGCTGGTGCGTGACCTCGACCCGGCCGTCGGCGGGGCCCGGCTGGTGGCGCTGTGCGTCGGCGCGTACGCACTGGCCTGGACGGCCGGTTTCCTGGTGTTGGTGCTGCCGGCGGGGGCTGGGGTGCGCGAGGCGGTCCTGGTGCTGGCACTGGCCCCGGCGCTGGCCAGCGGCCCGGCCACCCTCATCGCGGTCGTCGCCCGGCTGCTGGCCACGATCGCGGATGTCGTCTGGGCGCTCGTCGGGGTCGCGCTGCGGCCCCGCGGCACGTCGACAGCGGGCCGTTACGCCGACGCCGCCGCCCACGCCGACGCCCACGCGGGCGCCGGCGTCAGCACGGATCTCGCCGAGGCGGTCGAGCCCGGCTCCGCCCGCCTCAGCGCGCGGCAGACGGGCGGAACCGGACCGGGGAGCCCGGGAGCCGCGGCCGTCTCCGGGACGGCACCTGGCGGCCGCTGAGGGCCACCAGAGGCCACCGAGGAGGGCCGCCCGCGCCGGCCGTCGCGCAGGCGGTTCCTCGGTGGTCGGAGACGGGTCCGAGACGGGACGGGTCAGGAGATGGTGGCGGTTCCGGGCGGGCTGAACCGCCGGCCGGTCACCCGCTCGCTGATGCCGGTGCGGTCCAGGTAGGGCGTGATGCCGCCGAGGTGGAACGGCCAGCCGGCGCCGAGGATCATGCACAGGTCGACGTCCGCGGGCTCGGCGACGACCTTCTCGTCCAGCAGCAGCCGGATCTCCTGCGCGAGCGCGGACAGTGCCGCGTCCCGGACCTGCTCCGGGGTCAGCGCCGCGCCTGTGCCTGAGCCGTCGGATCCGGTGCCTTCGCGGACGAGCGCGGCGGCCTTCGGGTCGACGATCTGCCGGCCCTGCGGGTCCGTCGTGTAGAAGCCGCCGAGCCCCGCGTCGACCAGCCGGGCCAGGCCCGCCGGTGAGCGGAACCGGTCCGGCATCGCGGTGTGCAGCGTCTCGGCCACGTGCAGCGCGACCGGCGGCCCGACCAGCGACAGCAGAACGAGCGGCGACATCGGCAGGCCGAGCGGGTCCAGCGCGGTGTCGGCGGTGTCGATCGCGGTGCCGGACTCCGTGGCGGCGAGCACCTCGCCCATGAAACGGGTGAGCAGCCGGTTCACCACGAAGGCGGGCGCGTCCGCCACCAGCACGGCGTTCTTCTTCAGCTTCTTGGCGACGTCGAGGGTGGTCGCGATCGTGGCGTCGTCGCTGCGCGGCGTGCGGACGACCTCGACCAGCGGCAGCACCGCCACCGGGTTGAAGAAGTGCAGCCCGGCGACCCGCTCGGGATGAGTCAGCTCGGCCGCCATCTCGGTCACCGACAGCGCGGAGGTGTTGGTGAGCAGCAACGTCTCCGGCTTGACGTAGGTCTCCAGCTCGGCGAGCACCGACTTCTTGATCGCCATGTCCTCGAAGACGGCCTCGATGATGAGGTCGGCGTCCGCGAAGGCGTCCTTGGTGAGCGAGCCGGTGACGTTGGCCTTGAGCCGGTTGGCCCGGTCCGCGGAGATCCGCTTGCGCTGCAGCAGGTTGTCGAACTCCTGGTGGACCCGGGCGACACCGGCGTCCAGGCGGGCCTGGTCGAGGTCGGTGAGCACCACCGGTACCTCGAGGCGCTGGGCGAACAGCGCGGCGAGCTGGCTGGCCATCAGGCCGGCACCCACCACACCGACCTTGGTCACCGGTCGCGCCAACGAGCGGTCCGGCCCGCCCACGGGCCGCTTGGCCCGCTTGTTCACCAGGTCGAACGCGTAGAGGCCGGCGACCAGCTCCTCGCCGGCACCGAGGTCGGCCAGCGCCGCGTCCTCCGCCGCGTACCCGGTGTCACGGTCCGCGGTCTCGGCCAGCGCCAGCAGCTCCAGCGCCCGGTAGGCGGCCGGCGCCGCTCCGTGCAGCCGGGCGTCCGCCAGGGTGCGGCCACGTTCGAGCGCCGCCGCCCAGGCCGGGCCGCGCTCGACGGTCGGGCGGCCCGCGGTGGGGTCGACCTCGCCGCGCAGCACGCGGCCCACCCAGCGCAGCGCCTCCTCCAGGAAGTCGGCCGGCTCGAGCAGGATGTCGCCGATGCCGAGCTTGAAGGCCTGCGCGGCGCGCAGCGTCCGGTTCTGGCTCAGCGCGTTGTCGATCATCACGGTGACGGCGTTGTCCGCGCCGATGAGGTTCGGCAGGAGCTGGGTACCGCCCCAGGCCGGCACCAGGCCGAGGAACACCTCGGGCAGCGCGAGCGCGGCGATGTCGGTGGACAGTGCCCGGTAGTCACAGTGCAGGGCCAGCTCGAGGCCGCCGCCGAGCGCGGCGCCGTTGACGAGGGCGAAGGTCGGCACCTTCCGGTCGCCGAGACGTCCTTCGCCGACCCGCCGCAGGGCGGTGTGCCCGAGCTCGCCGAGCGCGGTGAGCTTGGGTCGTACCTCCGCCGGGTCGGTCAGCGACGACCGGTACGACAGGTCGGCCCCGACGCAGAAGATGAACGGCTTGCCGGTCACCGCCACCGCGGCGACCGGCGGGTCGTGCGCCTCGATCTCGTCGACCGCGGCGATCAGGGAACGCAGTCCTGCCGGGCCGAAGGTGCTCGGGCGGGTGTGGTCCAGCCCGTTGTCGAGGGTGATGAGCGCGACGGGTCCGTCCACGCCGGGAAGCCGCGCGTACCGGACATGGGCCTGTGTGACGACCTCGTCCGGATGCTCAAGAGTCACCGCGGCGCTGCTCATGCTCCGTCTCCCATTCGGGCGAAGATTTCGGGGTGCGGGGTGCGGGGGTCGGGGTTCGAGGTACGGGCTTCGAGGTGCGACATGTGGGCCACCGGTCAGACGGCCTGGTGGTGCGGGTTCTCCCAGATCGTCGTCGCGCCCATGCCGATGCCCACGCACATCGCGGTCAGGCCGTAGCGGACCTCGGGGTGCTCCTCGAACTGCCGGGCGAGCTGGGTCATCAGGCGCACGCCGCTGGAGGCGAGCGGATGCCCCAGCGCGATCGCGCCGCCGTAGGGGTTGACGCGCGGGTCGTCGTCGTCGATGCCGAAGTGGTCGAGGAACGCGAGCACCTGCACGGCGAACGCCTCGTTCAGCTCGAACAGTCCGATGTCGTCGATGGTCAGGCCGGTGCGGGCGAGCGCCTTCTCCGTGGACGGGATCGGGCCGATGCCCATCACCTCGGGGGAGACACCCGCGAAGCCGAAGCCGACCATGGTCATCTTGCGGCTCAGGCCCAGTTCGGCGGCGACGTCGGCGGCTGCCAGCAGGCATCCGGTCGCGCCGTCGTTGATGCCGGCGGCGTTGCCCGCGGTGACCCGGCCGTGCGGCCGGAAGGGCGTCTTGAGCCCGGCGAGGCCCTGCAGCGTGGTGCCGGGTCGCGGCGGCTCGTCCGCGGTGACCAGCTCCCACCCGTTCTCGACGTGCCGCGCGGCGACCGGGACGAGGTCGGGCTGGATCTGGTTGTTGGCGTAGGCCTTGGCCACCTTCTCCTGCGAGGCGACGGCGTAGGCGTCGGCCCGCGCCCGGGTGATGCCCGGGTAGCGGTCGTGCACGTTCTCCGCCGTCATCCCCATGACCAGCGCGGACGGGTCGACGAGCTTCTCGGAGACGAACCGGGGGTTGGGGTCGACCCCCTCACCCATGGGATGGCGCCCCATGTGCTCGACGCCGCCGGCGATCGCGACGTCGTAGGCGCCGACCGCGATGGCGGACGCGGTCGTGGTCACCGCTGTCACCGCGCCCGCGCACATCCGGTCGATCGCATAGCCCGGGACGGACTTCGGCAGACCGGCGAGAATGCCGGCGGTCCGCCCGATCGTCAGGCCCTGGTCGCCGATCTGGGTGGTGGCCGCGATCGCCACCTCGTCGACCCGCTCCGGCGGCAGGCCGGGATTGCGGCGGATGAGCTCCCGGATGACCTTGACCACCAGGTCGTCCGCCCGGGTCTCGCTGTAGACGCCCTTCGCCTTGCCGAACGGCGTCCGCACGCCGTCGACGAACACCACATCACGCACCGAACCCCGCGCGCTTACGAACACACCGGCCTCCTCGACGCCCTTGTCCGTCGACGGCGCGTGTCCGACCCGCCGCCACCGGTGTCGGGCCGGATGCCTGAAGGTGTGTGCCGGCCGCGACGGGCACCAGCCTACGACAGGAGTTACCCGTGGGTAGGTAAGAGGTGTCACGATCGCGGACGGATCGGTGGTCGTATTTGCGAGGTAAAATCCGGCGCCCTCGGCGAACGCTGAACCGCCGCCGGGCCCTGGCGGTACGTCTCAGTGGTTCTTTTCTCGCATCTGGTCACGATGCGTGATGTGAGGTGCGGATTCTGGTCGTTGGGGAGTCCGCCGCGAGATCCCGGACCTCTGGCTGTCGTTGCTGCTGAGCAAGATCTGAGGATTCTGGTCGCGGGAACGACGAAAAGCCTCAACGCTTCGCGCCGCCGCTTCGGGCGGTCGCCGGCGACGTCGCTGCTGCCGCTGCTACCGAGCAAGCGTGAAGGATTTCGGTCCCGAGAACGACCGAAATCCTTCACGCTTCGGCCGGGCGGTGGCGGTCAGGAAGCGGAGGGCTCGTCGCTCGCCGCGGGCTGGGTCGGTGAGCGGCGAGGGCGCGTCGCCCGCCGCGGGGCGGCCCGGCGAGGAGCGCCGCCGGCGTCGGGCTCGGGACGTCCTCCTACCAGGCCTTCCGCCGCGCCGCCCGGGGCAGCAGAGGCGCCCGGGGCCGTGCTGTCCGCTGTCGTGTCGTTCGCGGCCGGCCCGGCCGTCGGCGTCGACGTCAGCGTCGGCAGCGGTGTCGACGGTGTCGACGGCAGCGGTGTCGGCGACGTCGACGGAGCGGTGCCCGTCGCCGGAGGGTCGACCAGCGCGGTCGCCACGGCGGTCGCCGTGAGCTCCACCTGCCAGGAACGTGCTCCGCCCGCGACCAGCGCGGCCGTCACCGACGCGGTGTCGCGCGACGCCGGCGGCGTCCAGGTGACGCGGCGGGCGAGTGCCGGCTCCAGCAGGTTCTCCACCGGCATGCCCTGCGCGGTGGCGATGGTGTTCAGAGCGGCCCGCACCCGGGCCAGCCGGGCGGCAGCCACCGGATCACGTTCGGCCCAGCGGTTCTGGGGCGGAAGCCCGTCTCCGCCCGGCCCGGCCGTGCTTGGGAGCTGGCTTTCCGGTAGCTCCGCCGCTGACCGCAGCGCGTCCATCCAGGTCTGCGCCGAGCGACGGATCTTCGGCCCGGAGAAGACCGGCAGCCGGGTCAGCGCGGCGACGTCCGCGGGCGCCTTGAGGACGGCGTCCATGATCGCGCCGTCGGGCAGCACCCGCCCTGGCGCGAGGTCACGGGTCCGGGCGACCTTGTCGCGGGCCTGCCACATCGCGCGGACCGCCGCGAGCTGGCGCCGGGTGCGTGCGCGGTGGATCCCGCTGGTGCGACGCCACGGCTCGGCGCGCGGTTCCCGCGGGGGAGCGGCGGCGATCGCCGCGAACTCCTGCCGGGCAAAGGCGATCTTGTCGCGYTCGACGAGCTCCGCCTCCAGCCGGTCGCGGAGCTCCACGAGCAGCTCCACGTCCAGCGCGGCATAGCGCAGCCACGGCTCGGGCAGCGGCCGGGTGGACCAGTCCGCCGCGGAGTGCCCCTTCTCCAGCGCGAAGCCGAGCACCCGCTCGACCATGGCGCCGAGCCCGACCCGCTCGTAGCCCAGCAGCCGCCCGGCGAGCTCGGTGTCGAACAGGCTGGTCGGGTGCAGGCCCAGCTCGGCGAGGCAGGGCAGGTCCTGGCTGGCCGCGTGCAGCACCCACTCGGTCGGGCCCACCACCTCCTGCAGGCTGGTGAGGTCGGGCAGTGCCACCGGGTCGATGAGGATGGTGCCGGCGCCCTGGCGGCGGATCTGCACGAGATAGGCGCGCTGGCTGTAGCGGTAGCCCGAGGCACGCTCGGCGTCGAAGGCGATCGGGCCGGTGCCGGCGGCCAGGCGCTCCGTCGCGCGCGCGAGATCCTGCGGATCGTCGAGGACGGGCGGGACGCCGTCGGCCGGCTCCAGCAGGGGGATCGGGACGGGCGCTGACGGCTCGGCGGCAGCATCGGCTGCCGCACCCTCGCTGACCAGGTGCGTTGAGTCAGGAACCGTCGACGTCACGATCGGCGATGGTACGTGTGAATGAGCGGGCTGGCAGCCCAGTCGGCCGAGCATTCCGACTAATTATACGCTTAGTGTTCGTCTTTGGCGTCGAGGTAGTCATCCCGGACGCGTTCTGTTGACATAGCGGGTGCGCTGTGTCTCCGCACGGAGGTGCCCGGCGGCTCAGGCCCGGCGCGCAGGTAGCGGAACGACCCCGGAGAGACGTGGTGGAAGGCCTGCCATCGCGGCCAGCAGATCGGCGAACGAGTGCAGATGCGCCGCGACGTCCGAATGGTTGAGCCCGCCCGCCGGTTCGGCCCCCCCGGCCGGGCCGGCCTGACCGGGCTCGGTCGCGTCCGTGCCGGCCCAGGTGGGTGACCACGAGCAGCGCAGCTCCACGTCGAAGTTGTCGCCATCGGTGGCCAGCACCCCGAAACGACGCGACGACGTGGTTGTCACCGTCCCGCCGAGGGCGTGGGTCTCGGCACCGTGCGACTGGAGCGACTCCCGCAGCCAGGACCAGGCGACACCGGGCAGCAGTGGATCGTCGGCCACCTCCGGGTCGACCGAGGCCCTCGCGTAGCAGACGACTCGGGCCAGCCCTTCCCAGGCGTCCTGGCCATCAGGGTCGAACAACAGCACGAACCGCCCGGACGCCGCCTCGTCATCGTTGGTGAGACCACCGGCGAGCGCGAAGGCGAACGGCGCGATGCGAGTCGGCGCGGGGATCTCCCGAATGGTGACGTCGGGCCGGAGCTCGTCCAGCGAGCTCCGCAGCGCGTCGGTGGCTGCGACGAAGAGGGCAGGCGCGGTGAGCTGCAGCCGTGTTCCCCCCATGGCCGCAACGTTAGGTGCTGCACCGTGATCACGCTGGTCGGACGTCGGAGAGTGCCGCTTGGAACCGTCCGTGCGGGTCTGGCCGGTTCGGGCGGGACGCAGCGGCGGGCGGRACGAGTCCGTGGGCTCGGCGGTGCCCGGCTCCGTGCTGTGCAGGCTCACGCCGGGCTCCTGCCGGTGCTGCTCTCGAAGCGCCGGTCACGCCCGCAGTCCGCGCGGTCGCGGATGTGATCGTCCGGGCTCACCAGGACCTGGTCCACTCGCGTCACTCCCCGGGCACGCCGTTGGCCGGCCGGAAGTGGGCGACGTGGGACATCGCGGACCGGGTGGGCATCGCGGACCGTTGTCGCACATTCCGACTGGACTGACGGTGCCACGGGTGGTGCGGTTCTCCGCGCATTCCCACCGGCGTGTCGCGTGCGGGCGGCTGTGCGCGGTGCGGGGCCGAAGCCCCATCCGCGAGAGTGCGGGTGATTCAGGCGGTTGCGCCGGACGCACCCGGTCCGCTCGCGGTGGAGGCGTCGAGCGGCCGCAGCCAGTGGCGTTCCACGAAGAAGGGCGCGAAGGGCACCACGGACGCACCGAGGGCGAGCAGGGTGCGCCCGATCTTCCACTGCCGCAGCACCGACACGTACAGCACCAACAGGCAGTACGCGATGAACAGGGTGCCGTGCGTCGGCCCGAGGATCCGGACCCCGATCGGCTCGTCGGCGCCGTACTTGATCGCGCTCGCCACCAGCAGCAGCACGAAGGAGACGGCCTCCGCCAGCGAGACGACGCGCGTGGCGCCCACCGGCCAGAAACCGTCCCGAGCGGAAGGGTCGGTCATCGGGAATCTCCTCGACGGTCGCCGCGGTCGGACCGCGGCCCGCTGTGGTCTCTGCGGGGTCGGTGACGGGCTCGGCGCCCAGTGGTGCCCTGGCCGCCCGGCTACCGTTCACCCGATTGGCTTCTACTGTCAGTAGAAGATATCGCACACAGTCGTGTGCCCAACCCGGCATCTGCTCGCCCGTCGTGCAACGATCGGGCTATGTCCCTCGGAAACACCGCCGTCGCGCCGCCCCGTGAGGGGGCTCCGCCCCGACGTCGTGACATCGTCGCGACATCGCCGTTTCTGCGCGCCGCGGCAGGGGACCGCCCGGACCGGGTACCTGTCTGGTTCATGCGGCAGGCCGGTCGGGTGCTGCCCGAATACCGCGCGCTGCGCGCCAACACGGCGATGCTCGACTCCTGCCGGAACCCGGACCTGGTCACCGAGATCACGCTGCAGCCGATCCGTCGGTTCCGCCCCGACGCGGCCATCTTCTTCTCCGACATCGTGCTGCCGCTCGCCGCGGTCGGGGTGGACGTCGACATCGTCGCCGGAGTGGGCCCCGTGGTGGCCCACCCGATCCGGTCCCGGGCCGACCTGGACATCCTGCGCCCGCTCGAGCCGGACGACGTGCCCTACGTGCAGACGGCCGTGGGCTCGCTGATCCGCGAGCTCGGCACGACACCGCTGATCGGTTTCGCGGGCGCCCCGTTCACCCTGGCCAGCTACCTCATCGAGGGAGGGCCGAGCCGCAGCCACATCAGGACCAAGGCCCTGATGTACTCCGAGCCCGAACTGTGGCACGACCTGCTCGGCCGGCTGGCCGACATCACCGCGGCGTTCCTGCGAGTGCAGGTCGACGCGGGCGCGGACGCCGTTCAGCTGTTCGACTCGTGGGCCGGCGCGCTCAGCGAGGACGACTACCGGTGCTACGTGGCCCCGCACAGCTCCCGGGTGCTGGCGGCCTTCGCCGACGACGGCATCCCGCGCATCCACTTCGGCGTGAACACCGGGCAGCTGCTCGGCGCGATGGGCGAGGCCGGCGCGGACGTCGTCGGGGTCGACTGGCGGGTCCCGCTGGACGAGGCCGTCAAGCGCATCGGCCCCGGCCGGTCCGTGCAGGGCAACCTCGACCCCGCCGCGGTCTTCGCGCCGGCCGACCTGCTGGCCGAGAAGGTGCGCGACGTCTGCCGCCGCGGCTCCGCGGCGCCCGGCCACATCTTCAACCTCGGCCACGGCGTGCTGCCGGAGAGCGACCCGGGCGTGCTCGCGCACATCGTGGACCTCGTCCACCAGTTCTGATCGTGGACCTCGTCCACCGGTTCTGATGGCCCCTCCGGGGGATCGCCCGGAGGGGCCAGCCGACGCGCGCGGCGGCGCGGCCGTGGCGGGTACCGGGACGGACACCCGTGGAGCGGGCCGCCCGCGCGGGCGAGCGGTGTGCTGAGGAGACCCGCGGCACCGCGGAACCGGATCCACCGACAAGACTGAAGGTCGACCGCGGCACCCGACGGGTCCGTCAGCGCGAGGCCGCCGCCTTCGCGCTCGACGGGCACACGTCGGAGGCGGCCGGACCGGTGACGGCTGAAGGGGCTGGAGACACGTGCGGGTCGTGATCATTGGTGGGGGCATCGCGGGCCTGGCGGCCGCGAACGCTCTGGCGGGCAAGGCCGAGGTCACCGTGATCGAGGCTGGTGACCGGGTCGGCGGCAAGCTGCGCACGACCCCGATCGAGGGGCTCGCCGTGGAGGAGGGCGCGGAGTCCTTCCTGATGCGCGTGCCGGAGGGGCTGCGGCTGGCGCGGCACGTCGGTCTCGGGCACGCGATCGTCCATCCGGCCACGACCGCCGCCGCGCTGTGGGTGGGTGGCCGGCGTCGACCGATTCCGCCCAACACACTGCTGGGCGTCCCCACGGACGCCCTCGGCCTGGTGCGGTCGCGGGTGCTCTCGCCGTGGGGGCTGCTGCGGGCCGCCGCCGATCTGGTGCTGCCGCGGACGACGCTGCCCGACGATCCGACCGTGGGCGGGTACGTCGGTGCCAGGGTGGGGCGGGAGATCGTCGACCGGCTGGTCGATCCGCTGCTGGGCGGGGTGTACGCCGGCCGGGCCGACGCGCTCTCGCTGCAGGCGACCGTGCCCCAGCTCACCCCGATCGCGACGGAGGACCGGTCGCTGCTGCTCGGCGCGCACCGGGTGCGGGCACGGACCGGCCCGGCACCGGCGCACACGCCGGTGTTCGCCTCGCTGCGCGGCGGGCTCGGCGCGTTCGCGCAGCGGGTGTCCGACACCAGCGGCGCGATCGTGCGCACCGGCCTGATGGCCCGCGAGCTGCGGCAGACCTCGGATGGCTGGCAGGTGCGCTGCGAACCGATCGGCGGTGGGGAGGCCCCACCTCCGTTCGCCGCCGATGCGGTGATCATCGCGGTGCCGGCCGGCGCGGCGCGGGACCTGCTCTCCCCGATCGCGCCGCACGCGGCGGCGCCGCTGGCCGGCGTGCCGTACGCATCGGTGGGCCTGGTCACCCTGCTCTACCGGGGGGTGACGCCGCCCGCGGGCAGCGGGCTGCTGGTGCCGTCCCGAGCCGGGTTGTCGATCAAGGCCGTGACCTACATGTCCGCGAAGTGGCCGCACGTGGCCGCTGGCAGTGATCTCACGGTCGTGCGGGCCAGTGTCGGCCGTGCCGGCGCCGAGGGCGAGCTACGGCGCGGCGACACCGAGCTGATCGGGGTGGTCGCGGCGGAGGTCGCCCAGGTGACCGGGATGATCGCACGTCCCGTCGCCGGCCGGGTCAGCCGTTGGGGAGGTGCGTTGCCGCAGTACCTGCCGGGCCACCTGGGCCGGATCGCGGCCGTTCGCCGGGCGTTGCCCGCAGGTCTCGCGCTGGCCGGCGCGGGCTACGACGGGGTCGGCATCCCCGCGTGCATCCGGTCCGGGGAGGCCGCCGCGGCGGCGGTGGCCGTCGGGCTGCCCGCCGGAGGCGCGGCGGCGACGGAATCGGAGCCGGCGGGAGCCTGAGCGCCGGCCAGGTGCCTGAGCGCCGGCCGGGAGTCCGAGGGCCGGCCGGGAGCCCGGGCGCCGGGCGGGGGCGGGAGCACCCGCGCGGTGGTGGGCGGTGACCACTCGCCACCGGGCGGCCGGGGTGGACAATGGTGTCATGTCAACAGGCGACGACGTCCAGCGCGGCGGTACCTCACCGCAGCACAGTGGTACCTCCTCGGCGCGGGAGCTCAACGACGAACTGCTCTACACCGGTTGGTCGGTCTTCGCTGCCCGGCGTCCGCTGCCCGCGGACCGTGCGGAGATCGTCACGGAGGTCGCCGCGCTCCTCGAGGGTGCGCTGGCCAAGGACGTGTACACCCGCGGTATCTACGAGATCTCCGGCTACCGGGCCGACGCCGACGTGATGATCTGGTGGACCTCGCCGAATCCGGATCTTCTGCAGGAGACCTACCAGCGGTTCMGGCAGACCGGCCTGGGTCGCTGCCTGGAGCCGGTCTGGTCCTCGGTCGGTCTGCACCGGCCGGCCGAGTTCAACCGGAACCACATTCCGGCGTATGTCCGCCGGGAGGACCCGCGCGACTACATCTGCGTCTATCCGTTCAACCGTTCGCTCGAGTGGTATCTGCTTCCCGACTACGAGCGGCGCGGTCTGCTCGCCGAGCACGGGATGATGGGCCGCGAGTACGAGGATGTTCGTGCGAACACGGTCGCGGCCTTCGGTCTCGGTGACTACGAGTGGCTGCTCGCCTTCGAGGCCGACGAGCTGCACCGGATCGTGGACTGCATCCGCCACCTTCGTGCCAGTGCGACGCGGCGTCATACCCGGCTCGAGACGCCGTTCTACAGCGGGGCACGCAAGCCCCTCGCGGATGTCGTCGCGGCGCTTCCGTAACGGCCTGAGGGCCTCGTCGCATTCCTCCTCAGGCGGGCCGATACCGCCTGTGTGACAGGAGAGGTCGGCACCTGCCCGGGCGCCCCCACCCGTCCGGCAGGCGCCGACCGCCCCGTTGCTGCCCCCACGGCCAGGTGACGCAGTCGACCTGGGCGGGCAGAGCCCACCGATCTCCGCCGGGCCCGTCGGGGCCCGGGTGATCGATGGTCGGCGGCCGGGTGCGCCCCGGACCGGCCATGACTGACAGTAGCATCGCCGTGGGTTTCTGTCTGCTACTCGTCAATGCGTGGAGCCGCAGGGTAGGTGCATTGCACCGCATTTCGGGTGATCGGACGCCTGTTTTACACAGCGTTACTGGCTGGTAATTCAACTGTCGTCACTGTTGGTTACCAGTGTTCCGGTGGGGTCTGTCGGCCAGCTGTCGTGAAGAAGGCGTTCGGGCTGGGCGGGGCGATGGTCCGCTGTGGTGCGCGTGCCGGTAACGTGGCCGCCTGACCATCGAGCGCCGCATGTCGGGGCTGGCGCAGGCCGTCGTCGGCCCAGGCCGGGCGCTGGTTTCGCGTCGGTTGCCCAGACCGCGCGCGCCAGGCCTGTCGCGACGTCCGCGCGGCTGCCCGGGTCACACGATCGCTGGAGGGCGGAGTCGGTGAAGCCGCGAGTGGACAGGCCAGTGGGGAATACGCGCCCGGCAGCCGCCGGGGCGTGGGGGGGCCGCGCCCGCGCGTACCGACTACAGGACCGGACGTGTATGAGTGAACCGCTACACCGGCAGGTGAGTCCTGATCGACAATTGGCCCGGCGGGGGGGTACCTGGGGGGTCGTCGCCGCGCGCCCGGTCCGTCGATCAGAACTGACATGCCGAAGGCCAGGGGGGGTCCTGCAGTGACGGATGTGTCCGGGGGAACGAGATCATTCGGGGGTGGGCGGCGGCGGTCTGACGAGCCCAGGCCGTCCGGCAGCCCGTGGCCGGCCAGCGCGACGGGCGTGGTGCCCCAGGCTCGCGGCTACTACGACCAGGACGAGCGCGGCTACGGCGAGCCTGGTTACGGCGAGCCTGGTTACGACGAGCGCGGCTACTACTACGACGAGGACGGCCCGGGGCGCGCCGGGCCTTCGGCGCGCCACGACTGGGCGGCCGCACCGGCCCCGCCGGCGTGGCCCGTCCCGCGGGTCGGGCCGGACGGGCCTGGCGGGCCGCGAGGGTTCGGCGAGCCAGGGCGTCCCGCCGGGGGGCGCCATACCGGCCCGGGGGCCCAGCAGTTCGCGTTCTCGCAGGTCCAGTCGTCGTCCGATCCGAAGAACTACCGCGCGCAGGTCGGCTGGGAACGTCGCTACGTGCGGTTGCTGGTGCTCTTCGACGCGGTCGCCTGTGTGGTCTCGGTGGGCCTCGCCTACTTCGTGCGTTTCGGTGACGTCGTCGAGTTCGACACCAAGCCCGTCTCGTCGACGCCCTACATCGTGATGACGGTCCTGCTGCCGCTGGCCTGGGTGCTGTCGATGTCGCTCAACCGGGCCTACGAGAGCAGGTTCCTCGGCGGCGGATCCGAGGAGTTCCGGCGGGTCGTGAACGCCGCGGCCCGGCTCACGGCGCTGGTGGCGGTCGCCTCGTACGCCACCAAGGCGGAGATCGCCCGAAGCTACGTGCTCATCGCCTTCCCGGCCGCGACACTGCTCTCGGTCGCGGGGCGCTCCGCCGGGCGCGGCATCCTGCACAGGATGCGGCGCCAGGGGCGTTGCCTGCACCGGGTGCTGGTCGTGGGTGCGGGTGAGTCCGCGGCGACCCTGGTCCGGCTCGCGCAGCGTGACCCCACCACGGGCTGGTCGGTCGTCGGGGTCTGCCTGGACCGGCTGCCCGGCCGGCACAGCCACGACCGACCCGAGCGCAGCGGCTTCGACCTGCTCGGTGTCCCCATCGTCGGCACTTCGGAGAACCTGCACACCGCCATTCAGGCGACGCACGCGACCACGGTCGCGATCGGCCCCCAGATGGACGGCGAGACGCTGCGACGGGTGCTGTGGGCGCTGGAGGGAAGCGATGTGGACGTCCTGGTCAGCTCCGCGCTGACCGACGTGACGGGCCCGCGGATCTCCATCCGGCCGGTCGCCGGCCTGCCGCTGCTGCACATCGAGGAGCCCGAGCTCAGCGGGACACGGCGGCTGATGAAGATGGCCTTCGACCGTCTCGTCGCCACCGTCGCGATCCTCCTCTTCTCACCGCTGCTGATCGGGCTGGGCCTGGCGGTGCGGCTGACCAGCCGCGGCCCGGCCATCTTCAAGCAGACGCGGGTCGGCCGCGGCGGTGCCGAGTTCCGGATGTACAAGTTCCGCTCGATGTACGTCGACGCCGAGGCGCGCAAGGCGGAGCTGGAGTCCCACAACGAGCGGGCCGAGGGCCTGCTGTTCAAGATGCGCGACGACCCGCGGATCACCAAGGTGGGCAAGTTCCTGCGGAAGTGGTCGCTTGACGAGCTTCCCCAGCTGTTCAACGTGGTCAACGGAAGCATGTCGCTGGTCGGTCCGCGGCCGCCGCTGCCGTCGGAGGTCGCCCGCTACGAGGACGACGTCTACCGCCGGCTGATGGTCAAGCCCGGCCTCACCGGCCTGTGGCAGATCAGCGGCCGCAGCGACCTGGAATGGGATGAGTCGGTCCGGCTCGACCTCCGGTACGTCGAGAACTGGTCGTTGGCGATGGACTTCGTCATCCTGTGGCGGACCCTGTTCGCGGTGCTGCGCCGCGAGGGTGCCTACTGAGGCGGCTCCTCGTCCCGAGGCGCCTGCTCGACCCAGCCGGCCTGGACCAGATGGGCGACCACCTGGTCCACGGCCTCGGTCGCGGACAGATCCGCCGTGTTCACGACGACCTCGGCGTCCACAGGTTCCTCATAGGGGTCAGACACGCCGGTGAAGGCGGGAATCACACCTGCCCGTGCCTTGGCGTAAAGGCCCTTGCGATCCCGCCCCTCGCACACCTCGCGTGGGGTCGACACGTGGACGAGGACGAATCCCGCCCCGCGGGCGGTGCTCATCGCCCGCACCTGCTCCCGAACCGCGCCATAGGGGGCGATCGGGGCGCACACCGCCGTCCCGCCGGCGCCCGCGACCTCGGCCGCGACGAAGCCGATGCGGCGCACGTTCGTATCCCGGTCGGCGCGGGAGAAGCCCAGTCCCTGGGACAGATGTGTCCGGACGATGTCCCCGTCCAGCAGGGTGACTCGCCGGCCCCGTTCGAGCAGCCGGCAGGCCAGCAGCCCTGCCAGCGTCGACTTGCCCGCGCCGGACAGCCCGGTGAACAGGATCGTGAGACCCCGCCGGGAACGTGGTGGCACGGCACGGACCAGCTCGGCCGCCACCGTTGGTGGGGTCAGCTCGGCCGGCAGCGGTGCACCGGCGTCCAGCAGGGCGGTGATCTCGTCGGAACCTGGAGCGCCGATGGCGGGCCCGGTCAGACTGCCGGCGCAGCCATACACCTCGGCCAGGTGCGCGCGCAGCGCGGTGAGCTCGGCCATCGCATCCAGCGCCGGTCCGCCCGCGTCGAGCTCGTCGGTGAGGCCGCCCGGCGAGGTGGCGCTCATCGTCGGCTCGCGGGGAGCCGCGAGCTGACTCGCCGGGACGACCGGCACGAGCACGAGCATGCCGCGTTGCTGCGGCGGTCCGGGCGACTGCGTTGCCCGGCTGGTGGATGATCCGTGACCGGAGGGACCTGCCTGGCCCGTCGGCGGCAGGTTCCGTCGGCCGCCCCTGGCGACCGCCTCCGACGCGAGTGGCTCGTGGGCCAGCGTGGCCTCGGTCGGGCGCAGCGGCGCGTCGATCGCGTCCAGCGCGGCGAGCAGGCAGCGCACGCGGAGGTGATGGGTGGCATCCGCCGGATCCGTGCCGCCGACGGGGACGAGGATCACGCAGTGCTTGCCCCGGCGGGTCAGCGCCCGGATCCGACCCACGTCCGCGGTGTGCAGCAGACCGTCGGCCCACACCGCCCACGGCGCGCCGGTGCCGGACGCCGTCCAGCCCCGCGCGGCGAGCTGGGCGCGCAGCTGCGGTGGGGTGAGGCGCAGCGCCGGATAGTCGGGGTGCCCGGGCAGCTCGAGACCCTGCACGGTGCCGACCAGGAGAGCCTGCCCCGTGCCGTCCGCGGCGGCTTCCGACGGGCCCGGGGTTTCCGACGGGCCCGGGGCTTCCGCCGGGCCCGGGGCGGCCGGCGGGGCAACGGGCTCGACCGCCAGCAGCCGCAGCGCGGCGATCATCACCCCTTCTCTGTCACGCAGGGCCACCTCGGAGCCGACGGTCAGGCCGGCGGCGACGTCCGCCGCGACGGGGAGGCTGGGTACCGGCGGGCCGTCGGGCTGCCGAAGCTGGCCGAGGTAGCTTGGCGCGGGCCCGAACACGCCGAGCAGCATCAGCTCGAGGTCGGCGAGCTGATGCGGGTCCAGCGTGACCGAGGGCCAGGCGATGGACGCCTCCCGCAGCTCGCGGGCTCGTCCGGGATCGACAAGCGCGAGAGCCTGGCCCGCGGACCCGGCGATCTGGTCGGACTCGATGGACGTGGCGGACAGACCGGCTGCATCATGCCCTCGGCGTGGCGTCCGGGCGAAGGCGCCGACGTCGTTGTCGGARGTGGCGCTCACACTCGCGACGGTAGCGGCTCGGCCACTCGGCCGCGTTCCGGGTCGCGACACGCTCGCGGCAGACCGGTGCGGTGCGGGAGTATCCGCACATGGATCTTCCCGTGATGCCGCCGGTGAAGCCGATGCTCGCGCGGGCCGCGTCCGCGATCCCACCGGGCATGCTGTACGAGCCGAAATGGGACGGATTCCGGGCGCTGGTGTTCCGTGACGGCGCGGAGCTGGAGATCACCTCCCGCAACACCCGGCCGATGACCAGGTACTTTCCGGAGCTGGTCGAGATCCTGCTGGCTGTTCTGCCGGAACGCTGTGTACTGGACGGCGAGATCGTGGTCATCGCCCCCGGCGGCCTCGACTTCGAGGAGCTCAGCCAGCGCGTTCATCCGGCGGCCAGCCGGGTGGATCGGCTCGCCCGGGAGACACCGGTGTCCTTCGTGGCCTTCGACCTGCTCGCGCTCGGTGACACGGCACTGGTCGGGGAGCCGCTCGCGCGGCGGCGCGCAGCCCTGGAGGACCTGCTCGCGGGCCGGACGGGCCCGGGCGTGGCGAGCTCGACCCCGCCGGGGTCCGGGCCGGCCGACACACAGCTCCCGCCGGGCCGCCCTCCGGCTGGTGTCTACCTCACCCCGGCGACGGACGACCCGGACCTGGCCGCGGACTGGTTCCGGCGCTTCGAGGGCGCCGGGCTCGACGGCCTGGTCGCCAAGCCGCCGGCCGGGCATTACGAACCAGACAAACGAGCCATGATCAAGGTGAAGCACGAGCGCACGGCGGACTGCGTCGTGGCCGGCTACCGGCCGTACAAGAACGACCCGGCGGCGGTCGGCTCCCTGCTGCTGGGGCTCTATGACGGATCGTCGCTGCTGTCGGTCGGGGTCACCTCGGCGTTCCCGATGGCGCGCCGCCGCGAGCTGGTCGGCGAGCTCGCGCCCCTGGTGACGGTGATCGACGATCACCCGTGGGCCCGGCCCGGCGGCCCGGACGGCACCGAGGGCGCGGACGGCGCGGCGACGCGGACTCCGTGGGACGCCGGGGAGAGCAGGTGGGCCCGCGGCCGGGACCTGTCGTTCGTCCCGCTGCGCCCGGACCGTGTCGTCGAGGTGCGCTACGACCACATGGAGGGCCCGCGGTTCCGGCACACCACACAGTTCGTTCGGTTCCGCCCGGACCGTGATCCGCTCGAGTGCACCTACGAGCAGCTCGAACGCCCAATCGGGTTCGAGATCGCCGACGTCCTGAGCGGTTCGGGTGGCTGACCGAAAGGTCGGTTGACCGGCCTGGCCGCGGACACCGGCCTGGCCGCGGACACCGGCTTGGCCGCGGGCACGGAACGAGGCGCGCGGACCCGGGCTGCCGGCGGTCACGGCCGGGCCCAGTCCGGCGCCCACCCGGGCACCACGTCCGAGGGCAGCACGCCGAGTATCGAGGCGACCCGGTCGTTGTTCGCCACGATCGCGGGGCTGGCCAGCCAGCGCTCGTAGGCCGCCCGCTGGCCGCGGCTCATGGCCTCGACGGCGATCGGCTCGTCCGTGGGGCCGAGGAAGTCGTCCGCCGGGCCCGCGATGAAGCCGTCGGCGCGGGGATCGCCGGTGTAGACGCGGGTCGCGCCGTCGGCCGTCGTGACCAGGACCGGGCGGAGCGGATCGCTGCCACGGCGCCGCCACAGGTCCGCGACCGAGGCACGGTAGCGGGCCTGCCAGTCGGGGAAGCGCCGCAGCCCGGCCCGAAGCTCCTTGAGAACCGCCTGGGCTGGCCCGGTGGGCTGGTTCGCGGCGGCCCGCCGGATCCGGTCCTCGACGATCTCGACCGTCAGGCCACGGGCGAGATTCGCCAGGGTGCGCACGAGGCTCGTGGGGTCGATCGATTTCACGGTCTCCGCCAGCACGTCCAGCAGCACCGCGGTGCGCCGCTGGTGCGCCGCCTCGTTCGCGGCGTGGTCACGAAGCTCCGCCTCCGCCACATCCGTGAGAGCGGCCCCGAAGAACGTCGCCACCTCGTTGGACTGGTGGTAGGCCAGGGCACGCGGGCTGGCCGGGTAGTAGCCCGTGTTGGGCCGGTTGTAGCCGCGGGTCTGCTCCCACGCCCGCAGGTCGAGACCGGCGGCGAAGGTCACCGCGTCGGCCGCCAGCAGCGGGGCGCTGGCACCACCGCGCAGGCTCTCGCGGAGCAGCGTGGCCCACTGGCCCGGCGTGAGGCCCAGGCCCGGCGCGCCCGGTGCCGAGGTGTCGGGCGGCAGCGGAGAGGTCACCGCGGCGTAGAGATCATCCCGCCAGGCGTGGAGGATCTGGCCGAAAGCGGCCCGCATGTGCGCGGACACGTGCGCGGCATCGGGCCGGGCCGTCATCTCGACGAGCCGGACGACGAACTCCCGCGCCGCGGCGGGCTGGTCGTGGCGCGCCGCCGAACCGCCTGCCGCGGCTATCAGGGCCGCGCGCGCGGGCTCGAGCTGCGCGGACCAGGCGTCGCCGTCCGGGCGCAGGGCGCGGGCCAGGCCACCACGCTGCAGATGGGACGCGGACAGGACTTGGGAGAGGTGGCGGGTGGCGAACTCCGTAGCCAGTCGCGGCTGTGCCGCGATCGCCCGCAGAAGTGCGGCGGCGTAGTCCCGGTGCATGGAACCGGCGGTCCACCGGCTCCCGTCGGCGGTCCCCCGCGGGCCCGGCCGCAGGCCGGCGTCGTGCAGCGAGCCGTCGGCCGTGCCGAAGAACAGATCCCCGAGGCGCTCGAGCAACGCGGGCGCGAACTGCCCGTGTGCCAGCAGTGGACCCAGCAGGGATGTCTCGACCTCGCCGGGACGGCCCGCCCGACTGAACCCACGCAGCCACGCCCCGGCCAGATCCCGCACCCCGCTGTATGTGGCGAGCCCACGCCCGAGGATGACCGCCGCCCGCTCCTGCGCGGCCGGCCCCGCCGGCACGAACAGCCGGTACAACAGGCGGGCGAGGCCGGTGGGACCCAGCCGGTCGAAGAACCCGGCCACGAAGTCCGGGTCGGTGACCCGTGCCCCGAGGTCGGTGAGGGCGGCGGTGATCCGCTGGCCGCCCGGGCGATCGGGATCGGGGCGCAGCAGTTCCTCCGCGAGCGCTCGGCCAGCGCCTGACGCCTGCTCGGAGGTCTCATACCGGTCGGACGAGGTGGGCATGAAGACCAGACGTGGACTGTCCCGGACCGCGGGGTCGGCGGCCTCTGCCAGCACCAGGCGGCGGTGCAGCCGGGCCTCCTGCTCCGCGGCCCAGGTGTCGACGGCCCGCAGCCGGTTCGGTGTGTCCACTGCCAGCGGAACGGCGGCGACCTGCGCCGTGAGTACCTGCGCCTGCGCCTGCAGGGTGCCACGGAGATCACCCAGCCTGCTGATCATTCGTTGCAGCGCCTCGGGATCGACGACGACGCGGTCGTCTGACATGGGCATGGACGTGGACCTGGCCCGCCGCCTGCGCTGCCTACCGGCGCCCGGCTGGCGCCATGGGCACCGCCCGGGCCGGGCCGGGATGGCGTGCCCGGGGGTCGTCGAGGCCCACCAGCTCGGACTGGCCGGCGAGCAGGCCGCGGCACTCGGTGACGCACGCCTCGAGATTGCCGAGGGCGGCCGCGCGCTGGTCCGCGGCCTGGCGCCACCAGTCGTCCGCCACCCGGCCCTGCCAGCCACCCGCGGTGGCCTCGACGAACAGCACGTCGAACGCGTCGGACACCGCTTGGCGCCCCGCCACCGCGACCGCCAGCGCGGCCTCGACCGCCTGCAGATACCGGTTCGGGACGCTGGGTTGGGGTGCTGTGCCGATCTGGGGTGCTGTGTTGATCCGGAGTGCCGCGCCGGGCTGAGGTGAGGGCATTGTGCCGCCGTCCGTAGCAGTGATCCGTCAGGGCGGGGCCGGCGTTCCGCGGTGCGGTCGCGCGGCCCCGAAGGACGTGATCGACGCTAGGCGTGGCCGATGGTGGCGGCCCGCTTCAGACCCGGACTGTGGACAACGTGAAGTCGTCCAGAGACCGCGTCCCGGGATTCACCGCCCGGCCGAGTCGGAATCGGCATCGGGCGTCCGGGCGAGCCGCAGGAAGAGGACGTCGCTCTCCTCGAGCACGTGCACGAGCCGCAGGCCGAGCGGTGCCGCCCAGGCTGGACCGGTCATCATCCCGAGCCGCCCCGGGCCGGCCAGCACCGGAGCGAGCGTCACGCAGGCCTCGTCCAACAGCCCGGCCCGGGCGAACTGGGCATGCAGGCTCGGGCCGCCCTCGGTCAGCACCCGCAGCAGGCCCCGGGCGGCGAGGGCGGCGAGCACGGCCGGCGGCTCGACGGTCCGTTCCCCACAGATCACGATGTCCGCGACCGGCTCCAGGGCACGCCGCGCCTGGGCCGGCGCCGCCTCGGAGGTCAGCAGCAGCGGGCGTACCGCCCCGCCGAACAGCCGGGCCTGCGGGTCGAGGTCGAGCCGGCCGCTGACGACGGCGACCGGGGGCACGGCCGCAAGCCCCGCGGCGACCCGCCGCTCCTGGCGTTCGGCCGGCACGGGAACGGGGCCGTAGTCCTCGACTCGGACGGTGCCCGCGCCCACCAGCACCACGTCGGACAGCCAGCGCAGGGTGCGGAACACCAACCGGTCGGCCGGTCCGCCGAGCCCGCCCGACCGGCCTTCGATCTCGATGGCTCCGTCGACGGAGGTGACGAAGTTGGACCGTACGTGGGGGACGCCCGGCACCGGCTCGGGCAGCGCGTACGCGGTGTCGAGATCGACGGTTCCGGTACCGCTCGCCTCGGTGTGTGTACTCCCGAAGGCACCCGCGGCAGCAGGGGCGCTGGTGGACAGAAGGACACGCATCTGCCCGACTGTAGCCGCCACCCGGTGGTACCGGTGTCCGGCCGCAGGTGCTTTCGCCAGGCCCGCCARACGCCCGCGGACACCCGGCGAAGGCACCGCGGACACCCGGCGAAAGCACCGCGCCGCACGGGCCGCCGCCGTCGGTGTCCCCGCGGGAGTGCCAGGATGAATGCGTGAACACGTACGTGCTGCTTCTGATCTGTGTTCTGATCGTCAGCCTTGCCGGGCTCGGCTCGCTGTACTACCTGCTGAACCGCAACGCGGCCCGCCGTCGAGCCGCCCGCCGACCCGGCCGTTGAGCCGCCCGCCGGCCCGGTCGTCGATCGGGCTGCCGACCGGACCGTCGGGCCGGCCAGGCCGGCGAGTGGGTCAGGCCGTCGGCAGCAGGCGCACCACGACGACGGACTCGCCCGCCAGTTCGACCCGGCCGGGCATGTAGGTGAAGCCGGGCCGGGAGGCCGCCGGCGCGTCGAAGGGCACCCCGTCCACCGGCACACTCTGCCGCTCGGTACCCAGGTTGCACACCACGGCGACGTCACCGTCGCGGGAGAGCCGGCGCAGCACGAACCAGTTCGCTCGCTCGTCGTAGGAGCAGCGCACGGAATCCAGCGCGGGATCACTGAGCTGCGGGAGCCGCCGGCGCAGGGCGATCAGGCGCCGGTGCCAGTCGAGCAGCGAGGCAGGACCGGGCTGGTCACGTTCGACCCAGTCCAGCCGGGACCGTTCGAAGGTCGCCGGGTCCTGCGGGTCGGGGACGTCCTGGGGCCCCCACCCGTGGGCGGCGAACTCGCTGCGCCGCCCGGTCCGCACCGCCTCCGCGAGCCCCGGGTCGGTGTGGTCGGTGAAGTACTGCCACGGTGTGGTGGCCCCCCACTCCTCGCCCATGAACAGCATCGGGGTGAACGGCGCGGTGAGCAGCAGCGCGGCTCCGATGCGCAGCCGGCCGTCGCTGAGCGTGGCGCTGGCGCGGTCACCGGTTGCCCGGTTGCCGATCTGGTCGTGGTTCTGCAGGAACGTGACGAACCGGTAGGCCGGTGTCCGGCGTGGCACCGGCCGGCCGTGGGCCCGGCCGCGGAACGTCGAGTACTCGCCGTCGTGGACGAACGCGGAGCTCAGCGCCTTGCTCAGCGTCTCGAACGAGCCGAAGTCCCCGTAGTAGCCCTGCCGCTCCCCGGAAAGGGTGGACCACAGCGCGTGGTGGATGTCGTCCGCCCACTGCCCGTCGAGACCGTGGCCGCCCGCCTCGGGTGCGGTGATCATTCGTGGGTCGTTGAGGTCGGACTCCGCCACCGCGAACAGCGGCCGGCGTTGCTGGGTGCCGAGCCGGTGCACCGCGTCGGAGATCTCCTCCAGCAGGTGCCGGGCCCGGTTGTCGACGAACGCGTGCACCGCGTCCAGGCGTAGCCCGTCGCAGTGGTAGTCCCGCAGCCAGGCCAGCGCGCTGTCGATGATGAACGCGCGGACCTCGTCCGAACCGGGGGTGTCCAGGTTGACCGCCGGGCCCCACGGGGTGCTGTAGCGGTCGGTGAAATAGGGGCCGAACCGGCCGAGGTAGTTGCCGTCCGGTCCGAGATGGTTGTAGACGACGTCCATGATCACGCCGAGGCCGCGGGCGTGTGCGGCGTCCACGAAGCGTTTGAGGCCCTCCGGGCCGCCGTAGGGCTCGTGGACGGCGAACAGCCCGACCCCGTCATAACCCCAGCCGTGCCGCCCCGGGTACGCGTTGACCGGCAGCAGCTCGACGATGTCGATACCGAGGTCCGCGAGGTGGTCGAGCCGCTCGATCGCCGCGTCGAAGGTGCCCTGCGGCGTGAACGTGCCGACGTGGAGCTCGTAGAGCACGCTGCCGGCCAGCGGCACCCCGCGCCAGTGGACGTCCGTCCAGGGGAAGCGGGCGTGGTCGACGAGCCGGGAGCGGCCGTGCACCCCGTGCGGCTGCCAGGCTGACCGCGGGTCGGGCAGCTCCTGCTCGCTGTCATCGAGGAGGTAGGCGTAGTCCGTCCCGTGCCGGGCGGACGGCACCTCGACGGTCCACCACCCGCCGGGGGCACCGGCCATCTGGTGCACCGTGTCCGACACGACCAGGCTGACGGTCTTCGCGGCCGGTGCCCACACCCGGAAGTAGCTCATGGTCTCCTGTCCTGAAACCGTGGATGTCCTGCAACCACGGATGCCCTGGAACTACGGATGCGCTGGAACCACGGATGCTCCGCAACCACGGATGATCCGGAACTACGGCGACTCTGGAACTACGGCGACTCTGGAACTACGGGGTGCGGATCAGCAGGCTCACCGGGAAGTCACGCAGCAGTCGCAGCACGTAGGCGGTCCCACCGTCGTGCCGGCGGCCGGTGAGCACGTCGGCCCAGCGGCCCTCGGGCAGCGTGACGGTGGTGTCACGCCAGCCGCCGCCGCGCCGCAGACCGAGCACGAGCCGCGGGACGACGGTGACCACCGACTCCGCCCGGCAGAAGGCGACCACGTGCTCGGCGGCCGACCCGGACGCCCACAGCGGCCGGTAGCTGCCGTGCTCGCCGAACCACTCCGGATGGTCCCGGCGGATGCGCAGCGCCCGCGCGACGACCAGCAGCTTCGCCGCGCCCGAGTCGTCGAGCAGGGGCGGGCGTTTCGGTGCGGCGAGCTCGGATCCGGGCTCCACGCCCAGCTCGGTGAGCATCTTGGTCCGCTCACCGAAGTTGACCGGACGCCGGTTGTCGGGATCGACCAGCGAGTGGTCCCACAGCTCCTGGCCCTGGTAGACGTCCGGTATGCCGGGCATCGTGAGCTGGAGCAGCTTCTGCGCGAGGCTGTTCTGCCGGCCGAGCTCCACCAGCGTCGAGACGTAGGTGTCGAGGGCCGCGACGAAGTCCTCGTCCTCCAGGGCGCCCTCGATGTAGTTGGTCAGCGCCGCCTCGTACGCGGGGTCGGTGTCCGCCCAGGTGGTGAAGTGCTTGGCCTCCCGCACCKCCTTGACCATGTACTGGGACACCCGTTCGGCCGAGATCGGCCACGCGCCGACCAGGGTCTGCACCAGCAGGTACATCGTGACCGGATCGGGCCAGCCCGCCTCCGGGTCGGCGTGCCGCTCGCCCAGGCGGGCCAGCCGCCGCACGATGTCGGCCCAGCCCCGCGGGTCCTCCGACAGCACGGCGAGCCGGGCCCGCACGTCCTCGGAGCGCTTGGTGTCGTGGGTGGACAGGGTGGTCATCGTCAGCGGCCAGGTGCGCTGGGTGCTGATGTTGGCTTCGTGGAACTCGTTGACGGCGCTGCGCGGATGCCCGGTCGGGTAGGCCGGGAAGTCGCCCGGAGCGCCCCCGACCTCGTTGAGCGCGACCATCGGGACGTACCGGTAGAAGGCGGTGTCCTCGACGCCCTTGGCCATCACCGGGCCGCAGGTCTGCTGGAAGCGCACCACGAACTCGGGTGGCCCGGCCAGTGCCAGATCCTCGATGAGATCGATCTCGCTGGTCCGGCCGGGCAGTGTCAGCCGGGCCTGCTCGCAGGCCCGGACGATGTGCCCGCGGGCCTCCAGGCTCGGTGTTCCGTCCGGTCGGATGTAGGCGCGGTACACCTCGAAGGCGGCGAGGACCTCCCGCAGCGCCTCCCGCAGACCGGCCCGGGTGAGGTCGGCGCGGTCGCGGCGGGCCTCGGCCAGCGCCAGGCCGGTGAGCCGGTCGACCTCGGGCCGCAGCACGCTGGTCAGGACGTCCATCTTGGCCTGCCGGGCCACCAGCGCGAAGTCGGGGGAGCGGCCGGTGACCTCGGCGTAGAGGGTGCCCATCGTGCGGGCGGACACCGGGTCCAGGAAGAGCCGGGTCAGCCGGTTCAGCGCTTCGTAGCCGGTGGTGCCGTCGCAGGCCCAGTTGTCCGGCAGGGCCTCCTCACGCTCGATGATCTTCTCGATCACCGTCCAGACACCGCCCGTCGCGTCGGACAGCTGGCGCAGGTACTCCTCCGGGTCGGCGAGGCCGTCCGGATGATCGATGCGCAGGCCCTCCAGGTTCCCGGAGCGGACCTGCTCGATCAGCAGGCGGTGGGTGGCGGCGAAGACGTCGGGGTCCTCCTGCCGCAGCCCGGCGAGCGAGGAGATGTCGAAGAAACGGCGGTAGTTCAGCTCCGTCCCGCCGACGCGCCACCAGCACAGCCGGTAGTACTGCGCGTCCAGGGTCGCTGCGACGTCGGACGGGTCGGCCGTGCCCGCCGCGACCGGGAGCACGTGGTCGTAGTAGACGATGACCCATTCGCCGTCCTCGTCCTGCTCGACGCTGATCTCGTCGGCGGCGAGGCTGTCGGCGAGCGACTGGCCGAGCAGGGGCAGCAGCACCCGCCCCGGGTTCTCGGGGGAGTCCCAGTCGATGTCGAACCAGGAGGCGTAGGGGGAGTCCGGCCCCTCGCGCAGCACCGACCACCAGGCCGTGTTCGTCGTTCCGGGAGTCAGCACGGCCATGTGGTTGGGGACGACGTCCGCGATGAGGGCCAGCCCGGCGCGGCGGGCGGCCGCCACCAGCCGGCGCAGGCCGCCGAGCCCGCCCAGCTCGGGGTTGATCTGGGTGTGGTCGACGACGTCGTAGCCGTGCGTCGACCCGGGCGCCGCTTCGAGGATCGGCGACAGGTAGAGGTGGGAGACCCCCAGCGCCGACAGGTACGGAATGATCACGGCGGCGTCGGTGAACCCGAACTCCATGTGGAGCTGGAGCCGGTAGGTCCCGGTGGGGATGCCCCGGCGCTCGCCGCCGTCGTGTGGGCCGCCCTGCCCGGGCCCGCCGACCCGCCCGGCCCCGCCGTCCCGACGGCGGTCGGGGGCGTGTCGCTCGGCGGGCCCGGTCCGGTCCGGGCCGCCGGGCCAGTCAGCTGACACGGCGCAGCACGAGGGTGGCCCGAGCGTCGATCTCGAGCGGGTCCTCGGCCTTGATCACCTGCTCGGCGTCGGTGGCATAAGCCCCGACGCCACCGAGCATCGCCGCGATCTCGGCGCTGGATGAGCGCGTGTCCACGATGATCTCCCAGGTGGTGCCGAAGTTGCCCGGTGGTACCACGAACCTGATCGGCTCGTGGTGGGCGTTGAAGAACAGCAGGAAGGAGTCGTCGACGATCGCCTCTCCGAGCGCGTTGGGGTCCGGTATGCCGTGCCCGTTCAGATAGCAGCCGAGCGAGCGCGCCGTGCCGGACTCCCAGTCGGTGTCGGACATCTCGCTACCGTCGGGACGAAGCCAGACTATGTCCTTCGCGGCCGGGTCGGAGGTTTCCGCGCCGCCCGGCTGTTCACCCGCGTTGGGGTCGCCGGCTGCGTCGCGGGTGCCAGCAGCGTGGTAGCCGCCACCGGCCGAGCCGCGGCCCGCCTCGCCCTGGAAGTACCGGCGACGCTGGAAGACCGGGTGCGCCCGCCGTAGATGGGCCACCTGGGCGGTGAACTCGACGAGATCGGCGTTGCGTTCGGCGTCCGCCCAGTCCAGCCAGGAGACGGCGGTGTCCTGGCAGTAGGCGTTGTTGTTCCCGTGCTGGGTGCGGCCCATCTCGTCGCCGGCCACCAGCATGGGCACCCCCTGTGAGAGCAGCAGGGTGGTGAGCAGGTTGCGCGCCTGGGCGCCCCGCAGACGGTTGATCACGGGATCGTCGCTGGGCCCCTCGACCCCGCAGTTCCAGGACCGGTTGTCGTCCGAGCCGTCCCGGTTCTCCTCGCCGTTGGCCTCGTTGTGCTTGTCGTTGTAGGAGACCAGGTCCCGCAGGGTGAAGCCGTCGTGGGCGGTGATGAAGTTGATGGATGCCCACGGCCGCCGGCCGCTGCTCTCGTAGAGGTCCGAGGAGCCGGTCAGCCGGGAGGCGAACTCGGCGATGCCGTGGTCCTGACCGCGCCAGAAGTCACGGACGGTGTCGCGGTACTTTCCGTTCCATTCGGTCCACAGCGGCGGGAAGTTGCCGACCTGGTAGCCGCCTTCGCCCAGGTCCCACGGCTCGGCGATCAGCTTGACCTGGGAGACCACCGGGTCCTGCTGGACGAGGTCGAAGAAGGAGGACAGCCGGTCGACGTCGTAGAACTCCCTGGCCAGGGTCGCCGCGAGGTCGAAGCGGAATCCGTCCACATGCATCTCGGTCACCCAGTACCGCAGTGAGTCCATGATCAGCTGAAGGACGTGCGGATGCCGGACCCGCATGCTGTTCCCGGTGCCGGTGTAGTCCATGTAGTATCTCTGGTCGTCGTCGACCAGCCGGTAGTAGGCCTGGTTGTCGATGCCGCGGAAGCACAGCATCGGGCCCATGTGGTTTCCCTCGGCGGTGTGGTTGTAGACCACATCGAGGATCACCTCGATGCCCGCCTCGTGCAGGTTGCGCACCATGGACTTGAACTCCTGGACCTGCCGCCCGTCGCCGCCGGCGGACGAGTAGCCGTTGTGCGGCGCCAGGAACGCGATGGAGTTGTAGCCCCAGTAGTTACGCAGGCCGCGGCGGACGAGGTGCTCGTCGTGGACGAACTGGTGGACGGGCAGCAGCTCGATGGCCGTCACGCCCAGACGGTGATAATGGTCGATCATCACCGGATGCGCCACCCCCGCGTAGGTGCCGCGGTACTCCTCGGGCAGGCCCTCGTGGCGCATGGTCAGACCGCGCACGTGGGCTTCGTAGATCACCGTCTCGTGGTACGGGCGACGGGGCGGGCGGTCGCCGTTCCAGTCGAAGAACGGGCTGATCACCACCGACTTCATCATGTGCGGCGCGGAGTCCGCGGTGTTCACGCTGTCCGGATCGCCGAAGTTGTAGCCGAAGACGGCCTGGTCCCAGTCGACCTCGCCGTCCACCGCCTTGGCGTACGGATCCAGCAGAAGCTTGCTGGGGTTGCACCGGTGGCCACGTGCGGGATCATGAGGCCCGTGGACGCGGTAGCCGTACCGCTGCCCGGGCAGCACGGCGGGCAGGTAGGCGTGCCACACGAACGCGTCGCGCTCCCGCAGCTCGATCCGCCGCTCGGTGCCCGCGGCGTCGAACAGACAGAGCTCGACACGCTCGGCGACTTCGGAGAAGATCGCGAAGTTGGTGCCCGATCCGTCAAAGGTGGCGCCGAGGGGGTAAGGGCTGCCTGGCCAGACCTGCGACATACGCACGAAGCCTACGGCTCGCCACCCGTCGCTGACCGGCTGGCGCGCGAACCGCGGGCGGCCGTTGGCTGCCACCACTGCGTTTCTTGTTGATCGTTTGACTGGTCGCCCTGTCCGGCGCCCGGTTGTTTCGCCGATCGCTGCTGTGGTGGCCGCGGGAGGGGGAGTCCCATGGCGGATGAGGTCGTCTGGGTCGTCGTGGCCGGTGCCCTGCTGGTGGGGGAGCTGTTCACCCTGAACCTGATACTGATCATGTTCTCGGTCGCCGCTCTGCTCAGCGCGGGCGTCGCCGCCCTGGGCGGGAATCTGATCGCACAGCTCGTCGTCTTCGCCGCCGCTTCGACCGGCCTCACCCTCGGCCTGCGGCCGGTCGCGCGGCGCCACCTACAGCACGGGCCGGAGCTGCGGACCGGAACGGAGGCGCTGGTCGGTGCGCGAGCGGAGGTCCTCGAACGGGTCGACGGGCGGGACGGACGGGTGCGGCTGGCCGGCGAGGTCTGGTCCGCGCGATCGTTCCCGGACACCGACGTGCTGGACGTCGGCGCGACCGTGCTGGTGCTGCGGATCGAGGGCGCCCGGGCCGTCGTCTGCCGCAGCGAGCCGAACCTGCCGCCCGGCCTCGACCTGCCCGGCCTCGACCCGCCCGACCCGGGTTCCGGCGGGCCCGGTTCCGGGGGGCCCGGTTCCGGCGGGCTGGGCGCAGGCGGGCCGGTGACTCCCGCCTAGGCCGGTTCCGGGCGTGCCGTTGCATCGTCTCGGACGTATGCCGGGGATCGGGACCTCGGCCTTGACCAAGGAAAGGAGTAGAGATGGGCGGAGTCATCGCGGCCGCGGTGGTGGCGCTGGTAGTTCTGATCTTCCTGGTTCGGTCCGTGCGGATCGTTCCGCAGGCGCGGGCGATGGTGGTGGAGCGGCTGGGCCGCTACCACCGCACGCTGACACCGGGGCTGGCGATCGTGGTACCGATCATGGATCGGATCCGGGAACGCATCGACCTGCGGGAGCAGGTCGTGAGCTTTCCGCCCCAGCCGGTCATCACCGAGGACAACCTGGTCGTGGGCATCGACACGGTCATCTACTTCCAGGTCACCGACCCGCGTGCGGCGACGTACGAGATCGCCGACTTCATCCGCGCGATCGAGCAGCTCACGGTCACCACGCTGCGTAACGTGATCGGCGGCATGAACCTGGAGGCGACGCTGACCTCGCGGGACCAGATCAACGGGCAGCTGCGCGGCGTCCTCGACGAGGCGACCGGCCGGTGGGGCATCCGGGTGAACCGGGTGGAACTGAAGGCGATCGACCCGCCGCGCTCCATCCAGGACTCCATGGAGAAGCAGATGCGGGCCGAGCGGGACCGTCGGGCCGCGATCCTGACCGCCGAGGGGGTGAAGGCCAGCGAGATCCTTCGCGCGGAGGGTGAGAAGCAGGCCGCGATCCTGCGAGCGGAAGGCCACCGGGAGGCACAGATCCTGGCCGCTGAAGGTGAGGCGAAGGCGATCGGGACGGTCTTCGGTGCCATCCACGAGGGCGACCCGGACCAGAAGCTCCTCGCCTACCAGTACCTGCAGATGCTGCCGCGGCTGGCTCAGGGGCAGGCGAGCAAGCTGTGGATCGTGCCGAGCGAGCTGACCTCCGCGCTGGGGGGCCTGGCCGGCCCCGGCGGGCTGTTCGACGTCGAGGCCCGCGCCGACCGGGCCACCCGCGGCCCGGCCAACGGCCCCGCCGGGCAGACCGGCCCCACCACGGCGGAGGAACCCATCGCCTGATCCGGCCCGTGCTGGTCCGAGGTGGGCCCTTTCCACCTCACGGCCCACGGTCAGGGAGGCCGAAGCCTGAGCCGACCACGGAAAAGGCTCACTGGTCCGGGCGGGCGATAGAACCAGTCACTCTGTTGGGGTGGGGCACGCCACAACTGGCACCAGGGGAGGGGGCGGGTCTAGTCCTGGCCCGCTGGTCATGGCACGATCGACTGGTATTCGAGGGGCTCACGTGACGAGACGCAGGGGAAGGCGTTCCTCGTCGACGGAGGTCCCGCGTGGTGGCAATGTCATCGACGGCTCGTGAGCTGTCATCCGGCACGTCGTCCTACGTCGTGCCGGGCAAGCTGGCCGTGCTGGCGTGTCCGCCGGCACTGTGCCCRCACCTGGAGTTCGCCGTGTCCGGCGCGCTGACCGCCCCGGTCTCCCTGACCTGGACGGCGCAGCCGGGCCAGCCCGGCTTCCTGTACGCCGGCCTGGAGTGGCGCGCGGCCCCGGGGACAGCGGGCCGGTTGGCGACCGTTCTGCGCCGGCTGGGGCACGTGACCTTCGAGACGGTCGAAGGCCCCTCCCCGGGGTGTGACGCGGAACGGTACTCCTTCACTCCCGAGCTGGGGCTGCACCGCGCCGCCATCGCCGCCAACGGGGACGTCGTGGTGGGCGAGGCGGCGCTGCTCGCCCTGCTGGAACGCGGCGAGGCGCGGGAGTCCCTGTCCCGGGGCCTGCATCGGCTGCTCGGCACCGCCTGGGATGATGTGCTGGAACCGCTGCGCCGCGGGGCACACGGCGCACCGGTCACCTGGCTCCGGCGCACTGGATGAGCCGTTTTTCCGGACAGACCGTGATCAGCCCGAAGCGTCCTTAGTCGGGCGTCCGCGCGGCGATGAGCGCCTGCTCATCTTGCTGTGGTCAAGCCCACATCGTGTTCCCGTGGGTCGGACGGGCACATACCCCCGGGGTCGTGCGTTGTGGGTTGCGCACGACAAGAGCACAACCTTTCTGGGAGAACTCAGTGGCCACCGATTACGACACCCCCCGAACAGCCGATCTCGAGGATTCCGAGCAGAGCCTGGAGGCCCTGAAGGCCCGGCGGGCGGACGCGGCGGCGGACCTTGGTGACGACGCTGATCCGTTCGAGACCGAGCTCGGCCTGCCGGGCGCCGATCTGTCCGGGGAGGAACTGACCGTCCGAGTCCTGCCACGGCAGGCGGACGAGTTCACGTGCACCAGCTGCTACCTGGTCCACCACCGCAGCCAGCTGCATGACGCTCGCCGCATGGTGTGCCGGGACTGTGCGGCCTGACCGCGGGTGAGGCCGCGGGGCCGCGGCGGGCGGTACTGGCCGGCGCAGGTCAGGCCGGTACCCGTACCCCCGCCTCGATCATCCGGGCGACCGCGCGTTCGCGGTCGCCCGAAACGCGTTCCACGAAGCGTGTGAGCGCGAGCGGGACAGTCACCTCAAGGCCCTGTTCCCGGGCGTCGAGGGCCGTCTCCAGCACGCAGTAGTCACCCGCCAGGCCGACCACGACGACGCTCGTCACCGCTCCTGCGGCGAGCCGCTGACCGAGCACGGTCGCGGACCGCTCGCCCGAACGCGGGTCCCGGACAGAGAAGGCCGAGTAGCCGTCCGCTCCGTCGACACCCTTGCGGATGACCTCACCGGCGATCACCACGCCGGGATGGAAATCCGCCCCGGGCGTGTCACGTATGCAGTGGGGCGGCCAGATACCCCCGTCGGTGACGAAGTGCGGTGTGGCCGGCGGATGCCAGTCCTGGCTGTAGAAGACCGGACTGCCCGCGTCGGCCGCCGCGGCGATCTCCTGGTTGACCCCGGCGACGATCTCCTCGCCACCGGCGACGTAGAGGCTGCCGCCGACCGTGGCGAAATCGTTCTGCAGGTCGATGACCAGAAGCGCCACCCCGTCGCCGTAACGCGTGCCCATCGCTGCGCTCCGATCCTCGGCCGGCCGGCCGGCCCGATCCCGCACCCGCTTGGCCGGACTCCGCGGGCGGGCTTCGCGGGCGGACGCCCAACGGCCCGCCCCACGGCGGCGGCTGATGGCTCGATCGGGACACCGGCGGCGTGTCGTCGGGAATGCCCGTCCCTGTCCCACTGTAGGTTGCGGGCGTGCGCAGCCGCGACTACGGATCCGATGTCCTGGCCCAGTCCAGCGCCGGCGCCAGGGCGCCCAGGCCGCCGCGGGCGGTCGAGATCGAGCGAGACCTGGTCGTGGAGGACGCCGAGTCGGGCTTCTGCGGCGCCGTGGTCGGTATCGAGGCCGGCGGCGTCATTCTTGAGGACCGGCACGGCCGCAGGCGGTCCTTCCCCCTGGACGGGGGCGTCTTCCTGCTGGACGGGGAGCCGGTGACACTCACCCGAGCCCGGTCGGCCGCGCCGCGTCCACCGGGGCGCACCGCCTCGGGCTCGATCGCCGTCCCAGGCCTGCCCGCCCGGGTGGCCCGGGCCAGCCGGATCTACGTCGAAGGCCTGCACGACGCCGCGCTGGTCGAACGAGTGTGGGGTGACGACCTGCGGATCGAGGGAGTCGTCGTCGAGCCGCTGGACGGTGTCGACGACCTCCCGGAGATCGTTCGTGGCTTTCGGCCCGGCCCGGGCCGTCGGCTCGGGGTGCTTGTCGACCACCTGGTCGCGGGCTCCAAGGAGAGTCGGATCGCGGCGGGCGTCACCGGCGAGCATGTTCTTGTCACCGGGCACCCGTACATCGACATCTGGCAGGCCGTGAAGCCTGCCTCGGTCGGCATCCAGGCCTGGCCCACGGTTCCGCGTGGGCGGCCCTGGAAGGAAGGTGTCTGCGCCGCGCTCGGCGTCGCCGATCCCGTCGAGATGTGGCGGCGGATCCTCGCGGCGGTCGACTCGTACGCCGACCTCGAGCCCGGCCTGCTGCGTGCGGTGGAGGAGCTGATCGATTTCGTCACCGCGCCCTGACTCCGTCCTGAGACTCCGTCCTGCGACTGCGTCCTGCGCCCGGCCGAGCTGTCGGGCCTGACACGGGAGGGCTGAGAACTAGCGCGTATATGGTTCTATACGGCTAGTTCAGATTGTCCGGCCCTTCGGTGGCTTCGTGGTGCGGGGCACTGGGCTGGTCGGCCTGTGGGGGGCGGACAGGAGCGGAGGGCGTCCATTGCCCAGAAGCAGGCCCGGGAGCAGGCCCCGGAACACGCCCAGAGCGGTGTCACCCTTTGCCGTACTCGCCGGCGCTGCGCTCGCGCTCATCGCCGTCGCTTCGGCAGGACTGGCGTTCTGGCCCGACGGCGCCAGCTCACCCGGCGCCCGGCCTCCCGGTGTCGAGGTCGCCTCCGCGCAGGATTCCCGGACCCTGCTCGGGCGGACCGTGGTACTCGATCCGGGTCACAACGGTGGCAACGGCGCCCACCCCGCAGCCATCAACCGGCGCGTCGACGCCGGTGGTTTCCAGAAGGAGTGCGACACCGTCGGCGCTTCGACCGACGACGGGTACGCGGAGCACGCGTTCGACTTCGACGTCGCGATCCGAGCGGCGGACGTCCTGCGCGCCCTGGGTGCCACGGTGATCCTCACCCGCAACGAGGACGACGGCGTCGGACCCTGTGTCGACGAGCGGGCCCGCATCGGCAACGAGGCCGGCGCGGACGCCGTGGTGTCGATCCATGCGGACGGGGGTCCGGCGGAGGGCAGCGGATTCCATGTCATCGCGCCCGCGGCCAGCCCGGACGGGTCGAACAACGCGATCCTGGACAGCTCGGGCCAGCTGGCGGACCTGCTTCGGGCGTCCTTCGGCGCGGCCACCGGGCAGGCCCGGTCCGACTATCTGGGTTCCGACGGCATCGCCATCCGCTCGGATCTCGGAGGGCTGAACCTCTCCCGGGTACCGAAGGTCTTTCTGGAGTGCGGCAACATGCGCAATCCCGGCGACRCCGCGCGGATCAAGGATCCAGCCTGGCGTCAGCGGGCGGCAGAGGGTGTCGCCGACGGGCTCGCCGCGTACCTGACCAGCAGCCCGCCGGGCGACGGCCGCTCGTAGGTGCAAGTGCCCGCCCGCGACGGATGATGTCCGTTCCTGATGTCCGTTCCCACCCAGTTCCCACCGGGTGATCCCAACAGGGGAAGTGATCTCGGACAGCAGAACGGCCACCCCGCCGGGGTGGCCGTTTCCGTTGCGCCGCAGCGCATCCGGAGTGGTGGGCGATACTGGGATTGAACCAGTGACCTCTACCGTGTCAAGGTAGCGCTCTCCCACTGAGCTAATCGCCCGCAATTTGGATCAGAGGCGGAGGCGGGAATCGAACCCGCGTACAGGGCTTTGCAGGCCCTTGCCTAAACCACTCGGCCACTCCGCCGCGAAAGGCCGTGATGGCTGCAATCTCTGACCACACCGCTTCCGAGCGGACGACGGGATTCGAACCCGCGACCCTCACCTTGGCAAGGTGATGCTCTACCACTGAGCCACGTCCGCATGTTCCGCTTGATCCCCCTTGGGGGACCCGGTTCGCCGATCGGATCGGCTTCCCGCTTGGCGGTGTAGGTAGCACTCTAGCGGACGATCGGGGCGGTCGTCGAATGTGAACGCCGCCGTGCCGGGATGTCGCTCGAATGTCGCCCGATCGTTGGTGGCGAGTTGGGCTGACAGTCACTTTTGGCGTCGGAAGCGGCGCCGGCGCTGGTCGAGGCGGTCGGTCGTCACTCTCGGTCGCCGGAAGGTCGCGATGGCGGCCCGCCCTCGTGGTGCAGGCGCCTCCCCTCCGGCTGGCCGGAGGGCGCCGGTCGGTGGGCAGAGGCCGGAGCACGGCCGACTGGCCGGCCGGTAGGCGCTGTATATCGGGTGGTGACGGGGTGAGCGCGGCCACGTCGACCGCGGCGATACGGTCAGCGGAATGAAGTACGCGAACAGGGGCATCACGACGGGGGGACGACTTTCAGGGAGCGGCGCGCAATGCGGTCACGGGCGGCTGGAGTGACCGTCCCAGGGGCGGTCCGGGGCCGGGAGTCCTATCTCCTGGCGGGAGGACTGCTCGCCACCGGCGTGGTGGACGTCTCCGACGACCTGCGCGTGCTGGACGGCGGCGGCTTCTGGGGAGTGGTCGTCGACTTCGAGGGCGGCTGCCGTTGCGTCCGCTTTCGCGAGGTGCGCCCGGCCCCGGCGGCCGCGGTGGAGGCCGCCGGGCCCTGGCAGGGGCCGGCACATGACTCGTGGGTCACGAGCATGGACGCCGCGGCCTATGTCGCGGGGGTCGGTGCGATCCGCGCGGAGATCGCCGCCGGCGAGGTCTACCAGGTGAACCTGTGCCGCCTTCTGTCGGCACCGATCGCCCCGGGCCCGGCGGGATCGGATCTCGCCGCCCTCGCGGCCGTTCTCGCCGCGGGCAACCCCGCGCCCTACTCGGTGGTGCTCGATGCGCCCGAGGCGGATCTGCGCATCGTCGGCGCCTCTCCCGAGCTGTTCCTCTCCCGAGACGGTGACGTGGTCCGTTCCGGCCCCATCAAGGGCACCGGCCGGACCGCCGCCGACCTTCGGGACAAGGACGTCGCCGAGAACGTGATGATCGTCGATCTGGTCCGGAACGATCTGGGGCGGGTGGCGCGACCGGGAAGTGTCACGGTGCCGGCGCTGTGCAGGGTCGAGCAGCACCCGGGCCTCGTCCATCTCGTCTCGACTGTGCAGGCGACACTTGCTCCCCAGGTCGGCTGGGCCGAGCTGCTCGCCGCGACCTGTCCGCCGGGATCCGTCTCCGGGGCGCCGAAGTCGAGCGCGTTGCGGATCATCAACCGGCTGGAGCCGGTCGCGCGCGGTCACTACTGCGGCGGCATCGGGTGGGTCGACGCCGACACCCGGCGTGGCTGGCTGTCGGTGGCCATCCGGACCTTCTGGCTCGCCGACGAGCGGATCTGGTTCGGTACCGGCGCCGGAATCACCTGGGGCAGTGACGCGGAAGCGGAGTGGCGTGAGACGGAGCTCAAGGCCGCCAACCTGCTGTCGTTGGCCTCCGCCGCGCCCTCGACCGCCACGAGCTGGAGCGGTCGGGCCGGACCGACGGCCGTCTCCCGCGGATCCGGGTACGACACGTCCGGGCGTGTCTCGGCGACAGGCTGAGGATCTCCGCGCCGGGGGATCTCCTTTTCGGTCGGGAGATCTCCCACGGATCTACCCGGACCCACCGGCCCACAGACCCACGGACACAGCGAAGCGCCTGGTGGGGGAGAGTCCCCACCAGGCGCTCATGTCGACGGGAGCTGACTTGTGTGCCGGATGTGCCCGCACCGGCCTGCCCGGGATCGGACACGACGCCGACCCCGGTTGCGTCACCGTTCGGGGCCGCCCCAGATCAGGAGGGCGAGCTCGGCGTCCAGATCGATGACATCGCTCTCTCCGCCGAGCGGCACGGCCGCATACGTTCGGCGGAGGAACGCCAGCACCTCGGCACGTGGCATCTCGAAGAGCGCGTGACCGGACGGACTCGACAACGACAGGCACACGATCCGCCCACCCGACTGGGCGGCGGGCCAGACCTGTACGTCGCCATCGCCGGCTGGCCGGCGGACGCCGTCACTGAGGAGCTGCCGAGCGAAGGTCCATTCCACGACCTCATCGGCCCCGGTGCGGAAGCCGATGCTGACCGCGTACGGGTCGGCCGGCTCGTATCGGACCGTGGCGGCGACCGGAACCGGAGCGCCACCGGGAACGACGAGCCGAAGGGCGAGTTCTGCGGTGATCGAATCGTGACGAATAGTCATCGGGCGGCCTCTCATGGTGCGTGGTGCGGGCGAGCACCCGTGTAACGAGATAGTTCCCYCTCTGAGTCCCGTTTGAAACAAGGTTATGCCAGGACAACATCCGTTACGGCGGTTCGGGCGAGTTGCCCTGCCCGGGAAGACCGACCGAAGTCCCCTGAGAAGACCCGGTCGGTCGCGGTGGTGATCGCCGAGCCGAAGGTGTCGCTCGGTGATCGTGTTCCGCGTTCGACTGAGGGTTCCCCCGAGCACAATGGCCGTTCTGCCGAGGCCGTGCCACTCATAGCCTTCCCTGTCCGGACCCGTCTCAACCACGGCGAGTCCCGGCCAACCCGGCGTGTCCCGAGGATCAGCCGGAGGGCAGACATGCCCCCATCCGTCCGTTGGCCACCCCCTGTCCGTCCCTCGGTCGTGTCCGTGTAAGCTGAGCCCAGGCTCGGTGAGGGCGCAACACGTCCGGCCGGAGCTGCTGGTCTGAGAGGCTTTGGGGTAGTTTGGAGGCGGCGCCGGCCGGTCCGGTGCATCGGTTCCGTTCTGTCAGGTAGCTTGTTGGATCGCGCGGGCGTATAGCTCAGGGGTAGAGCGCTGCCTTCACACGGCAGAGGTCCGTGGTTCGAAACCACGTACGCCCACACACCGCGCGGTATCTCCGCGTCATCGCTGCGTCGCCCGATGGCGGCAGCCCTCTCCGCTCCCTACGGTCGGCCACCCTCCCATCTGCGCTGTTGGGCTGTGACCTGCGCCCCTCCAGGGAGCCGACCGGTACCCCTGAGGGGTACCGGTACGTCCGATTCGGTGATCCCACAGTCGTCTCGAGGTCTCCGTGACGAAGGTCCTCGGGCCGGTTCGACGCCCAGAAAATCAGATGCCTCGTGCTGCGCGGTGGTGGCACTTTGGTGGTGGCGCGGCCTTTCGGCATAGCGGTATGGACCTTCGGCCGGTCCTGAACCGACGGCCGGATCTGTCCCGGACGTGCCCTCGGGGGAAGTCGCCCGGCCGGCTACCGGGCCCGGCCAGGTGCGGAGACGGCCTGCCGAGCGCCAACCGGTGGCGGCTCGTGGATGGGTACCGTGGTCCCGGACGGAAGCAGCGGAGGAATCCATGGCCGGTCGTCGGTGGGGCTGGTCCCGGGGCGTGCGGGAGGCGGCAAGCGTGGTGAGGTTGGCTCACGTCCGAGCGGCGGGCCGGCGACGGCTCGAGGTCGCGCGCCCGGCAGGCCACTCCCGATGACCGCGGCCACCGCTCCGGGCGGCGCGCCGCTGGACGAGCAGGCGGGTGTCGGTCATCCGGACGCCTTTCAGCGCCTCTACACACCGCATCGCATGGCGTACATAAAAGGGGAGGGGCGGTCGCCCGGCGACCAGTGCCCGTTCTGCGCCATCGTCGCGATGACGGACGAAGAAGGGCTCGTGGTCGCCCGCGGAAAAACGGTCTACGCCGTCCTCAACCTCTACCCCTACAATGCGGGCCATCTGATGGTGGTTCCCTATCGTCACGTCGCGGACTACGCGGAGATGAGTTACGACGAGACGGTGGAGATGGCACTCTTCGTGCAGCACGCGCTGCGCGCATTGCGGGTGGCCAGCGGCGCACACGGCTTCAACACCGGAATGAACCTCGGCACGGTGGCCGGTGCGGGTATCGCCGCGCATGTGCACCAGCACGTGGTGCCGCGGTGGGGCGGCGACACGAACTTCATGCCCGTGGTCGGGGCGACCCGGGTCCTGCCGGCGCTCCTCGGCCAGACCCGGGAGCTGCTCGCCGCGGCCTGGAGCCGCACAGAGCAGGTGTGAGGCCCGCGCACGGGCCTCACATGCGCCACCGCGACGAGGCTCAGGCCAGCCCGGTCACCTTCGCCACGAGCTGCTCCGGAAGCCGCTCGTAGCCATGGGGCCGGCGGGTGAACACGCCGGTCCCATGGCTGACGGAGCGCAGGTCGATCGCGTAGCGGGTCATTTCCAGCGCCGGCACCTCGGCGTGAATCATGGTGCGCCCTGAACCGCGTTCGAGTCGTTCTGTGCCGGCACCTGCGCCCTCCTGGGACGTCACGCCCACGACTCGGCCGCGGCGGGTCGCGATGTCGTTCATCACCGCGCCGACGTGTTCGTCGGGAACGTCGACGTCGATTTCCAGCACGGGTTCGAGCAGCACCACGCCGGCGGCGTTGGCGGCCTCGCGCACCGCCAGCCCGCCGGCCGCCTGGAACGCCAGGTCCGATGAGTCGACACTGTGTGCTTTTCCGTCGACGAGCCGTACCCGCAGATCAACGGCGGGGAATCCGGCGACCAGCCCGCGTTCCAGCTGGGCGCGCACACCTTTCTCGACCGACGGCACGAACTGGCGGGGTACGGCGCCGCCGACGACCTCGTCGACGAACTCGATGCCGCTCCCGGCGGGCAGCGGTTCCACGACGATCCGGCAGATCGCGTACTGGCCGTGCCCGCCGGACTGCTTGACCAGCCGGCCGACGCCCTCGGCGCTGGCACGGACGGTCTCGCGCAGCGGCAGGCGCAGCGGCACCTTCTCCAACGTGACGCCGAAGCGGTCGTGCAGGTGTTCCAGCACCAGGTCACCGTGGGCCTCGCCCATGCACCACAGGACGAGCTGGCCCGTGTCGGGGTCATGGCGCACGGTCAGCGTGGGGTCTTCGGCGCCCAGGCGTCCGAGCGCAGCGGAGAGCTTGCTCTCGTCGGATCGAGCCTGTGCCTGCACAGCCATGGGTAGCAGCGGCTCGGGCATGGTCCACGCCGGGAGGTACCGCGGGTCAGCCGGGTCGGAGAGAGTGTCCCCGGTCTCCGCGGTGGCCAGCCGGGTGATCACACAGAGGCCACCCGCGGCGCACTCGTCGACCGAGTGCAGGGACAGCCCGATCGGTTGGGAGAGGGCGCCGATCCGCTCGCGGTCCTCGTGGTCGGGGTGGCCCGCGGCGGCCCGGCCGTGCCCGGACACGTGCACCGACACGTCGGGGCGCAGCGTGCCGGAGAACACCCGGACCATCGACATCCGGCCGATGTACGGGTCGGTGGTGGTACGCACGATCTCGGCGACGAGTGGCCCGGACGGGTCGGCATGTGCGGGTGGGCAGGGGGATCCGTCCGGGCGGGTGAGCCTGGGCAGCGGGTGCTCGCTCGGGGCGGGGAACGCGTAGGTGAACAGGTCGAGGAGCTCCACCGTCCCCAGACCGGGCTGGAAGTCGTGCGCCCCCCGCTCGGGACCCGGTGGGATCATGAGCGGCAGCACCGGGTAGAAGGAGCCGCGGGCCACCGCGGTCTCCAGATCGTCCAGCAGGATCTTCGGATCGAGTTCGGCGCCGTCGACATACCGGTCGAGCAACGCCTCGTCCTCGCTCTCGGCGATGACCCCCTCGAGCAGCGCGCCCCGTGCGTCGGCCGCGGCTCCGGTGAGCTCGACCGGGTGTTCGTGCTCGTGGCGGCCGTCGGCCGTGTAGTCGATCAGCCGTCCGGTCACCAGGCCGATCAGCCGGCGGGGCGGTGTTCGCCGCGCCGCCCCGGCGCCGCCCGCGCCGTCGGTCCCGGCGGTGGCCGCGGTCGCCGGGTAGTCCGGGTCGGGGATGTTGGTTCCCTCCAGCAGGTAGACGGGGAGGACCCCGGTCCCGAACGCCTCCTGGCAGGCCATCACCATGGCATCGAAGTCGGCCCGGGGATGGTCCAGACGGGTGATGGCGATGGCGCGGGGCATGCCCACGGCCGCGCATTCGTCCCAGAGCATTCTGGTGGAGCCGTCGATCCCCTCGATCGCGTTGATCACGAACAGTGCCGCGTCCGCGGCCCGTAGCCCGGCCCGAAGCTCGCCGACGAAGTCCGGGTAGCCCGGGGTGTCCAGCAGGTTCACGGTCACGCCGCGATGCCGCAGCGAGCCGAGAACCAGCGAGACGCTGCGTTGGGCGGTTTCCCCGCCGGAGGCCGTGCCCGCGCCGCCTCCGGCGGCACCCACCCCGGGCCAGGCGCCGTTCGCTCCAGTTGCTCCGTTCGCTCCAGGCACCCGGTTGGATCCAGGCGAGGACGGACGGCTCTCGCCGGCCGCGGTGTCCGCCGTGACATCGACGTGGCTGCCAAGGTTCGCCGCCACCTGGAACAGGTGCTGCCGCAGGGTCGTCTTGCCCGCGCCGGTGTGGCCGACGAGAACGACGTTCCGCACATCGTGTGCCGCTGTTGTCATACCGCCTCCCATCGGGGCTCGGCGGGCCGAGTGCACACCGGCACCGTTCGAGGCCGGCGTGGTCCGCCTCGCGGCCAGCGCCGGGAGGGCCCGGCGGTCACTGCCGGTGCCCCGGGCCGAGGAGGTTGGCCATGACGCTGACGCGTACCCCGAAGAGTCCCCCGATGTGACGGGGACAACAAATCCAGGCCAGATCGTGATGAGAAATGAGCGGATCGTGACGGCGGTACTGTGAGACCGCCCAACCCGGGCGGTACACGACAGACGACGGGACGGACATGCTCGCTAGCAATGCGCGACCCCAGATCCAGAAGGTGCTCGATCCGTTGAGCCAGTGGGCCGCGCGGTCGTCGGTGTCGCCCGACCTGGTCACGATCATCGGAACGATCGGCGTCGCCGGCGGCGCGCTGGGGTTCTTCACTCTCGGGCACTTCTTCGTCGGCACCCTCGTCATCACCCTGTTCGTCTTCTCCGACCTGGTCGACGGTGTGATCGCCCGTGCGCGCGGGATCTCCTCGAAGTGGGGTGCCTTCCTGGACTCGACCTCGGACCGGGTGGGCGACGGCGCGATCTTCGGCTCGCTGGTGATCTGGTACGCGGGCGACGGCGACTCGCTGCCGCTCGCCGGCGCGGCGCTGCTGTGCCTGGTCGCCGGCTCGGTGACCTCCTATGTGAAGGCCCGCGCCGAGAGCCTCGGCTTCACCTGCAACGTCGGCTTCGCCGAGCGAGGCGAGCGGCTGCTGATCCTGCTCGTCGCCGCGGGCCTGTACGGCCTCGGCGTGCCGTACCTGCTGCCGGTCGCGCTGTGGTTCCTGGTGGGCGCGACCGTGCTCACGGTGGCCCAGCGTGTGGTCCACGTGTATCGGCAGTTCGTCCGCTCCGGCCGGCCGACCCTCGTTCCGCCGGCCGGCGAGTCGAACGCCGCCGCGGAGGCCGCGGAGGCCGACCAGACCGGGGCGGGTCCTTCGGTGGCCTCTTCGGTGGTGAGCCAGACTGGTGCGCCTGACCTGGCGGGCGGGGCCGGTGTGGCTGGTTCCGGCAACGCGCCGCGGGGCGTGCCGCCGGTCCCGCAGGTCGCGCCGGGCCGCTGAGGTGGGAGCGGGCTCGGCTGAGGTGGGAGTGGGCTCGGAGGCGGGCGTGGAAGCGGGCCTGGAACCAGTCGCGGGAGCGGGCTGCCGATGACGCTCGCTGGCCGGGTGACGCTGCTCGCCTACGTGCTGGGGTGGCGGCTGGTCCGGTTGCTGCCCGGGGCGCTGGCGGCCTGGCTGTTCCGGCGGGCCGCGGACCTCGCATGGCGCCGCGGCGGGCGGGGGACCACCCGGCTGCGGGCCAACCTGGCCCGGGTCGTTCCCGCCGGCACTGATCTGGACGCGTTGACGCGCTCCGCGCTGCGCTCCTACGCCCGGTACTGGATGGAGGTCTTCCGCCTCCAGGACATGCCGACGGACTCGATCGTCGGCCGGATGCGGGTGCTGGACGAGGCGAGGCTGCGCGGCGCCCATGCGACCGGCCGGGGCATGATTCTGGCCCTGCCGCACATGGGGAACTGGGAGCAGGCCGGCGCCTGGCTGGTCGCGACGGGGGTCCCGTTCACCACCGTCGCCGAGCGACTGCGTCCGGAGCCGCTCTTCGATCGTTTTGTCCGTTTCCGTGCTGCGCTCGGCATGGAGGTCGTTCCGCTGACCGGCGGGGAGCAGCCGCCCGCGGAACTGCTCACCGAGCGGCTGCGCGCCGGTGGGGCCCTCTGCCTGCTGGCCGACCGTGATCTCTCCGAGGCCGGCGTGGAGGTCACCTTCTTCGGGGCGCCCGCGACGATGCCGCCCGGCCCGGCCGCCCTCGCGCTGCGCACGGGCGCGGCCCTGCTGCCGGTGACGCTCTGGTTCGATGACGACGGCTGGAGCGCGCGGATCCATCCCGAGGTCGAGCACACCGACGTCCAGACCATGACCCAGGCGCTGGCGGACGAGTTCGCCGCGGGGATCGCCGCCCACCCGGCCGACTGGCACATGCTCCAGCGGATCTGGCGCGAACCCGTGCGGTGAGGAAGGGTCGGCTGTGAAGATCGGACTCGCCTGCCCGTACACGTGGGACGTCCCCGGCGGGGTCCAGGCACACGTGCGTGACCTGGCCGAGTCGMTGCTGGAGGCCGGCCACGAGGTCTCGGTGATCACACCGGTGGACGACGAGTCCGCCCTGCCGCCCTACGCCGTCGACGCCGGGCGCGCGGTGCCGGTGCCCTACAACGGCTCGGTCGCGCGCCTGCTCATGGGACCGGTGTCGGCCGCTCGGGTGCGCCGGTGGCTGCGCGAGCACGACTTCGACGTGCTGCACGCGCATGAGCCGACGGCGCCCAGCATCAGCCTGCTGGCCTGCATGCTCGCGGACGGCCCCCTGGTCGCGACGTTCCACACGTCGAACCCCAGGTCCCGCATGCTGACCGCGGCCCAGGTCGCGCTGCAGCCGTCGTTCGAGAAGCTGCGGGCCCGGATCGCGGTGTCCGAGGCGGCGCGTCGCACACTGGTGGAGCATCTGGGCACCGGTGCCATCCTCATCCCCAACGGCGTCGCGGTACGCGCCTTCGAGGGCGCCCGACCGCTGCCCGGGTACGGCGGGTCCGGCAGCGGCAACGGCAACGGCGACAGCACGACGGGTGCGGGTGCGGGTGCGCCGACCGTGGTCTTCCTCGGGCGCATCGACGAGCCCCGCAAGGGCCTCGACGTGCTGATGGCGGCCTTCCCGATGCTGGTCGAGCGGGTCCCGGACGCCCGGCTGCTGGTGGCGGGCCCGGGGGACACGGCCGCCGTCCGCGCGCGGATCGACCGCTCGCTGGTCGATCGGGTCGACCTGATCGGCCTGGTGCCCGAGGCCGACAAGCCCGCGGTCTTCGCCTCCGGGAGCGTGTACTGCGCGCCCAACACGGGGCAGGAGAGTTTCGGGATCGTGCTGCTGGAGGCGATGGCGGCGGGAACACCGGTCATGGCCAGCGATATCGACGCCTTCCGGCGGGTGCTGGACGACGGGCGTGCCGGGCGGCTGTTCGGCGTCGGTGAGCCGGCGGAGCTGGCGGCGGGGCTAGCCGATCTGCTCCGCGATCCCACGGAACGGGCGCGGCTGGTCGAACGCGGTCGTTCGGTGGTCATGAGCTACGACTGGCGGGTCGTGACACAACGCATCGTGAGCGTCTACGAGATGGTCTCCGGGGACCGGCCGGTGTCGGTCGCGGCGACGGACGAGAGCTGACCGCAACGCTGACGGTCGACCCCCGGTGTCGCATCGTGGCTCGGCGCATGCAGGGGGACTCGACTGCTGGTGCCTCCGGCCAGGCTGGATGCGGAGCGGAGATGATCCGTCGCGGTGTCCTTCGTGTGGTCGATCCCGGGGAGAGTTCATCCATCGGAGTTGACTACGCTGCGCGAGTTGACGTCCTCCCCTCCCGTGAAGTGAACGTGGGGGATTCCAACTACACGAACAGGGGTTCGCGGTGTTGAGGTTGGCTCATCCAGCTGTGACGTCGCGTTCCCGAACGGTGGTCCGCCTGACAGCGAACCACCGCCCCCTGCCCGGCTCCGCGGGAAGCCGGATCCCTCCCCGGTCCGAAGGCCGGGGCCGGGGTATTCTCCGGGGCCCCCGATGACGGTCGTCGTGGCCGTGGTTGTGCTTGTCGTCGCGGCCGCGACCTATCTGACCTGGCTCGCGAGCCGGCTCGACCGCCTGGCGAGCCGGGTTGACGCGGCCCGGTCCGGCCTGGTCGTGCAGCTTCTCGCACGGGCCGAGGCCGCGCAGACCCTCGCGCGGCGGTACGAGCTGTCCGAACTCGCCACCGCCGCCGAGAGTGCCCGAGCCGGCCACACCGCTGCGCTCGCCGACGACGCTCGGCCCTCGGCACCGGCCCGGTCCGCGGACGCGGCTCCGCCGCCCGCGGACGCGGCTCCGTCCGCCGGTGCTGGCCTGGATTCGGCCGCCGAGGATGCCGAGAACGCGCTGAGCCGCGCGTTGCGCTCCTCCGCCGTCGTGGCGGTGGGGCGGGAGACGCCTGAGGCCGTCGCGGCCCTGGACGCGGCGGCGGCCAGGGTGGCGCTGGCCCGCCAGTTCCACAACGACGCGGTGGGGGACGTCCGATCGCTCGCCGGGCGGCGCATCGTGCGGGTGCTGCACCTGGCGGGGCGGCGGCCGTTGCCGGCCTACTTCGAGATCGACGACGCGCTGCCCGTGCGCGGGGACGGCCCGCCCCACCCGGAGGGCCCAGCCGCGGTCTTCGGCACCTGACCAGCCGCGCCCGCGCGGCCGTGCCCGCGTCCGCTACCGCGCCCGCGTCCGCTACCGCGCCCGCGTCCGCTACCGCGCCCGCGTCCGCTACCGCGCCCCGGGCGGTGTCAGGCGTCCCGGGTGTCCGTGTCCGTCCCGCCGCCGGTGCCGCCTTGGCCGCGACCGGGCTGATCCTGCTGGTCGGAGCCCGAATCCGCCCCCGGAGCGGGGGCCAGGCACAGGACGAAGTCCGAGCCCCCGCCGGTCTCGGTGTACGTCGCCGTGGAGCGCGCCATCAGCTCGCACAGCGCATCCGAGTCGCCGGACACGCGGCTCAGGACGAGGAACTGGGCGTCTGGTGAGTCACAGCCGACGACCGCGACGCCGTCACCGTCCCGGCGGACGCAGTCTCCCGTGCTGACGCGGGTGGCGCCCGGCTGGCTCCCGACGATCACCCCGACCACCAGGACCAGCGCCGCGAGCGGGACCAGCACCCCGAGTGCGGCCGGCCGCCGGGTCAACGGCGGCTCCGGCCGCGGCCGCGGGCCGTAGGCGGGGCCCGGGGGAGGAAGTTTCTTGATCTTCAGGTTCGCGCCGAGGTTCATCACCAGGACCACCGGCGTGATCAGCAGGGAGGCGATGCCCCACCAGCCCTGCCACAGGGTCCGCGCGCTCATCGCGCGCAGCCTGGAGGTTCCGCAGTCCCGGCAGAAGGGGCCGGGTTCGGATCGGAACCGCATCAGGACGAAGAATCCCTGGTGCTCGCGGAGCGTCGTCTGCGCGGCCGGCGCGGCGCCGCAGACGCGGCAGCGCGGCCCGGGTGCTCCGGCGCCGGGCCAGCCGGCGTTCGGGTAGCCGCCTGCGGGCTGCGGCCAGCCGCTGCCCGGCGGTGGGCCGGCATGCGCGGGCCAGCCGGGGCCGGGCTGTGCGGTGCTGCCCACGGGCCAGTTGGCGCCGGGCTGTGGGGCGCCACCCGTGGGCGTCGGCGCCGCCGGTGCCGCCGGTGCCGGCCAGCCGGGCGGTCCGCCGGGGGGAGCGCCGAATCCACCGGGAGCCCCGGGGCCCCGGGGTGCGGGGCCTGGCCCGGGCCATGGCTCTGGGGGCGGCGGGCCGTAGGGGTTTGTCATGTTTCTCCCGGGTGCTCCTCGTCGCAGCAGGGCAGGATACTCCGAAGTCCGTCGAAAAACGATTTGTCCCCAAGACCCGAGATCCGATCTGGTGGGCGATGTGGCGACCGCCACCGCCACCGCCGCTGTCGATCTCGCCGATGCCGGCGACCGGGTAGGACCGGCACGGTCCGGCCGTACGATGGTTTCGCAGCCATTACGTGCGGGCCCGCCATGTGCGGGTCCGTCCAGCCCGGAACGACCGCCGGAGAGTCAGCTCCCTGCGCGGCCCGGTGCTCGGCCGGCCGATCCGTTCGTCCGGTCCCGCACCGCTGTGCGCGGTCCTGACGTCATCGGTGGTCCGCCCGTAGCCGAGGGTTCCTCGGGGGCACCGGCCGTGGTCGGTCGTCGCCGGATCAGGGGCGCCGGATCCATCCGGCGGTCACCTGCCGGTCGGCATCGTCGCGGGCGCCGTCCGGAGAACCCGTGTCCGCACTATTCGAAAGAGACACCACATGATGTCCGACGGCCCGACCACCACCGCCCCAGCCGCGGGCACCTCGCCGACCGGCCCCGGCACGCCGGGCGGCGGGGAGAGGCACGCCGGCACCGCCAGGGTCAAGCGTGGCATGGCGGAGATGCTCAAGGGCGGCGTCATCATGGACGTCGTCACTCCCGAGCAGGCCCGGATCGCCGAGGACGCGGGCGCCGTCGCGGTGATGGCGCTGGAGCGGGTGCCGGCCGACATCCGTGCGCAGGGCGGCGTCGCACGGATGAGTGATCCCGACATGATCGCCGGGATCATCGAGGCGGTCTCCATCCCGGTGATGGCCAAGGCCCGGATCGGGCACTTCGTCGAGGCGCAGATCATCCAGTCGCTGGGCGTCGACTACGTGGACGAGTCCGAGGTGCTGACCCCGGCCGACCCGCACCACCACATCGACAAGTGGGCTTTCACGGTTCCCTTCGTCTGCGGTGCCACGAACCTGGGGGAGGCGCTGCGGCGGATCTCGGAGGGCGCCGCGATGATCCGCTCGAAGGGTGAGGCGGGCACCGGCGAGGTCTCCAACGCGGTGGTGCACATGCGCACCATCCGGGCGGAGATCGCGCGGCTGTCGGCGCTGCCCCCGGAGGAGCTCTACGCCGCGGCGAAGGAGCTGCGGGCTCCGGTGGAGCTGGTCACCGAGGTCGCCCGGCTCGGTCACCTGCCGGTCGTGCTGTTCACCGCCGGTGGGATCGCCACCCCGGCGGACGCCGCGCTGATGATGCAGCTGGGTGCGGACGGCGTCTTCGTCGGTTCGGGCATCTTCAAGTCCGGTGACCCGGCCCGGCGCGCGCGGGCGATCGTCGAGGCCACGACGATGTACAACGACCCCGGAGTGCTGGCCAAGGTCTCGCGTGGTCTGGGTGAGGCGATGGTCGGCATCAACGTCGGTGAGCTCCCGCCGCAGGCGCGCTTCGCCGACCGCGGCTGGTGAGCCTCCCGCGGATCGGTGTCCTGGCGTTGCAGGGCGACGTGCGGGAGCACGCGCGCGCTCTCGCCGGGGCTGGCGCCGAGGCCTGCGAGGTCCGGCGGGCCGCCGAGCTGGAGTCGCTCGACGGGCTGGTCCTGCCCGGTGGCGAGTCCACTACGATCGGGCGGCTACTGCGGGTGTTCGAGCTGCTCGAACCGCTGCGGGCCGCCGTGGCCGGGGGCCTGCCGGTCTTCGGTTCGTGCGCTGGCATGATCCTGCTTGCCCGGGACGTGATCGATGGTCGGCCGGATCAGCCACTGATCGGTGGTCTTGATGTGGTCGTGCGGCGCAACGCCTTCGGTCGTCAGGTGGAGTCCTTCGAGACGGACCTGACGGTCGCAGGCGTCGACGGGCCGCAGGTGCATGCTGTCTTCATCAGGGCGCCCTGGGTAGAAAAGGCAGGGGACGGTGTGGATGTGCTGGCCCGGGTGGGCGACCGCCCGGTCGCCGTCCGGCAGGGGTGCCTGCTGGCCACGTCGTTCCACCCTGAACTGACGGGGGACATCCGGGTGCACCGGCTGTTCGTCCAGATCGTGCGATCCGAGCTCGGGCTCAAGAGGGGCAGGTCATGAGCGGTCACTCCAAGTGGGCGACCACCAAGCACAAGAAGGCGGTCGTCGACGCCCGCCGCGGGAAGCTGTTCGCCAAGCTGGTCAAGACCGTCGAGGTGGCGGCGAAGACGGGCGGTGGGGATCCGGCGGGCAACCCGACGCTCGCCGACGCCATCGCCAAGGCGAAGTCACAGTCGGTGCCGAACGACAACATCGACCGGGCGATCAAGCGCGGCTCCGGTGAGCTCGCCGGCGGGGCGAACTACGAGTCGGTCACCTACGAGGCCTACGGGCCGAACGGGGTCGCCGTGCTCGTCGAGTGCCTCACCGACAACCGCAACCGGGCCGCGTCCGACGTCCGGGTGGCGATCACCCGCAACGGTGGAACACCGGCCGACCCGGGCTCGGTGTCGTACCTGTTCAACCGCAAGGGCGTCGTGCTGATCGACAAGACGGCCGAGCTGACCGAGGACGACGTCCTGCTGGCCGTGCTCGACGCGGGCGCGGAGGAGGTCAACGACGTCGGCGAGGCGTTCGAGGTCGTCTCCGAGGCGACGGACCTGCACGCGGTCCGGGTGGCGGCGGGTGATGCCGACCTCGCGGTCGCCTCGGCGGACATCTCCTGGCTGCCCTCGGTGAGCGTGTCACTCGACGAGGAGCCGGCCCGGAAGGTCCTCAAGCTGGTCGAAGCGCTGGAGGACCTCGACGACGTCCAGAACGTCTGGTTCAACGCGGACATCTCGGACGACGTCATGGAGCTTGTGTCGAGCTGAGCCGGTCGCGGCGTGTCGCGGATGTCCCGGGTTGCCCCGGCCACTAGGATCGAACGGATGTTCGTGGACGTGGCCGGGAGGGCTCGTTGCGTGTTCTCGGGGTCGATCCTGGGCTGACCCGCTGTGGCATTGGTGTGGTCGACGGTGGCCCGGGCCGACGGGCCAGTCTGGTCGACGTCGGTGTGGTGCGTACGCCGGCGTCCGACGAGGTGGCACAGCGGCTGCGGGCCGTCTCCGAAGGCGTGGAGGAGTGGCTGGACCGGCTGCGCCCGGACGCGGTGGCCGTGGAGAAGGTGTTCAGCCAGGCGAACGTGCGCACGGTGATGGGTACCGCCCAGGCCGGCGCCGTCGCGATCGTGGCGGCAGCCCGCCGTGGGCTGCCGATCGGCCTCTACACGCCCAGCGAGGTCAAGGCCGCGGTGACCGGCAGCGGGCGGGCCGACAAGGCACAGGTGGGGTTCATGGTGACCAGGCTTCTTGATCTGGCGGAGGCGCCGAAGCCGGCCGATGCCGCGGACGCGCTGGCGCTCGCGCTGTGTCATCTGTGGCGTGGCCCGGCGCTGGCCCGCATGCGCGCCGCGGACCCTCGCGCCCGGGTGGCGGACCCGCGGGGCAGCCGGGCATGACGGCGACGGCTCCGACCTCGCCGACGGGACCGGCGGCGTGATCGCGTCGATCAGCGGAACCGTCGAGGCGCTCTCGCCCACCTCCGCGGTGGTGGACGTCGGTGGTGTCGGGATCCTCGTGTGGTGCACGCCCGCGACGCTGGCCGGGCTGCGGGTCGGTGAGCGCGCGAAGCTGTCGACGACCCTGGTCGTCCGAGAGACCGAGCTGACGCTCTACGGCTTCGCCGATGCCGACGAGCGGGATGTCTTCGAGATCCTGCAGGGTGCCGCCGGGGTGGGGCCCAGGCTCGCCCAGGCCGTGCTGGGCGTGCACAGTCCGGACGCGGTGCGCCGGGCGGTCGCGGCGGAGGACCTGGCCGCGCTCACCAAGGTTCCCGGGATCGGCCGCAAGGGTGCCCAGCGCATCGTCCTCGACCTGCGGGACAAGATCGGTCCGCCCAGCGCGCCGGTTCCGGCGCCACGCGGCGCGGTGGCGGCAGCCGCCGCCGTCGCCGAGCTTCGGCTTGGCGGCCCCGCCGAGCAGGTTCGCGACGCTCTGGTCGGGCTTGGCTACTCGGCGCGGGAGGCCCAGGACGCCGTCGTCGCCGCGGGCGCCGCGGCGGGCGCGGGCGCAGGTGGCGCAGGTGGCATGGGCGTCATGGGCGTCATGGGCGACGCGGGCGACGCGGGCGACGCGGTGGACCCGGCCGCGCTGCTGCGTGCGAGCCTCGCGATCCTGCGGCCGCGATGAGGGCATCGGTCCGGGCGCGGGCAGCGGCGTGGGCTGTCCGGGGGGCGTCATGACGGCGGACGACGGCGGCCTGGTCTCCGCCGCGGCGACACCTGAGGAGAGGGCGTTCGAGGCGGGTCTGCGCCCGCGGACGCTGAGCGAGTTCGTCGGTCAGCGGAAGGTGCGTGAGCAGCTCTCCATCATGCTGGAGGGGGCCCAGGGCCGTGGGCGGCCACCGGACCATGTGCTGCTCTCGGGTCCGCCGGGGCTGGGCAAGACGAGCCTCGCCATGATCATCGCCGAGGAGCTGGGAGTCCCGCTGCGGATGACCAGCGGGCCGGCGATCGAGCGGGCCGGTGACCTGGTCGCGATCCTCACCGCGCTGACACCGGGTGAGGTGCTGTTCCTCGACGAGATCCATCGCATCGCCCGCCCGGCGGAGGAGCTCCTCTACGCGGCGATGGAGGATTTCCGGGTCGACGTCGTCCTCGGCAAGGGCCCGGGCGCGACGGCGATCCCGCTGGACCTCGCCCCGTTCACCCTGGTCGGCGCCACGACCCGGTCGGGCCTGCTCACCGGGCCGCTACGGGACCGGTTCGGCTTCACCGCCCACATGGACTTCTACGGGGCCGACGAGCTGGCCCTGGTCCTCGCCCGGTCGGCCCGGCTGCTGGGCGTCAGGCTGACCGACGATGGCGCGGCTGAGGTCGCCGGCCGTTCCCGTGGCACGCCCCGCATCGCCAACCGGCTGYTGCGCCGGGTCCGCGACTACGCCGAGGTCCGGGCCGACGGTGTCGTCTCCCGGGAGGTCGCCCAGGCGGCGCTGCGGATCTACGACGTCGACGGGCTTGGCCTGGACCGGCTGGACCGGGCGGTGCTGGACGCGCTCGTGCGCCGTTTCGGCGGGGGTCCGGTCGGCCTCGGCACGCTCGCGGTGTCGGTGGGTGAGGAGGCGGAGACCGTCGAGGACGTGTCCGAGCCGTTTCTCCTGCGAGCCGGCCTGCTGGTGCGTACGGCACGGGGCCGGGTCGCCACCCCGGCGGCGTTCACCCATCTCGGGCTGGAACCGCTCGCTGATGGTCTTGGCAGGTCACAGGCGTCCATGGCGCTCTCCGGCGACGACTCGCCGCAGGCCTGAACGGACTGCCACTCGAGATGTCCGGCTTCGCCGGGAATCGCACCAGCGGCCTGCCCGCAGTGCGCGCGGCGCACCTACGTACGATCAGCCGCGACACTCAGGAGGGTAGGACGTGCAGGTACTCGCGACCATGACGACCGCGGCGGACAACGACGGCGGCAGCTCCATCAGCGGACTGATCTTCCCGCTGCTGATCGTCCTGCTGATCGTCTACTTCTTCTCCACCCAGCGGCGCCGCGCGAAGGCACAGCAGCAGCAGCTCGCGCAGATCGTTCCCGGCACGCTCGTCGTGACCACCGCCGGCCTGTACGCCACGGTCGTGGAGCAGGACGGCGCCGACATCCTGCTCGAGATCGCGCCGGATGTCGTGTGCAGGTTCAGTCGCAACGCCGTGGCACGGGTGATCAGCACGCCGGACTCGGATGCCGCTGACGGCGAGCACGGCGAGCACGGCGACGACGCGACCGCCTCCACGAACCCGCTGGCCACGACGCATGACGCCGACGAGGCCGGGGCGGCGGACCACGACGCGAAGTCATCCGGCTCCACTACGGAAAGTGACGACACGGACGGTGTCGGCGACGGTGACCGCGCCGGCGGTGCGGACGGGGCGGCTGGCCGGCCCGGCGGGCCGCGCAAGGAGCTCTGACCCGAGGCCGTACCCCGGGGTTCCCGCATCCGGAGCCCCGGGATGGTGGGTGTCGTGGGGTTGCCGTGGTGTTTGCTGCCGGGACCGTCACGCGCCTGTCGGCTGCGGGTGGTGTTACGTCAGGGCTGTTGGAACGTACCCTCGGTGACACTCGTTCGGAATCGTTGGGCGCCGCCGAGATCGGTGACGGTGTGTGAGGAAGGACCTGGCATTGGCACGTCGCTCGGCACGAGCGTCGGGAGGCATCTCCGTCGGCGCCCGGCTCGGAGCACTTGGTGCTCTGCTCGCCATCCTCTTTGGCCTCATGGCTGTTACCGGCACCTGGACGCCCAAGCTCGGCCTTGACCTCCAGGGCGGGACGAGTGTCATCCTCACGCCACGGTCGGTGACCGGTGGCTCGATCGACGACTCGGCGCTGAACAAGGCCGTCGACGTCATCCGCAGTCGCGTCGACGGCCTCGGTGTCGCCGAGGCCGAGGTGCGCCGCACCGGCGACACCATCGAGATCTCCGTGCCCGGCCGCGGCCGCAACGACGTCGTGGCGCTGGTGGGCCAGACGGCGGAACTGCGGTTCCGTCAGGTTGCCGGGTCGGCTGCCGCGCAGTCCGCGGCTACGCCGACCCCGTCGGCGACCGGCAGCCCGTCCGCGACGACGGCGCCGTCCACCGGTGCGACCGCGAGCCCGAGCGGAACGGCGGCTCCGGCCACCGGCTCGCCGGCACCGGCCGCGACGAGCGCGCCGGCCACCCAGAAGCCGGCTGCGCTGGGTCTCCCCGGAGCTGACAGCGGGTCCGGCCTCACGCTCCAGCCGGCGGCGTACACCGCACCGGCGGGTGCGGGCGGGGCACGCATCCAGCTCGCGGCGGCCACCAACACGACCAGCCCGGCGGCGGCGAGCACGCTCGCGGCCGCGGCGGCGACGAGCTCACCTGCCGCGGCCGCGACGGGCCAGCCGAGCGCTGCCGCCACGACGCCCGCGGCACCCGCCGCGTCCGCGTCGCCGTCCGCCGACCAGGCCGCGAGCGGCACCAGCACGGACGCGACGACACCGCCCGCCGATGTCCAGGAGAAGTTCGCCAACCTCACCTGCACGGCCAGCGGGGTCCGCGGTTCCGCGGTGAGCCTGGACCGCCCCGAGGACTGGACCGCCGCCTGCGACCGGGACGGCACGACCAAGTACCTGCTCATGCCGGCGGCCCTGGTCGGGACGGACGTGAAATCGGCCTCGGCCGGCCTGCTCAGCGGTGGCGGCACGACGAGCGTGACCACCGGCCAGTGGGTCGTCAACGTCGACTTCACCGGCAACGGCCAGAAGAAGTTCACCGCGCTCACCGAGAAGACGGTCGGCAGCCAGGTCGCGATCGTGCTCGACGGAGTGGTCCAGTCCGCGCCGCAGACCAACGAGCGCATCTCGGGCTCGGCGCAGATCTCGGGGGACTTCTCCCAGTCCGAGGCCCAGGACCTCGCCGATGTCCTGCGGTTCGGCGCGCTGCCGCTGGCCTTCGAGCGTTCGCAGGCCGAGTCGGTGTCCCCGACGCTCGGGCGTGAGTCGCTGCACGGCGGTCTGCTGGCCGGTGCCATCGGTCTCGGCCTCGTGGTGATCTACTCGTTCCTCTACTACCGTGCGCTCGGCGTCGTCGTGATCACCTCGCTCGCGGTGAGCGCCGCGCTGAACTACGCCGCGGTCACGCTGCTCGGGGATGCGATCGGCTTCACCCTGACACTGGCCGGTATCGCCGGTCTCATCGTCTCGATCGGTGTGACGGCCGACTCGTTCGTCGTCTACTTCGAACGGATCAAGGACGAGGTCCGCGCCGGCCGGAGCGTGCGGACGTCCGTCGACCGCGCCTGGCCGGCGGCCCGGCGGACCATGCTCTCCGCCGACACGGTGTCCTTTCTCGCCGCGGCGGTGCTGTACGTCCTGTCGGTCGGGTCCGTGCGCGGGTTCGCGTTCACTCTCGGCCTGTCGACCCTGGTCGACGTGCTGATCATGTTCATCTTCACCCGCCCGCTCGTCACGGCGCTGGTCCGCCGGCCCCTGTTCAGCACCAGCCGGTTCTCCGGGCTGACGGTGCGATCGGTGGGCGGATCGGCGCAGTCGCGGGGACCGCGGCTGGCCAAGCGCCCTGCGGGGCCCGGCCGTCCGGCCGCGGCCGCCGCCGGTGCGGGTGCCGGTGACGACGTGGATCCCGGCTCCCTGGACGTGGATGGGGACGGCGACCAGACGGATGACGGCGGGTCAGGCCCGCCGAACCAGGCTCCCCGGCTCACGAAGCCGGGGCCGGCGCGGCAGGGAACGGGCCGGCGCACGGCCGGGCAGAGGCGGGAGCACTGACATGTCGATGCTGGGGCGTCTCTACCGCAGCGAGTTCCACGTCGACTTCGTCGGCCGCCGGCGTGTCTGGTATGTCGTGTCCGGGGTGCTGCTCACGATCTGTGTGCTGAGCATGATTGTCCGCGGGTTCACGCTGGGTATCGAGTTCAAGGGCGGGGCCGTCTTCCAGTTCCCGGCGAACGGCGGCACCGTCGAGCAGGTCAAGGATGTCCTCAGCGACAGTGGGGTCGACGCCTCCGACAGCGTCGTCCAGCAGCTCGAGACGTCCAAGCAGTTCCGGGTCCAGACACCCACGCTGTCCGACGAGGAGACCGCGCGGGTGGAGGACGCCCTCGCGAAGCGTTTCAACGTCGCGAACCCGGACGAGAACATCGCGGTCTCGACCGTCGGGTCGTCCTGGGGATCCACCATCACGAACAAGGCGATCAAGGGTCTGATCGTCTTTCTCGTGCTGGTGATGGTCTACCTGTCGGTGCGGTTCGAGTGGAAGATGGCCGCGGCGGCGATGGCGGCGCTCATCCACGACCTGGTCGTCACCATGGGTATCTACTCCCTGGTCGGCTTCGAGGTCACCCCGTCCACGATCATTGCTGTGCTGACCATCCTCGGTTTCTCGCTGTACGACACGGTCGTGGTCTTCGACCGGGTACGGGAGAACACCGCCGGAATGGCGACGTCGTCGCGGCGGACCTACGCGGAGGCCACCAACGACGCGCTCAACGAGACGCTGGTCCGGTCGCTCAACACATCACTGATCGCGCTCATCCCGGTGGCGTCGCTGTTGTTCGTCGGCGCCGGGCTGCTGGGTGCCGGCACCCTGAAGGACCTCGCGCTCGCCCAGTTCGTCGGTATCGCCTCCGGTACCTACTCCTCGCTCTTCTTCGCGACCCCGCTGCTCGTCGACCTCAAGCGCAACGAGTCGGAGGTGCGCGCGCTGGACGCCCGGGTGGGGCGGGCCCGGGCGAGCCGGGCCAGGTCGGCCCGCGTCGCCGAGACCGGGCAGACCAGCCGGTCGGTGCGGTCCCGTCAGGGTGCGGACCCGGCCGGTGTGGACGCCGACGCGGACGGGCCGGACGTGCACGAGCCCGGTGACGCCGTGGGCGTCGCCAGTGGGATGCGCACCGCCTCGGCGGCGGCCGCGGCTGGACATGTCGGTGTTCCGTCCGCGCAACGGCGTGGCCCGAGGTCGAAGCCGACCCAGCCCCGGCGCTCCGGTGGTAAGAAGCGTTCGCGCTAGGGGGACGCAGGTCCGTCGCGCGTAAGGCAGGGCGAGGCCGGTGCGAAGCCGGGCGAACTGTGCGAAGTATCATGAAGTAGATGTAAAGCGCGTAAGACGCAAAACGGATAAACCGGCACGGCATCGGCGTGGACACGGCCGCCCGATCGGGCGGCGACGAATTTCTGAAGCGGAGAGGTCACCACGATGACGAGCGTCGAAAGCGGGCCGGCTCTGGGTGCGGCAGCGGAGGTGCTCGCCGCCCACGTCCGCGATGTCCAGGATTTCCCCAAGCCTGGAGTCGTCTTCAAGGACATCACCCCGCTGCTGTCCACCCCGGCGGCGTTCGGGGTGGTCATCGGTGCCCTGGCGGATCTCGCGCGAGACCTGTCGGTCACCACGATCGCGGGGATCGAGGCGCGCGGATTCCTGCTGGCGGCACCGGTCGCCGACCGGATCGGCGCAGGCCTCGTCCCGGTGCGCAAGGCGGGCAAGCTGCCGGGGGCGACCCGCCGCGAGACCTACGACCTGGAATACGGCACCGCCACCCTGGAGATCCACGAGGACGCGGTGGCCGCGGGGGAGCGGGTCCTGCTCGTCGATGACGTGCTCGCCACCGGCGGAACCGCCGCCGCCGCGCACAACCTGCTGCGTGGATGCGGCGCGGACGTGGTCGGCCTCGCGGTCCTGATGGAGCTGAGTTTCCTGGCCGGGCGTGACCGGACGGGTGCGCTGCCGGTCACCTCGATCATGACTCTCTGATCGGCTGAGCCGGTCCGGCGTCAGCACGTTCCGCTGGGTGGCAGGTGTTCGAGGGGTGTGGCGCGCCACGGCCACCTGAGTGTGGCCGCCGCGGGGTCTGCCCGGGGTTGCGGAAGGCCGCGCGGACCAGCAGCGTTAACCTCGATGTCAGGAGCCTTTCGCACATCCGTGCCATGGCCGAAGCGCAACGCAGGAGCGGCCCGTGCCCGAGGCGCCGCCGGTGACCACCGGAGCTGTGTCGGCGGCCGCGTCATCCGTCGGGGAGACGCGGCCGGTGTCGCCTGCCCTGAGCGCGGAGGGGTCCGCCGCACGCGGCGAGGCCGGTCACGGTGAGGTGACCCAGGCCGCGCCTGCGTCGTCCGCGGTGTCGATGGTGTCCGCGACGGCGGGCGGTGAGGATGACGCGGAGAGTGGTTCCCCGGTGGTGCCACGGCTGGGCCACGAGTCACCGCCACTGCCCCGTCGGGTGCGGGGGCGCTTCTCGCGCCTCGGCACTCATCGGGCCACCCCGCCGTCATCGTTGGACCCGGTGCTGCGCGGGCTCGTCGCGAACCATCCGCGGGCTGACATCGCGCCGGTGCAGCATGCCTTCGAGGTGGCCGACGCGGCGCACGCCGGCCAGGTCCGCTTCTCCGGGCACCCGTACATCACCCATCCGATCGCGGTCGCGAGCATCCTGGCCGACCTCGGGATGGACATCCCGACCCTGTGCGCCGCGCTGCTGCACGACACCCTGGAGGAGACGGACCTCCCGCCCGAGACGATCGAGGCCGAGTTCGGCCCGCAGGTGCTGCAGATAGTCGACGCGGTCAGCAAGCTCAACCGGGTCAAGGTCGGCGAGGCGGCGCAGACCGAGACCATCCGCCGCATGGTGGTCGCGATGGCCCGCGACCCGCGTGCGCTGGTGGTGAAGCTCGCGGACCGCCTGCACAACATGCGCACGCTGCGCTTCCTGCCCGAGCACAAGCAGGAGCGCAAGGCCCGCGAGACCCTGGAGATCTACGCGCCACTGGCCCACCGCCTCGGGATGAACTCCCTCAAGTGGGAGCTGGAGGACCTGGCGTTCGCCGCGCTGTACCCGAAGCGCTACGACGAGATCGTCCGGCTCGTCGCGGACCGCGCGCCCAGCCGGGACGTCTACCTCACCGAGACGTCCACGCAGGTCCAGGCGCAGCTCGCCGAGGCGCGCATCAAGGCCGTGGTGACCGGCCGGCCCAAGCACTACTACTCGATCTACCAGAAGATGGTCGTGCGCGGCCGGTCGTTCGAGGACATCTACGACCTGGTCGGCATCCGGGTCCTGGTCGACTCGGTCCGGGACTGCTATGCCGCGCTGGGCACGGTCCACGCGAACTGGAAGCCCATTCCGGGCCGGTTCAAGGACTACATCGCGATGCCCAAGTACAACATGTACCAGTCGTTGCACACGACGGTCATCGGGCCCGAGGGCAAGCCGGTCGAACTGCAGATTCGCACCCATTCCATGCATAACCGGGCCGAATACGGCATCGCGGCGCACTGGAAGTACAAGGAGGACGGCACCGGCTCGCGCTCGGGCGGCTCCGGCTCCGGCCGGCGCGGGGGAGCCAAGGCCGCCGGGGGTGCCGGCGGGACGGATCCGAACCTGCACAACTGGCTGCGCCAGATCCTGGACTGGCAGCGTGAGACCGCGGATCCGGGGGAGTTCCTCGACAGCCTGCGCTTCGACGCCGCCGCCGACGAGGTCTTCGTCTTCACGCCGAAGAGCGACGTCATCCCGCTGCCGCTCGGTTCGACGCCGATCGACTTCGCCTACGCGGTGCACACCGACATCGGCAACCAGTGCGTCGGCGCCCGGGTCAACGGCCGGCTGGCCGCCCTGGACACCGAGCTGGAGAACGGCGACGTGGTGGAGGTCTTCACCTCCCGCGCACATTCCGCCGGGCCCAGCGAGGACTGGCTGATGTTCGTGCGCTCCACCCGGGCCCGGACGAAGATCCGCCAGTGGCACGCGCGGGAGCGCCGCGAGGACGCGATCGTCGCCGGCCGGGACGCGATCGGCCGGGCGATGCGCCGCCACGGCCTGCCACTGGCCCGGCTGATGGCCGGCGACGCGCTGCTGACGCTGGCGAAGGACATGCGTTACGCCGACGTCGCGGCTCTGTACGCGGCGGTCGGCGAGAACAACGTCAGCGCGCAGGCGGTGGTGAACCGGCTGCTGCAGAGCCTGGGCGGCCCGGAGAGCGCGGAGGAGGACGCGGCCGAGACCGAGCTGCCGATCCGGGCGCTGCGCCGTTCCGGCGGCGATCCGGGTGTGATCGTCACGGGTGCGGCGGACGTCTGGGTGAAGCTCGCCCGGTGCTGCACCCCGATGCCGGGTGACGAGATCGCCGGCTTCGTGACCCGGGGCAAGGGCGTCTCGGTGCACCGCACCGACTGCGTCAACCTCGTCAGCCTGCGCGGCGGCCCGCACGACCGGACCGTCGCGGTGGAGTGGGCGCCGTCATCCGGCTCGGTGTTCCTGGTGGTGATCCAGGTCGAGGCCCTCGACCGGACCAGGCTGCTGTCGGATGTGACCCGGGTGTTGTCCGATCACCACGTCAACATCCTCTCCGCGTCGGTCACCACGACCCGAGAGCAGGTGGCGGTCAGCCGTTTCACCTTCGAGATGGGTGACGCCAAGCATCTCGGCCACATTCTCGACGCCGTCAGGTCCACCGACGGCGTGTACGACTGTTTCCGGGTCACCTCGGACGTACAGAGCTGACTGCGAGCGCGAGGGGGCACGCCGTGAATGCTGAGGCCGCGGGAGCGGGTCTGCCGGCGGGCGGCTTCTCGCCCGCGCTGTCCCGAGCGGACGGCGACGACGGTGACTCGCGGACAGTCATCGCGGCCCGCCAGGCCAGCCTCCGGCTGGCGCACCTGGCCCGCCGGATGGCCGCGCCGCGAACCCCGCAGGTGCCCCCCGAGCTGCGTGATCTCGTCGAGGCACACCGCGACTTCCACCCGAAGGCCGACATCGCCGCGGTGATCCGCGCCTACTCGGTGGCGGAGCGACTGCACGCCGGCCAGACCAGGCGAAGCGGCGACCCCTACATCAGCCATCCGCTCGCGGTCGCGGAGGTCCTCGCCGAGCTGGGCGTCGACACCACGACCATCATCGCGGCGCTGCTGCACGACACCGTCGAGGACACCGGCTACTCGCTCACCGCCGTCACGGCGGAGTTCAGCGGTGAGGTCGCCAACCTGGTCGACGGTGTGACCAAGCTGGACAAGATGCGTTTCGGGGAGGCCGCGGAGGCGGAGACCCTGCGCAAGCTGATCGTCGCGCTAGCCCGCGACTACCGGGTCCTCGTCATCAAGATCGCCGACCGGCTGCACAACATGCGCACGCTGGGGTTCATGTCGCCGGCCAAGCAGGAGAAGATCTCGCGGGTCACGCTGGAGGTCCTGGCGCCGCTGGCGCACCGCCTCGGAGTAAGCGTGATCAAACGGGAGCTGGAGGACCGGGCGTTCGCCGTCCTCAACCCCGAGGAGCACCGCCGGATCTCCGGCCTGGTGGACGACTTCACCGCCGCGGAGCGGGCCAGCGGCACGGTCTCCGGGCTGGTGGACCAGCTACGGACGGCGCTCGCCGAGGCCCGGGTCGACGGTGCGGTCTCGGTCCGGATCAGCCACATCTTCTCGATCTTCAAGCGGGCCCAGGAGCGTGGCCGCGCGCCGCGGGACTACACCGACATCGTCCGCGTACTCGTCCTCGTGGACGACGTCACGGACTGCTACGCCGCGCTCGGTGTCATCCACGGCGTGTGGCGCCCGGTGCCGGGGCGGCTGCGCGACTTCGTCGCGACCCCCAAGTTCAACATGTACCAGAGCCTGCACACGTCCGTGACGGACGACTCCGGGCGCACCGTCGACATCCAGATCCGCACCCCGTCCATGCATCGGCTGGCCGAGACCGGCATCGTGGCGAAGCCGGTCGGGCCGGGCGCCGACGGCGCCCGCCTCGAAGGCCTGTCCTGGCTGCACAGCCTGCTGGACTGGCAGGTCGACACGGTCGACCCGGGGGAGTTCCTGGAATCGCTGTCCTCGGACCTGAACTCCGACGAGGTGCTGACCTTCACCCCGAAGGGCAAGATGATCGCGCTGCCCGCGCGCTCCTCACCGGTCGACGTGGCCTACGCGGTGCACACCGATGTGGGGCACCGCGCCATCGGCGCCCGGGTGAACGGCCGGCTGGTCCCGCTGCACACCCGGCTGCGCAACGGCGACGTCGTCGAGATCCTCACCTCGAACCTTCCGGGAGCGGGGCCGAGCGAGGACTGGCTTGACTTCGTGCGGACCTCCCGGGCCCGGGTCCGGATCCGCAAACGCCTGGCCCGGCAGCGCCGGGATACGCACGGACGGTCGCCACACGGCATCGCGAGCGGTCTGACCTGGCCGTTCGGGCACTCGGGCGACCCCGCCCGGCGTGATGGCGCGACCGGGACGAGCACACCCGGGAGGATCACACCCGGGCCGGTCGAGCGGCCCGGCCAGGCCGCCGGGACCGCCCACGGTGCCGGGAGCCCGGCCGACGCCACCCCGGACGCCCAGCCCGTGGACGCCGGCCTTGCGCAGACCGCACCGGCGGCAGGGCCGGCCGCATCGGCAGGGCAGGCCGTGCCGGCAGGGCAGGCTGTCCCGACGGCGGCAGTCGCCCTCGGCGGCACCACCGCACCGACCGCTCCTTCCGAGCCCACCGCTCCTGCCGCGGCCTCGGATGGCGCGGCCTCGCGTGGCGCCCGGCGGGTGCGGCGTGCCGTGCCGGGAAAGCAGGGCGAGCGCTCGGGCGACGCCGGTGGTCTCACGGGCCGCGAAACAGCCGGGGAGGTCGCGGCACGCGGCGCCGCCCGCCGCGGAACGCAGAACTGGGCGGGCTTCGCCGAGATCGAGGGCACGGATGTGCCAGTGCGTCTCGCGCGATGTTGTCTTCCGCTCCCCGGAGACAAGGTTGTCGGCTTCACGACGCACAGCAGTGCTGTCTCGCTGCATCGTCGGGAATGCGCGAACGTCGCCTCCTCGGCGTCATCACGCGAGCAGGTGACCGTGGCGGGATGGGCCGCTGCGGAGAGTCAGACCTTCCCCACCGAAATCGCGGTTGAGGCCTTCGATCGTTACGGCCTGCTGGCAGATATAACCGAAGTTCTCTCTGACACGTCCGCGTCGGTGCGTGCGGCGTCGACCTCGACTTCGGAGGACCGGGTGGCGCACGCCCGCTTCACGATTGAGGTCACCGGCCCCGAACAGCTCGATCGGGTGCTGGCGGCGGTACGCAGCGTTGGCGGTGTCTACGACTGTTACCGGGCCTGCCAGACGATCGTGTGACGCCGGGGGCCGGGATCCGGGAGCCTTATGCGCTCCGTGTCGCTATGGTCCCGGAAGTCGCTTTTCAACATTCCCCGGCCCGATCGGGTCGTGTACCGAAAGAATCACCCGTGGTCATCGGCGAAAAAACGTCGGCGCCGACGGTGGTCCGATGTAGAGTATCTCGCATCGCCATCGGTTATGGGTGGGAGTACGCGTGGGATTCCTTCAGGTCATCACGAGCATCGACTCACCAGACGCAGCGGACCGTATCGGCAGGGCGCTCGTCGAGCGGCGCCTTGTTGCCTGTTTCCAGGTGGTCGGGCCGATTCGGAGCACTTACCGGTGGAACGGCGAGATCGAGCAGTCGGAGGAATGGCTCTGCCTCGCCAAAACAACGAGTGAACGGCTGGCCGACCTGATCGCGGAGATCACCGCCGCGCACCCGTACGAGACGCCCGAGATCATTGCGACCCCTATCGTGTCGGGTCACACGGACTATCTCGACTGGATCACGGCGGAGACCGCCCCGTCGATCCGGAGCTGAGGCTCCGGCCTTACACGAGCGCGCGAAGCTGCTCGTCGAGATCCCGGACGGCCTGGGTGTTCTGCCAGGGCCGCAGATGCTCCCGAACCCGCCGGATCCTGGTGAGCCCCAGTGAGAAGTCGGTTGCCGCGACGATGGCCAGCGACTCGGCCGCGTACTGGGTCGCGGCGTCGATCTCCCGCCGCTGAATGTGCACCTCGGCGACATCGCCGAGTAACAAGGAGCGCTTCTTGGTGCCGCTGTGCGGAGACGTGGCACGCAGCGCCTCCGTCGCCGCGGCGTGGGCGGCGGCTGGCCGGCGCAGCCTCGTGTAGGTCGTGACCTTGATGCCGTCAAGCCGGCCACGGTCGAAGAACTGGGTCCAGACCCGGTCGCCGTCGTCGGCGCGGTCGAAGGCCTCCTGAGCGCGGTCCAACGCGGCCAGTGCCGCCCGCCCCTCGCCGCGGGCGGCCTGTTCTTCGGCCTCCCGCCCGGCCAGCCACGCCCGGGTCATGATGGTGCTCGCGCCCGCGGCGCGGCGCTGCGCCTCCGCCAGCAGCGCGCAGGCCTGGTCGTGACGACCGACCCCGGCGCTGTGGTAGCTCTCGTAACCCAGTACGCAGGCCCACAGCGCGCTGTCGTCGGCCTCCCGCGCCGCCTCGATCGCGACCCGGTAGTACGCCAGGGCGGCCGGGACGTCGTTCATGTCGAACGCGAGCCAGCCGGCCAGCGCCGCGGTCTCGCCGGCGGTCGCCGCGAGGTCGCGGCGAGCCGACGATCGGCCGCTGGACTCCAACAGCTGCGTGAGCGTCCCCAGATGACCGGTGACCCTGGGGAACAGCGCCCGGGCGGGAACGCGCTCCTCCAGGCTGTACAGGCCCGCCGTGCATCGGCTCAGCTCGTCCGCCAGCTCCGGGGTGACGGTGGTGCGCCGGCGCAGCGCCGCGGACAGCCGCTCCCACGGCGCGTTGTCGGGCCCGGCCGTGCCCAGCGGGACGACGGCGACGCCACCCGCGGCGGCGAAAAGCCGCAGGAACCCACGGCGCTCGACGGGAATGTCACCGGACGGTTCGGCCCCGGCCTCGGCCTGGATGAGAACGGTTCCGGCCGGGCCGATGCCGTGGGAAAGCTTGTCCGTGGCGGCGGGGAGCCGGCCGGCCAGGCCGGTGCTGGGGTCGTCGTCGACGAAGCCGAGTTCTGCCGAGGAGCGCTCGAACAGCGCGCGCAACAACCGCTGGTAGCGAAGGCTGGGCTTTTTGTCGCCCTTCTCCCACTTGCAGATCATATTTCCGGTGACGCCGGCCTCGCGGCCCTCATGGATGACGGAGAAGCGTCGGATCTCGCTCGCCAGGCGTTCCTGTGACCAGCCGCGTTCCTCTCGGCTGGTGCGAAGCCGAACGTTCGGAGTACGGGCCGGGCCGGCGGTGGCCGGCCTGGGGTCGTTTGGTCGCATGCTCCTTGGCGAGGTGTGACCCGCCGACGTTCCTGCCGGGCGCTCCATCGGGACCTCCGAGTCAAGCAGTTGACTTCAGGAGCTTAACCGTGTGTTAGCAAAGGCGGTGATACCCCTCGTGTGGTCCTTCGGTGACAAGAAACAGGCAAATCATCGAACGGGCGACCGCGCTCCGTGACGGCACGCGGCGTCATCGTCTCGCCGGTGCGTCACCATAGAGTCTGGTGTGTGAGAGCTGGTCCTCTGCCCCCGAGCCCCCGTGGCCCACGCTCACGCGTGCAGGCCCGGCCGCTGCGGGAGTGGCAACGCGCCGCCCTGGAGATCTACCGCTCGCGCACCGCCTCGGGCGGGCGGGACTTCCTGGCGGTGGCGACGCCGGGTGCGGGCAAGACGACCTTCGCCCTGGAGATCGCCGCCGAGCTGCTGGCCGCCGGTGAGATCCGGGCGGTGACGGTGGTGGCCCCGACGGACCACCTGAAGCGGCAGTGGGCCGGTGCGGCCTCGGCCGTCGGCATCGATCTGGACCCGACGTTCCGCAACTCCGCCGGTGCGACCGCGTCCGACTACACGGGTGTCGCCGTCACATACGCCCAGGTCGCGGCCCATCCGGCGCTGCACCGGATGCGTACGGCGGCCCGGCGCACCCTGGTGATCCTCGACGAGATCCACCACGCGGGGGACGCGCTTTCCTGGGGCGAGGCGGTGCGTGAGGCGTTCACGCCGGCCGCCCGTCGTCTGGCGCTCACCGGAACACCGTTCCGGTCGGACGTCAGCCCGATTCCGTTTGTCACCTACCTGCCAGATGCGGAGGGCGTCACCCGCAGCGTCGCGGACTCCAGCTACGGCTATGCGGACGCGCTGCGCGATGGCGTGGTCCGTCCTGTGCTCTTCCTGGCCTATTCCGGCGAGATGTCGTGGCGGACGAGCGCGGGTGCCGAGCTGAGCGCGCGGCTCGGTGAGCCGCTGAACAGCGAGCAGACCGCCGCGGCGTGGCGGACCGCGCTCGACCCGCAGGGCAACTGGATGCCGGCGGTCCTCGCGGCGGCTGACACCCGGCTCTCCCAGGTACGCCGGGGCGGCATGCCGGACGCCGGCGGCCTGGTCATCGCGACCGACCACACGACCGCCCGCGCCTACGCCGRCCTGCTGCGGGGGATCACCGGGACGTCTCCGGTCGTGGTCCTCTCCGACGACCCCACCGCGAGCTCGAAGATCGCCACCTTCCGGGAGTCGACGGACCGCTGGATGGTCGCCGTCCGGATGGTCAGTGAGGGCGTCGACGTCCCCCGGCTGGCGGTCGGCGTGTACGCCACCTCGGCCTCGACGCCGCTGTACTTCGCGCAGGCGGTCGGTCGGTTCGTCCGCGGCCGCGGCCGCTCGGAGACGGCGTCGGTCTTCCTGCCGAGTGTGCCCGCGCTGCTCGCGCTGGCCGGTGAGATGGAGGTCCAGCGTGACCACGCGCTGGACAAGCCGATGCGCGAGCCGGACGCCTTCGACGACGACGCCCTGCGGGAGGCGAACCGCCGCCGGGACACGCCGGACAAGCCGGACAGTCCGTTCACCGCGCTGGGATCGTCCGCCCAGCTGGACAGGGTGATCTTCGACGGTGGTGAGTTCGGGACCACGGCGCAGGCCGGATCGCCGGAGGAGGAGGACTTCCTCGGCCTGCCCGGGCTGCTCGAGCCCGACCAGGTCGCCACCCTGCTGCGGCAGCGTGAGGCCGCACAGCGGGCCGCCGCGGCGAAGGCCTCCGCGGCTGCCGCGGCGTCCACCGAGCCGGTGGTCCCGGCGGCCAGGCAGGGCGAGGCGGCGGGGGAGCCGGAGGCGGCCGACCGTCCGGTCCACGAGCGGATCGGGGAGCTGCGCAAGGAGCTCAACAAGCTGGTGGCCGCGCACTACCACCGGACCGGCAAGCCCCACGGGATGATCCACGCGGAGCTGCGCAGGTCCTGCGGCGGCCCCCCGAGCGCGCAGGCCAGCGCCGCGCAGCTACAGGCGCGGATCGACACCGTCCGCCGCTGGGCGGGTTGACCCACACAGCCCACCGCGACCACACAGCCCACCGCGACCACACAGCCCACCGCGACCACACAGCCCACCGCGGCCACACAGCCCACCGCGGACCTGGCCGGCGATGCCGCCGGCCTCGCGGTGGGCGGTGGGCGGTGCTGGACCGGTCTGGTGCTCGACCGGTGCAGGGCGGGTTTACTGCTCCTGGTTGATCTCGATGGACTTGATCTGGGCCTTGCTCGCCGGGGTGCCGTCCGAGCCGCCGCCCTCGATCCCCGGGGAGGTCAGCTTGTCCAGCACGTCGAGACCCTCGGTGATGTGGCCGAAGACGGTGTAGCCACCGGCCAGCGCGGACGCGCCGTCCGCGGTGGGATCGGCGTAGTTGATGAAGAACTGGCTGCCGTTGCTGTCCGGCTGGCTGCTGTGCGCCATCGCCAGCACGCCGCGGTTGTAGTTCACGCCCTCGGTGTTCTCGTTGGCGTATCCGAAGCCGGGGCCGCCCGTGCCGGTGGCGGTGGGGTCGCCGCACTGCAGGACGCTGATGCCGGCGTCGGCGCCACCGGTCTGGCGGTGGCAGGCGGTGTCGGTGTAGAAGCCCGCCTCGGCGAGGGAGCGCAGCGCGTTGACGGTGCAGGGAGCCTTGTCGGCGTCCAGCGCGGCGGTGATCGTGCCCTGGTCGGTGGTGATGACCATCGTGGCCGGGTTCTTGTTCACCGTCGCGGCGGCGGTGGGCAGTGAGACCTGGCGCGAGGGCGCCTCGCCGGTCGACGTGTAGACGCAGTCGCCGACCTTGCTGGTCTGGCCGGCTGGCAGCGCCGAGGTCGTCGGGGTGGTGGCCGTCTGGGTGGCCGAGGGCGAGGTCGAGGTGATCTCGTTGTTGTCGTCGGAGCCACCACTGAGCAGGACGCTCGCGATCACCGACCCCACGATCGCGACCACGACCACCGCCGCGATGACGGTGACGCGCTTGCGCTGCCGCAGGTGGGCCTCACGCCGCCGCTGTGCCTGGCGCGCCGCCCGCGCGGCGGCGAGCTCCCGCTGCCGCCGTTCCCTCGTGCTCGACACCGTCGCCGGCCTCCCGCTTCTGTTGTCCCGTGACCACCGGATGGTCCTCAGGCGGTCGCTGTGCCGTCCACGTTCCCGTCGCGGACGAGTCTGTCCAGGTGGCCTGTGGACGACCTGTGAGAAGGCGGGCGACCGGTGGGCCGGACGCGTGCCGTCGATCTCGGCCGCGGCGAGGCCCGGCAGGACGCGGCCTCCGGGGATCTGACCTGGCCACTTTCGTCACACAGGGTACTCGCCGGGATCGTGGYGGAATCCGGTGCGCAGGATTCGGTCGCGGTGTCGTGTGACGTGTCATGCGAGGTGCGGGCGCGGGGCCGTGGGCGTCGGTGTGCTGCGGGTGCAGTGCTGTGCGGGGGACCGGCCGAGCCGCGCCGTGGAGGTGGACATGGCGCCTGAAGGAAGAGGGCCCCTCGGGTGCGGCTGATAGCGTCTTGGCTCAGGACCCGACGCGAAGGCTGACACGAATTCATGCTCGACAAGCGCTTCATCCGGGACAATCCCGACGCCGTTAAGGACGCCGTACGGCTCAAGGGTGTCGATCTCGACGTGGACGAGCTGCTTGCGCTCGACCAGGAGAACCGCAAACTGCAGTTCGAGGTCGACGAGGCACAGGCGCGCCGCAAGTCCTTCGCCAAGCAGTTCGCCAAGGCGGACGAGGCCCGTCGCGCCGAGCTGCGCGCGGAGCACGTCGAGTTCGACCGGCAGCTGCAGGACCTGCGTGAGCGGCTGGCCCAGACGAGCGCCCGGCTGTCCGAGCTGATGCTCCTCGCGCCGGGCATTCCCTGGGAGGGCGCACCGGTCGGGCCGGACGAGTCCGCGAACGTGGTCATCCGCACCGTCGGGACGCGTCCCGAGTTCGACTTCCCGCCGCTCGACCACACCGAGCTTGCGCAGATGCGGGGCTGGGCCGAGTTCGCCCGCGCCCGCAGGGTCGCCGGCGAGCGGGCGTACGCGCTGGTCGGTGACATGGTCATGCTGGAGCGGGCGGTGCATTCCTATGCGCTGGACCTGCTGCGCGAGCGGGACTTCACCCCGGTCGCGGTGCCCGCGCTGGTCAAGGAGGCACCGCTCGTCGGCACCGGCATGTTCCCCAAGGGCCGGGACGAGATCTACGAGATTCCCGCCGACGACGCGTTTCTCGCCGGCACGGCCGAGGTCGCCCTGGTGGGGCTGCATTCCGGGGAGATCCTCGACGCCGACCAGCTGCCGATCCGGTACGCCGGTATCTCGCCGTGCTTCCGCCGGGAGATCGGCAGCGCCAGCCGCGACGTTCGCGGGCTGCTGCGGGTCCACCAGTTCGAGAAGGTCGAGCAGTTCGTCCTGTGCGTGAACGACCCGGCCGAGTCCGCCCGCTGGCACGCCGAGCTCCTCGCCACCGCGGAGCACATCCTGACCGATCTCGGCCTGCACTACGAGGTCGTCGAATGCGCGACCGGCGACATGGGCCTGGGCAAGTTCCGCATGAACGACATCAACACCTGGTTTCCCACGCTTGACCGTTTCCGGGAGACCCACAGCTGTTCGACGCTGCATGACTGGCAGGCCCGGCGGGCGAACCTCCGTTACCGCGACTCCGGTGGGAACATCCACTTCGCGCATACGCTGAACAACACCGCGGTGGCGACACCCCGGCTGCTGGCCGCGATTCTGGAGAACTTCCAGACCGCCGACCAGCGGGTTCGCGTACCGGAGGTGCTGCGGCCTTACCTGGGCGGGCGCGACCTGCTCTGACCGGGCGCGCTGCCCTGGTCGAGCTCCCTGTTCTGACCGGGCATCCTGTTCCCACCGGATGCCTGGTCGCGCCGGGAGTACGCGGCCCGGACGAGACCGGGCGCCGCGACACCGAGGCGCCGGCCCAGCCCGACCGACACCCGCCGGTCGAGAATCTGGTAGTCGGCGCGTTCGATCTCGTCCAGGATTCCGCTGTAAAGCCGGAACGCGGTCGACACGCAGTCCCGGGACGTCGGGTGCAGCAGCCGGATGCCTGGGCGGGCGGAACGGAACAGCTCGCGCGCTCGGGCGATCTCGAACGCCAGCAGGCGGCGCACCGGGCCGTCGGCCACCCCGGCGGCGAGGTGATCCCAGGTCACCCCGAACAGGTCCAGTGAGCTCTGCGGCAGGTACACGCGCCCGCGCCGCAGGTCCTCACCGATGTCCCGGATGAAGTTCGCGAGCTGGAAGGCGACACCGAGGTCGCGGGCGTACGGTTCCGCCGCGGGGTTCACCGGCTCGAGAATGGGCAGCATCTGCAGACCGATGACCACCGCCGAGCCGTGGATGTAGACCATGAGGTCATCCCAGGTGGCGTAGCTGGTGATCGTCAGATCCATGGCCATGGAGGCCAGGAAGGTCTCGAAATAGCCGACCGGCAGATCGAACCGCCGAATCGTGTGCAGCACGGCGGGCAGCACCGTCGCCTCAGCATCCGCGGCCGTGGCCGCGGCCTCCGCAGTCTCACCTTCGGCTGTTGCGCCGGTTTCCGCCGCCGCGACGTCGGCCCCGGAGGCCAGTGAGGCCAGCAGGGTGCTGCCCCATTGCCGCAGCCACTGGGCCTTCGCCTCGTCGGTCAGCGTGGAGTCGAGATCGTCGACGATCTCGTCGGCATAGCGTGCGAAGCCGTAGAGGGCGTGGACATGCGGCCGTTTCCACTTCGGCAGCAGGAGAGTGGCCAGGTAATAGGTGCGCCCGTGCGCCGCGTTGAGTTCCCGCGCCCGGCGGTAGGAGGCACGTAGCCGCTCATCAGTGACACCGGCGGCGTCCAGTTCGCCGCGCAGACCACCCACATCAGCCAGAGTAGTCGAAGTCGCCTGAGCAGCAGGTTCAGGGCAGCCGCGAGGAGAAGGCCAGGGAGAGCGCCGCCGCGGCCAGGCCGAGACCGAGAGAAAGCCCGATGAACCAGGACGTTATCTCACGGTATTCGGTGCGGTACCCGATGGAGCTGCCCAGGCCGCGGTAGACGGACTGCAGCTCGTCACCGGTGGTCGCCCGGTGGTAGGAGCCACCGGTCTGCTCGGCCAGCTCGCGCAGCGCGTCCTCGTTCACGGGGACGGGAATCTGCTGCCCGCCGACATCGAGGGTTCCGTCCGAGGTGCCGTAGGCGATGGTGTCGACCGGAACCTCGGCGTCCCGCGCGGCGGTGGCGGCCTGGGTGTTCGGCCGGCCGCGGGTCGTCTCGCCGTCGGAGAGCAGGACGATCGCGGCGGGCGGTGGTGGCTGGCCCTCGTCCGACATCCGCTCGCCGGCGGTGGTGATCGCCTGCAGTGAGGCGAAGATGCCCTCACCGACCGCGGTAGCGGGGCCGAGCTGCAGGCCGCGGATGCCGGACCGGACCGACTCCCGGTCGGTCGAGGCCGGGACCAGGACAGCCGCCGACCCGGCGAACGAGACCAGACCGAGGTTGATGCGGGGCGGCAGCTGGTCGACGAACGCCTGGGCCCCCTGCTTCGCGGCTTCGAGGCGGGTCGGCTGGATGTCGGTGGCCGCCATCGAGTTCGACACGTCGATCGCCAGGATGATGGTGGCCCGCTCGCGGGGAACCCGCTCGGCCCGCGCCGGCCGTGCCAGCGAGATCACCAGCCCGGCCAGGGTGAGCAGCAGCAGCGCCGCCGGCACATGGCGGCGCCACCACTGCGGCCGCCGCGGCAGCACGCTGGACAGCAGCGCCGTCGAGGACAGCCGCGCCGCGTAGACCCGGCGGCGCATCGACACCACGATGTACGCCGCCGCCAGCGCGGCCACCGCGACGAACAGCCACAGCCAGTGGCCGGCGAGGAAGCTCACGCGCCCGCACCCACCGGTGGCCGCCGGGCCGCGCCACGGGTCACCCGCGACGCCGACACGTACCGGACGATGTCGACCAGCCAGTCCGAGTCCGTGCGCAGCACCAGATGCCCGGCGCCCACCCGGCGCAGCGCCAGCGCCACCTGGGCACGGTGCTCGGCCGCGGCCCGGCTGTAGCGCTCGCGGACCCGCCGTGACGAGGTGGGCACCTCCAGCACCGCGCCGGTCTCCGCGTCCACGACGGAGAGCAGCCCGACGGACGGCAGGACCAGCTCGGCGGGGTCGAGGACCTCCACGGCGAGCAGCTGATGGCGTGCCGCGAGTGCCCGCATCGGCCGCTCCCAGCCCAGGTCGGTGGAGAGGAAGTCGCTGATGACCACGGCGAGGCCACGGCGGCGGCGCGGCCGGTCCATCGCGGCGACCGCCGCGGCGAGGTCGGTGGCCGCGGAATGGTCAGGCCGCCGCACGGGACGGTCGTGAGCCGCCTCGGGAACGGACAGGAGCGCCCGCAGCAGGGTCCGCAGCCCCTGGCGGCCCGGCCGGGCTGGAATCAGCTGCGGCCCGGTCGGGGTCAGGGCGAGGGCGCCCATCCGGTTGCCGGTGCGGGCGGTGAGGAAGCCGATCGCCGCCGTGGCCGCGATCGCCAGCTCCCGCTTGCGGATCGAGGTGGTGCCGAACTCCTGGCTGGCGGTGAGATCCACCAGCGCCCAGGTCTCCAGCTCCCGGTCGGCGACCAGGTCGTGCACATGCGGGACCGTCGTCCGCGCCGTCACGGCCCAGTCCATCCGCCGGACGTCGTCGCCGACGTGGTACTCGCGGCTTTCGGCCTTCTCCGTTCCCTGACCCGGCAGGAGACCGAGATGGTCGCCGAGGAGCATGCCGTCCAGGCGGCGGTTGACGGCGAGTTCGAGGCCGCGCAGCGTCCGCTCCACCGACGGTGAGGTCGCCGGTGGCTGGGAGATCACCCGCGGCGTGGTCGCGCCGGGCCGATCGGACCGTCTCACCGCGCCGGCCCGCCGTCGAAGTACTCGGGGAAGCCGGTCCGCGGATCGGTGTGCCAGCGCCCGGAATGGGTCGGCGGCGGTGAACGGTGCCCGTTGTGCAGGCCGTGCTCGGCCGCGTTCTGCTGGCGGGGGGCGATCTGGGGAGGCGGCAGCGCGCCGAGGATGCGCCGGGCGATCTCCTCGGCGGTGAGTCCTTCCGCAAGAGCCTCGTAGGAGAGCACCAGGCGGTGCGGCAGCACGTCGAGGGCCACCGCCGCGACGTCGTCGGGGACGACGTAGTCACGCCCGCGCAGCAGCGCCAGCGCCCGCGCGGCGGAGATGAGCCCGAGTGACGCGCGTGGTGAGGCACCGTAGGCCAGGTGCCCGCCGAGCTCGGGCAGGTTGACCTCGGCCGGCGAACGGGTGGCGAGCACCAGGCGGACGGCGTACTCGGTGATCGCGTGGTGGACGAACACGTCGTCCGCACGGTTCTGCAGGCGGACGAGCGCGTCCGGGTCGAGGACGGTCTCCGCGGTGGGTGGACGCACCCCCATCCGCCGGACGATCTCCAGCTCCTCGGCCGCGTTCGGATAGGGAACCGTCACCTTCATGAGGAAACGGTCACGCTGCGCCTCCGGCAGCGGATACACGCCTTCGGACTCGATCGGGTTCTGTGTCGCGAGAACGAGGAAGGGCAGCGGCAGCGGATGGGTGACCCCGCCCAGGGATACCTGCCGTTCCGACATGACCTCCAACAACGCCGACTGGACCTTGGCCGGTGCACGGTTGATTTCGTCCGCGAGAACGAAGTTGGCGAACACCGGGCCGAGCTCTATATCGAACGTCTCCCGGCTGCCGCGGAAGATCCGCGTCCCGATGATGTCGGAGGGGACCAGATCACTGGTGAACTGGATCCGCACGAAGGAGCCACCGACGACCGTCGCCAGCGTCTGCACTGCCAGCGTCTTCGCGACGCCGGGCACACCCTCCAGCAGGCAGTGCCCGCGGGCGAGCAGCGCGACCAGCATGCGCTCGACCATGTGGTCCTGACCGACGATGACCTTCTTGACCTCGAAGAGCGCCCGTTCCAGCAGCGCGGCGTCGGTGGCCACGTCATGGGCCGGCGGATCGGCGGGCGTCCGGGCCTCGACGTCGGATGCCGCCACGCCGGGATCGGTCGTCCACTCGTTCATGAGTCCATCCTCCCAGACAACGGACGGAATCGAGGGCCCGAGGACTCGGGACAGTGTGGTCGGAAGCCTCTTCTAAGGCGCTCTTCAGGAACTCCGTCATCTGATGGCGGCGGGCAATCCTGGTGAACACACGGCGGAATCACGGAATGTCGACCAGCGCTCGGGTGCGGTAACCGCGATCACGGCCGAGGACCCGCTCCGCCGCCAGTCGGCCTGAAATCAACACCATGGGCACCCCCACCCCGGGCCGGGTGCCGCTTCCGGTGAAGATCACGTTGTCGAGGCCGGGTGCCAGGTTGCCGGGCCGGAACGGCCCCGTCTGGGAGAACGTGTGCGCCGCGGCGAACGGAGCTCCCGCGGCCATGCCGCGGCTGCGCCAGTCCGCCGGGGTGGTGATCTGCTCCACCTCGACCGCCGAGCCGAAGTCGGCGTAGCCGGCGCGCTCGAGGACGGCGACGACCTCGTCGCGATAGCGCGGGCCGAGGACGGACCAGTCCAGCGGCGCGGTGAGGTTCGGGGTGGGGAACAGGACGTAGTAGCTGTGCGCGCCGGCCGGTGCCGCCGCGGGCTCGGTCACCGACGGCGTGCTCACCAGGAACGACGGGTCGCTCATCAGCTCGCCCCGACTGATGATCTCCTCGAAGGTGCGCCGCCAGGCCTGCCCGAAGTGGATCGTGTGATGCGTCGCCTCGGGGTGGGCGACCCGGGCGCCGGCGAGCAGCAGGAAGCAGGACGGCGAGAAGCGCAGCCGGCCCAGCCGGGCCGGCGCGACCGACGGCGGAAGCAGGTCACGGTAGGCGACCGGCAGATCGGGATTGAGGATCACCACGTCCGCCGGCACCCGCTCACCGTCGGCCGTGTGCACGGCCACCGCCCGCCCGCCACGCACCTCGACCCGGCTCACCTCGGACCCGTAGCGGAAGACCGCCCCGTGCCGCGCCGCCGCGTCCGCCATGGCCGTGGCCACGGCATGGGGGCCGCCGTCGACGTGGTAGACCCCGGCCACCGAGTCCATGTAGGAGATCACCGCGTAGAGCGCCAGCGCCCGGTGCGGATCGAGACCGGCGTACATCGCCTGGAAGGAGAACAGCCGTCGGGTCCGCGGGTCGCGCAGGTACCGCCCGACCACGGTGTCGAGGCGCCGGAAGCCACCGAGCGCGGCGACCCGGGCCAGGGACGGGCGCAGCAGCGCCAGCGGCGAGTCGACCTGGGCGTCGATGAAGTCCCGCATCTCGGCCCGGAACATCCGGGTGGCGAAGTCGGTGAAGCGGCGGAAGCCCGCGGCCTCCGCGGGCCCGCACAGGTCCCGCACCCCCTGTTCGGTGTCCTCCGGGTCGGCCCGGACGTCCAGGACGGAGCCGTCGGCGAACCGTGCCCGGTACATCGGGTCGAGCCGGCGCAGGGTCAGCCACTTCTCCAGGTTCTCGCCCACGGAGTCGAACGCGTCGGCGATCAGCTCCGGCATGGTCAGCACGGTCGGACCGGTGTCGAAGCGGTAGCCGCCCAGCCGCAACGATCCCGCCCGACCGCCGGGGGAGTCCTCCCGCTCGAGTACGGTCACCCGCCTGCCGGCACCGGTCAGCCGCAGCGCGGCCGACAGCCCACCCAACCCCGCCCCGACGATCACGACATGCTCCGCCGGTCCGGTCACTGTTCGCATGGGACGTCCTCTCCGCCGCGCCTCTGCCGCAGGTCCAGCGTTTCACCAGGACGGACGGCGGTGCGGGCGGGACCACCTCGGTGGGTTCCGGGCGGAGCCTGCCCTGAGACGACCGTGGCGGGGAATCGTCGTCTCGGCCCGTGCCGGTCCGCCGACCTGCTGATCTGCCGCCAGGTCGTGGCACCGCCGCAGGAGCCGCACATCTCACCACCCGCCGGGACGTCCGGCCCGGTCCGACCGGCTGGGAAACCGGTAGCGTTCGACCGTCCCGATCTGTGATCTGTGAACTGCGGGCTGTCTGTCCGGGTTCGCGGTTCGCGGCTCCCACGCCCGGAGGTGTCGTGTCCGATCTGGTGGTCGTTGCGCTCGGCATCATGCTGCTTCTGGTCGCCGGCAGCGCCTTCGTCCTGCTGCGCATGCCGCCGGAGCGGCTGGAGAGCACGGTCGACGGGGTGGCGGCCGTCGAGGCCCGGCTCGCCGCCGGCCGGGTGGAGATCGGTGAGTACGACCGTTCGAACATCCGGGTCGAGATCCTCGCGCGCCGCCGGCCGGGTCGGACCCGGCCGGTGCTGACCCGTGCGGGCGACGTGCTGCGCCTGGACGGCACCTCCAGCGACGCGGTCGTCCGGCTGAAGCTGCCGCGAGGGACGAAGGGCCGGGCGGAGGTCAGATCCGGAGAGATCACGCTCTGGGGTTCCGCCGGCGACCTGCTTCTGGTCACCGAGAGCGGCGGGATCACCGGGCGGGAGCTCACCGGCGGCCGGATCAATGCCCGTAGCCGCACCGGCGACGTCAACCTGCACTTCGACGCGCCCCCGGACAACCTGTCCGCGGTGAGCGACGAGGGCATGGTGATCCTCGTCCTTCCCGACGGGGACTACGAGGTTGAGGTGGAGACCGGGAACCCGCAGCTGGCGTCGGTCGAGCTGCCCAACGTGCCCGCGGCCCGGCGGCGGGTGTTCGCGCGCAGTGTCGCCGGCAAGATCTGGATCAAGCGTGCCTCTGAGCAAGGGCCAGTCCGCATCTGAGCGGTCCGCATCTGAGCGGGGCGGAATCTGAGCGGGGCGGACCCGGTCCGGGTCTGCGTCACTGCGGGACTACGCTCGTATCTCATGACGGGGTTCCACGCATGACAGCAGTCGGGAACGCGGCGAGGACGACGGCCAGGACGGTGGCGGAGTGCCTGGCCTCGGGGCGGACGTCGTTCTCCTTCGAGTTCTTTCCGCCGAAGACGGCCGAGGGCGAGCGGCAGCTGTGGACGGCCCTGCGTGAGGTCGAGGCGCTGCAGCCGAGCTTCGTCTCCGTCACCTACGGCGCCGGTGGCTCGACGCGGGACGGAACCATTCGGGTCACCGAGCGGATCGCCACCGAGACCAACCTGACGCCGATCGGCCACCTCACCGCGGTGAACCACTCCGTGGCCGAGCTGCGGCAGGTCATCGGGGGCTATGCCGGTGCTGGTGTACGTAACGTTCTGGCGCTGCGCGGTGACCCTCCGGGTGATCCTCAGGCGGAGTGGGTACGTCATCCCGACGGTGTCGCGTATGCCGAGGATCTCGTCCGGCTGGTCCGTTCACTGGGGGACTTCTGCGTCGGCGTCGCGGCCTTCCCGGACAAACATCCCCGGTCTCCTGACCTGGAGACGGACGCGCGTTTTCTCGTCCAGAAACTGGACGCCGGCGCGGACTTCGCGATCACCCAGTTCTTCTTCGGCGCCGACGACTATTTCCGGCTGGTCGAGCGCGTTCGTCGGCTGGGTTGTGACGCACCGATTATTCCCGGTGTCATGCCGGTGACCAACGTTGCGCAGATCGTGCGTATGGCGCAGCTGTCCGGGGCTGAATTCCCGGCCGATCTTGCTGCCCGGCTGCAGGCCGTGGCCGATGATCCGGCCGCTGTTCGCGCCATCGGGATCGAGGTGGCCACCGAGCTCTCCGAACGGTTGCTGGCCGGCGGAGCACCGGGGATTCACTTCATCACGCTGAACCGCTCCGGTGCGACGCGGGAGATCTACCAGGCGCTCAACGGCTGAAATCCGGCCGACAGCGCAACGGCCGGAGGCCGGGCACCGGCCGGGCCCCGGCCCCCAGGCACTGGCGGCCGGGCGCGCCGGCCGCCCGGCACCTGGCTCCGCCTCACCCGCTGCCGGAGGCCCAATCCAGCCGAGCCTCGGGCCCGGGCCGGCGCGCGCGGTCCGGGCCGAAGCGGGCGCGGCAGCCGGGTCGGTCAGTGCAGCGGTACCGAGTTCCGGGCGTCGAGTCGGCCCAGTCGTCGGCTCAGTCCTGGTCCTCGTAGGCGTCAAAAACGCACAGTAGCCATTCGTCGCGGAACGTCTGCTCCCGTACGAGAGCGAATCCGGCGTGGTTCGCCGCGTCCACCACGGCGGTGACCAGACCGAGATCGAGAGTGTTGAACACCTGGGTGATTCGCACGGCGAGGACCACCTGGTCGCGATGGGCGCTGAAAGCGTGATCCGGGTCCAAATCCTCAATGGACTCGACGACACCGGTCGGCTGGTCGGATACCACGACGGAACTCTACGGCGCGGGCACGATGGATGACGTGCGTACCCGAGTTCCTGATCGAGAGACCTACCTGGTCGAATGGGCCGCGTTGCACGGTGGGTACGACCCCCGGACAGGCTCTGGGATGGTCCGTTTCTGGCTTGGGCTGACATATCTCCTGGCCAGGCCGCTGGCCGCGGCGGGCGTGGCGCCGGGAGCGGTGACGGCGGCGACGGTGGTCGCCGCCGCGCCGGTGATTCCCGCCGCATGGGCGGGGGCCCGTTGGGTGCTGGTCTGCCCGGTGGTTGTGATCCTCAGCGGGCTTCTGGACAACCTCGACGGTGCGGTTGCCATCCTGCGGCGAAGGGTGACGGCCTGGGGCTATCTGCTCGACTCGGCGACGGACCGGGTCTGCGACATCGGCTACCTGGTCGCGTTCTGGCTGGTCGGTGCGCCGGGCGAGCTGGTGGCCGCGGCGGGTGCCGCTGCCCTGATGCTCGAATATCTGCGCGCCCGTGCGGCCGGGGCCGGTCATGGCGAGATCGGTGTCGTCACGGTCGGGGAGCGTCCGACCAGGATCATTCTCGCGGCTGTCGGCCTGGCGGCGGCGGGGCTGCTGCCGGCGCACGCGGGAGCGGCCGCATCGGCGGGCGCCGCCGCGACTCTCGCGGTGTGCGCGGTCGGGCTGGTCCAGTACCTCCTGTCGGTGCACGGGGCGTTGACAGCCGCTGCCCCGGACGTGGCGGGGCCGAGCGCACCCGCGCCAGGTGAGACCGGCGGATGAGGCCTGCCGGCGGGGTGCGTCAGGCCGGTCCGACCAGATCGGTGACGATTTTCGCGGAGAGGGCGACGAGTGGCAGGCCCCCGCCGGGGTGGGCGGAGCCGCCGACCAGGAACAGCCCCGGAACCGGGGACTGGTTGCGAGGCCGCAGGAAGGCCGACCGGGGTCCGTTGGAGGAGACACCGTAGATCGAGCCGCCCGGAGCACCCGTCCGGCGGGCCAGATCGGCCGGGGAGATCGTCTGGTACCAGCGCACCCGCGCGCGGACATCGAGGCCGCGGGCGGCGAGAACGTCGAGGATCCGGCGGGCGTAGGCGTCGGCGAGGCCAGGTCGGTCCCAGTCCAGGCCAGCACGCACCTCCGCGTCACCGCCCGGGCTGCCCGAGCTACCCGAGGCCCTGTGTGGGCTGGCGTTGACCAGCACGAACCAGGCCTCGTCACCGGGCGGGGCGGCGGCGGGATCGTCCGGTGACGCTATGTAGATGGTGGGGTCCCACGGCAGCCTGCCACCGAAGACGGCGTCGAACTCGGCGTCGTAGTCGGCGGGGAACAGCACGTTGTGATGGGCCAGCCCGGGCGTCCGGCCCCGCAGCGCCAACAGCAGGACGAAGCCCGACAGCGAGGGCGCGAGCCGGCGCACCCGTCGGCGGCTGGCCGGATGCTCGACGAGCGGTCGGGTGCCCCGCCGCCCCGGATGTTCCGCGGACGGAGGCGCACCGTCGTAGAGACGCGTCGCGTCGACATCGGAGACGACGACGTCGGCCGGCAGCACGACACCGTCGGTGAGCCGGACGCCGTCCACCCGCCCGCCGGGGGTCAGCGAGATCCGCGCGACCGGGGTTCCGGTGCGGATCACCGCCCCACGCTCGGTCGCCCGCGCGGCGATCGCGTGCCCGAGCAGACGCAGCCCACCCGGGATGTACCAGCCGCCGAAGCGGCGCTCGACGTGCGGCACCGTGACCAGGGCCGCGGGAGCTCGCCGCGGATCCGATCCGGTGTAGGTCGCGTAGCGCTCCAGCATCATGCGCAGCCGTGGGTCGGTGAGGTGACGGCGACCGAGCCCGCGCAACGTGGACGCGGGCGCGACTGTCGCCAGCGCGCCCGGCCGGCGCACGGCCATCCAGGCCAGCGCCCGCAGGGACACCGGGCTGCGCAGGAACGGCTGCTCCGACACCTCCCAGACCCGCCGGGCCCGATCGTCCAGGCGGCGCCATTCGTCGCCGGCGCCGGGGGCGAGACGCGCGTCCAGAGCGGCGAGGAACGCGGCTTCGTCGGCGGGTGCGTCCAGCACGGTGCCGTCGGCGAAACGGTAGGAGGCGATCGGGTCCAGACGGCGCAGGGTGAGGACGTCGCCGAGCGGGCCGCCGGTGGCGGCGAACAGGTCCTCGAAGACCGCGGGCATGGTCAGCAGGGAGGGGCCGGTGTCGAATCCGTAGCCGTCGCGTTCGTACCAGCCGAGCTTGCCGCCGATCTGGTCGGCGGCCTCGCACACGGTGACCCGGTGGCCGGCGGCGGCCAGCCGGGCGGCTGCGGCGAGCCCGCCGACACCCGCTCCGACCACGACCACCGTTGCCACGTGGTCGACCCTATGCGCGGGCCCCGTCCCGTCTGTTCTGGTCGCTCTGTCCCTTGCGGTCAGGCCGCCGCCGGTCAAGGCCCGTCAAGGCCTGGTGAGGCCGGTCGAGGGCCCGGCCAGCGGGCGTCGGCCCGGCCAGGAGGCGTCCCTTCCAGTGGGCGGTGCCCCGCCAGCGCCGCCACCACGACAGCGCGGTGAGCTGGCCCAGCAGACCCACGGATACCGGGTGGGCCAGTGCGTCCGGCCAGCTGCGGCTGCCGGTGCGCCGGGCCGCGACGACCCGGCCCGCCACCCCGGCCAGATAGCCGGCCAGACCGAGCCGGGAGCCGCGCAGGGCGGCCACGGCCGGCACGACGAACAGCCAGCCCAGGCCGGCCAGCTGCCCCAGACTGGCGGCGGGGCTCCCGCCCGCCGCCCACAGCGATTTGGCGTAGCCGTCGCGCAGCGGCGCCCATCCGTCGTACATCCAGGTGGTCGCGAGATCGGTGCCGTCGGCCACCACCCCCCGCCCGCCGGAGCGCTTGACCGCGCGCAGCAGTGCCAGGTCGTCGAGGACCGCGCCACGCACGGCCGCATGCCCGCCGGCCCGGGCGTAGGCCGCCGCGTCCACGCACAGGAACTGGCCGTTGGCCGCGGTCAGCGACGGCCGCGCGGAGCGTTCCGCGGCGCGCAGTGGCAGCAACGCCAGCCACGACCACTGCAGAAGCGGCTGGACGAGCCGTTCGGGCACCGAGACGGCGACCTGGCGGGGGTAGGGCGAGACGAGGTCGAGCCCGGCGCCGCGCAGGAGGCCGACGGCGCGGGCCACCCCGTGCGGTGCCACCGTGACGTCCGCGTCGACGAAGACGATCACCGTGCCGGTGGCCTCGCGGGCGGCCCGGGCGCAGGCGTGCGGCTTTCCCAGCCAGCCTGGTCCCGGTTCGGGCCCGGTCAGGACCCGCAGGCGTGGGTCCTCGGCGGCCAGCTTGCGCACGATCGTGTCCGTCCCGTCGGACGACTGGTCGTCGTAGACGAGCACCTCGAGGTCGGCGACGTCCCGGGAGGCCAGCAGGGCTGTCAGGCAGGTGTGCACCCGGTCGGCCTCGTCCCGCACCGGCAGCACCACGCTGACGCGCTCCCGGACGGGGACACTGCCCGCCGGGCCGCGCAGCAGCCACGCGTTCACCGCCGTGTGGGCTGCGACGACCAGCGCGCCGACGGCGCCGGAACGTGCCACGGCCCGGGCCACCGCCCGCGGCGGGGAAGGCGTGATGTGGTGGTCTGCCTGTCGTCTCCTGGTCCGGCCTGTGCTCACGCATCGGAGCGTGCCAGGTTCCCGCCACGGGCGGCGCCACGGCGGCCTGGCAGCACRCCGAGCCCGAGGAGGACGCCCATCGCCACCCCGCCGACCAGGGCGACCCCGGGACGCCCGAAGAAGGCCAGGTTGGCCAGCACCGAGGAGAGGTAGGTCCAGCCCAGCAGCGTCATCGGCAACCGGTCGGAGCCTGTGCTGTTGGAGCCTGTGCTGTTGGAACCTGCGGGGCCGGCGGCTGTGTGGCTGGCGGCCGTGGGACCAGAGGTGGAGCGGCTGGCGGTCGCGCGGTCGGGCAGCGCGGCGAGTGCGCCGGTGAGGACGGTTCCCACCAGCAACCATCCGGCGGCGTTGCTCACCGGGATGCCGTTGATCGCGGGACCGCCGGACGACCACGACCAGTAGCCTTCGGCCACCATCTGAGGGTCGAGGAAGAAGTCCCAGGCGGTGAGGGTGGCGCCGCCGACCAGCGCCGTCACGGCCCATCGCGTGCCGGCGCCTGCTCCGGCACGCAGGCGGGCGGCGCAACGGTGGCCGAGGGCCAGTGCCGGCAAGCCCATCATCGTCCACGCGAGCGGGACCACGACCGGGACTCCGACCAGCTTCGGGCCGAGCGCTCCGCCGTAGGTGTAGTCCCCGAACGGCCAGCCGGTGTGGACCCCGACCGACTCGGCGATCAGGCCGGTCGCGCTCGCCACGGACGCCGCTGCCACCGCCCGGCCGAGGCCCTGCGCGGCTGCGGCGGCGCCTACCGACGCGGTGCAGAAAGCCAACACGGAGAGCACGGTGACGGTTGCGCGTTGATCCCCTGACGTCAGGGGATAGCAGATCTGGAGCCCGATGGTCGCCGCTGCCGCCAGCCAGGGCAGCACGGTGCTCCCGCCCGGCCAGGCTGGGCGGGAGACGCCGGAACGCCACACCACCCCACGACGAAGCCTGGGGCCGGTGTGCTGTGGGCGGGTGTGCTGTGGGCCGGGACGGTGCGGGTCGGAGCCGGTTGGTGCCGACCGGCTCAAGGCACCTGGGCCGGTTGCCCGGTTGTGGTCTGCGCGGACGAGGTACGCACGGCCGGCCCGGACAGATCCTTACCGAGCACGGCGTACTCGGTGTAGCTGCCGGGAAAGCGGAAGTGCGACAGCAACGGCACGAAGCCCTCGCTGGCGTACAGGCGGCGGGCGCGACTGCCGGGCAGTTCGAGCGCGGACAGTGCCGCCGTGCGCTGCGGGACGTCGCGCAGCAGCTCCTGCAGCAGGTCACGGCCGATCCGGCGGCCCTGGTAGCCGGGCAGCACGTGAAGCTCGACCACCTCCATGCAGTCCGCGAGCCAACGGACGGCGTCGTCGGGCGGGAGTGCTGCGGCGACCACGTCGTGCCACCACTGGCCGACCTTGCCGGGCAGCCCGTAGGTCATGCCGACGACCTGGTCGTCCGGCGTGAGCGCGACGACGGCGCGCAGGTCACCGCGGTCGAAGTGGCGTCGGGCGTGGGTCGCGCGGTCCCGCGCGGCCCGCACCGGGTCGTCCTCGTGCTCGTCGAGAAAAGCCGCCTTGTAGACGCCGATGACGTCGTCAAGCCGAGCCCGCATCCGAGCCGGTGACCACCGCACGATCCGGACGTCGGTCACGAGCCTCGCCTCCTGTCGCACCGGGCCATCCGACGATAACGCGCCGCGGACGCTCGTTGCCCGTTGGCGGGGACCGGTCTGGCGAACAGTGCTATTACGACCCGCCATCAGCGGCGTCGGGTGTGCGCGGAGCATCCGCCCCATGCTCGTCTGTGTGCTCCCCGCGGCGCTCCGTCGCGTCATCGGTCACATGTGCCGTCGGCAGTCGTGCCGTCGCCCCGAGGCGGCCCGCGCAGGGGTCCGTGCCCCGGACCGTCCCGTGTGAGCCGAGCACGGCGAAACGGGCGAACAGCTCCTCCGCGTACCAGCGTTCCCGGGGAGTTCGTTGGACGACCGCCGCGTGGGCCCGCCCCTGGTAGGCGAAGGCGCGCAGGGCGGCGCTGTCCCGCCACACGCTGAAGGTGCCCTGGTAGCCGATCGGGGCCTCGCCGATACCGGCGGTGAACAGCAGCCCGTCGGCGTCGCGGAGCTCCGCCGCCACCGGCGGTACGGCGCGCCAGAAGAGCACGGCCCGCCGCGGCGCGAGCCGGGCCCGGGTGAGGGCCACCACAGGCGTGTCACGAGCCGGCGTGTCGCCTGCTGGTGCGTCGCCTGCCGGTGCGTCGCCTGCCGGCGTGGCCACCGGTGCGTCGTGGCGGTCGTGTACCGGTGGGCGACCCGAGCCGGCGCCGGGCTGTGGCCCGAACGGTGCCTGCCCTGACCACAGCCCTCGGGAGTGCAGCGGACGCAGGTCGACCCGCCAGCGCTCGTCGGCCAGCCGCGCCCAGGCGCGGATCGTGCTCGAACGCTCGAACGCCCGCGCCGCCGCGGGTGTGTCCCACACGGCCAGCAGAGCCCACCGGGACGGGTCGGCGTCGAGAGGGGTGAAACGGCGGCCGCCGCCGGTGCCCAGCAGCCTGCTGAAGGTCAGCCCGGACGCCTGCCGCAGCCGCGGACGGTCGAGGGCCATGCGGGCCGCCGCCTGAGCAGCCCGGCGCCTCGGGACATGCCAGAGGTCGAAGGTGACGAACATGCAGGCCTTCACCGCCTCCATCGATCTGTCGGTCGCCTCGCCCCGCCGCCTGGCCCGATGGTGTGCCGCGCCGGCGGTTGACGTTCTGTTGGGCCACTACTATATTCGAACGTGTGTTCGACGTCCGAATGGGTGGGCGGGCTGACGTCCGAGAGGCCGGTACCTGAGAGGTGATCCCCATGGGCGCGGTTCGAAGGAACACCGTCGACGGGTGCGCGGCGGTTGGTGGCGAGCACGACGGTGGCCGGGGCGGCGGGGAACCTGACGGCCGGAGCCCGGTGGGTGGTGGCGCACCGGTGAGCGGGCCTGGTGGTGTCGACCGGCCAGGCTCATCCGGTGCCGCGGTGGCTTCTCGCGGGGGCGCGCCGACCGCGCCCGGGCAGGTGCCCGGGCGGCCCGCTGGTCGAACCATGCTCCCCGCCGCGGGGTTGCCGCGGCGTTCCCGGGACGAGCTTCTCGCCTCGGCGCGGCGTGGGCTGGCCGAGGCGGCCTTCGCGCGTCGGCCCGGCGAGCGTTACGCGCTGGCGCATCTGGCCGCGCTGCGGGTCGCCGCCGCTGTTCTCGCCGCCCGGGCCCAGCCCCGTCCGGGGCATCGGGGCCGTCCGGCGAGTGCCTGGCAGCTGCTGGCGGTGGTGGCTCCGGAGCTCCAGGAGTGGGCGGCGTTCTTCGCCGAAGGCGCCGGCCGGCGCGCGGCGGCCGAGGCCGGGCTCGCCGTCGTGACGGCCAGGGATGCCGATGATCTTGTTCGTCAGGTGGAGATCTTCCTCGGGATCGTCGAGGCGGCGCTGGGCGTGCCCTCCCAGCCGTCGTTGACGCAGGCCGAATCCTCCGAGGGGTGGACGTGGCGCTGAGTGCGCTTCAGCAGATCGTGGCCCACCCGGCGGCGGCGCGGGCCGGTGTGGCGCGGGCCGGCGCGGGCGGTGAGCGGCTTCTCCCGGTGCTGCCGGCGTTGGCCCGGGTGCTGCCCGCGGGCGGTCTGCGGCGCGGCACGACGGTCAGCGTCAGCGGGTCGTCCTCGTTGTTGTTGACGTTGTTGGCCGAGCCCTCCCAGGCGGGTGCCTGGTGCGGGGTGGTGGGGCACCGGTCACTGGGGATGCTGGCCGCCATCGAGGCGGGAGTCGTACCGGAGCGGCTGGCCGTGGTGGCGGATCCCGGGCCGCGGTGGCCGGTGGTCGTCGCGGCCCTGCTCGACGCAATGGACATCGTGGTCCTGCGGCCACCCCGGGGCGGGAACGGTTCTGACGCCCGCAGGCTCGCGGCCCGAGCCCGGGAACGGGGCGCCCTGTTGCTGGTCGCGGGCGACTGGGAGGCGGCAGACCTGCGGCTGTCGGTGGTCGCCCGGCGCTGGAGTGGGTTGGGGCAGGGCCATGGGCATCTACGTGGCCACAGCGCCCTGGTCCGGGTGGAGGGCCGGGGGGCGGCCAGCCGGCCCCGGCAGGTGTGGTTGGCGGGGCCGGGGCATCTGGTCGGGCCGGCCCTGCCGGGCATGCCCGCGGAACTGGCGGAGACGGTGACGGTGCTGCCGATGGCCGCCGGGGCGGGATGAGGCCCGTGTCGACTCGGATGCTCGCGGTGCACATCCCGGACTGGCCCGCCGTCGCGGCCGGCCGGCGGCCGGGTGAGGCGGTGGCTGTCCTCGCCGCCAACCAGGTTCACAGCGCCGGTCCGGCGGCCCAGGCCCGCGGGGTGCACCCGGGGCTGCGGCGGCGGGAGGCACAGGCGCGCTGCCCTGACCTGGTCCTCGTGCCCGCCGATCCGGACCGGGACGCCCGGACCTTCGAACCGGTCGTGGCGACTGTCGAAGGCGTGGTGCCCGGAGCGGAGGTGGTGCGGCCCGGCGACTGCCTGGTCCGTTCCCGAGGCGCCGCCCGCTACTTCGGCGGCGACGGTGTGGCGGCCGCCCAGGTGCGGCGCGCGGTCGAGGCGTGCCTTGAAAGCGCGGATCTTCAGGCGGTCGTCCGGGTCGGTGTCGCCGACGGTCCGTTCGCCGCGCTGGCGGCCGCCCGTCTGGGTCGGATCGTCCCTCCCGGCGGTACTCCGGGCTTCCTCGCCCCGCTGCCCGTGGAGCTGCTCGACCGGCCGGAGCTGGTCGACGTCCTGCGTCGGCTCGGCCTGGCCACGCTCGGCGCCTTCGCGGGGCTGCCCGCGGCCGACGTGCTGGCGCGGTTCGGTCCGGATGGCGCTGTGGCGCACCGGCTTGCCCGCGGGGAGGACGAGCGGCCACTCGCACCCCGTGAGCGACCGGTCGACCTGAGCGTGTCCGTGGAGTTCGAGGCGCCGGCGGAGCGGGTGGAGCAGGCTGCCTTCGCCGCACGCCGGCTCGCCGAGCAGGCCCAGGAGCGGCTGCGTGACAGCGGCCTCGCCTGCACGCGGATCGTCATCGAGGCGGAGACGGAGCACGGGGAACGGCGGCAGCGGGTCTGGCGGCATGACGGGCCGCTGTCCGTCGCCGGCATCACCGACCGGGTCCGCTGGCAGCTCGACGGATGGCTGACCGGCACCGCACAGGAACCGGGCCCCACCGGGCGGCCGACATCCGGGCTGGTGCTCGTGCGGGTCACCCCGGAAGGGCTGCTGCCGGGGGATGGTCGTCAGCTCGGGCTCTGGGGCGAGCCCGGGGCCGCGTCCGGCCGGGTGGATCGGGCTCTGACCCGCGTCCAGGGGTTGCTCGGTCCGGGCGCGGTCACCATCCCCGTGGTCGAGGGCGGGCGTGATCCGGCCCGGCGGGTGCGGCTGGTTCCCTGGGGAGAGCCCCGGGAGCCTGCGGAGCTACGGGAACCTGGCGAGTCCCGGGAACCGGCGAAGCCGCGGGAACCGGCGGGCTCGCGGGAACCGGCGAAGGCCGGCCGGCCTCGCGGCCACGGTGGAGGCCCGCGCATCCATGGTGGGCGCCCGGGCGGCTGCGGCCGGGCCCGTGGAGAGGGGGCTCCGCCCTGGCCGGGAGCAGTTCCCGCGCCCGCGCCGGCCACGGTGCACGACGAACCGCTGCCCGCGCTCGTCCTCGACGAGGGCGGAGAACCCGTCGGAGTCAGCGGGCGCTGCACGGTGACGGCCAGCCCGGCCTGGCTGTCGGTCGACGGAGCCGCACCCACCCGGATCACGGGCTGGGCGGGCCCATGGCCGGTGGACGAGCGCTGGTGGGATCCGGCCGTCGGTCGGCGCCGTGCCCGCTTCCAGCTGGTGGCGGCGGACGGGTCAGCGTCCCTGCTCTTCGTGGAGATCGGCCGCTGGTGGTTGGAGGCCACCTATGACTGAGAGGCTGGTTGAGAAGCTGACTGCGAAACCCCAGGTGCCGGTGGTGCCCTACGCGGAGCTGCACTGCCATTCGGCGTTCAGCTTCCTGGATGGCGCCAGCCAGCCCGAGGATCTGGTCGCGGAGGCCGTCCGGCTCGGCCTGTCAGCCCTCGCGCTGACCGATCACAACGGGATGTACGGCACCGTCCGGTTCGCGGAGGCGGCGGCGACCGCGGGGCTGCCCACCGTGTTCGGCACGGAGGTCTCGTTCGGATCCCCGGCCCCCCGCGACGGGGCGGCGGATCCGGACGCGACCCACCTCGTCATCCTCGCCCGGGACGCGGAGGGGTACCGCCGGCTGTCCCGGGCGGTGTCCGACGCGCATCTGGCCGGCGGGGAGAAGGGAATCATGATCGCGGAGGTGGAGGCCTTCGCGGCGGCCAGCGGAGGGCACTGGCAGATCCTCACCGGCTGCCGCAAGGGCGCTGTCCCGCGTGCGCTGGCCGCGGGAGAACCGGCTGTGGAACACGAGCGGGGGATGGCCGTGGCCGAGCGGGGGGTGGACGTGGCCCGCCGTGCCCTCGACGAGCTCGTCGGTCTGTTCGGCCGGGAGAACGTGGCCGTCGAGCTGTGGGACCGCGCCGCCCCGCTCGACTCGGCCCGCAACGACGCTCTCGTCGAGCTCGCGCGGGACGCCGGGCTGCCGGTCGTCGCCACCGGCAACGTCCACTTCGCCACGCCGGCGTCGGCGCGGCTGGCCGCGACCATGGCGGCCGTGCGGGCCCGGCGGTCCCTGGACGAGATGGACGGCTGGCTGCCCGCGGCCGGCACGGCTCACCTGCGGTCCGGCCCGGAGATGGCCGCCCGGTTCGGGCGCTATCCGGGGGCGGTCGATGCCGCGGCCCGGATCGGCGCGGAATGCGCGTTCGGTCTCGATCTGGTCGCGCCGCGGCTGCCGGACTTCCCCGTTCCCCCCGGGCATGACGAGGCGAGCTGGCTGCGGCTGCTGACCATGCAGGGCGCCGTCCGCCGCTACGGCCCCGCGCAGGCCGAGCGGGTCGCGGGGGCCTACGACCAGCTTGTCCACGAGCTCAAGGTGATCGAGCAGCTGGGTTTTCCGGGTTATTTTCTGATTGTCCATGATATCGTCGAGTTCTGCCGGAGAAGCGATATTCTCTGTCAGGGGCGCGGCTCGGCGGCGAACTCGGCGGTCTGTTACGCGCTTGGCATCACCAATGTGGATGCGGTCTCCTTCGGCCTGCTGTTCGAGCGATTTCTCGCGCCTGAGCGGGACGGCCCTCCGGATATCGATATCGATATCGAGTCGGGGCGCCGGGAAGAGGTCATCCAGTACGTCTACGGGCGCTATGGCCGGGACCGGGCCGCGCAGGTCGCGAATGTGATCACCTATCGGCCGCGGTCCGCGGTGCGTGATGTCGCCCGCGCACTGGGTTTCTCGCCCGGCCAGCAGGACGCCTGGTCACGGCAGATCGACCGGGGGATGCCACGCCCCGCCCATCCCGCCGACCGGCCCGACACCAGGGCCGATGCCGATGGTGGCGCCGGTGCCGGCATCGAGGCACCCGACTCGTCGGCGGGGATTCCGGCCGAGGTGCTTGATCTGGCGGGCCAGCTTCTCGGGTTCCCCCGTCATCTGGGGATCCATTCCGGCGGGATGGTCATCTGTGATCGTCCGGTCGCGGAGGTGGTCCCGGTCGAGTGGGCCCGCATGCCGGGGCGCACGGTGGTGCAGTGGGACAAGGACGACTGCGCCGCGGCCGGGCTGGTCAAGTTCGACCTGCTGGGCCTGGGCATGCTGTCGATGCTGCACGGTGTCTTCGACCTCATCCGCACGCATCACGGCCGGCAGCTCGATCTCGGTTCGATACCGCCGGAGGATCCAGCGGTCTACGACATGCTGTGCGCGGCCGACTCCGTCGGGGTCTTCCAGGTGGAGAGCCGTGCGCAGATGTCGACCCTGCCCCGGCTGCGCCCGCGGCGGTTCTACGACCTGGTCGTCGAGGTCGCCCTCATCCGGCCGGGGCCCATCCAGGGCGGCTCGGTGCATCCGTACATCCGACGTCGCAACGGAGCGGAGGAGGTGGTCTACCCGCATCCGCTGCTGCGCCGTTCCCTGGAGAAGACGCTCGGGGTGCCCCTGTTCCAGGAGCAGCTCATGCAGATGGCGATCGACGTGGCCGGGTTCACCCCCGCCGAGGCCGACCAGCTCCGGCGGGCCATGGGGGCCAAACGCGCCACGGAGCGCATCGACCGGCTGCGGACCCGTTTCTACGCGGGAATGGCGGTGAACGGTATCACCGGGGCGGTGGCGGACGATCTGTACGCCAAACTCGCGGCCTTCGCGGACTTCGGTTTCCCGGAGAGTCATTCGGTGAGTTTCGCGTTCCTCGTCTATGCCAGCTCCTGGGTGAAACTGTATTACCCGGCGGCTTTCTGCGCCGCGTTGCTCAACGCGCAGCCGATGGGTTTCTACTCGCCGCAGAGCCTGGTCGCCGACGCACGTCGGCATGGTGTCGTCGTGCACGGGCCGGATCTCAACGCGTCCGAGGCGGGGGTGACCCTGGTCGGCTCGCCTGCGGCGCTGCGGCTCGGTCTGGCCGGGGTCCGGCGGCTGGGCGACGCGCTGGCCGAACGCATCGTCGCCGAACGCCGCGCGTGCGGTCCCTACCAGGACATGAGCGATCTGGTGCGCCGGGTGGGGCTGCGGAGCGAGCAGATCGAGGCCCTCGCGACGGCCGGGGCGTTCGGTTGTTTCGGGCTGGCCCGGCGGGAGGCGTTGTGGGCGGCCGGGGCGGTTGCCCAGGCTCGTCCGGGCCGGCTCGACGGCATGGTGTTCGGCGCGGACGTGTCGGCCGTCGCCGCCGCGCTGCCGGGGATGACCACAACGGAGACCGTGGTCGCCGACCTGTGGGCGACCGGGATAACCCCGGGCTGCTATCCCACCGAGCTTGTCCGCGGCCGGCTGGACGAGCTGGGAGTCGTGGTCGCCCGGCGGCTGCGGGATCTCGGCGGGGGCCGGCGGGTGCTCGTGGCCGGGGTGGTGACGCACCGGCAGCGTCCGCGGACCGCGGGGGGCGTGACCTTCCTGAGCCTGGAGGACGAGACCGGCCTGGTGAACATCATCTGTTCTCGTGGGGTGTGGGCCAGGCACCGGTCGGTGGCCCGGTCGGCACCGGCCCTGATCGTGCGGGGCCGGCTGGAGAGCGCGCAGGGTGTGGTGAACGTGATCGCCGAGAGCCTGCGGCCGCTGCCACTGGCCGTGGGCCGGCGGTCCAGGGACTTCCGATGACGGCGCGGCTCCGGCCGGCACAGCCCTTGCATACAGTCACAGACTCAGTCACCATCAGTTACTTTCGCGGGTGGGGTGATTACCGAGAGTGGTGATTTCTGGTGGCTGTGACTCGTATGGACGACCGGCAGGCGGCAGCGGAAGCGAAGAGCCCTCTGCTGCGACAGCGGAACACCTGGCTGCGGCGGCTGGCCGGGCTGTCGGCCGGGGGGCTCCTCCTCGGCCTGATCATCGGTCTGCTGCTGCCGCGCTAGGACCGGGCCTGCCGGAATGCCCCATCCTGCACGTGGACATGGACGCCTTCTTCGCCTCGGTGGCGGTGCGGGACACTCCCGGGCTGCGCGGGCGACCGGTGATCGTCGGGGGTGGTGACCGCGGCGTCGTGCTGTCCGCGACCTACGAGGCCCGAGCCTTCGGGGTACGCAGTGCCATGCCGATGGCGCAGGCGCGCCGGATGTGCCCGGCGGCGGTCGTCGTCCCCGCCGATCACGGGCGCTACCGCGAGGCCTCTCGCGCGATCATGGGCGTCTTCCGCGACCTGACCCCGCTCGTCGCCCCCATCTCCCTGGACGAGGCGTTTCTGGACGTCGCCGGGGCGCGGCGGCTGTTCGGCGGCCCGGTCGACATCGCGCGGGCGATCCGGGCGCGCATCGCCGCGGAGCAGGGGCTCACCTGTTCGATCGGGGTGGCGCCCTCGATGTTCGTCGCGAAGATCGCATCGACCCGCTGCAAGCCGGACGGACTGTCGGTGGTGCGTCCCGAGGAGGTGCTCGCCTTCCTGCACCCGCTGCCGACGGCGGCGCTGTGGGGAGTGGGGCCGCGCACCGAGGAGACGCTGACCCGGCTGGGGCTGCGCACCATCGGCGACATTGCACGGACCCCGGCGGACACGCTGCGCAGGGCGCTGGGAGCGGGTGCCGCGGATCATCTGATCGCACTCGCGCACGGCCGTGACGACCGCCGGGTCGACCCGGACCGCACCGAGGTGTCGATCGGCGCGGAGGAGACCTTCCCGGCGGATCTGGCCGAGCCCGAACCGCTGGCACGAGAGCTGCTCCGGCTCTGCACCCGGGTCGCCGGCCGGCTGCGCGGGCGTGGCCAGGTCGCTCGCAACATCTCGATCAAGGTCCGCTACGCCGACTTCACCACTGTCACCCGAGCGCGTACGCTGCGCGAGCCGACCGACGTCACCTGGCTGGTCTACCGTGCCGCCCGGGAGCTGTTCGACGAGCTGTGGGGCACCCAGCGGCCACGGGTACGGCTGGTGGGGGTGCGGGCTTCCGGCCTGGCGGCGGCCGCGCGGGCGGGGCGTCAGCTGACCTTCGACGAACAACCGGCACGCTGGGCGGACGTGGACCGGGCTACCGACGGGGCACACCGGCGGTTCGGGGACGGATCCGTCCAGCCCGCATCACTGCTGGCATCTCCGTCCGAACACCGGACGGTGATGATCGTCCGCCCATGATCGTAGGATGGGCCTGGCATGAACGCGGCCGGCCCGGGCAAGACGCCAGTACGCCGAATCGCTCTGGTCGGTAAGGGTTCGAACCTGCTTGGACACAGCATGACCAGTTGCCTACCGCCTCGGCCCCGCACATGCCTATTCTTGGGTGTCAGGTTCCGTCCGGCGGGCCTGAAGGTCGTGGGAGGAGCGTCGATGCCGCTCTCGGAAAACGAGCAGCGCCTACTGGAGCAGATCGAGCGCGCTCTCGTCGAGGACGATCCGAAGTTCGCGAGCACGGTCCGTTCGACGAATCCCCGGACTTACCTGCTCCGGCGGGTTCGGCGCAGTGCGGGGGTGTTCGTCCTCGGTCTCGTCGTCCTCGTCGTGGGGGTTGTCCTCAACCAGGTGCCTCTGACGGTCATCCTGGGGATCCTGGGGTTCGCGATGATGCTCTTCGCGGCTCTTCGGGGCGCTGCGGACCTGCGGCGGATGAGCGGGCGTGGGCCTGACACCGGGCGTCGTACCCCGGGGGCGAGAGGCAGGCCCGGCGGCAGGCAGCGCCAGCCTCGCTCGTCCTCGTCGTTCATGGAGCGGGTCGAGGAGCGCTGGCGCCGGCGCTGGGAAGACGGCTCCTGAGCCGAGGCCGAGACCTGTGAGCGCCGAGACCTGTGAGCCGAGACCTGGGCTGTGAGCCGGCTTCAGCCAGCCGGCGGTCCAGGTCCCGGGTCAGTCCAGGCTCCCGCCAGGTCGCCAGGACCCCTTGGCTGGGTCCGCCGGTTGGCTGGGCCCGCCAGGACGGCTGGGCCCGCCAGGACGGCTGGGTCGGCTAGGCCCCCTCGCGGGGGCCGCTGCCGGTCACCGCGAGGACCGGTCTGTCATCGTGGCCCGGCGTGATCCGTCGCAGTACGGATGGCGGGGCCACGGTCGCCATCGCCCGCCGCCCACGCGGCGTGACGGACCACAGCACCCTGCGCGCCAGCGCCAGATCGGTCAGCAGAGCAGGGTCGAACGCGATCGTCCCCGTTGGGGCGTAGCGAGCCCGTTCCTGGGCCGTGGCCAGCCGCATCAGCGCGTCCCGCGCCGCGAGGATCTCCGGCGATCCGGCCTCGGGCCCGGCCTCCAGGAACGAGATCAGGCGTTGCGCGCCGGATCGTGGCGAGTCGCTGCTTCGCAGCCGGATCCCGAGGTCGGCGGCGATGTCGACAAGCTCGGCCCAGACGGCGTGGACCCGAGCGACCAGCGCCGCGTCCGTCGGAGCCGCCGAGCCCGCATGGCCGTGCGGGCCCGCGGCCATGCGGCGCCGTCGCAGCACGAGCCGGGTCAGCGCCGGCACGCTGAGCAGCCCCAGAACGCCGAGCCCCAGCCCGACCCAGGGCAGCCACGGCGGCGGGAACGAATGCGTCCGGGCACCCCTGGCGGCCGACCCCACCGGTTGCTCCGCCTCCTCATCGAGGGCGCCCGGGTCCGCGGGAACGGGCGTCACGACCGGGGTGGGCTCGACCCCGACCGAGTCGTCCGCCTCGGGGGTGGACGACGCTCCCGCGTCGTCAGCCGGGTCGGTGGACGGTGCGTAGTCCGGTGCGGGGGTGCTCCCGTCGGTGCGGCGGGTTGGCTCGAAGGGGATCCAGCCCAGTGTCGGGAACCAGACCTCGGGCCAGGCGTGTGCCTGCTTGTTGGTGATCAGCCAGCTGCCGTCGGACTGCTGCGTTCCATGCGTGAAACCGATGGCGACCCGGGACGGCAGGCCGAGCAGCCGTACCAGCACGGCCATGGCGGAGGCGAACTGCTCGCAGTACCCACGCCGGCTGGAGAACAGGAAGTCGGCGAGGGCGCCGTCCTGAGCTGTGGGCGCCCCGGTCAGGTCGTAGGTGAAGTCCGGGCCACGCAGATAGTTCTGGATGGCGACGACCTTCGCGTAGTCGGTGTCGGTGCGGGCGGTGACCCGGTCGAGCAGCGTCGGCAGCCGGGGATCGAGGCCGGCGGGCAGGGCGGTCACGACGCCCATGGAGCCGGGCACGGCGCCGGTGGCGGCCCTGATCTGCTCGGAGGTCGGATCGGGAACCTCGGCCTGCACGGTGTAGCGCAGCCCGGCGGTGGAGGTGCGGGTGGAGAACACCGTGCCGGTCGGCTCGGCGAGGCGCCAGTCGCCGACCAGGCCGTCGAAGCGGGTGGGGATACCCGGGACGGGGAGGTACCTTTCGGTCATCTCCTTACTTACCGTCACGGTCGCTTCGACCGGAACGGTACGGACGTCCGCCTCGGGTCCCGGCAGGCCCTCGCTGACCCGGGCATCCTTGGTGGCGTTCAGCGTCCGGAGCGTGAAGCGCTGGCCGTCGAAGTTCTCCAGCGCGGTGAGCCGCAGGTAGTTGGGGGTGGCGGTGGACACCCGCAGCAGCGGGACCTCGCGTTCGTTGTGGATCTGCTGGGACAGCGAGACGATGGGCTGGATGACGCTGGCCGAGCTGCGGCCTTCGCTGGCCCCGATCGCGCTGCCTCTGTTGACCACGCCCCGCCCGTCCAGAGACGGCAGCACCAGCGGCACGACCGCCGCGATCACCAGGCAGCCCGCGGCGATCTGTGCCCCGAGCCCGCCCAGCCCGTTGCTGATCATCCTGGGGGAGCGGTCCCCCGTCAGGCGGCCCCACCTGGTCACCATGCGGTTGCCGTCCAGCAGCATCAGCGCGACGAAACCGATCGCGCCCAGCACGAAGGGCAGGATGCCCACGCCGGCGGGGAGGATGGCGGCCGGGACGAGGAAGAGCGCGAGCAGCGGGATACCCGCCAGCGCCGGCCGGTCGACGACGACGACCAGCAGATCGACGGCCATGACGACCACGTAGGTAGCGACGAGGACCAGGACGACCAGGCCCGGTTGCTCGGGCACCGGTACCGCGAGCTGCCGGATCTCGTCCCTGATCGGCGTGGCCAGGTCGAACAGGGCCGACGTCGAGGCAGGTGTGGGGATGAGACCGAGCAACGCGGCCTCGTGGGCGCCCACCGCGGTGACGGACATGCACAGGCCGACGAGGCTCAGGCAGAAGCCGGTGAGCGCGGGGTGCCGGATCGACCGGCCGACATGCCGGCCCAGGACGGCCGTGCCCACCCCCACCACTGTCGCGATCAGGACAGGCCGGAACCACCAGATGGTGCCGGCGAACAGCGGTGCCATGGCGGTGCTGGCGAGCAGGCAGGCCGCGCCGCCGAACACGGAGGCGATCGGCCGTGGGGTCACCACCCGCGGCCTGCCGAGGTGGCCGGTCCGCCCGTGGTGGCCGCGGTCGGGGAGGGCTCATACGGCGAGCCGGGTCGGTAGAGCGGCCCGGTGGGCCCCGGGGCCGGGGTGGGCGTCACCCCCGGTGCCGTTCCGGGTGCCGGACCCGGGCCTGATGCCGAGCCCGGCACGGGAGTCCGCGGCCCGGCCCCGGTCGGCCGCGAGCCTGGCCGCGGCGTGTTGGTGCCGCCGGCGCCGGCGGCACCGCCGCCGACACCGGCTGCGCCAGGCGCAGCACCAGCACCGGCACCAGCACCGAAACCGCCGAGGCGCGAGTGCGTTCGTCCGCCGCCCGCCCCAGGACGGAAGATCCGCGGCCAGGTGTCCGCCAGCCGTGTCGTGCGGTCCGCGACCAGCACGGTCCACCCGTGCCTGGTCAGGATGTGCCGGGACATCTCGACGGTGTTGGCGGCGGTCGACTCCTCGGCGCTCCACTGAGCGATGTCGGTCAGCACGGCGATCGCCGGTGCCTTCCGTGGCCGGGCACCGGCGATCAGGGTGGCAGTGGCCTGGTCGACCCGTCCGAGCACGACGACCACCATGCCGGAGTGCTCCGCGGACCGCAGGCTCGCCAGCGCCGGGTTCAGCAGGGCGGACGGGCTCGGCTCGATGACCGCGAGCTGGTCGAGCAGCGCGCCGACGGCGTTGCCGGGGCCGGTGGCGGCCACCCTGCTGCCGGTGAGCAGTCGCACCCCGTAGCCGCTGCGGGCGAGGTTGACCGCGATCGAGCCCGCCGCGCTGACCGCCCACGAGAACGGGCCGTCGGGATGGTCCGCGGGCCAGGAGTCGGCCCGGGTGTCGAGCAGCACGGTGGCCGCACCGGTGAGTGGCCGCTCGCTTCTGCGTACCGTCAGCTCACCGAGCCGGGCCGTGGTCTTCCAGTGGACCTTGCGCAGGTCGTCTCCGGATTGGTAGGGCCGGGTCGTCGATTCGTCGTCACCTGCCCGAGCGGAGGAACGGCGCACCGCGTTGTTGAGCGTCGACAGCCCGACGGAGGGCACCAGCGGCATGCGTTCGAGCGCGGGCGCGACCGTGAGGTTGTCCTTGCCGCGGAAGCTGCGTTCCAGCTCGCACAGGCCGAACGGATCGGTCAGCCGGATGGTCAGCGGCCCGACCTGGTACCGGCCGCGGGTCTGGGCCCGCATGGAGTACGACAGGTCACGCGAGCCGCCCGGCTCGATGCGGTCCACCACGAAACGTGCCCGGTGGCCGAGATGGGATGTCACGTCCTCGACGAGCAGGACGGACGAGCGCAGCCGGGAGACGTTGTCCAGCCGGATCCGTACCGCGACGGTATCCCCGGCGGTCACCCGGGGTGGGTCGAGCCGGCGCGTGCAGGCCAGGCGGTAGCGCGTCCGGGCGACGAACGCGGCCGCGACCAGGGGGAACATCAGCAGCAGGAGGGCGACGGCGAGCAGGTCCTGCTCGCCGATGATCGCGGCCGCGGCGATGCACGCTCCACCGGCGGCGAGGAAGGAGCAGCCGCGTACCGTCAGCCCGCGCAGTGCGGCGATGTAGTCGTGCACGTGTCTCTAGCGACCGCGCCGCGGCGGCCGCGGTTGCGCCTGCCGGGCGACCGGGATCCGGGCGATCAGGTCGGTGACGATCCGCGCCGCGATGTCGTTCGTCGGCTCACCGGAGAGCGTGATCTCCGGGTGCAGCAGGAGGCGGTGCGCGAGCACGGCACTGGCCAGTGCCTGGACGTCGTCGGGGAGCACGTAGCCGCGCCGGTCGATGGCCGCGTGTGCCCGCGCGGTGCGGATGAGGTGCAGGGCCGCCCGCGGTGACGCCCCCAGCGTGATCTCGGGATGTCGCCGGGTGGCGCCGACCAGGTCGACGATGTACTGCCGGACCTCGTCCGAGACGTGCACGGAGCGGACCAGGCCGGCGAGCTTGGCCACCTCGGCCGCGTTGGTCACGGGGGCGACACCCGTCAGCGGATCGTTCTGCCCGTGGTTGTCGAGCATCGCCAGCTCGGCGGCGGGGGAGGGGTAGCCCATCGAGACCCGGGCGGTGAACCGGTCGCGCTGGGCCTCCGGCAGCGCCCGGGTGCCGTCCATCTCGATCGGGTTCTGGGTGGCGATGACCATGAAGGGCGGCTCGAGGCGGTAGGTGACCCCGTCCACGGTCACCTGGTGCTCCTCCATGCATTCCAGGAGCGCCGACTGTGCCTTCGGTTCCGCACGGTTGATCTCGTCGCCGACCACGATGTTCGCGAAGACCGGGCCGGGCCGGAACTCGAAGTCGCGGGTTCCCTGGTTGTAGACGCTCACCCCGGTCACGTCGCTGGGCAGCAGGTCCGGGGTGAACTGGATCCGGCGGACCCGGGCGTCGATGGAGCGGGCGAGCGCCTTGGCCAGCATGGTCTTGCCGACACCGGGCACGTCCTCGATCAGCAGGTGGCCCTCGGCGAACAGGACGACCAACGCGGTGCGGATCACATCTGACTTGCCGTCGATGACGGTCTCCGCCGAGCGGCGCACCCGGTCGGCGACCTCGGACAAGTGATCTATGTCGGCCGCGGGGTCATGCCAACGCAGAACTCCCGGCTCCGTCACCACGGTGTCGGCCTCCCTTGGATCTCGTGTCCTGGCCGCTGCCACCGTTACGGGAATGTTGTCCCGTGGCGTCCCGGTCGTCTCACGGGTCCCCCCGCTACACCACCCGGACATGACCGCGACGTGTCCTGCTCCCCTCTGAGTGTGACATCCGTTCGGGGGTGCCCGGGGCGACTGGTCGTCGTTGGTCCTTGCTGGGCCGGCAGTGGGTGATGGAGCGCGGTCTCGGCTCGCACCGTGATGCGCATTCGTAACATTTGCCGATTGCGCTCTGTGATCAATCAATCGCCAATTCAGCCGCTTTATACCACCTTCGTAGTGGCGAACAACCGCTGCTCCCGTCCGGAGTGGGGGAGGTGGGGTGTAGCGGGGTGTCATGGGGGTGTGAGGTGGGGGGGAGTGGAGTAGAGTGGCGCGCAGTGGGGGAGGGGAGCTTGCGGCGCGGGTAGCCGTCGTCTGGTGAACAGCTGCCGTCGGGTGAACCAACCGTCGTCTCTGGTGGCCAGGGCGCGTCTCGGTCGGAGCCAGGCGGGGAGGTGCCGGTGTTTCTCGGCAGCCACACGCCGCGGCTGGACGACAAAGGGCGACTGACGCTGCCGGCGAAGTTCCGGGAAGAGCTGGAAGGGGGGCTAGTGATCACAAAGGGGCAAGAGCGTTGTCTCTACGTGTTCCCTCTGGCGGAGTTCGCCCGGATCAGTGAGTCCCTTCGTACGGCTCCGGTCACGGCAAAGGCGCTTCGTGACTACAGTCGTGTGTTCTTCTCCTCGGCGGCGGACGACGTTCCCGACCGGCAGGGGCGGATCACTATTCCCGCTGCGCTACGCACTTATGCCGGGTTGTCCCGCGAGTGTGTGGTGAACGGCGCCAACACCAGGGTCGAGATCTGGGACTCCACCCGATGGGAGACCTATCTGGCGGACCAGGAGGAGACCTTCGCCGAGCTGTCGGAGGAGGTTCTGCCCGGAGTCATCTGAGTTTTCACAGGCACGATGTGACCATCGGTCGTCTGTCGAGGTCTCCCCCCGCTCCCACCGGCCGCCACTTCCCCGGCGTCCGGCGAACGAGCGGGGCGGGACCTGGGTGTACGACCCCATCGGCCGTTCCCTCGCAGAGCCGCTTCCGTCGTCGGCGCGGACTCGCGGCATCCCTGATCCGTGCACCGTGAGATGGAAGAGGATCACAGCGCGCCGGCGGCGGCGCGCCCGGCGTCACCTGAACCGGCGTGACCGTCCGGGGGATGTTCCAGTTTTCGACAAGGGCCGAGGGGTTGGCAGTGGACGTCACGCACACGCCGGTGCTGACCGAGCGCGTCGTCGAGCTGCTCACTCCCGCCATGCAGGGGCCCGGGGCGATCGTGGTGGACACGACCGTGGGGCTGGGTGGGCATTCCCTGGCCCTGCTTGAGGCATTTCCGCGGGCCCGGCTCATCGGGCTTGACCGCGATCAGCGCGCCCTCGCCTACAGCCGCCACCGGCTGGGCGACCTCGGTACCCGGGTGGATCTGGTGCACACGGTCTACGACCAGCTGCCGGACGCTCTTTCCGGGCTGGGTGTCGCCGAGGTGAACGGGATTCTGTTCGACCTCGGTGTCTCCTCCATGCAGCTCGACATGGATGAACGCGGATTCGCGTACTCCCGGGACGCGCCGCTGGACATGCGGATGGACCAGGAGCGCGGGCCGACCGCGGCCGACGTGCTTAACACCTACGATGTCGACTCCCTTACCCGCATCCTGCGGAACTACGGCGAGGAGCGCTTCGCCCGCCGGATCGCGCAGGCGGTGGTGAGCGCGCGGCAGACGGCCCCGTTCACCACATCCGCGCGGCTGGTGGACCTCATCCGCGATGCCATTCCGGCGGCGGCCCGGCGCACCGGCGGGAATCCCGCGAAGCGAACCTTCCAGGCATTGCGTATTGAGGTGAACACCGAACTGGATGTGCTCGAGCGGGCGCTGCCGGCCGCATTCGACGCGCTGGCGGTGGGCGGCCGGCTGGTGGTGCTCTCCTACCACTCCCTGGAGGACCGGCTGGTGAAACGCGCGCTCGGGCCGCGGGCGGTTCCAGCCGTACCGCCGGATATGCCGGTGATTCCCGACGACGCCCGCCCGACGCTGCGCTGGCTGACCCGTGGCGCCGAGCCGGCGTCCGACCAGGAGATCGAGCGGAACGCGCGGGCCGGATCCGTCCGCCTGCGTGCCGTGGAACGCGTGGCGGCCGAGCCGGGCCGTGCACAGAACCCGACCGGAGGTGTCCGATGACCGCTCCCGCGCACCCGCTGCCCCGTGGCGGTCGCGCCCGTCCGGCTCGTCGCGCGTCCGGTTCCGCGGGCCACGGGACGGACCCGGCCGGGCCTGAGTTCCGCCGCGCCGAGTACGTCTATGACAGCACCGCATACGACCGGGCCGACTACGACGAGGGTGCATACGACAGCAGCGCGTATGCCGATGCCGCATACGACCGGGCCGGTCAGGCCACCGTGACGCACGACCAGTCCGTCGAGTCCGGCGAGTCCGTCGAGTCCGTCGAATCCGGCGAGACGTACGGCCAGGTCACCGGGACGTACGACGAGGCCACCGGGCAGCGCGGCCGTGGCGGCGTGATCCCGCAGCGGGACGGCTCGGCGTCCGAGCCGGCCAGGCGCGATCGGAGCACCGGCTCCGGCCGGGCCCGCTCGCGCGGCCAGAACCACGAAGGTGCCGGCGTCGACATCGCCGGCTACGCCGACATGGAAGACCAGACGATGGACGGAACCGGAACGCGTCCCGCCGCGACGAGGGCCGCTCGCGCGGGCACGGCGGCCCCGCGTGCCCGCGGCGGCGCACGATCGGGCGCGGCGGGCAGCGGCACCGTGCGGTCGGGCGCCGGCCGGTCCTCCGTAGCCCGGGGAGCCGGTGCCGCCCGCACGACCACGAGCCGATCGGCCGCGGCAGCCTCCCGATCCACGGCAGCCTCCCGATCCACGGCAGCCTCCCGATCCGCCACAGCCGCGACCAGGTCCGGCGCGGGCACGGCCCGTGCGGCCGCCGCGACGGCGGCGACTCGTTCAGGTACCGCGGCGAGCCGTTCCGGATCGGCCGCAGCCAGCTCTGGTGCGGCGGCGAGCCGTTCCGGATCGGCCGCAGCCAGCTCTGGTGCGGCGGCGAGCCGTTCCGGCGCGACTGCGCGGGCTGGTGCGGCGCGGCCGGGATCCGGCCGGTTGGCCACGTCGATGGGGGTCGGTGCCACGAGCGCGCCGCCGCTGGGCTCGCCGCTGCTGCGCCCGGACTGGCCACGGCTGTCGTCCTGGCGTCTCCCAGGGCGGTCGAACGCACCGCGTGGTCCCTTCGTGGCTCTTCTGCTCGTCCTGATGGGAGCGGGCCTGCTGTCCCTGCTCCTGCTCAACATCGCGCTCATGGAGCACGCGTTCCATGCGGACGAGCTCGAGCAGAAGGCCGCCACGCTGGCCCGTCAGGAGCAGGAGCTGTCGGTCCAGCTCGACGAGCAGTCGGACCCGGGCCAGCTCGCCGCACGTGCCACCCAGCTCGGGATGGTTGCCGGCGAAGTGCCCGTGTTCCTGCCGCGCGACGCACCGCTGCCGCCGGGTGCGCGTGTGCTCACCCGCGAGGCGGGCAGCGGGATGCTGCTGGTGGTGGTCCCGTCGGCGGCGGCCGACGGAACGGCCTCGACCGGATCCGCCGCGGCCGGAACGACCGCGACCGGAACGACCGCGACCGCGACCGCGACCGGAACCGGCGCCGGTCAGGACGCGACGGGCACCGCCGGGACGACCGCATCCGCGGGAGCCGGTACGCCCTCGGGGACAGGTGGCGCCGTGGGGACCGGCACGGCGGCGCAGGGCCAGGGCCAGGCTCAGGCGCAGGGATCGGCTTCGGCGGACGGCCAGGCCACGAGCGGCGACGGGGCGGCGGCGGGTGGCGAGCCCGCCGCCGGTGCCCGAGCCGGTGGAGAGGCGGTAGCCGGTCAGTGAGCTCGACGGGTCGCGGGCCGGCATCCGGCCGTGGACGTTCCCGGCTGCGTCTCGTCACCAGCTCGCCCGCGGAGCCGAGCTCGGGCAGCGACGACCTGCTCGACCCGGCGGTGCGCCGGTTCTCCGGCCGTGATCCGGAGCAGGAGCGCCCGCGGGTGCCTCCCGCGCGCCGGGTGCCCCCGCGCGGTGCCCCCGCTCGCCGCCCGCCGGTCCGTCGAGATCCCGATCCGGTCGAGGACGACTGGTTCGACGACTACACGGATGCCGAGGTCGACGGCGTCGAGACGATCACCGGCCCGCGGGCGGCGCCTGGATCCGTGCCCGCCCGTGGCGGCCGGCGGACCTCGGCCGGCGGCACGTCGGCCGGTGGCACGTCGGCTCGCGGCCGCTCGGCTGACCGTGGCCGTTCGGCGGAGCGCGCCGGGTCCTCGGCCCGGGGTGCGTCCTCGGCGAGGAGTGGGGCGGCAGGGACGGGCCGTCAGCCGGCGCGTTCCACTGCCCGCGGTACCGCGGGGGCTTCCAGGACCAGGCCCGTCCGGGGCGCGCCTGTTCGCGGGGCGGCTCGGAGCCGGACCGGGTCAGCCGGGCGGCGTCCGCCGGCACGGCGCGGGCTGGACGGCTCCGCCACGCGTGCCCCACGACCGTTCGTGCTCGCGAGCCCGCGGCGGCGGATCCGGGCGTCCGTCGTCCTGATGGTCGCCGTGCTGGTCGTGATCGCCGGCCGGCTCGCGCAGCTGCAGGGCTTCGGGTCGTCGGCCTACGCGGAGGCGGCGCACCAGCAGGTCCTGCGCAAGTCGGTGCTGCCCGCCGACCGTGGAATGATCACCGACCGGCATGGTTACCCGCTGGCACGGGACATCGAGCAGCGCGCCGTCTACGCGGACCCGTTCGTGATGTCCGAGGCCGAGATCCTCACGGCCGCGCGCAAGCTCGCGCCTGTGATCGGCAGATCCGAGAACGAGCTGCGGAAGCTGATGACGACGAACCGCAAGGCACGGTTCGTCTACCTCGGCCGGGGGTTCGAACGGTCGGTCGGCGACGAGGTCACCGGGCTGGGCCTGAGCGGCATCGGCGTCCTGGACGAGCGGGGGCGCAGCTATCCCGCGGGGACCCTCGGCGCGAACTTCGTCGGCTTCACCAGCCGCGGTGACAACGACGTCCTCGACGGCCGCGCCGGGCTGGAGCTGGCCTACGACGACGTGCTGCACGGCACGAACGGCCGCCGCCAGATCGAGGCGGACCCGTCCGGACGCGAGATCCCGTCCGCGCAGAGCATGGAGAAGGAGCCGGTCGACGGATCGACGCTGCGCCTCACCATCGAGAAGGACATCCAGTGGGAGGCGCAGCGAGCGATCGCGGAGGCGGTGCGGGACTCCGAGGCCGACGGCGGGACCATCGTGGTGATGCAGCCGAAGACGGGGGACCTGCTGGCCCTGGCCGACGCTCCCCAGTACGACCCGAACAACATCACCGAACGGGACCAGGACGCGATCGGGAACCGCTCCACCGGCCAGGCCTTCGAACCGGGCAGTGTCAACAAGGTCATCACGATGGCCGCGGCGCTCGACCGCAGCCTGATCGACGCGACGACACCGATCACCGTTCCGTCGTCCATCGAACGGGGTGGGGTCAGGATCAACGACTCCGAGCCGCACGGGACGGAGCACCTCACCGCGGCCGGTGTGCTCGCGCGGTCGAGCAACATCGGGACCGTGCAGATCGCCGAACGGGTGGGCAGCGCCAACCTGGAGGAGATGATGCGCGCGTTCGGTCTCGGTGAGAAGACCGAGCTCGACTTCCCGGGTGAGACGGCGGGCATCCTGCCGGCGGCGTCGGACTGGTCGGGCAGCCAGGCGGCGACCATCGCCTACGGCCAGGGCATGTCGGCGACCGCGATCCAGATGGCGTCGGTCTACGCGACCGTGGCGAACGGCGGCCTGCGGGTCGCGCCGCGGCTGGTGGACGCCATCATCGGCCCGGACGGGGTGGCGCAGGAGACAGCGCGTGAGCCCGAGCGCCGGGTGATCTCGACCGAGACGGCGACCACCCTCACCCGCATGCTCGAGGAGGTGGCCACAGACCAGGGCACCGCCCCGGCCGCCGAGGTCACCGGCTACCGGGTGGCCGGCAAGACCGGTACCGCCAAGCGGTACGACGCGGCCAGCGGGGGCTACAAGGGCTACGTCTCGTCGTTCATCGGCTTCGCCCCGGCGGACGATCCGCAGATCGTCGTCGAGGTCGTGCTCGACAACCCGCAGAAGGCGTACTACGGCGGCGAGGTCGCCGCGCCCGTCTTCTCCAAGGTGATGAGTTTCGCGCTCACGACGCTGGGGGTGCCGCCGCCGGGGACCAGGCCGGAGCCGCTGGTCCTCGATCTGGACCGCTAGCACCGTGCCGGCCTGTGACCGTCCCACCGAGCCGCGCACGCCCTCCGTGTCCGGAGTGTCCGGGGCGGCGCGCCCTGTTCTGGCTGGCGGTTCGCCGGTGAGCTGCCCGAAGACGGCCAGGTCGTCCCGGTGGACCACCGGCGTCCACGACGCCCGTGCGGATCCCCTGACTCCCCGCCCACTAAGGTCGTGTCCGTGACCTCCCCGGCACTACGTCCGGCAGCGCCGTCACCGCGGTCGCTGGCCGCTCTGCCTGGCGTCCTGCACCCCGTCGCCGTCGCGTTCGAGCCCTCCGGTGAGCCCGGCCCCTCCGGTGAGCCCGGCCCCGGCGTGCGCCTCGATGACGTCCGCGTCACCGGCGTCACCCATGACTCGCGTGCGGTGATCCCCGGCGATCTGTACGCGGCCCTGCCCGGCGCGAACGTGCACGGCGCCGACTTCGCCGTCGGTGCCGTCGCCGCGGGGGCGGTCGCGGTGCTCACTGATGCGTCCGGTGCCGCCCGGCTGGCCGGCCGGGTCGGGGTCCCCGTGCTGGTGACCGACGACCCGCGCCGCGACCTGGCCCCGGCGGCCGCCTGGGTGTACGGCCGGCCGACCCAGGCGCTGACGCTGCTCGGTGTCACCGGAACCAACGGCAAGACCACGACCGCGTTCCTGCTGGACGCCGGCCTGCGGGCCGCCGGCCACACCACCGGCCTGATCGGCACGGTGCAGACCCGCATCGGCGGCACGGTCGTCCCGTCGGTGCGGACCACGCCCGAGTCCAGCGACCTGCAGGCCCTGTTCGCGACGATGGTCGAGCGCGGGGTCACCGCGGCGGTGATGGAGGTCTCCAGCCACGCGCTGGCCCAGCACCGGGTCGACGCGCTGCGGTTCACCGGCGCCGCCTTCACCAACCTCAGCCAGGACCACCTGGACTTCCATCCGACGATGGAGGACTACTTCGCCGCCAAGGCGGCGCTGTTCGAGGCCGGGCGCAGCAAGGCCGCGGTGATCTGCGTCGACGACGACTGGGGCCGCCGCCTCGCGCGGCAGCGCCCGGACGCGCGAACCTACTCTGTCACCGGTGCGGACGCCGACTGGTGGCCGGAGGATGTCGTCGCCGGCCCGGCCGGCACGGTGTGCCGCGCGCTCGGCCCGGACGGGGCCAAGGCGGACCTCTCGGTAGCGCTGCCCGGCCGGTTCAACCTGGCGAACGCCCTTGGCGCGCTGGCCCTGCTGGCCGCGGCCGGAGTCCCGCTGGAGGCGGCGGCGGAGGGGATCTCCTCGCTGACCGGCGTTCCGGGCCGGATGGAGCGGGTCGACGGGGGCCAGCCGTTCCTCGCCGTCGTCGACTTCGCGCACACCCCGGACGCTGTGGTCACCCTGCTCGAGGCGGTCCGCCCGCTGGTGACCGGGCGGGTGATCGTCGTGCTGGGCTGCGGCGGTGACCGGGACCGCGCGAAACGGCCGCTGATGGGCGCCGCCGCCGCCCGGCTCGCGGACCTCGCGGTGTTCACCAACGACAACCCCCGGTCGGAGGACCCGGCCGTGATCCTCGACCAGGTCGTCGCCGGCGCCCGTGAGGTGGCCGGCATGGGCCGGTTCGTCGTCGAGCCCGACCGGGCGGCGGCGATCGCGCTGGCGGTCGCCGCGGCCGGGCCGGCCGACGCCGTGGTGGTCGCGGGCAAGGGGCACGAGACCGGGCAGAACGTCGCCGGCGTGATCACCCCGTTCGACGACCGTGAGGTGCTGGCCGCGGCGCTGCGGGCCGCGCGGTGATCGCGCTGAGCCTCGCCGAGGTGGCGGCAGCGACCAGGGGCCGGCTCGCCGACTGCGCGGGCGTGGACCCGGCGGCCCTGGTCACCTCGGTGGTGATCGACTCCCGGCAGGTCGCCCCGGGCTCGCTGTTCGTGGCGTTGCCCGGGGAGCGGGTCGACGGGCACGACTTCGCGGCCGCGGCCGTCGGGTCCGGTGCGCTGGCGGCGCTGGCGGCGCGGCCGGTGGGCGTGCCGGCGGTCATCGTCACCGATCCGGCGGTGGGCCTGGCGGCGCTGGCCGCGAGCGTCCGTGACCGCTACACGGCCACGGTGATCGGCGTGACGGGTTCGGCGGGCAAGACCACCACGAAGGACCTGCTGGCCGACCTGCTCGGCGGGCCGGACGGCGACAGTGCGGCCGATGGCTCCGGCGGGCCCGGCGGGCTGGGTGCCACGGTCGCCGCGGTGGGATCGTTCAACAACGAGATCGGCCTGCCGCTGACCATGCTCCGCGCGGAGCCGGAGACGCGCTTCGTGGTGCTGGAGATGGGCGCTCGCGGCATCGGGCACATCGCCACGCTGTGCGCGCTGGCCCGTCCGCAGGTGGGGCTCGTCCTCAACGTCGGGTCGGCCCACGTCGGTGAGTACGCCGACGGCCGCCGCGGTATCGCCGTCGCGAAGGGCGAGCTGGCCGAGGCGGCCAGCGAGCTGGTCGTGCTCAACGCGGACGACCCGCTGGTGGCGCCGATGGCGGCCCGGGTGCAGGCATCGGCGAAGGTCATGCTGTTCGGTACCGGCGCCGGGGCGGACGTCCGCGCCGAGCGGATCGAGGTGGACGCCGCCGGGCGGGCCGCGTTCGACCTGCTGGCCTCGGGTGAGCGCCACCGGCTGCGGCTGGGGCTGATCGGGGCACACCAGGTCGCCAACGCGCTGGCCGCCGCTGCCGCGGCGATCGGGCTGGGCCTCGCACCGGCCGACGCCGCGGCGGCGCTGGAACGGGCCCGGCCGCGCAGCCGGTGGCGGATGGAGGTCACCACCACCCCCGGCGGTGTCGTGGTGCTCAACGACGCCTACAACGCGAACCCGGAGTCGATGCGTGCCGCGCTGGCGGCACTGCTGGACATCCGGGGCGACGGGCGGGCGTGGGCGGTGCTCGGGCCGATGGGTGAGCTCGGTGCCGGCGCGGCCGAGGCCCATCGCGACCTCGGCCGGCTCGTCGCGAGTCTCGGCGTGCCGCGGCTGGTCGCGGTCGGGCCGGGCGCTCTCGGGATGCACGAGGCCGCCCGGGAGGACGTCGGCTGGGCGGGCGAGTCGACCTGGGTGCCGGGTGTCGACGAGGCCGTGGCCTTCCTGGGAGGGCAGGTCCGTCCCGGCGATGTGGTGCTGGTGAAGGCGAGCCGGTCGTTCGGGCTCGAAGCAGTGGCGGCGGGGCTGGCAGCGGGGCCTGTCACGGGCAGCGGTGCCGGTCAGGAAGATCGAAAGGACGGCGTCGCGGGCGCCGCGATCGAGGGGACCGAGTACACGTGGAATACGGTGGGGCACTCCGGCGAACCTGGCACGCGCGGGTGACATTCGCGTGAGAGGCGTTCTCGTCGCCGCGCTGGTCGCGCTGGTGGTCTCGCTGCTCGGCACCCCGTCGGTGATTCGTTTCTTCCGACGCCAGGGCTATGGGCAGGAGATCCGCGAGGACGGCCCGTCCAGCCACCTGACCAAGCGAGGCACGCCCACCATGGGCGGCACCGTCATCATCCTCGCCACACTGGTCGGCTATTTCGTCGCGCATCTGGTGGCCGGCATCGGCCTCACCGCGTCGGGCCTGCTGGTGCTGATGGTGATGACCGGCCTGGGTGTGGTCGGCTTCCTGGACGACTACATAAAGATCCGCAAGCAGCGCAGCCTGGGCCTCACGGCGCGGACCAAGTTCGCGGGCCAGGCGGCGGTCGCGCTGGCCTTCGGGCTGCTGGYCGTCCGGTTCAAGAACGACGCCGGCCTGCTGYCGGGCTCGACGTTCATCTCGGTGGTGCGTGACACCGGCTTCTCGGTCGGGCTGATCGGGTTCCCGCTGCTGGCCTGGATCATCATCGCCGCGACGTCGAACGCGGTGAACCTGACCGACGGCCTGGACGGGCTCGCGGCCGGCACCTCGGCGATGGTCTTCGGTGCCTATGTCGTCATCTCGTTCTGGCAGTTCGGCAACATCTGCGAGGCCGGTGCGCTCACCCAGGGCTGCTACTACGTGCGTGACCCGCTGGACGTCGCGCTGGTGGCCGCCGCGGCGATGGGTGCGTGCTTCGGCTTCCTGTGGTGGAACGCCAGCCCGGCCAAGATCTTCATGGGTGACACCGGTTCACTGGCGCTCGGCGGGGCCTTCGCCAGCATCGCGATCGTCAGCCGCACCGAGCTGCTGCTGTTCGTGCTGGGCGGCCTGTTCGTGATCGAGACCCTGTCGGTGATGATTCAGGTGGCCTTCTTCAAGGCGACGAAGAAGCGGGTGTTCAACATGGCGCCCATTCACCATCACTTCGAGCTTGCCGAATGGCCCGAGACTACTGTGATCATCCGATTCTGGATTGTTTCCGGACTGGCGGTCGCGTTCGGGCTGGGGCTGTTCTACGCCGAGTTTCTCTCCCATGGGGGCGGTTGACGATGAGTAGGTCCGGATCGCGGCGCGGCGGAGAGGCGGACATCGCTTCCGGGGGGGCCGCGGGCGCGAGGAACGATCCGGACAGCACACCAGGGCCGATGACGCCAGGACCGATGGCGACGGGACCGGCCCCGGCGGGAGGCGCCGAGATCCTGGACGCGTCCGAGCTGGCGGGAAGGCCGGTTCTGGTGGTCGGGGTCGGTCTTTCCGGCGTCGCGGCGGCCGAGGCGCTGGCAGCCCGCGGGGCACGGGTGACGGCCGTCGACGCGGCCGACGGCCCCGGCCAGCACACGGCGGCCCACCGGCTGCGCCAGCACGGTGTCGAGGTCCGCCTCGGCGGGCTCCCGGCGGGCCACGGAGCGGCCACACTGGTCGTGACGTCGCCGGGCGTGCCACCCACGACGCCGCTGCTGCGGGCCGCGGCGGCCGCCGGTGTCCCGGTGTGGGGGGAGGTCGAGCTCGCCTGGCGCTGGCGCGGGCTGTCCCGCTGGCTCGCGATCACCGGAACCAACGGGAAGACCACGACGACCGAGATGCTCGGCGCGATGCTGCTCGCCGGTGGCCGGCGGGCCACCACGGCCGGCAACATCGGCACGCCGCTGGTGACGGCGGTCGACGCCCGCCCGCCCTACGACGTCCTCGCGGTCGAGCTGTCGAGCTTCCAGCTGCACTACACCCAGACCGTCGCGCCGCGCGCCGCAGCGGTGCTCAACGTGGCGCCGGACCACCTGGACTGGCACGGCGGGGCCGCGGCCCACGCGGCGGCCAAGGCACGGATCTGGGCGGCGCCGCAGACCGTGGCGGTGGGCAACGCGGACGATCCGGCCAGCCTGGAGCTGCTGGCGCGGGCACCCGGCCGGCGGATCACCTTCGGCCTGGACCCGAACGGCAGCCCGCGGCCCGATCTCACCGTGGTCGGCGGCTATCTGGTCGACCGTGCCTTCTCCGGCGGCCGGCTGATCGCGGTCGCCGACCTCGGCGCGGCCGGCCACTCACCGGGTCGCGGCTCGGGTGCCGCCGGTCGGGTGGCCGCCGGCCGGGGCGCGAGTGTCGACCAGGCCGTGCGGGCCGAGCCGGGCGGGCTGGCCGCCAGCTCGCTGCCCACCGTCGGCGCCGACCTCGGGCCGCACAACATCGCCAACGCGCTCGCCGCGGCGGCGCTCGCCCGGGCGGACGGCGTGGACCCGGCCGCCATCGGCGCCGCGCTCGCGATGTTCCGCCCCGGAGCCCACCGCAACGCCACCGTCGGGCTCCTGCGCGGTGTCCGCTACGTCGACGACAGCAAGGCCACCAACCCGCACGCGGCTGCGTCGTCGCTGCGCGCGTACCCGTCGGTGGTATGGATCGCGGGCGGCCTCAACAAGGGCCTGGAATTCGACGATCTCGTGGTCACGGCCCGGCCTACCCTGCGCGCGGTGGTGCTGATGGGCCGGTGCGCCGACGAGATCGCCGCGGCTCTCGCCCGACACGCCCCCGATGTCCCCGTAGAACGCGCCGGCGGCATGGACGATGCGGTGGAGGCCGCCATGAAGCTCGCGGCACCGGGTGACACGGTGCTGCTCGCCCCCGCGGTGGCCTCGATGGACATGTTCCGTGACTACGCGGAGCGCGGTGACCTGTTCACCGCGGCCGTGCGGGCACGGGAAGGCTGAACGCGTCGGCGCGACCGTCCCCACCGGTGCGTCGGGGAGGGGGAGTGTGAGCGAGCGCATGACCGGCGCGCGTACCACGCGGGCAGGGGGCCCCGGGCGCGCCACCGGCACCGCGTCCGGTTCCGTCGGGTCGTCCGGGTCGTCCGGGGGGTCCAGAGCGGCGTCCAGGGCGTCCAGGGCGTCCGTGGCCGCCACGGCCGCCACCATCGCCACGGCGGGTCCCGGGCAACCCGGTCGCGGTGATCCGCCGGTGTCGGACGAGGCCGGCGAGTCCTGGGTGGACGACCCGCGCACGCCGATTCTCGACCGCCCGATGGCGTCGTACTACCTGCTGCTCTCCTCCGCCGGGCTGCTGTTGCTGCTGGGCCTGGTGATGGTGCTCTCCGCGTCCAGCGTGCGGTCCCGTCAGGACTTCGGTTCGTCCTACACGCTGTTCCTGCGGCAGGCGACCTGGGCCGGCATCGGGATCCCGCTGCTGGTGATCGCCAGTCGCCTGCCGGTGCGGGTCTTCCGCGCGGCCGCCTACCCGCTGCTCGGCATCACGGTGGTGCTGCTGATGGCGGTGCTCGTGCCCGGGATCGGGCATGTCGAGAACGGCTCCAGGCAGTGGATCCCGGTCGGTCCGTACACCCTGCAGCCCAGCGAGTTCGCGAAGATCGCGCTGTTGCTGTGGTGCTCGGACGTCCTCGTCCGCAAGCACCGCCTGCTGGTCGACTGGAAGCATCTGATCATCCCGGTGGTGCCCGGCTTCCTGTTCGTCGACCTGCTGCTGATGCTGGAGCCCGATCTCGGGGGCTCCATCTGCGTCACCGTCGTGCCGCTGGCCGTGCTCTGGGTCGTCGGGACCCCGCTGCGGATCTACGCCGGCCTGCTGGGCGGCATGGTCGCCGCCGCCACCGTCCTGGCGATCAGCGCGCCGTACCGGCTGGAGCGGCTGATGTCGTTCCGTGATCCGTTCGCGGACGCCAGCAACACCGGGTTCCAGGCCGTCCAGGGCATCTACGCGCTGTCATCCGGTGGCTGGTGGGGGGAGGGGCTGGGGGCGTCCAAGGAGAAGTGGCCGGACCTGCTGCCCGCCGTCCACACCGACTTCATCCTCGCGATCATCGGTGAGGAGCTGGGCCTGCTGGGCAGCCTGGTGACGGTCGGCCTGTTCGGGGTGATGGGCTACGCCGGTCTGCGCATCGCGCACCGCACCGACGACCTGTTCATCCGGCTCGCCGCCGCGGGGGTGACCGCGTGGCTCATCGCGCAGGCCGTCGTGAACATGGGCGCGGTCGTCGGGCTGCTGCCGATCACCGGGGTGACCCTTCCGCTGGTGTCGTTCGGCGGGTCGGCGCTGCTGCCGACGATGGGCGCCCTCGGCATGCTGCTGGCCTTCGCGCGGGCCGAGCCCGACGCCGCGCGGTACCTGGCGCAACGCGCCGAGGCGCGCCGGGAGGGCCGGGCGAACCGGGTCTGGCTGCGCCGCCGCCGCCGCTCCGCAGCCGCTCCTCTCGCGCAGGACCCGGCCTGACCCGAGCAGACCTGAACCGACCCGAGCAGACCCGCCCCAGGCTCGGACATGCCCCGCCCGAGGCTCGGACATGGCCCGGACCGGGCCCGGACGGGCAGGCCCGGCGAGCCACGCCGGGCCTGCGACCGACCATGTTGTGTGCGGCCGGTGCCGATGTGGAATCGTCAGGGCCGATGTTGCGAAGTGTGCTGCTCGCCGGCGGCGGAACTGCCGGCCATGTGGAACCGGCGCTCGCGGTGGCCGACGCGCTGCGTGCGGACAACCCGCGGATCCGGGTGACCCTGCTGGGCACCGAGACCGGCCTGGAGGCGAAGCTGGTGCCCGCGCGCGGGTACCAGCTGGCCACCGTGCCGAAGGTGCCGATGCCCAGGCGTCCGACCCCGGCGCTGCTGACCGTGCCGAACCGGCTGCTGGCCGCGGTCGGCGCGGCCCGCGCGGCGATGCGGGAGGTGCGCGCGGACGTCGTCGTCGGCTTCGGCGGGTATGTCGCCGTGCCGGCCTATCTCGCGGCGCGCCGGGCGAAGGTGCCGATCGTCGTGCACGAGGCCAACCCGCTGCCGGGCCTGGCCAACCGGCTGGGCGCGCGCCTCACCTCGTTCGTCGCCACGTCCTACCCCAGCACCCCGCTGCGGGGCGCCACGCTGACGGGGATCCCGCTGCGCGAGGAGATCCTCACCCTGGACCGCTCGGTGCCGGCCGCCCGGGACGCCCGGGCCCGCTACGGCCTTGACCCGCACCGGGCGACCCTGCTGGTGTTCGGCGGCTCGCAGGGCGCCCGCTCGCTGAACAGCGCGGCCGTCGGTGCCGCGCGGGCCCTGACCGGTGCGGGCATCCAGGTCCTGCATGCCGCCGGGCCGAAGAACTACGACGAGGTCGTCGCCGCGCTGCCGGCGGGCCTGCCCGCGCCGTACCGCGTGCTGCCCTACCTGGACCACATTCCGTCCGCCTATGCCGCGGCTGACGTGAGCCTGTGCCGGTCCGGCGCGATGACCTGCGCGGAGCTCGCCGCCGTCGGTCTGCCGGCCGTGTACGTCCCGCTGCCGCACGGCAACGGCGAGCAGCGGCGCAACGCGCTCCCCACGGTCGAGGCCGGTGGTGGCCTGCTGGTGGAGGACGCCGAGCTGAGCCCCGAGTGGCTGGCCGCCAACCTGCTGCCGCTGCTGACGTCACCGGAGCGGCTGGGCAAGATGTCCGCGGCGTGTGCGGGCAGCGGGCATCCGGACGCCGCCCGGACGATCGTCGAGATGATCAGACAGGCGGAGGCGACCCGCCGCCATTCGGGTCCCCGGCACGCGGCGGGCTGAGGACTCCGGCGTGATGGCGCGCGATCTTCCCAAGGGATGGCGGCGGGTCCACCTCGTCGGTATCGGCGGAGTAGCCATGAGCGGCCTCGCGCGGCTGCTGGTCGCCCGGGGCGCGGTGGTGTCCGGGAGCGACGCGGTCGAGTCCCGCCAGCTGGCGCAGCTGCGGGCGCTGGGTGTTCCGGTCACGGTGGGTCGTGATCCGGCCGGCTTCGACCCGGGCGGCCTGGCCGGCGTCGATCTCGTCGTGGTGGCGCCCGCGGTGCCCGCCGAAGATCCCGAGCTGGCCGAGGCCCGCCGGCGTGAGCTGCGGATCCTGACCCGCTCCGCCGCGCTCGCCGGGCTGATGCAGGGGCATCGGGGCGTCGCGGTCGCGGGCTCGCACGGGAAGACGACCGCGGCGATGATGCTCACCGCCGCGTTGCAGGCGTGCGGGGAGGACCCCACCTTCGCCGTCGGGGGGGACCCCGGCGAGGCGGGGTCACAGACCCACGCGGGCAGCTCCGATCTGATGATCGTCGAGGCCGACGAGGACGGCGGCGCGTTCTGGCAGCTCCAGCCGCACGGTGCGGTGCTCACCGGGGTGGCCGACGAGCATCTGGACTTCTACCGGACGGTGCCCGCCCTGCGCGCGTCGTTCGCGACCTTCCTGCACCGGGTCGAGCCCGACGGCTTCCTGGTCGCCTGCGTGGACGACGAGGCCGCCTGGAGCCTCGCCACCGAGGCGGCACGCCATGCCGCCAAGGCCACCGAGGCCACCGGGGGCGCCGGCAGGTCCGGTGGGCGGGGGCCGTGGCTGACCGGGTACGGGTTCGGACCGTCCGCGGACCTGCGCATCGTCGCGGCGGAGGTCTCCACCGCGGGCACCAGCGCCGAGATCATCGCTCACGGCGTACGCCTGGGCCGGATGTCGCTGCGGGTGCCCGGCCGCCATCACCTGCTGGACGCCGCGGCCGCGCTGGCGACGGGGCTCGCCCTGGGGGCGCCCGCGGACGGCCTGCTCGCCGGGCTGGCGTCGTTCGCCGGGGTCCGGCGCCGGTTCGAGCCGCTGGGCTCGGCCGCCGGGGTCCGGGTCGTCGACGACTACGCCAACCACCCGGACCGGGTCACTGCCGCGATCTCCACCGCGCGGGCGCTCGCCAGCGGCGGACGGGTGGTCGTCGCGTTCCAGCCGCATCTGTACAGCCGCACCGCGCTGCTCGCCGAGCGGCTGGGTGAGGCGCTGCGGTCCGCCGACTCGGTCGTCGTGATGGACGTCTACGGCGCCGCCCAGGCACCCGAGCCGGGAGCCGGCGGTGCGCGGGTCGCCCTGGCGGCGCGCGGCGGGCAGGCCGAGGTCGGCTACGAGCCGTCCTGGTCGGCGGTTCCGGGCCAGCTGATGGACCGGGCCCGCCCAGGGGACGTCGTCCTCACCCTGGGTGCCGGAGACGTTACCCAGATCGGGCCTGAGTTGCTGCGCCTGCTGACCGCCCGCGCCGCCTCCCACCGCGGCTAGCGCGCCTCCCGCGGGAGGCGCGGCCGCCTGGCGGTGTTCCGTCGGCGAGCCCTCGGAGAGGGTCGGGGAGGCCTCAGCGCAGCGGCGCGAGGATGACGACGGGGATCTCCCGGGTGGTCTGCTCCTGGTGGGAGCGGATTCCCGGCATGCCCTCCACCAGTGCCTCGTACAGCCGCTCCCGCTGGGCGCCGGTGGCGGTGGACGCCTGCGCGTCGAACCGGTCGGTGTCGACCTCGACGGTGACCTTCGGCTGTGCCAGCAGGTTGCGGTACCACTGCGGATGCTCGCCGGCGGCCATGTTCGACGCGTAGACGACCAGGCGGCGGGATCCCGAGCCCTCCGACCGGTCGGCCTCGCCGGAGCTGCCAGCCTCGCCGGAGCTGCCAGCCTCGTCCGCGGAGCCGTCGGCCGCGGCTGGCAGCTCGGATTCGTCCGGTACGTAGCCGAGCGGCGTGGTGTGCGGGCGTCCGGTGGTCTCACCGACCGTGGTCAGCAGCAGCAGGCGTGAGCCGGCCAGGGTCTTCTCCAGCTTCCCGCCGGTGGCCCGGTACTCGTTGATCACCGCCTGGTTGACCACCCTGAAGTCGAATTCACGACTCTGTGCGGGCCGCGTCTCGGTCATCGTCGATCCTCACCCTCGCCATCGGAGCGGCCGGTGGGGCTGTCACGCGGCCACTCACCGACGATTGTCACGCGGCGCAGTCAACCATTCGCGCAGGGTGGTGGCCGGCAGGGAAGGCCTGTCAGGCCGGTCGCGTCCTGGGGATCTGTCCCATCGTGTCCGGAACGGGGGTCTGGTCGTGGTCGCCGGGGCGGCGGAGCCGATCCAACAGGAGCGGGCCGACGGTGGTGATCGTGCCGGCGCCCAGTGTGAGGAGCAGGACGCCCCGGTCGCCCTGGACGTCGTCCGCCGCCGCGTCCAGGTCGGTGAGGAGCCGGTCGAGCAGCTCGGGCCAGCTCACATAGTCGCTGCGCCGAGGCCGGCTGATCCTCTTGGCCAGATCGGTCGCGTGCAGGCCGAGGTCGTCCGTCTCGCGTGCGGCGTAGATGTCGGTGACGTAGACGCGGTCGGCGTCCTCGAAGGCGGTCGCGAAGTCGTCGAGCAGCGCGGCGAGCCGGCTGAAGGTGTGCGGCTGGGTCACGGCCCAGACCTGGCGCCCCGCCGCCCGGTCGCGGGCGGCCCGCAGGGTGGCCCGGATCTCCGTCGGATGGTGGGCGTAGTCGTCGACGATCTCGACGGCGGTTCCGCCCGCCGTGATCGCCTGGCCGACGGTGTCGAAGCGCCGGGCCGCGCCGGAGAACGTCCCCAGCGCCCGCAGCGCGGTCTCTGGCGCCACCCCCAGCTCCGCCGAGGTGGCGAGGGCGGCGAGGGCGTTCAGGGCGACGTGCGGGCCGGGGAGCGCCAGCGCGAGCTCACCCACCTCGACGCCGTCGTGCCACACGGTCGACACCGAGCCGCCGCCGGGCCGAGGCGTATAGCCGACGGCCTGCCAGGTCCGCCCCGCCGCGAAGCCGTAGTCGACGACCCGCGCCCGCGCCGCCGCGCCGGTCTGGTCGAGTGTGGGCCCGGTCTGGTCGGGTGTGGCACGGAGCTGGTCGGGCGCGGTGCGCGGCTGGTCGGGTCCGGGCTGCTCCGGTGTGGCGCGCGGCTGGTCGGGTGCGGTGCGCGGCTGGTCGGGTGCGGCGGCGCGCTGGTCGAGCCGGGCGAGCACGGCGGCGACCCCGGGGTGGTCGCCGCAGACCACGAGCCGCCCGCCCGGGCGCACCCGCGCGGCGAAGTCGGTGAACACCGCGTGGACCGACGCCTCGTCCGGGAAGAGGTCCGGGTGCTCCCACTCGACATTGGTGATCACGGCGAGCTCGGGGTCGAGCCCGGCGAACGCGCCGCCGTATTCGTCCGCCTCCAGCACGAACACATCGCTCGTCCCGGCCACCGCGCTGCCCCCCAGCTGGGCCACCTCGGCGCCGATGACGGCGGTGGGATCCACCCCGGCGGCCCGCAGCACCAGGGTGAGCATGGCGGCCGTCGTGGTCTTGCCGTGTGAGCCGGCGACGGCGACCAGCCGGTAGGCCGCGGTCAGCTCCGGCAGCCAGTCGGAGCGACGCATGACGGGGATGCCGAGCGCGCGGGCCGCGACGATCTCTGGGTGGTCGTCCCGCAACGCGCTCGAGGCCACGATGACGTCCGCCCCGCGCAGCTCGGTGGCCAGCGTGGCCGGGTCGGCGGGCGGCCCGACGCGGACCGCGATTCCCAGCGCCCGCAGCATGGCGACCCGGGCCGAGTCCTCCTGGTCGCTGCCCGAGACCTCCCCGCCGCCGGCCAGGTGGATCTGGGCCAGGGGCGACAGGCCGGAACCGCCGATGCCGAGAAAGTGCACCCGTTTCGCCCGATCGGGCTGTGGCTGGGAAGGGGTGACGAAGGACGCCGGCCCGGCCTTCTGCGCGGCCGCGGGTCCTGCCGAGTTCTGACCGGTCACGCCACGCAGTACACACCACCCGGCACATGCGCGGTGCCGGCGGCCGGGCGAGCCGGTACCGGTGTGACGAAGGGGACGTGAATCCCATCGGTGTGACGCGCCGACAGCTTCCTTGACCACTGCCGAAGCCGTGCCTACTGTCCGATCCACAGTCGGAAGTTGACATAACTGTAACCGTCTAGCTGACGGTGAAGGTTGAGGCTGCTCGGCTGCTTCCCCGCTCCATCGGTCGCAAGACCGCGGGCTCCGGAGCCGGGGAGCCCCCCTGCCTGCCCACCTACGCCGCTGGAGGACCGACACCGCATGGCAGCCCCACAGAACTATCTCGCGGTCATCAAGGTCGTCGGGATAGGCGGAGGCGGCGTGAACGCCGTCAACCGGATGATCGAGGTCGGGCTCAAGGGTGTCGAGTTCATCGCCATCAACACCGATGCCCAGGCATTGTTGATGAGTGATGCCGACGTCAAGCTCGACGTCGGCCGTGAACTCACCCGTGGCCTGGGCGCCGGTGCCGACCCGGAGGTGGGCCGGCAGGCCGCCGAGGACCACCGTGAGGAGATCGAGGAGGTCCTCAAGGGGGCCGACATGGTCTTCGTCACGGCGGGTGAGGGTGGCGGCACCGGTACCGGTGGCGCCCCCGTGGTCGCCAACGTGGCCCGTTCGCTCGGTGCACTGACGATCGGTGTGGTGACCCGGCCCTTCACCTTCGAGGGCCGCCGCCGTGCCACCCAGGCGGACACCGGTATCGACACGTTGCGCAACGAGGTCGACACCCTCATCGTCATCCCGAACGACCGCCTGCTCGCGATGACCGATCGCGACATCAGCGTGCTCGACGCCTTCCGCAGCGCCGACCAGGTGCTGCTCTCCGGTGTCCAGGGCATCACCGACCTGATCACCACGCCTGGTCTGATCAACCTCGACTTCGCCGACGTCAAGACCGTCATGTCCCACGCCGGCAGCGCGCTCATGGGTATCGGGCGCGCCCGCGGAGACGACCGGGCGACCGTAGCCGCCGAGCAGGCCATCGCCTCGCCACTGCTGGAGGCGAGCATGGACGGCGCCCAGGGCGTCCTGCTGAACATCTCGGGTGGGTCCGATCTGGGCCTGTTCGAGATCAACGCGGCGGCCGAGCTGGTGGCAGACGCCGCGCATCCCGAGGCGAACATCATCTTCGGTGCGGTGATCGACGACGCGCTGGGTGACGAGGTCCGGGTCACGGTGATCGCCGCCGGGTTCGACACGGTCCAGGACCGGCGTACCCGGACGCTGGCGAACCAACGGCGTCCACCTGGCCCGGGCGCAGGCCCGGGGACCGGCCCGCAACAGCTGCCGGCACCCGGCCAGGCCAACCCGCCGCAGAACCCGGGGGCGGCGCCGAACGCCACGGTGCTGCCGCCCATCCCGAGCGTCACCGCGCCGCCGCGGCCGGCGCCGACCCACGCCAGCTACCTGCCGCCGTCCGGCCCCCAGGTCGGTCACTACGTGCCGGAGCCGTTGCCGGACGACGGCCCGGCCGCCCCGGCCGGGGGAGCCGCCGCGGCCGGGACCGGCGGCGGTCAGCGGCTGCCCGGCGCGCCACCGCGGCGGGACTACCCGGAGGCGGGCGGCGAGGGCGGTTTCGGGCGTCCGGCCACCGCGGGGGCTGCCCCCGGCGGCCCGGCGCAGGGCACCGGGCAGGCGCCGGTGCACCAGGCCTCGGCGCAGGCCGCGCCGCCCCGGCCCGGGCTGGCACACAGCACGGGCCCGGTCGGTGGGGCTGGCACGCAGGACGCCGGCGGGCCCGCGATGGCTGCCCACCGTCCCGAGCCGGCCCGCCCCGGCCCGCGGCCGAACTACCCGCCGCGCCGCCCGGTCCGGCCGGTGGCCGACGACGACGAGCTGGATGTTCCGGACTTCCTGAAGTAGGCGGCGATGCCCGTCCTGGTGACCACCCGCGACGGCGGGACGAGCGGGCCGCCCTACACCGGGCTCAACCTCGGCGATCATGTAGGTGATGATCCGGAAGCCGTCGCGGCCAACCGGCGGCTGCTCGAGTCACGGGTCGGGCAGCCCGTCCGGTTCATGCGGCAGGTGCATGGTGCCCGTGTGAGCGTGGTGCGCGGCCCCGGGCCGCCACCGGAGGCGGACGCCATGGTCACGGATGTGCCCGGGGTGGCGCTCGCGGTACTGGTGGCCGACTGCGTGCCGGTGATGTTCGAATCCCCGGCCGCGGTCGGTGTCGCCCATGCCGGACGCCAGGGCATGGCCGCCGGGGTCCTGGCGGCCACGCTGGAGGCCTTTGACGGCCTCGGCGTCGACCGTGCCGAGCTCCGGGTCACCCTCGGGCCGGCGATCTGCGGGCGGTGCTACGAGGTTCCCGCGGCGATGCGGTCGGAGGTCGGGCGGGTTGTCCCCGGCAGCGCGGGGACCACCCGCGCCGGTACCCCGTCGCTCGACCTGCGGGCGGGTCTGCGGGGCCAGCTCGCCGCGGCGGGCGTCGGACCGGTGACCGTGTCGGATATGTGCAGTGCGGAGTCGAGCGAGCTCTTCTCGTACCGCCGCGACGGCCGGACCGGGCGCTTCGCGGGCCTGGCCTGGCTGTCGGATATCCGACCGGTGGGCATCCGGCCGGTCGGCACGTGAGCGTCGTGGATCCGCGGCGGGCGGAGGGGCTGCGGTCCCGCCTGACCGTCGTGCGGGACAGGATCGTCATGGCGGCCCGCGCCGCCGGGCGTGATCCCGAGGACCTGACGCTGATCGCCGTCAGCAAGACCTGGCCGTTCGAGGATGTCGTGGCCCTGTGCTCTCTCGGTGTCCGGCACTTCGCCGAGAACCGCGAACAGGAGGCCGGGCCGAAGGTCGAGGCGGTGCGACGGGTCCTGGCCACGCTGCCGGCGCTTTCGGCGGCCCCCGGGCCGGGGAACGCAGGCGCCGGGAACAGGCCACCGACCGGGCGAATCACTCTGGCGGGCCCGCCCGACGGGGCATGGTTTCCATCACGTGCTGACGGCCTCGCGACCCTCGGCTCGGCCGTCCGTGTCGATGTGCCGGTCTGGCATTACGTCGGCCAGCTGCAACGGAACAAGGCGCGTTCCGTCGCCGGATGGGCACACTGCGTGCAGTCGGTGGACCGGGTGAGGCTCGCCGAAACCCTTTCCAGGGTGGCCACGGAAAGCGGCTCCACCATTGCCGTGTGTATCCAGGTGAGCCTCGATCGGGTGGGTGACGTGGCCGTCCCGTCGGTTGCGACGGTCGATAAGGCCTTTCCCACCAGGGAGAATTCCGCTGCGTCGCCGCCGGTGGCCGCGGAGCGCGGCGGTGCGCGGCCGGAGGACGTCCCGGCGCTCGCCGAGCTCGTCGCGCGCGCTCCAGGGCTCGTTCTGGCCGGCGTGATGGCTGTCGCGCCCCGCGGCGTGCCGCCACGCCCGGCGTTCGCGCGACTGCGGGTAGTGTCCGAACGGCTGCGTGGCGACTTTCCCGAAGCGACGATGGTGAGCGCCGGGATGTCAAGTGATCTTGAGGATGCGATCGCCGAGGGCGCGACACACCTACGGATCGGCACCGCTTTGTTCGGTGAACGGCACGGTGTCCCTTAGAGTCGCGCCCATGGGGCTCGGTCGCAGGGCGATGGTCTACCTCGGGCTCGCCGAGGAGGACGACGACTATCTCGACGACGACTACGACGACGACGATGGGCATGATGATGCCGTTCGAGGCGCCGTACGAGACGATCGGCGGACCACGGCCGACCCGGTTCCGATAGACCGGTCGGTCCGCCGGATCGAAGCACGGGAGGAATCAGTCGCCATGCCGCGACGTCCGCCAGTGGAGCACCTGCGACCGTCCGCGCCGACTCCGATGCGCCGTGTGGCGCCGGTCGAGGAGCCGCGGCCCTACCGGATCACGACGCTCCAGCCGCGCAGCTACAATGAGGCGCGTCAGATCGGTGAGGAGTTCCGCGATGGGACTCCCGTTATCATGAACCTCACCGAGATGGATGACGTCGACGCCAAGCGGCTGGTCGACTTCGCGGCGGGGCTGATCTTCGGGCTCCGCGGTGCGATCGAGAAGGTGACCAACAAGGTCTTCCTGCTCTCGCCGCACAACGTCGAGGTCACGGAGACGGACAAGCGACGCATCCGTGAGGGTGGTTTCTACAACCAGTCATAGCAAGGTCAAGACCGTCCGGTAAGGTCGTCAGAGGCTTCCCCACGTCACCTCAGGAGAGAGCACCATCAGCGCACTTGGATCGCTTCTCTTTTGGGTGCTGACGGCCTACCTGCTGCTCCTGATCGTGCGGTGGGTCCTGGACCTGGTACGTGCTCTCAGTCGTTCCTTCCGGCCGACCGGTCCCCTGGTCCTGGTCTTTGAGATCGTGTACACGGCGACGGACCCCCCGTTGCGTTTCATCCGGCGGTTCCTTCCGCCGTTGAGGGTGGGTAGCGTTGCACTTGACCTCGGCTTCCTGCTCCTCCTCGTGGTGATCATGGTTTTGAGGAGCTATGCGCAGGAGCTGTGACGAGGTCATGTGCACACCGCGACCGCAGGCAGGGCAGACTGCCCGCAGACCGCCCTCTCTTCGGGGAGCGGCGATGCCGCACGAGGAGGCGACGTGGCGCTGACACCGCAGGACGTTCAGAACAAGGTCTTCAGCCCGACGAGGTTCCGTACGGGCTATAACGAGGACGAGGTCGACACCTTCCTCGACGAGGTGGAAGCCGAACTGACGCGGCTGCTTGACGAGAGCAGCGACCTGCGCCGCCAGCTCGACGAAGCCCGTCGGTCCGGCGGAGGTGGCCCCGGCGTGCCGGCACACCTCATCGAGGAGAACCAGCAGCTGCGGCGTCAGCTCGAGGAGACCCGTCGGCATCTCGGCCAGGCCCAGGCGCAGGTGGCACAGGCGAGCCGCGAGCGTCAGGCGCCGGTGGGGCCGCCCGGTGGCCCGGTTGGCCCCGGTGGCCAGGCCGGTCCCGTCGGCGGCCAGCAGGCCGGCCCACCCGTCCCCGGCGGCCCGACGGCCGTCATGCCGGCTCTGGTCGGCGGCGGTGGCCAGCCCCCGGTCCGCCCCGGCGCCCCGGGAGCTCCCGGGCAGACCGACGCCGACATCGAGCAGCGGGTCGCGCGGACGCTGGTTCTCGCCCAGCGCACCGCCGACGAGGCGCTGCGCGAGGCGCGGGCGGAGTCCGAGCGGGCCCGGCGCGAGGCGCGAGCCGACGCGGACCGCATCATCGGCGAGGCGCGGGCGCACGTCGCCGAGCAGCTCGGTGGGCTCGAGGACGACAAGCGCCGGCTGGAAAGCCAGGTCGAGCAGCTGCGGGCCTTCGAGCGCGAGTACCGCACCCGGCTGCGGGCCTACCTGGAGATGCAGCTTCGCGATCTCGACGGTATGCCGACCCAGCCCGCCGTCGGCCCGGGTGGCCCGTCGCGCCCCGGCCTCAACCCCGGTCAGTCGGCACCGACGCCCGTCCCGGCGAACGTTGGCATGCAGAACACCGGCCCGGGGCAGCCCGCCCAGCACCTGGCCGCTCCGGCCTTCCAGACCGGCCCTCCGATCGGCGCGGGAGCTCTTGCCCGGGAGGCCAACGGCCACAACGGCCGCCCGGATCTGGATCCTGGTCGCCGGGAGGCGGCCGGAATGCAGGAGTTCTGAGCCGCCCGTGCTCTTCCCCATCGGCGCCTGGTCCGCAGCGAGCTGACCAGGCGCCGATGCTTTTGTGTGGTCTCTTCCTCGATGCCCAGCTCAGGATCGGTGCGGCATGGTGATGGTCAGCGGTGCTCTGGTAGCGGTTGCCGCGGTGCTCGCGGTCGTGGGTCTGTTCGGTGCCACAGCCTGGACCTACACATCGCTCGTCGTGCTCTGCGTCGGGGCGGCGTTGCTGCCCCTCGCGGTGGCCCGGCGGACCGCCGGGTGGCCCGGGGCTCGCTAGCCGCTGGGTCTGCCGCTGCTGCCGACCAGGAGTTGAGGTTCGTGGTCGTCGGGGAGGCTGTCGCGGATTGGCGCTGATCAAGATCGCCGGTCGGTGGGTGGGAGGCTTGCACTCCACGAACGCGGCCGGCCCTCGGAGCGCCCGGTAGCCCGGTAGCCCGATTTGGCGAGTCGCAAGAGTGAACGATTTTGGTCGGGCCTATACCCGTACGGCCACGTGCTGGCTACGCTGGCGGACCAACCAGACCGGTAGCCCGGCCTTCACCGGTAGCCCGGCCCCCGACGGGGCCGGGCCCGGAGTCCCGGGTTGGTCAGCTGGTTGCGGTCACAGACCGGGCGACCCGGCTCAGGGCGAAGGTCAGCCCGAGGTCGGCCGACGATCCCTGGTGCCACCCGGCCGCGGTCGGCAGCTCCTGATCCGGCGGTGTCTCCAGGAACACGGTGGCCAGGATCTCGTCCGCGACCGTCGCGCCGTGCTCGCGCAACGCCGTCTGGGTCTCCTCCCGGCCGGAGCTCCAGTGCAGCTCGATCCGGTCGGTGATCTCCAGCCCCGCGGCCCGGCGGGCGTCCTGCAGGACCCGCACCACGTCACGGGCCAGGCCAGCGCGGGCGAGCTCCGGGGTGACCGTCAGATCCAGTGCGACGGACAGACCCGACTCGCTGGTGACGGACCAGCCCTCCCGCGGCGTCTCGGTGATGATCAGCTCGTCGCCGCCGAGGTCGATGGCCTCACCGTCCACGGTCACCGTCAGCTGGCCGTCCACCGGCGCCCCGGCGGCGGCGACCGCCGTGGCCACCGCCTTGGTGCGACTGCCGAAGCGCCGCCCCAGTGCGCGGAAGTTGGGCTTCACGCTGATGTCGACCAGGTCCGAGGTCGCGGCCTCGACCGTGACGACGTTGAGCTCCTCGGAGATCTGGCCCCGCAGCTCGTCGGACACGTCCTCGAAGGCGGACGAGCCGACCACCGCGCGCGGCAGCGGCTGGCGGGTCCGCACCCCGCTCGCGGCGCGGGCCGAGCGGCCGAGCTCGACGATCCTGCGCACCAGGTCCATCTGGTCGGAAAGGCCCGGTTCGACCAGGTCGGCTGGCAGCTGTGGCCAGGCCGCGAGGTGGACCGAGTCCGGTGCCCCCGGCAGGATGCCCGAGAACAGGCGCGACCACAGCCAGTCCGTCAGGAACGGGGTGAACGGTGACATCACCCGGGTGAGTCCGTCGAGGCAGGTGTAGAGGGTGGCTAGCGCGTTCGGGTCGCCGGCCCAGAACCGCCGCCGCGAGCGCCGGACATACCAGTTGGACAGGTCGTCGACGAAGCGCGCGATGCGCCGCCCGGCCCGCAGCGAGTCGAAGTGCTCCAGGGCCTGGTCCACCTCGGCGACCGTGTCCGCGAGCTCGGACAACGCCCACCGGTCCAGCACCGGGCGCCGGGCCGGAACGTCGGCCGCCGACCCGGCGGCGGCCTCGGCCGGATCGGCCGCCGTCGCCGCGGTGCCGGCCCCGTCCGCCGCCGTCGGACGCCAGTCGGCCGCGCCCGCGTAGAGGGCGAAGAACGACGCGGTGTTCCAGTAGGTGAGCAGGATCTTGCGGACGATGTCCTCGATGGCCTCGTGCCCGACCCGCCGGTCCGACCAGGGTGAGCCACCGGCCAGCATCAGCCACCGGACGGCGTCCGCCCCGTGCTGCTCGAACAGGTCGAACGGGTCGAGGACGTTGCCCAGATGCTTGCTCATCTTGCGGCCGTCGGCGTCCAGCAGCAGGCCCAGGCACAGCACCGTCTCGTAGGACGACCGGTCGAACACCAGGGTGCCGATCGCCATCAGCGTGTAGAACCAGCCGCGGGTCTGGTCGATGGCCTCGCAGATGTACTGGGCCGGGTAGTGCTGGGCGAACTCCTCGGCGTTGCGGTGCGGCGCGCCCCACTGGGCGAACGGCATGGCGCCGCTGTCGTACCAGACGTCGATGACCTCGGGGACCCGCCGCGCGGTGGCGTCACAGCTGGGGCACGGCACCGTGACGTCGTCGACGAACGGGCGGTGCGGGTCGAGCCCGGAGTGGTCCTCCCCGGCGAGCGCGGACAGCTCACCGAGCGAGCCCACACAGGTCAGATGGGACGGATCCGCCTCGCACCGCCAGATCGGCAGCGGGGTGCCCCAGTACCGGTTGCGTGACAGCGCCCAGTCGACGTTGCCCCGCAGCCACTCCCCGTAGCGCCCGTCGCGGATCCGGCCGGGATGCCAGTCGGTCCGCGCGTTCTCGGCGAGCAGCCTGTCCCGCACCGCCGTCGTGCGGATGTACCAGGACGGCAGCGGGTAGTAGATCAGCGGGGTGTGGCAGCGCCAGCAGTGCGGGTAGCTGTGCGTGTAGGTCAGTGCCCGCCACATCAGGCCCCGGGCGGTGAGGTCGGCGGACAGCGGCGCGTCGGCGTCCTTGAAGAACAGGCCACCCACCAGCGGGACGTCGGGCAGGAACCGGCCGTCCGGCCCCACCGGGTTGACCACGCCCAGGCCGTTGGCGCGGCACACCGCGAGGTCCTCGGCGCCGAACGCGGGTGACTGGTGGACCAGCCCGGTGCCGTCCGTCGTCGTCACGTAGTCGGCGAGCACCACCGAGTGCGGACGGGCCGGCGGCGGTGAGCCGGCCGGCGCGGCGGCGACGACCTTCGCCGCCGCCTCCTCGAAACGTGCCAGCTCGACCAGCTCGAACGGCCGCGCGTAGCGGGTGCCGGCGAGCTCGGTGCCGGAGAAACGGTCCAGGATCTCGGCGTCCTCACCGACCGCGGCGGCCAGCAGCGGCTCGGCGACCACCAGGAGATCACCGCTCGCGGCCCGGGCGAGCACGTAGGTGACCTCCGGGTTGGCCGCCACCGCGGTGTTGGAGACCAGCGTCCACGGCGTCGTCGTCCACACCAGCAGGTGCGCGCCGCGCCCGGCCAGGTCCCGCGGGCCGTCCAGGATGGGGAAACGGACGTACACCGACGGGTCGGCGGTGTCGCTGTAGCCCTGGGAGACCTCGTGGTCGGACAGCGGCGTCTCGTCGCGGGGGCAGTACGGGGTGACCCGGTAGTCCTCGACCAGCAGCCCCTTGTCGAAGATCTGCTTCAGCGACCACCAGACGCTCTCGATGTACTCGGTGTCCATCGTGCGGTAGGCGGTGTCCAGGTCGACCCAGTAGCCCATCCGCTCGGTCATCGCGGAGAAGTCCGCGACGTGGCGCAGGACGGACTCGCGGCACTTCGCGTTGAACTCGGCGATGCCGTAGTCCTCGATGTCGCCCTTGCTGGTGAACCCGAGCTCCTTCTCCACCGCGAGCTCGACGGGCAGGCCGTGGCAGTCCCAGCCGGCGCGGCGGGGTACGTGGTAGCCCTTCATGGTCCGGTAGCGCGGGAACAGATCCTTGAACACCCGGGCTTCGACGTGATGGGCTCCGGGCCGGCCGTTGGCGGTCGGCGGGCCCTCGTAGAACCTCCACAGCGGGCGGTCCGCGCTGGCCTGCAGCGACCGGTGGAAGACCTTGGTGTCCTTCCAGCGCTCCAGCGTCTCGCGTTCGAACGCCGGCAGGTCGACCCGGGTGGGCAGGCTCCGGAACAGGGACGCCGACGCCTGCGCCGGCGTGGGTGCAGGCGGGGCGGACTCGGGCGTGTTGGCCGCGGGTACGTCGGGCGTAGCGGTCATGGTGGCGGTCTCCGTCGGCGGGTGGGGCTCTCCGGCGGAGGGACGACACCCCCCACGTCACTCCCCGCGGCGTCAGTCGCCCGCCGACAGGTGTGGTGGGGAGGTACCGCGGTACCACCCTCCTTGCACGCCCGGGCCGGGCTGCCCTGACGGACAGCGGCGGGCGGCCACTCTTTGTCTGCCGCGGTGGCCGGATCTACTGGGGGCGGCTGCCCTGTTCTCCCGGCGGCTCAGGGGTGATCTTCACGGCGCGCTGGCCACCGGGCTCGCACCGCCCCCGGCTCGCTGTGACTGCGCCCGCCGCTACTCGTCCCGTCGACGCCTTTCCGCGTCCCCCAGCGTAGCCGACGGCGCACAGGTCTCGACGCGGGCACGGCGGGTCGCTCGCGGGCGCCGCCCGGCGAGCGGATCGTCCCGGCGTGACCGGAGGGTGCGGGCGCACCCGTAGAGTGGTGGCTGTGGTGGGCGAGCCGGGAGCAGAGCTGAGTGCCGGTGGTGCCGTGCCGTCGGGTGCCGTGCCGTCGAGTCCTGTGCCGTCGGGTCCTGTGCCGTCGGGTGCCGCGCCGTCGGGCGCCGGGCCCGCGCCGGGCCGGCGTCTCACCCCACGGCCAGCAGTCATGATCGTCGCGGTGACCGCGGTCTGCCTGATCGCGCTGGATGTGGTGACCAAGATGCTCGCGGTCGCCAAGCTCTCCGGCCGCGGGCCGGTCGAGATCATCCCCGGCGCGCTCGACCTGCGCCTCACCCGGAACTCGGGGGCGGCGTTCAGCCTGGCCGGCGGCGCCACCGTGTTCCTCAGCCTGGTGGCGTTGGCCGTGGTCGTGGTCGTCGGCCTCACCGCCCGGCGGCTGGCCTCGACCGGGTGGGCGTTCGTCTTCGGGGCGATGGTCGGCGGTGCGGTGGGCAACCTGATCGACCGGATCTTCCGTGCGCCCGGCCCGCTGCGTGGCCATGTGGTCGACTTCGTCCACATCCATCACTGGCCGATCTTCAACCTGGCGGATTCGGCGATCGTGTGCGGCGGAGTGCTCGCGGTGGTGCTCTCGCTGCTGGGGATCGGGCTGGACGGCAGCCGGCTCACCGGCGACCAGCCGTCCGGGGCCAGGCCCGGCACTCCTGGTGCACCCGCCGCCTCCGGAGCCGCTGCGGTGTCTGCTGCCTCCGGTGCCGCTGCCGGGCCGCCAGCCGTTTCTGCCGGGCCGCCAGCCGTTTCTGCTGGGCCGCCGGCCGTGTCTGCTGGGGCGCCGGCTGTGTCCGGCCTCCCCGGCGGTGCTGCGGCGCCCTCGGGGACGGGTGCCGCGGCCGGGCAACCTCGACCGGATGATCCGCGCCAGCCGTCGGATCCGTCCAGGCCAGGTGGGCAATGAGCCTCTTTCCTCTGACGGTCCGCGACAGCTGGCGGGCAGGAGTCGAGGATTTCGGTCGCCAGAGCAGCCGAAATCCTCAACTCTTCGATTCGTGGCCGCGAGCGGCCGCCGTGGCTGGCGTTGCTCCCGAGCAGGAGTTGGGGATTTCGGTCGCCAGAACAGCCGAAATCCTCAACTCCTCTCGTCGCGGCCCCTGCGCGGCTACCGACCTGGAATCCCGGATGGGAACGGCCCGATGACGACGTCCTACACGGATCGGCGTTCGGTGCCGGTTCCGGACGGTCTGGACGGCATGCGGCTCGATGCCGCTCTCGCCCGCATGTTCGGGCTTTCCCGCACCGCGGCCGCGAGCGTCGTGGACGACGGGCAGGTGAGCGTCGACGGCCAGGTGCGGGGCCGCTCCGACCGGGTCGCCGGTGGTGCGTGGCTGGAGGTCGCGCTGCCCGCCCCGCCGCGTCCGGTGACGGTCGACGCCACCCCGGTCGAGGGGCTGGGCATCCTGCACGACGACGACGACATCGTGGTGGTCGACAAGCCCGTGGGCGTGGCGGCGCATCCGGCGCCCGGCTTCACCGGGCCGACGGTGATCGGCGCGCTGGCCGCGGCCGGCTACCGAATCTCCACCTCGGGTGCCGCCGAGCGGCAGGGCGTCGTGCACCGGCTCGATGTCGGCACCACCGGGATCATGGTCGTGGCGAAGAGCGAGCGGGCCTACACGCTGCTCAAACGGGCCTTCCGTGACCGCGAGGTGGAGAAGGTCTACCGGGCGGTCGTGCAGGGGCATCCGGACCCGCTGCGGGGCACGGTGGACGCGCCGATCGACCGGCACCCCCGGCGCCCCGGGCTTTTCGCGGTCGTGGCGGGCGGCAAGCCCAGTGTGACCCACTACGACACCGAGGAGGCGTTCCGCTCGGCCTCCCTGCTGTCGGTCCGGCTCGAGACCGGTCGCACGCACCAGATCCGGGTCCACCTGTCGGCGCTGCGCCATCCCTGCGTGGGGGATCTCGCCTATGGCGCGGATCCGACGCTGGCGCAGCGGCTCGGCCTGGAGCGGCAGTGGCTGCACGCCGCCAGCCTCGCCTTCGCCCATCCGTCCGACGGCTCCTGGGTGCGCTTCGTCAGCCCCGATCCCGACGACCTCGCCGAGGCCCTGAGACGGCTGAACGACCAGACCTGACCATGCCTGCCAGGAAACCGGTGTCTCCCCGTGCCCAGGGAGCTGCCCCACCGGACCCCGACGCCGCGGCGGGTGATGACGGTCCTGCGGGCGGTGACGGTCCTGCGGGCGCCCCGGCGTCATCCTCCGGCCTGCTCGGCCTGCTCGACCGGGTGGACGACGCGGCGCTGCCGGCGATCGGGCGGGCGCTGAACTGGGCGCAGGCAGGTCTGGGCTCGGTCGGGGACCGCCAGTGGGCGGGGGCGAGGCGAGCGCGTGCCGCTGTGACCGCCAGGGTGGCCGTCGACGACGCGCCGGGGGCTGTGACCGGGGCCGAGCCGCGGGCAGCACGAGGCTGGGCGGCCGCGGGCGTGCTGGAGGCCGCCTTCCGGGTGCTCGTCCTCGGGCTGGTCGTGCTGATCGTGGTTGGGGCGGTCACCACCATGCTGCGCGGCTCCGATTCCGGCGGCGCCATGTCCGGCTCGAGTTCGGGCGCCGGCTCCGCTTCCGGGGCGGCGGGCTCCGCCGTCAGCCAGTCCGGAACCGCCGATGCCGCCGCCGACGACGACGGTGCCGCGGCCGGTCCGGTCGAACCCAGCATCGTGGTGGGCCCGGCTGCCGGTGACGCTGCCGGGGCCTATGCCGACAGGACACGGTCCGAGCTGGAGTCGCTGAGCGCGGCGGCGCCCGCCGCCGACCTCTACGCCGTCGTCAGCCTGACCGCCTACCAGACACCGGCCGAGCTGGTCCGGACGCTCGCGGACTACCGGGTGACCGAGGTGTTCTTCCGGGTACCCCCGGACGGTGCCGAGACGTCGGCGAACGTTCGTGACCCCGTCGCGGATGTCGAGTCGGCCTTCGACAGCGCCGCCGACGCCGCCGAAACCCTTGCGCGCGAGGACACGGATGCCGTAGCCGCCCAGCGGGCGCATCTGGAGGCGATGGCGTTGCGCGCCCGGTGCGGATGTCTGTACGCGGCCGTGGTGCGGGCCCCGGCGGAACGTCTGCTCGAGCTCACGCGTCGCGGGCCGGTGCGCACGGTGCATCCCGCGCCGCCGGGCAGCTCGCCGTCCGCCGTACGATTCGTCCCGTTGGACCCGGTCCGCTCCTGACCCGGCTCGCGATCCGGCCGACATTCACCTCGTTCGGGCCTGATCCGATCGTGTCGGTCGTTGCTTTCCGTCCTGTGCGCTGCGAGGTGCCCACCCGCACGTCGCCAGCGGCACGCCTGGGCGGGGCGGCTTGCCCGGTTGTCCCACGGGGGCGTCTTCCGCGTGCGGGGGGTGACAGGGCAGGATTGCTCGTGGTGCGCATCGGCGCGTGCCGGCGAGTCGCGGTCCGGCCGTCGACGACGACGACGGGGGTGGTGTGACATGAAGGGGGCGCTCGGGTGAGGCTGGCGAGGGGCACCCGGGAGGTCTTCGATGCGGAGAGCCTGCTGGAGGAATACGTAGGCCCGCGCCGACGAGGGCTTCGGTACGCCTATCCGTACTACGACGGCCTCGTCACCAACGGCGACCCCGACCTCCTGTGTACCGGAGATCTGCTGTCGCCCTGCCTGCTCGGTGTGAGCGTCGACGTCGACCGTATGCACACCCTGACCGCGCTCCTGCCGCTGCTGCAGCGCGCGCTGGACCGGCTTCCGCCGGGCATCGAGCTGATCGAGGCGGACGAGGTCACGCTCGACCTGGTGGCCGCCCTCTACGACCCGCTCGACGATCCCGACGTCGCCGACCGGGACGTCAAGGGCTCGCTGATCGCGAAGGTGCTGCACCGCAAGCGGCCGGCCCTGGTTCCGCTGTTCGACTCGAAGGTCAGGATCTTCTACCAGCACGAGGACTGCGTGCCCCCGTCGCCGCGGGACGGGCGGTCCTGGCGGCAGTACATGCAACTGCTCGTCCGTGCCATGCAGCACGACCTTCGGGAGAACGCCGACGAGTTCCGCCGGCTCGCGGGCCTCGTGCCGCCGGGTGGTCCGCCGGTGACGCCGCTGCGGATCCTCGACATCGTGGTCTGGATGAGCAGCGCCGTCTGACCGTGTCGTATTGCCCTGACTGTGTGGTTGTCTCTGCTGTCGGTACCGGCGCGCGGGCCGGGCGCGTGACGGGGTGTTCGAGGGTGTCGGGGCGTTCGGGTGTGCCGGCTGGCCCGGGTGTGACGTCGGTGGCATCGGCCCGCGGCGCCACCTCGGCGTGGCGGCTGCGAGAATGACAGCCGTGCTGAGCTACGCCGTGCGTGGCCTCACCCGGCGGCACGGTGCCGGGGAGTGCGCCGTTCTCGCCAACGACCGTATCGATCTCGACGTTCGACCGGCCGAGGTCTTCGGCGTGCTCGGTCCCAACGGGGCCGGAAAGACCACACTTGTCCGCCAGCTGATGGGCCTGCTTCGGCCCGACGCTGGCTCCATCACCATGTTCGGTCACGACATCGTCAACCGGCCCGCGGCCGCCGCTCGGATGGCGGCCTACCTCGGCCAGGACGATCTCGCCCTGGCCGACCTGCCGGTCGGGCTGGCCGTGGAGACGACCGCGCGGCTTCGCGGCCTGTCCCGCGCCGCCGCGCGCCGCGAGCGTGACGAGGTCATCGAGGAGCTCTCGCTGGGCGCGGTGGTGAGCCGGCCACTCGGGCGGCTTTCCGGTGGTCAGCGCCGGCTGGCCTGCGTGGCGGCCACGCTGGTCGGTGAGCGCCCCGTGCTGGTGCTCGACGAGCCGACCACGGGCCTGGATCCCTCCGCGCGCCGGTCGGTGTGGGCGGCGCTCGAGCGCCGGCGGGCCGAGCGTGGGACGACCGTCGTGCTGATCACGCACAACGTGCTGGAGGCCGAGACCGTCCTCGACCGGGTCGCCGTGCTGGAGGCCGGTCGCGTGATCGCCTGTGACTCACCCGGCCGGCTCAAGGCGTCGGTGTCGGACGACGTCCGGCTCGACCTCGTCTGGCGGCACGACCCACCGGTGGATGATCCGACGGTCGCCCGGCTCGCCGCCACGGCGCGGGTCACCGGCCGGCGCTGGACGACGCGGCTCGCGCAGGCCGACGCGCGGGACGCCCTGGGCCAGCTCACCTCCGGGCCGGCGTTCGCGGCCCTGGACGATTTCAGTCTCGCGACTCCGTCGTTGGAGGACGTGTATCTCACTCTCGGCGGTACCTGCCGTGATCTGGAGCGGACATGACCTTGACGACGCCTCACACCGCGGCCGGCCCGGGGACACCCGCGCCGGCCGGCTCGGCTGGCTCACGCAAGCCCGCGGTGGCGGTTCCGGTGGGCTCGCTGAAGCTTCCGGTGGCCGAGGCGGCTGGTGCGACGAAGCTCCCGGCGGCCCCGGCGGCCGAGGCCGCTGCGGTGGCTGAGGCGGCGCAGGCCGCGGTGGCTGACGCGGCGGTGCGGCCCATCGCGGACCTGGGCGACGGCGTGGCTGACGCGTCACCGGTGCCGCTCCCGCTGGGGACGGCCTTCCCGGCCGCCCTCGCGGCCGTGTACCGGGGCCAGCTGGCCCGTGCGCGGGTGGCGCGGGTGCCGTTGCTGTTCGTCGCCGCGTTCCAGTCGCTGGGCATCATGATCCTGTTGCGGGGCATCGTCGACGTCGGCGACGACTCGGCGGCGGCCTCGGTCGTGGCCGGCTCGACGGTGCTCGTCGTGGCCTTCGTGGCGCTCAACCTGCTGGCACAGCGGTTCGGCGCGCTTCGCGCCGCCGGGGCGCTCGACTACTACCTGACACTGCCGATCTCCGGCGCCGCGGTCGTCCTCGGAACGGCCGCGTCCTACGCGACGTTCGCGGTACCGGGCACGATTGTGACGGTGTTCGTCGGCTCGGTACTGTATGGCCTGCCGATGGCGGGTCTGTGGCTGTTGCTTCCGGTCACGGTTCTGGCCGGGGCGAGCCTGGCCGGCATCGGTGCGGCGATCGGGTTGCTCGCGCCGAAGCCGGAGCTCGCGACGGTCGCGGGTCAGCTCGGCATGAGCGTGGTGCTGTTCCTGGGGGTCATTCCCGCCGACAGGCTGCCGGGTATCGGGCGCCTGGCGCGTGACCTGCTGCCGAGCAGCTACGCGGTCGACGCACTGGCCCAGGCGTTCGCGCCCTCGGTCGACTGGGTGGGAGTCTCGGCGGATCTCGGGGTCTGTGCCGCGGTCGCCGTGGCCGCGCTGCTGGTGGCCGCACACGCCCTGCGGCGCGTCACCCGCTCCTGACCTCGGGCCCGCCGCACGCTGGGCGTGGCTCCGGTCGCCGCGGGCCGGAGCGACCGGGCCCGGACCACCGGTGGTCCGGGCCGAGCGGCGGGAGGCGGGGCCGTCGCGGCGGCGGGTACGGTCGATGCCTGAGTCCGGCATCGACGGGGGTCGGCTCGCCCTGGATGAACCGGGTCACCCCGGAGGATCCGGGTCGAAGGGCCGGTGTGGCTGGCGAGGAGACGGACGGGTCGTGGCAGAGTTGCCGGGCGGCACCCGGGGCACCCGGGACATATCGGTGTGTTCCGCGCCGGATGGGCACCCGCGGGCCGAGGATGGGGCCGAGCCCGTTCCGGCTGACCCTGCGGCCTCCTCAGACCGGTCCGCCGGGACACCGGCCGAGCCGGCGGACACGGTGACGCCCATCGGGCCGGCGGTACCGGCGGAGCCAGCGGCGGCGGTGCCGGCGGAGCCAGCGGTGCACGAGGAGGCAGTGGTGTCCGCGGCGGATCTGGCCGAGGGCGAGGCCGCGGCCTGGGCGAGCACGTCGCCGCCGCAGAGCATGCGGGCCAGGCTGCTCGCCGGGGCCGTGTGTGCGCTCGCGATGGTCGTCGTGGGTCCGCTGCTGGGGTTGTTGTGGGCCGCCTGCGCCCCCCACCTCGACGTGGCGGCGGTGCTCGCCGGGGCGATGTCCGTCTTCTCGGTGCAGAGCACCGTCGACGCCTACTTCGCGATGATCTGCGCCGTGGCCGGAGTGATCGGCGGCCTCGTCACCTACTGGCGCGCGGCGGACGTGGGCTGGCCGGTCGCGGTCGGCCTCGGGGCCGGCGGCGTCGCCGGCTCACTGCTGACGGGGGAGGTCGGGCGGCTGCGCCGCTCCGACGCCGCCCTCGACTCGCTCCCTCCCAACGCGACCGACCTCCTGCGTGACCTGGCGGACTTCCACGTGCGGGCCACCGGCCTCTACCTGGTGCTGCCCGGAGTCGCGCTGCTGGTGCTGGCGTTGGCGCTCTGGGCCGGCGGGACCACCTTCGGCTGGCCACGGCGCCGCCGCTGACGGAGCCGCCGCTGACGGCGCCGCCGCTGACGGCGCCGTGCTGACAGCGTCGCCGCAGGAGCGAGCCGGCGGGGCCGGAGCCGGATCGGGTCGGCGTGTGCGCGCCGGGTCAGTTGGAGCTCGGCGTGATCCGGTTCAGCTCGCTCGAGCCGACGGTCGTGATGCGTTCGAGCAGGCCGAGCTCGCGGCGCAGCAGGGCCCGTTCCCCGCGCAGCCTTGCCGCGGCGTCCGGCGCGGCGAGAAGTTCCTGCCGCTCGGCGATGTCGTTGGCGACCGCCGCCGCGACGAGGAAGGACAGCGCGATCGGGTCGGTCGGCAGCTCGGGCAGCTTGACCTCGACGGTGCCGCTGGCGGTGAGGCGCTCGGTGTACTCCCGCAGCAGCCGGGTCACCACCGCGGCGTTGCCGGCGGCGGCGGCCTCGTCGCCGACGACGTCGTCGAGGTACTCGACATCGCCGACCAGGTAGGGGTGGCTGCTCTCGTCGACGGAGTGGACCCGGAAACGGGAACCGCCCACGGTGACCATCGAGAACCGCCCGTCCGGGAGGGCCTCCACCCGGCGGACCAGCGCGGTGCAGCCGATCTCGTAGGTCTGCGGCACCGCCGGGCCGACCTCCCGGCCGCGCCGGATCGCCACCACGCCGAAGCGGCGCGGTTCGGTCTCGGGTATTTCGAGCAGTTCGCGGACCAGGACCCGGTAGCGTTCCTCGAAGATCTGCAGTGGCATCAACAGACCTGGCAGCAGGACAGTACCGAGCGGAAACAGCGGCAGTCGCTCACTCACCGTCGCCCGCACCCCCTCACGTCGCAGCATCACCGACCCGTGAGTGGGCCCGTATGTTCCCACCCTGTCCTGTACCGGCCGCCGCGTCCATCCACCGCGGCGGGCGTCACGCGCCGCGGTGGCGGCTGATCCCCGAGAGCGGCTGATCCCCGAGAAGAGGAGGACACCCGGTGAGTGCTCGAGGCCCCGCGCAGTCGGCGTGCGGCGAACCGGAACCGGAACCGGGGAACGGGGAACCGGCTGTGCCGGAGCCCGAGCCCGAGTGGGTGCCGGTGCCGGTGCCGGAGCCGGAGTCGTCTGGGCCGGGGGAGCCGGGGTGGGGGGCGCCGCGCGAGCTGTTGTTCGTGCTGGCCGAGGACGCCACGGCGGCGGGCACGGCTCTGGACGTCATCGGGCGGTGGGCGCAGGTGACCGCGCGCCTGCCGCCGCGCCTCGCGCTGGTGGTCGTGCCCGCCGGGCGGCTGGCGGACGCCGCCGCCGTTCCCGGTGTTCTGGGTGTCTTCGCCACGGACGTCCCGGTGGAGCTGGCCGCGACGCTGGACCCCCGGGAACGGCTCTTCGTCGACGGCTGGCTGGCCCGCGCCGTGGCGAAGCCGCCACGCCCCTTCGAGGGCCGGCCCTGGGACGAACCGACCTGACCCGTCCTCGAGCCCGCGCCAGCCGGCCCAGCGCCAGCCGGCCCGCGCCGGTCGGAGCCGGCGGTCCGGTCCGGCCGGGCCGCCGGCGTGGGGGTTCGCCCTGGAGTCAGAGCACCCGCTGCGGGGTCGACCAGACGGCGTCGGCACCGGATCGGGTCAGCAGGTACAGCCGGTTCGCGACCCGGGCCAGCACCTCCAGGTTCCCGGAGTAGTTGCTCTGGATGAGGGCGACCGAGTCCACATGGCCGAGTGACGCGCCGAAGGGCCGTGGCCCGCTCCAGGCCGGTGTCGCCCGGTTGTTGTCACGGAAGAAGTGGATCAGCCCGGTTCCGGCGGCGGGCACCACCACCTCGAAGTTGCGGGCGCCGGGGTAGAGGCTCTGGATCAGCACCGGGTTGCCGGAGACCCCCTCGGCGAAGACGCCGTTCGTCCGCCAGACGGCGGACGAGTCACGGGTGAGGTGCACCAGCCGGGTGCCGACCAGCGCGACGGCCTCCAGCAGGCCGGCGCCGCCGCCGAGCGTGCCGTGGATCAGGCTGACCGCGTCGACCCGGCCGAGGTTCGCGGCGAACAGCTTCGGCGCGCTCCAGGGGTAGCCCGCGACGTCGTGGTTGCGCCACATGTGGATGATGCCGACGTCCGCCGCGGGTGCGAGCAGCTCGAAGTTGCCCCGGCCGCCCAGCCGGCTCTGGACCATCGACGGCACGCCGCCGACGTTCTGGGTGAGCTGGACGGGTGGGCGCCACTGGAACGCGCCGGTGCTGTCCCGCCAGAGGAAGAACAGGCGGCTGCCGACGCGGACGACGGTCTCCAGCGGCCCGGGGGTGGCCAGGGTGCTCTGCAGCATCGTGACGGCGTCGACCCGGCCGAGCGCCTGGGCGGTCTGCCAGGGGTCCCGCCAGGGGGTGTCGCGGGCGTCGTTCTCCCGCCAGACGTGGGTGAGCCCGGAGAACGCCGAGGGCACCACGACGTCGAAGTTGCCCCGCACGCCGAGCCCACGGGACTGGATGAGCACCGGGTTGCCGCTGACGCCGTGGCCCCAGCCGATGTGGGCGGGGGTGTACCGGCACAGGGCGAACGTGTTGGCCCGCATCAGGCAGTCGACGGGTGCGGGGGCGCAGGCGTCGCAGTTGCCGTTGGGGACGCCGTACCGGCCCCAGCTTCCGCCGCAGTCGCAGCCGGCGCCGGCGTATTCGTCGGGCGCGCCGAAGATGTGCCCGGTCTCGTGCGCGAAGACCCGGTCGATGTTGTCGGGGCCCCAGCCGTCGGCGTCGGCGGCGAGCACGAGGCGCGGCCCGCCGATCGACGCGTAGGCGAAATGGCCCAGCGGGTACTTCGTGACGAAGGCGCAGTAAGCCCATTTCGTGCCGAGACGCCCGCGCAGCCCCTCGACGTAGTCGTAGACACCGTCGAAGGTCGGGGCGTAGCCGAGCCGGCTCATCGCCGGGTTGCGCCACACCGACTCCAGGTCGCTGGCGCCCGGGTCGGCCGGGGTGGACAGCTGGACCAGCTGGATGTCGTAGCTGAAGGTGAGCTCGGCGGCCGGATTCTGCGTCGCGTACCAGGACAGCCCGTTCTGGACCTCGGCGACGATCTTCGTGCGTTCCGCGGCGGACATCCGCAGTGCGGCGGTCGGGCCCTCGACGAGGATCAGGCCGACCGCGACCGAGCCCTCCAGATAGGAGCTGAGCCCGCTGGTTCCCGGCGCGCCGGCGGTGCTCTGGGCCGCGTCGGTGCCGTTCGCCGAGGGCGCGTTGAGCAGCGTCGGCATCAGGCGGGGGGTGACGGACGTCCCCGACCCGCGGGCCGGGGCGATGTCGGTGCAGGGGCGGGCCATGTCCCAGGGCGCGGCGTCGCGCGGGCGGGAGCGCTTGCGGCGGCGGTAGCCGTCGCTGGCGCGCAGGCGGAACGCCTCCACGCCGAGGGACTCCGTCCGGCTCAGGCCGCCGGGAAGGGCGAGGGTGGACACGATCGTCCCGTCGCCCGGGGCCGGCTGGGCGGTGGTGGTGCCGGTGGTGCCCGTGGTGTCGTCCTGTGCCGCGGCGACCGTCGTGTCCTGTGCCGGGCCGGCATGCGGCCGGCCGAGGACCCTGACCCGGCCGTAGCGGTGCACCGTCCGCTCGCCGTGCTGGGCGCCCGCGTTGCCGCCGGCGCCGGCCGGCGCGGTCGAGCGGCGGGTCCTGGCTCCCCAGACGGGCATGTCGTCGAGGGACGAGTCGTCCAGCAGCCCGCGGGCGGTCCCGCCTGCGCCCGTCGCGTCCAACTCCAGCGCACCGGCCGCACCGGTCGCGCTGGTCAGGCCGGTCGGGTCCGGCGAGTCCTCCTGGCCGCCACCGGCCGCTGGATCCCGCGGGCCGAGCAGGCCGCGCCGGGTATCCGCCCCAGGATCTGGATCATCGATGGTGATGAGGATCCGTTCGTCGGCCGGTACGTCCCCCGCCATGGGAAATCAGGTGTCCTCTCGTAGGGAATGCTTTGCGAGGTTGTATCGCGTTGAGCCGACGTTGTTGTCGGATTTCCGGTTTTCTGGCAGCAACCGACCCGGCGGTGGTCCGGGCTGCCCCGGGTTCACTGCTGCAGGCGCGGACCCGGGTTGAAGGTCGGCGGGGCCGGCGCCACCGGGGCGCCCTGCTGCCACGAGCTGCCGACGGCCAGCCGGTCCGGTGCGGCCATGGCGTCTGCGACCTTGCCCATCAGCGCCTCGACCAGGCGCACAGCCTGCGCCGTCGCCAGGTTCAGAACAATCTCCGAATCCCCGGCGATCTGGAAGCGCACCGATACGTCAGCCATGCTCCAACCCTTCTTTCCGGCGTGGTAACCCCGTGCGGACGTCCTACRCCAGGGGTGACGTTACGGGTCAGGCCAGGACGAACTGACGGCGCCCGGTCAGTTGACGGCGGATGGTCACCGGTCGACGCCCCCGAGCGGTCGTCCGGGTAAGGTCGCGGGGATGACCACCGTTGCTGCGACGGTCCGTGACTGCGTCTGGGCGCTCGAATCGTGCTATCCACCGGCCTGGGCCGAGGCGTGGGACGCGGTCGGGCTGGCGGTCGGCGACCTGGATGCCCCGGTCCACGACGTGCTGTTCGCGGTGGACCCCACGCCCGAGGTCGCCGCCGAGGCGGCCGCCAGGGCACAGCTGCTGGTGACCCACCATCCGCTGTTCCTGCGCGGCGCCCACAGCGTCGCCGAGTCGACGACCGGTGGCCGGGTCGTGGCGACGCTGGTGCGGGCCGGGGTGGCGCTGTTCACCGCGCACACGAACGCCGACGTCGCGGACCCGGGCGTCAGTGACGCCCTGGCGGCGGCGATCGGCCTGCGCGACGTCGGGCCGCTGGTGCCCAACGGGTCGCGCGCCGAGGGCGGGCGCGTGCGCACGCGGACCGATGCCGGCACCGAATGCCGCGGGCTCGGGCGGGTCGGTGTCCTGCCGGCAGCCGAGCCGCTCGCGCAGTTCTGCCAGCGGGTCGCGCAGGCGCTGCCGGGGACCGCCGGTGGGGTGCGGGCGACCGGCGCTCCCGACCGGGCCGTGCGCCGGATCGCCGTGTGCGGCGGCGCGGGTGGCGAGCTCGCCGCGGCGGCCGCGGCGGCCGGGGCGGACGTGCTGGTGACCGCGGACGGCCGCCATCACCACACCCTCGACGCGGTCGGGGCGCATCCCCTGGTCATCGTCGACGTCGCGCACTGGGCCAGCGAATGGCCGTGGCTCGCCGGTGCCGCCGACCGGCTGCGTGCCGGGCTGGCCGCGCGGGGACGTACCGTGAACACGGCGGTGTCCACACTTGTCACGGATCCGTGGCGGCTGCAGGTGTCGGCGACACCCCGGCCGGACCAGCCGGCCCAGCCGGAACGGCCCGAGCAGCGTGACCAGCAGGACCACCCAGAACAGCCCGACCACGCAGATCATCTGCCCGCTCCGGTCCACGCGCCCGGTGCGCGTCCGGAAGAAGGGTTCCAGGCGAGGAGCTCATGAAGGCCGACCCAGCAACGCAGCTTCGCCTCCTCGACCTCCAGGCGCTGGACACCGCGCTTGACCGGCTCGCCGCCCGGCGCCGCGCCCTGCCGGAGCTCGCGACCATCGCCGAGCGGTCGGCGGCGTTGGACAGCGCCGACGCGGACATCGTCCGGGTACAGACGGAGATCGCGGATATCGGGCGCGCCCAGCGGAAGCTGGAGACCGAGATCGAGCTCGTCCGCACCCGCGCCGACCGCAACCGCACCCGGGTCGACTCCGGCCAGGTCGGCAACCCGCGGGAGCTGGAGAACCTGCAGGCGGAGCTGGCCTCGCTGGCCCGGCGCCAGGGCGTGCTCGAGGACGAGGCGCTCGAGCGGATGGAGGCGGTCGAGGCGCTCGAGGTGAAGCTGACCGACCAGGTCAGCGGGCGAGAGCGCCTCGCGGACGAGCGGCAGGCCGCCGAGGTGCGCCGCGACGAGCAGTTCGGTGAGATCGACACCGAGGCGGCGAAGCGGCGCGGTGAGCGCGACGCGCTCGCGCCGTCGCTGCCGGGCCCGCTGATCACCCTGTACGAGCGCATCCGCTCGTCGTCCGGGGGCGTCGGCGCGGCCGCGCTGGTGCGGCGGCGCTGCGAGGGGTGCCACCTGGAGCTGTCCGGCGGGGACCTGCGCGCGGTCGCCGCGGCCCCGGCCGACGAGGTGGTGCGCTGTGAGGAATGCCGCCGCATTCTGGTCCGAACGGCCGAATCGGGCCTCTAGGGCCGGATTCGTCCCCCGTCCGCTGTTCACGGCGTCGCACGGCCGGTAGAGTCTCCCCTCCCCCGTGGGGGCGGCCACCTCCTCCGCGGATCCGGACGAGCGAGGGGAGTGACGGCATGAGCGCTTCGCGCAGGCTGGTCATCGAGGCCGACGGAGGTTCCCGGGGCAATCCCGGGCCTGCCGGGTACGGCGCCCTCGTCCGGGACCCGGCGACCGGTGAGGTGCTCGCGGAGCGGGCCGCCGCGATCGGGACGGCCACCAACAACGTCGCCGAGTACGAGGGCCTGCTCGCGGGGCTGCGGGCCGCCGCCGACGTCGCCCCCGACGCCGACCTCGAGGTCCGGATGGACTCCAAGCTCGTCGTCGAGCAGATGAGCGGGCGCTGGAAGGTCAAGCACCCGTCGATGCGCCCGCTCGCCACCGAGGCCTCGGGGCTCGTCTCGCGGTTCCCGAGCGTCCGGTTCGTCTGGGTGCCCCGGGCCCGTAACGCCGACGCCGACCGGCTGGCCAACGAGGCGATGGACGCGGCTGCCGCGGGCCGCACCTGGGAACCCGCGATCCCGCAGTCGCCGGATCCGCTGCCGCACCAGGCGCCGACCACCAACCGCCTGTCCGGGTGGATGGCCCCGCCCGCGCCGCCGACCGTCACGGTCCTGCTCCGGCACGGCCAGACACCACTGTCGGTGGAGAAGCGGTTCAGCGGCACGGTGGAGGCCTCGCTCACCGACACCGGGCTCCTGCAGGCAGCGGCGGCGGCCGACCGGCTGGGTGCCGAACCGTTCGATGCCGTCATCTGCTCGCCGCTCAAGCGGGCGCGCCAGACCGCCGACGCGCTCGCGCGCGACTACGTGATCGACGAGGATCTTCGCGAGACCGACTTCGGTGCCTGGGAGGGGCTGACGTTCGCCGAGGTCCGGGAGCGTTTCCCGGACGAGCTGAACGCCTGGCTGGCAGATCCGGCGGTGCCGCCGCCGGGTGGTGAGAGCCTGCTGGGCACCGTCGCGCGGGTCGCCGCGGCCCGGGACCGGATCATGGCGGAGTACGCCGGCGGCCGCGTCCTGGTGGTCTCACACGTGACCCCGATCAAGGGGCTCACCCAACTGGCGCTCGCCGCCGAACCGACCGTGCTCTACCGCCTGCACCTCGACCTGGTGTCGATCACCACGATCGACTGGTATTCCGACGGGCCTGCCGTTCTGCGCGGCTTCAACGACACCCACCACGTGGCCCGTCTCGTCGTCGAAGGCGAGTAGCAGCCTCAGGCGACCGGCTCCCCGCGTGGGGAGTCGGTTGGCCTTTCGTAGTGCAAAAGTGGGTGTGTGCGGAGCCAGTGGACACACCTGCCCGCACCAGCTGCGCAACAGTTGTGTCCCGCAGTGGCACACCCGGTGACGAGCCCTCCCGAGCGGACGCAGGATTCCGTGACATGTGCGGAGTGCGGGGTCCGTCGACGGCGCCACCTCGGAGGCGGTTGCCGTCCTCCGCTGTGCCACGCGGAGGACATCAACGATGGATGCCAGTTCCCGGCGCCGGCTGCTGGCCGCCGGCGCCCTGCTCCCGCTCGACCTGCTCGCCGCCGGCGAGCGCCTCGGCGTGGGTGGATGGCTGGGCGCGGGTGGGCGGCTCGATGCGGGCGACGGCGGCATGAGTCCGTCGTCGGATCTCCTCGGGCATCTGGACGGCCGCGTCGCGCAGATCACCGCCGACTACGAGCGGTCCCCGATCAGCGCGACCGCCGCCCAGCTGCGTCGTCACCTGCCCGTCGTCCGCTCGCTGCTGCTGCGTGACTCCATCCCGCCGCTGACCCGGCTGCGGCTGCACCACGTGACCGGGCGGCTCGGCGCGCTCTGGGCCACCACCCGCCATGACCTCGGCGACGTCGCCGGCGCCGCCGCCGCGTTCGACGAGTCCTACGCGCATGCCGCCCAGGCCGGCGACGCCACGCTGATGTGCTGGATCCGGCTGTGGCAGTCGTCCCTGGCCCGCAAGGCCGGGCGGCTGGCGGACGCGGCCGAGCTCGCCGCCGCCGGGGCCGCGCTCGTCGGCAGCGGCACGCCGGCGGCGGCGCGGGCGGCCGCCATCGAGGCCCGCGCCCACGGCGCCCTCGGTGACCGCTGGGCCGTGCACCAGGCGATCGGCCGGGCCTGGCACATCGCCGGTGTACTGAGCCCGGACCAGCACGGCGAGCCGGGATTCTCGATCGACACGCTGCATGTGCTGACACTGTCCGAGCTGTCCGCCGCCGCCTACGTCGAGCTGGGCATGCCGGGCGCGGCGAGCGTCTACACCGACGCGGCGATCCACCACCTGGACGCGGCCGGTGCCACCGGCCTGCGCTCGATGGTCCGCATCGCCGCCGCCACCGCCGCGGCCAAACGACGCGACCTGGACCAGGCGGTCGAGCTCGTCGACCAGGCCCTCACGATCTCCGGCGACCGGCCGAGCACCGTCATCGCCGGGCGGTCACGAAGGTTCGTCTCGGAGGCCCGCGGCTACGTCGGCTGGCACGCCGATCTCGACGACCTCGACGATCGCGTCCGCGCCTGGCACGCCCCGCGCCTGGCCCCCTGACCGCGCAGTGCGCGACCGCGCCCAACGGCGAGGAGCTCCGCCGGGCCCCAGGCGGCGCGACGTTCGCACGCCAGGTCGCGAACCGGGTCATCGACCACCGCGCCCGCCACGGCCTGTCCCAGCGGGACCTGGCGAGGCTGGTCGRCATCGCCCAGCCCGCGATCTCCCGCCTGGAACAGGCCGAACACCAGCCCTCACTCGAGACACTCGCGAAGCTGAGCCGCGCGGCCGGCCTCATCTTCCACCTGGAGGTCACCGACGGCGCGGTCGACGTCGTCGAGACCTGACCGGCCGGAGTCGATCCGTCTGTCCGGGGAGGCCTCACCCGTCGCTGGTGGGCGTGCCGACATCCGTCGCCGGTGCCATCCTCGGAGCGGACGTCAGGGGCGAGGGCAGGTGGGTCTCGGCGGCCTCCGGCCCGTTGCACGCCGGTCGCTGGCCGCAGGCGGCAGTCGTGGCGTGGGTAAGCAGTTTTCCGGTGGAGTCGTAGGCGTACAAGGTCAGCGGCGTCTGGTTCAGGGTCTGGAACTCGGCGACATCCGGGGTCGTGACCTGGATGAGGGTGATGAAGGCGCCGGTAGAGGGCTCGAAGGGGACGATCACGGCGTCCCCGGTCGGGAGCGCTGCGACGAGTTGGGCGACGTCCGGGGCGACCCGGCCGACGGCCCACCGCCGCGCGTTCCACGCGCCCAGCTGGCCGGACCCGTCCTCACCGGAGCTGAACACCTCGACGGGGCTCGCCGGCGGCCCGCTCAGGTCGTGCTGGCCGGGTGACCACAGAACAGGGCCGTTCAGACCGGCGAAGTCGGGGGCAAGGTCGTCCTCCGCCCGGTCTCGCTGTAGGCCCGGCACATCCCGCCACCACCGGCGTCCACGATCAGGACCTGCAGGCCCCACCGGCCGGCGACGGCGACCATCTGGCGCGGAGCGTCCGGCGGCAGCTGGGATTCGTACGGCGTGCCGCAGTGGGAGTCGACGATGCCCCGCTGGGCGGCGGTGAGGGCCAGCAACCGCGGGGTGTCCACGTAATGCAGCTGGACCGGCGGCCCGCCTGCGGCGGCCGGTACCTCGGTGGGGGTGGCGGCCGGCGCGGCGGGGTGGACGGGCGGAGAAGTGCGGACCGGCGCCGAGGAACGGCCCGGCGGTGAGGTGCGGACCACGCCGGGGGACCCGTCCGCGGGCCGGATCGTCGCCCGGCCCTCCGGTGGGCCACTGGTGAGGACACCCACCCCGACCAGGACGGCCGCGAGGACCGCGGCGCCGGCCGGGACGGCGACGGTGAGGCGACGGCGCCGCCGGCGGGCGGCGGGCCCCGCGGCCACCGCGGTCGGCACCAGCCCGGCAGGCAGTCGGACGTCCAGCTGGTTGGCCGCCGTGTGCAGCCAGCCGGCGATGGCGTCGTCGGAACTGGGTGGCGAGGTCTCGTTCATGGAAGCTCCTCCCGCCCGATGACGGGGCGTGCGACCCGGGACGGGCTCGGCGGGCCGGCTGGGCCAGGGAGGCCAGCGGGATCGGCGGGGCCGGTGCCGAGGCCGGTGACCGCGGGATGGGCACGCAGTTTGGCGAGGCCTTTCGCGGCCTGGCTTTTCACCGTGCCCGTCGAGCAGCGCAGCAGCGTGGCGACCTCGGCCTCGGGCCGGTCCTCGCAGTAGCGCAGCACGACGACGGCCCGTTGCCGCGGCGGCAGCGTGGCGAGCGCCGCGGCCAGCCCCACCCGGTCCTCCACGGCGGCGAGCTGCGACGACGGCTCCGCCCGCTCCGGCGGGACGTCGACGAGAACCTGGCGGACCCGCCGGCGGCGAAACCGACGGGCGTTCGCGTTGACCATCACCCGGCGGGCGTAGGCGTCGGGCCGGTCATGACCGCGGACCCGCGGCCAGACGACGAACATGCGCACCAGCGTCATCTGCGTCAGCTCCTCCGCCTCCCCGGCGTCGCCGGTCAGCAGAAAGGCGAACCGCAGCAGCCCGCCCGCCCGCGGCGCGAAATACGCCGTGAACCCGTCGCTGTCGCCCTCGTCTGTATGCAACCCGACCTCCCTGCCCTACAGAGGCCAGCAGACGACTCCCGGGTTGCCCGGCTTTCCGAACTTGCCCGAAGGCCCGGCCTCTCCTCCACCGTGAAGGAGAGGCCGATGGGTTCGTTACCGAACGGAAGGCCCTCCTCTCGAGGGCCTTCCACCTGACCTCAGCGAGATGGCGCGGTCGCCAACGGGCCGCCTGCGGCGTTCACAGCGCCGCGGTGAACGGCACGGCGAGTACCTGGCGCAGTGCCTCGGCGGGTTTGTCGGACTTGCCGTGCGAACTGGCCCTGATCAGGCGACCGGGATGTTGCTGATGATCAGCGGGTAGTCGCTGCGGTGGAAGTCGGTGATGGTGAGGGTGAGGGAGGTGACGGCGGGGCTGCCGTCATAGACGACCAGCTCGAACGGAATCGTCTGGCCGAGGGTGGGCGTGTTCTCCCACTCGCCCGGCGGATCGGGTGAGGTACCGGTCGGGGCCGTCAGCTTGTGGCCGTTCTGGTCCCGCAGTTCCCACCCCATAGAGGTGTGGGAGTTCGCTTCCGTGCGCAGGACGGTGCCCCGCACCGAGATCGCCGGCACGGGCGGATCCCACCAGCGCGGGAACGGCGCGGCGGTCGTTCGGCTCACCCCGGTGACCTCGTAGGTGTAGCCGATGGCCTGCACGGTCCACGGCCCGGGACCGTCGGCGTTCACGACGGTCGGGCCCGGTGTCGGCGCCGCGACGGTGGGCGAGGCGGGCGCCCTCAGCCCGGCCCGTGCGTCCTCGATACCGCGCCGGACGGCCGGCGCGACGTTGACCGCGACGACGACCAGGATCGTGACCGTGACGATCGCGACGGCCTCAGGTGCGCCGCCCGGCGGGCCTGCACCCGGCGCTCGGGCGGGAACAGCGGGCGCGGCCCGGAGGCGATGACCACAGGGAATCGCGGCTGTGCGGGTGGCTTGCCCCGCTCCCCGAGCGCGGCGGCGAGAATCCGGCGCCGTGACTCCTCCTTGCTCACCCCGAACAGATCCACGGAGATCACGGTGGAAAGCAGCCCTGGCCGCTTGCAGTCCTCGACCCGGAAGACCAGCAGGCCCCGGCGACGTCCCAGCGGGTCGCGCTGCCAGGCGGTGCGCATCTCCGCCGTCGCGAAGGACGACTTCATATAGCGGGCCGAGAGGATCACGACCGTGCGCGCGGCCTGTTGGAGGCCCTCATCCATCTTCTGGATGAAGTTGTTGCCCGGCTGGAAGTCCCATTTCTGGATGACGACGCTGTAGTTCGCATCCTCCAGCACCCAGGCGACCCACTCGGCCCAGTCCTCGTCGGCACCGGTGTAGGAGATGAAGAAGTCCGGGCTCGCGCCGGCTCTCTCCGCGGTGCCCAAGTGGGTCATGCCGGCAGTATTGCAGTCACTGTCTGACAGCGGAGCGCGTGTCCACGCGCAGCGTGGACGGCTGAACCCTGCTGCAGGTCAGTGGACGCGGGGCGGACGAGCTGGCCTGTACGCCGGGTTCTGTACCGGGTCGCCTTGCGGCTTGCCGGTGACGGTCATCCATCTAGGACCGCCGTTGCCGGTGGCCTCCAGCGGCCTACCCGCAGGCTCGGGCGGGCAGCCCTCGAACGCCTGCGCAGCCCTGACCGAATCCGGCCGGGGCCTCTTGGCCTTGCTCCAGGTGGGGTTTACCTAGCCGCCCGGGTCACCCCGGGCGCTGGTGCGCTCTTACCGCACCGTTTCACCCTTACCGGCTCCGTGCGGTGCCGGCGGTCTGTTTTCTGTGGCACTGTCCCGCGGGTCACCCCGGGTGGGCGTTACCCACCACCTCGCCCTGTGGAGCCCGGACGTTCCTCGGCGGCACCGGGGTCAGTGCCCCGCTGCCGACGCGACCGCCCGGCCAACTCGTCCGCGGGGCTCAGCATATGGCACCGGCCGTCCTAGACTGCGTCCACGGGTATCAGTGCCCGGAATGACGAACTCCTGCCGGCCTGGGCTGGCTGGACGCATCCGCAGGGGGCGGGCGATGACGGCACCACAACAGCCGGGTGGCGGCCTGGACAAGTCGCTGACGGCGGCCCCGGGGCAGCTCCCGCCGGCGACCGGGGCCCTGCCGGCCCAGCCGCAGCCCGGCCCGTCGGGCCCCGCCGGCGCAACCGGTGCACCGGGCACGCCGGGTGCACCGCCGGCACCGGGTTCGCCGGGCACCGGGCCTGGCGGGGGTGCTCGGGCGGCCCGGCGGGGGGTCGCCTACTCGACCTACGCGATCACGGTGCTGGTGCTGCTGATCGCGATCGCGGTGATCCTGTTCGTGGTGAAGAACGACCAGCAGATGAGCATCTGGATCTTCGGTTCCACGCAGGTCATGTCCGTCGCCGGCGCGCTGGCCGCGGCCGCCGCGGCGGGGCTGGTGGTGGGCCTGCTGATCGGGGTGATCCCGCAGATCAGGCTGCGCCGGCAGCTACGTCAGCTGCGCCGGGACAACCGCACCAGCTGACCGGCGACACTGCTGCGCGTTCCCGTGGCGGCGCCGATGGCTCCGCCACGGGGATCGGCGTGGTTGTCCCGCGAGATCCCGCCTCGGTGCGGCCGGCTCGATGCTGCCGTTCGAAGAGTGAAGGCTTCTGGTTGTTCTGGCGACCAGAATCCATCACTCTTGTCAGGTAGCGACGTCGGTCGCGGCCCTCGGGGCCCGGATCCGGCGCTCCTCGGGATTCTGCGACAACCTCAGCCCCGACACGCGGCGAGCATCGGAAATCCCCAGCGCCAATTCACGACCGGCGCACCGGCGCGCCAGCGCACCGGTGCTCAGTTGAACTGAACCCGAAGGATTCAGTGACCGCGGCGCACCCAGTCGTCATAGTCGACCGCTTCCTCGCCGATCGTGGTGTCATCGCCGTGGCCGGTGTGCACGATGGTTTCCGAGGGAAGGGTGAGCAGCTTTCCGCGGATGGAGGAGAGAATCGTCGGGAAGTCGGAGAAGGATCGCCCGGTCGCGCCCGGTCCGCCGCGGAACAACGTGTCGCCGCTGAACAGCACCGGGTCGCCGCCCAGCTCACCGAACAGGCAGATCCCGCCGGGGGAGTGACCGGGAGTGTGCAGCACGCGCAGCGTGCCGCCCGCGATCGGGATGGCCTGGCCGTCCCGCAGCGGCTGGTCGGCCGGGCGTTCCGGGTAGATGTGGCTCCACAGCTCCGTGTCGTCCGGATGCAGGGCGATCGGTGCGCGCACCCGGTCCGACAGCTCCGCGGCCGCGTTGATGTGGTCGTTGTGACCGTGCGTCGCGACGATCAGTGACACCTTGCGCCCGTCGACGGCCGCCTCGATGACGGCCGGGTCGTGCGCCGCGTCAATGATGATCACGGTGCGGTCGTCGCCGACGAGCCACACGTTGTTGTCGACGGTGAACGACTGTCCGTCGAGGGTGAAATCCCCTCGGGTGATGACTCTGTCGACGCGCTGGACGCCGTTGACCGTCACGTTGACTCCTCTCGGCGCCGGCCCCCGTCCGGTACCGGCAGACCCCGACCGACCGTACCCGTCCGATCGTCGGCGCGACGTCCCGCCGGCCGGCCACACCCGTCCGGCTTCACCGGAACCGGGCATAACGCCCAAGGTTGGACGGAGCGCAAGTCACGGGTCGCGGGACGGCGGCGGGGTGGGTCAGATCAGGACGACGCTGCGCAGCACCTCGCCGCGGTGCATGCGCTCGAACGCGGCCTCCACATCGCCGATGCCGATGGTCTCGGTGATGAACGCGGACAGGTCGAGCCGGCCGCGGCGGTGCAGGTCGATGATGATGGGGAAGTCCCGGGTCGGCAGGCAGTCCCCGTACCAGGACGAGGACAGCGACCCGCCGCGGCTGAACACCTCGATGAGTGGCAGCTCGAGGGTCATCGACGGGTCCGGCACACCGACGAGCACGAGGCGGCCGGCGAGGTCGCGGGAGAAGAAGGCCTGCCGGTACGTCTCGGGACGTCCGACCGCCTCGATGACGACGTCCGCCCCGTTGCCGTCCGTCAGCGCGCGCACGGCCTCGACCGGGTCCTGCGTGCTGGAGTTCACGACGTCGGTGGCACCGAACTTCCGGGCCCATTCCAGCTTGCGGTCGCTCAGGTCGATCGCGATGATCCGGCGGGCGCCCGCCACCGAGGCGCCGGCGATGGCCGCGTTGCCGACCCCGCCGCACCCGAACACGGCGACGGTCTCGCCGCGGCCGACCCGTCCGGTGTTCACCGCGGCGCCGAAGCCGGCCATCACCCCGCAGCCGATCAGGCCCGCGGCCTGCGGCGGGACGGCCGGGTCGACCTTGACGCACTGCCCGGCCGCGACCAGCGTCAGCGGGGCGAAGGCGCCGATGCCGAGGGCCGGCGTGAGCGGCGTGCCGTCCTGCAGGGTCATCGGGTTGACCGCGTTGCGGGAGTCGAAGCAGTACCAGGGCGCGCCGCGCAGACAGGACCGGCAGACCCCGCAGGGGGCCCGCCAGGCGAGCACGACGTAGTCGCCGGGGGCGACCGAGGTGACGCCTTCGCCGACGGCCTCGACCGTTCCGGCGGCCTCGTGCCCGAGCAGGAACGGATAGTCGTCGTTGATCGCGCCTTCCCGGTAGTGCAGGTCGGTGTGACACACGCCGCAGGCCTGTACCCGCACCCGGGCCTCGCCGGGCCCGGGAGCCGGCACGACGATCTTCGTCAGGCCTACCGGCTCACCCTTTCCTCCGGCGACGACCGCCTCCACCGTCACTGCCTGTGGGCCCTCGGCCATGGCACTCCTCTTTCCGTTCGCGCCGGTGATTCCGCCGCACCGATGCGGCGGCGCAGGCATCAGCCGGCGAACTCAGCCAACACCCGACCGTCGCCGTACCGCAATGTGCGCCAACGCGGAAGCCCGTGGACACGACCGAGTGGAGACGGCGGGTGAAGCGGCGACTAAATCACCGCGAAACGCGCCGGGTGGGCACCGAAGTTCGAGTCATGCATGCGAGATTGAGCGCGACACGCCGACTGGCGGGCCCCGAGACGGCCGATACCGGGTCCGGGTCGGTACGCTCCAACCGGTCCGTTTCTGCTCGTCACAGGAGGAGATCTCCGCCGAAGACGCAGTAACAGGCGACACACAGCAAGCCCGCAAGCCAGCGACAGCCCGCAAGCCAGCGACAGCCCGCAAGCCAGCGACAGCCCGCAAGCCAGCGACAGCCCGCAAGCCAGCGACAGCCCGCAAGCCAGCGACAGCCCGCAAGCCAGCGACAGCCCGCAAGCCAGCGACAGCCCGCAAGCCAGCGACAGCCCGCAAGCCAGCGACAGCCCGCAAGCCAGCGACAGCCCGCAAGCCAGTGACAACCCCGAAGCGGTGACGAACCGCCCCGAACGAGTGACACCCCGAACCTAGTTACACCCCGAACCTAGTGACGCCCCGATGCAGTGACCCACCCGAACGAGTGGCGCAGGGACTGTCCGAGCAGTCGTGAGGAGCAGGTACTTCGTGGTCCGTTCCGACTCCGCGGTCACCGGTCCGCCGGGCCGCCGCTACTACGGCGAGGTGACGGTCGGCGAACCTCGCCTGTCCGAGGACGGCCGCCTGGAGGTTGGCGAGGATATCGCCGACGACGGTACCGGCAAGCCGGGCCCCACCGGGCGCCCCATGCCCGTCTTCCCGGTGCCGGACGCACTGACCTCGCATGGCCCCGCATGGGTCGTCGCGATGTGTAACCAGAAGGGTGGCGTGGGGAAGACCACCAGCACGATCAATCTCGGCGCGGCGCTGGCCGAGTACGGCCGGCGGGTCCTGCTGGTCGACTTCGACCCGCAGGGCGCGCTCTCGGTGGGCCTGGGCATCAACCCGATGCAGTTCGAGGTCACGGTGCACGACCTCCTGCTGGGTGGCGACGTCGACATCCAGGACACGATCGTCGAGACCCAGGTGGAGAACCTCGATCTGCTGCCCAGCAACATCGACCTGTCGGCTGCCGAGGTGCTGCTGGTCACCGAGGTCGGCCGGGAGCACAGCCTGGCCCGCACCCTCGCCCCGATCATGGATGTGTACGACGTCATCCTGATCGACTGCCAGCCCTCGCTGGGCCTGCTCACCGTGAACGCGCTCACCGCCGCCGACGCCGTCATCGTCCCGCTGGAGTGTGAGTACTTCGCGCTCCGCGGCGTGGCGCTGCTTCTGCAGACCATCGACAAGGTGCGGGAGCGCCTCAACTCGCGGCTTGAGCTCGCCGGGATTCTGGCGACCATGTACGACGCCCGAACACTGCACGCCCGGGAGGTCCTCGCCCGGGTCGTGGAGCGTTTTCCCGACGAGGTCTTTCACACCGTGATCAACCGTACGGTGCGTTTTCCGGAGACGACCGTCGCGGGTGAACCAATCACCACCTATGCCCCCACATCGGTCGGCGCGGCCGGATACCGTCGACTGGCCCGAGAACTGATGGCTCGCTACGCGACGCCGCCAGCCGTCGGGTGATCCGATCGGTCGGTGACCGGCCCGCTGGGCCGGGCGCCGCACCACGGGACCGGCTGCCGCGTCACCTGGGCCGGCTGTTCGGGCCGCTGCCCGGGTGGTCGGCCACGGTGATGCCGCCGCCGGTCGGGTCGGGTGGTGAGCGGGCCGGGCGGTAGGCGGCACGGTCGCGGGGAGACGGGGCCCGGTCGGCGGGTCCTGCGACAGGGACAACCGATCGGGGACGGAAGAAACGCTGTGCTGTTTCAGCTCGCCGAGCCAGCGGCGCTGCTCGGCATCCTGCTTGCCTTCGTCGTCGGCGTCTTCGTGCACGACGCCGCGCAGATCTTCGCCGCCCGCCTCGCCCGGGACCCGCTGCCCGCGCGGTCCGGGAGGCTGACCGCACGGCTGGGAACCCAGCGGGTCAGCCCGTTCAGCTGGGTCGGTGTGCTGCTCAGCGGCGCCGGTTGGAGCGAACCGATCCGGATGAACGACGTCTGGCGCCGGCGTCGGTTCCACGTCACCGCCGCGTTGCTCGCCGGCCCGCTTGCCTACGCGCTGCTGGCCCTCGCGGCGCTGGGCGGCACCCGTGGGCTCACCGAGTTCGTGCTGATCGTCCAGGGTGATCGGGTGGCAGAGACCTTCGGTGCCAGCTTCGCGGTCGAACTGCTGATCTGGATGGCGTACACGTTCGCCTCGATGTGCATCCTCAGCCTGGTTCCCGTCCCGCCGGCCGACGGGGGGCGCATCCTGTTCCTGCTCGGGCCGCAGAGCGAGGGCTGGCGCAAGGCTCATTACCAGCTCACCGAGCGCAACATCGGCGTCGCGATCCTCCTCGCGGTGGTCCTTCTGCCGGTGCTCTTCGTGGGCTTCCCGTCCGTGCTCGGCCAGCTCACCCCGCCGCTGCTGCGCGGCCTGGGCTCGCTGATCGGGCTCGATCTGCCCTGAGCGAGGACGAGCCCCACACGGACCGGGCCGAGGCGACGGCACCGGCCGCAGGCACGGCGGCGGCATCAACGGCCACGGCGGCACCAAAGACTGTGGCACCAACGACTGTGGCGACCGGGGCTGCGGACGTCTCCGCGGTCTCGGGGGCCAGCGCGCGAGGGGGCCGCACCGAGCCGTTCGTGGTCGAGCTGGACAACTTCTCGGGGCCGTTCGACCTGTTGCTCTCGCTCATCGCCAAGCACCGGATGGACGTCACCGAGGTGGCGCTGTCGAAGGTGACCGACGAGTTCGTCGCGCATATCCGCCGCCTCGGCGACCGGTTCGACCTGGGGCAGGCCACCGAGTTCCTGGTGATCGCCGCGACCCTGCTCGACCTGAAGGCCGCCCGCCTGCTTCCCGGCGCGATCTCCGACGACGAGGCCGAGGACCTCGCCCTGCTGGAGGCGCGCGACCTGCTGTTCGCGCGGCTGCTGCAGTACAAGGCCTACAAGGAGGCCGCCTCGATCTTCAGCGCGATGATGGCGCTGGAAGCCAGGTTCGTCGCCCGGGCGGTGCCGCTGGAGCCGAGGTACGCCGCCGCGCTGCCCGAGGTCCAGATCAGCATCGGCCCCTCCGAGCTCGCGGCGCTCGCCGCCCGGCTGCGGGAGCCGCCGCTTCCGCCGCAGGTGGCCACCGACCACGTGCACCTGCCCAGGGTCAGCGTTCGCGAGCACATGATCGCCGTCATCGGGATGCTGCGTGAACTCGGTGTGGCCTCCTTCGGCGTGCTCTGCGTCGGGCTGCTGGAGACGATCGAGGTCGTCGCGCGCTTCCTGGCGCTGCTGGAGCTGTTCCGTGAGGGACGCATCACCTTCGAGCAGGAACGGCCGCTGGGTGAGCTCATCGTCCGCTGGGTGGCCCGCGCCGAGGATGAGGACCGTCCGGTCGGAGCATCGCTCTACCCTGGCGAGGCAGGGCAGGACGGGCCCGCCTTCGACCCGGGCCTGCCGGATCTGACGGCCGCGGCGCCAGCCGAATCCGGATCCGTGGCCGGCGACGGATCCGAGGCCGGCGACGACGGCGGAGACTGGGACGGTGACGACGACCTGGCCGGCCGTCGGAGAAGGCCGAGGAGGCCTCGAGGAGCGAGGAGAACCACGGAGTGAGCGGCGATCCCACCCCCGCGGGGGAGGCGGGGGCAACAGGCGCGACAGCCGTCGAAGAGGCGAGCCGCCCCTCGGACATCGCGCTGGTGGAGGCGGTCCTGATGGTGGCGGAACGGCCGGTGGGCGTCGCCGAGTTCGCCACCGCGCTCGACATCCCCGCCCGCCGGGTCGAGCAGCTTCTCGTCGAGCTGGCCGAGGCGTACAGGCGCGAGGAGCGCGGCTTCCGGTTGCGCCACGTCGGCAAGGGGTGGCGGCTCTACACCGCGGACGAGTGCGCGCCATGGGTGGAGCGTTTCGTGCTCGCGGGGCAGTCGGCGCGACTGTCGCAGGCCGCGCTGGAGACGCTCGCGATCGTCGCCTACCAGCAGCCGGTCAGCCGCGGGCGGATCTCGGCGGTGCGCGGCGTCTCGGCCGACGGGGTCATCCGCACCCTCACCGTGCGCAACCTGGTCGAGGAATGTGGCCATGACCACGAGTCGGGGGCCATCCTCTACCGGACCACCGACTACTTCCTCGAGCGGCTGGGCCTGCGCGACCTTGACGAGCTGCCCCCGCTCGCACCCCTGCTGCCCGGCGTCGCGGATATCGATGACATCGTGGCGTCATGAACGGCACCGTCTCCGACTCGAACGACCCGAACGACACCTCCGACCTCGCTGGTTCCGACCACGGCGGTTTTGACCTCGCCGACCCCGGCCGCGTCGCCTCCTCCGGTGCGGGCTCCGCCTCCGGTGGCTCCGGCCGGCCGGGCCCGAAGGCGGGGCCGGAGGCTGAGGGCATCCGGCTGCAGAAGGTGCTGGCCGCGGCCGGCATCGGGTCCCGCCGGGCCAGCGAGGAGATGATCGACGCCGGGCGGGTCCGGGTCGACGGTGAGGTCGTGCGTGAGCAGGGCCGCCGGGTCGACCCGGAGCGGGCGGTCATCGAGGTCGACGGCGAGCGGGTCGTCACCCGGACGGGGCTCGTGCACCTGGCGCTGCACAAGCCCCGCGGTGTGCTGTCGACGATGGCCGATGACCGGGGCCGGCCGACGATCGCCGACCTGCTCACCGAGTTCGGCACCAGGCTGTTCCACGTCGGCCGGCTGGATGCCGACAGCGAGGGCCTGCTGCTGGTGACCAACGACGGTGACCTCGCCCACCGCCTGATGCACCCCTCCTACGGTGTGCAGAAGACCTATCTGGTCGAGATCAGCGGCCCCGTCCGCAAGGACCTGCCCCGCCGGCTGCGCTCGGGGGTGGAGCTGGAGGACGGCCCGGTGAAGGTCGACTCCGCCAGGATCATCGACATGGCCGCCTCCCGGGTGATGATGGAGATCATCCTGCACGAGGGCCGTAACCACGTCGTGCGCCGGGTGATGGAGAGCGTGGGCCATCCGGTGCACCGGCTCGTCCGCGTCTCGTTCGGCCCGGTCGCGCTGGGTACCCTGCGGGCCGGCCGGGCCCGGCACCTCACCCGGCACGAGGTCGGTGCCCTCTACAAGGCGGCCGGTCTGTGACGTCCAACAGGTTCGCCGCGCCGTATGTGCGGCCCGGGGTCGACACGGCGGCGGCCGACCCCCCGGCCTGGGACGACCGGAACCTGCCCGAGCTGCGGCGGGTGGCCGTCGTCGGCTCCGGGCTGATCGGTACGAGCATCGGGCTGGCACTGTCCGCGCGCGGGATCGAGGTGTTCCTGCGGGACACCGACGAGGCGCAGGTCAAGCTGGCCGAGGCGATGGGCGCCGGCCGGCCGTGGCAGGGGGAGCGGGTCGACCACGCGGTGATCGCGACCCCGCTGCCGACCGTCGCCGCCCAGCTGCGGGAGCTGCAGCGGGGCGGCCTGGCCGCCACCGTCAGCGACGCCGGCAGTGTGAAGGCACGTCCGCTGGTGGAAGCCGTCCAGCTCGGCTGTGATCTCGGCAGCTGGTGCCCGGCGCACCCGATCGCCGGGCGGGAGCGGCACGGCGCCGTGTCGGCCCGTGCGGACCTGTTCGCCGAGCGGGTGTGGGCGATCTGCCCGGTCCCGCACACCGGTGCCGACGCCGTCGCCGCGACCGCGGCGCTGGCCCTCACCTGCGGAGCCATCCCGGTCCGGACGACACCTGAGCGCCACGACGCGACGATGGCGGTGCTCTCCCATGTGCCGCAGCTCGTCGCCAGCGTCCTCGCCGGGAGCCTGCTCGGGCTGGACTCCCACGACCTGCCGTTCGTCGGCCAGGGCTTCCGGGACACCACCCGTCTCGCCGACAGCGACGCGGCCCTGTGGGCGTCGATCATCGACGGCAACCGCGGCCCGATCGCGGAGCGGGTGCGCCTGCTCGGGCGGGAGTTCACCCACCTCGCCGACGTGCTCGCCGAAGGCACCCGGGAGGAGGTCGTCGCCGCCGTCTCGGGGGCGATGGGCCGCGGCCACCGGGGCCGGGCGCTGCTGCCCCGCAAGGCCGGTGCGAAGGCACTTCCGTGGGGGTGGGTCGGCGTCGTTCTCGACGACCGGCCGGGCCAGCTGGCGGCCCTGTTCGCCGTCATCGGCGAGTGGGAGGTCAACATCGAGGATGTCGGGCCGTTCGAACACAGCCTCGACGCGCCGGCCGGGATCGTGGAGATCGCCGTCGACCCGGCGGGTGCCGATGGCCTGGTCGAGCGGCTGACGGAGGCCGGATGGACGGCATACCGGCGCTCCTGACGGAGCAGCGAGTAGCCTGATCCGGGTCGGCCGCCCGGCAGGTGCCCGTAGGGACCATCGGCACGTGCACCGGGGACCTCGGTGTATGGAGTCGGTGCTGCCGGCCGGTTGCACAGAACATGCGGGTCGACAGACACGCGTCCGGACGGAGGAGACGGGTGAGCCCCGACGACGGGTCCGCTGCGCCGGGGGTTGCGACCACCGGCAGCCACGACGATGTTTTCGTGACGGAGGACCAGGAGACCACGCGGTCTTCGTCCTCGTCGCAGGCGGGAGCCGCCCCCGCGCCCGACCCCGCCCGGTCCGCCGCCGGCGGCCTCGTGGTCGCGGTGGACGGGCCCGGCGGCTCCGGGAAGAGCACCGTGTCCAGGCAGATCGCACGTCAGCTGCGGCTGCGGTACCTGGACACGGGTGCCATGTACCGGGCGATCACCCAGGTCGCGCTGGACCGGCGCATCGACATCGAGGACCCGGTCGCGGTCGCGGAGGTCGCCGAGCGCACCGTGCTCACGATCGGCACCGACCCGGACCAGTCGACGATCCACGTCGACGGCGTCAACCTCGACGAGCAGATCCGTACCCGGGCCGTCACCAACGCGGTGAGCGCGATCGCGGCCGTTCCCGCGGTGCGGGCACGGCTCGTCGCCCAGCAGCGAGAGATCATCGCCGAGTCGCTCGCCGCCGGCGGCATCGTGGTCGAGGGCCGCGACATCGGCTCGGTCGTCGCACCGGAAGCCCCGGTGAAGGTCTTCCTCACCGCGTCCACCGAGGTGCGCGCGCTGCGGCGGTCCCGCCAGCTGGGGGAGAAGGGCGTCGACGACGTGGCCCGCACCCTCGCCGAGCTCGACCGGCGGGACGCGCTCGACAGCTCCCGGACGGTCGACCCGCTGTCCATCCCGGAGGGCGCCATCGTGCTGGACTCCAGCACGCTGTCGGTCAGCGAGGTGGTGGACGAGGTCATGCGCCGCAGCGAGCACCTCCTGGCGCCGGCACCATGACCAGCCCGGACGCCATCACCAGCTCGGACGGCCCGGCCAGTTCGGCGGGCCCGGCCGGCCAGAGCGGCGCACCGGCGGTGAATGCCGCCGCCGTCGACACCAAAGGTGTGGGCGCGGTCGACACCAAAGGTGCGGGCGCCGTCGACACGGTGAGCGTGGCTGAGGAGACCCCGGAGGCGCCCGCGGCGCAGGTGGCGTTGGCGCGACCGGCTGAGCTGGCCGCCCAGCCCACCGCCTCGTCCTCGGGCACGTCCCCGGCCGCCACGGCCGCCGCGTCCCCAGCCGCCACGGCCGCGGCGTCCACGACAGCGAGCCGGGCCGGGGCCCGAGGCACGGCACCTGCGCACCGCGGCGCGGCGTCCAAGCCGTTCAACGACATCACGCACCGCGTGCTCAAGCCGCCGGTGCGCTGGGTGCTCAACCACCTCGTGATGAGTGTCACCCACGAGGGCTGGGAGAACATTCCCCGCGACGAGCCCCTGATCTTCGCCGGCAACCACAGCAGCTGGATGGACGGCCCGCTGGTCGTCATCGAGGCGCCGCGCACCGTGCGGTGCCTGGTGAAGTCCGAGATGTACAAGGGCATCGTGGGCTGGTGGCTGACGTTCGTCGGCCAGATCCCGGTGGACCGCGGCCGCCCGGACCGGGCCGCGCTGCACACCGCGCTGGACGAGCTCAGCCGCGGCGGCGCCATCGGCGTCTTCCCCGAGGGAACCCGCGGCAGCGGCGAGATGGCCGCCGTCCAGCACGGCATCGCCTACCTCGCGGTGCACGGGCGGTGCCGGGTGCTGCCGGTGGCCTGCATCAACACCGGGGACGCCCTGCCGAAGGGCGCGCGCTGGCCACGGCGTTCGGTGAAGTGCCGGGTCGTGTTCGGTGAGCCGTTCGCGGTGGAGGTGCCGGCGAACCCCCGGTCCCGGCGGGCACTCGCCGCCGTCGCGGAGGACATCCGGGTGCGCCTGGCGGACCATCTGACAACGGTGCGTGCCGGTGCGTCCGGGGAATCCGCGTCGGCGGAGTAAGTTCTACCGGATCGCTGTTTGTTCCGGGTGCGTCGGACGGGCCTGTCGTCCACGGAAGGGCAGCTCGTCAACCACCCACCGAGATGTCCAGCCCGAGCCGGATGTCCAGCCCGAGCCGGAGTGCAGCAGTCATGAACATCGAAGACCTCGCCGCCGAGACCCACGACGACCTCGCGGGCCGGGGCTCCTCGGCGTCGGGGCCGGCCGCCGGCGGGCAGCCGGTGCTCGCCGTCGTCGGGCGGCCGAACGTCGGCAAGTCGACGCTGGTCAACCGCATCCTCGGCCGCCGCGCCGCGGTCGTCGAGGACACTCCCGGCGTCACCCGCGACCGCGTCGCCTACGACGCGGTCTGGAACGGCCGCCGGTTCACCGTCGTCGACACCGGCGGCTGGGAGCCGGACGCCCGCGGCCTCGCCGCCAGGGTGGCCGAGCAGGCCCGGGCCGCCCTCGACACGGCCGACGGCGTGCTGTTCGTCATCGACACCACGGTCGGCGCGACCGACGCGGACGAGGCCGTCGCCAGGGTCCTGCACCGGTCGGGCCGGCCGGTCATCCTCGCGGCGAACAAGGTCGACGACGCGCGGACCGAGGCCGACGCGGCCGCGCTGTGGAGCCTGGGCCTGGGTGAGCCGTACCCCGTCTCCGCGCTGCATGGCCGCGGCAGCGGTGACCTGCTCGACGCGGTCCTCGCGGTGCTTCCCGAGGCGCCCAGGGAACGCTTCGTCGAGGAGGACGGCCCGCGGCGGGTGGCGCTGATCGGCCGGCCGAACGTCGGCAAGTCCAGTCTGCTCAACAAGATCGTCGGTTCCGAGCGCTCGCTGGTGCACGACGTCGCCGGCACCACCCGCGACCCGGTCGACGAACTCGTCACCGTCGGCGGCGAGACCTGGATGTTCATCGACACGGCCGGCCTGCGGCGGCGGGTGAAGGAGGCGTCCGGCGCGGAGTACTACTCCTCGCTGCGGACGGCGTCCGCGCTGGAGGCCGCCGAGGTCGCGATCGTGCTGCTCGCCGCCGACGAGCCCATCACCGAGCAGGACCAGCGGATCATCAGCATGGTCACCGAAGCCGGGCGGGCCCTCGTGCTGGCGTTCAACAAGTGGGACCTGCTCGACACCGAGCGCCGGCTCGACCTGGAGCAGGAGATCGTCCGGGACCTGGGCCGCGTCGCCTGGGCGCCCCGGGTGAACATCTCCGCCCGCACCGGCCGCGCCACGGACAAGCTCGCGCCGGCCCTGCACACCTCACTGGAATCCTGGGGCACCCGCATCCCGACCGGGCGTCTCAACGCCTGGCTCACCGAGATCGTCGCGGCGACGCCGCCGCCGTCACGGAGCGGCAAGATCCCCCGCGTGCTGTTCGCGACCCAGGCCGGGGTGCGCCCGCCACGCTTCGTCGTGTTCACCACCGGCTTCCTGGAGTCGGCGTACCGCCGGTTCCTGGAGCGCAAGCTGCGGGAGGACTTCGGCTTCGCCGGCACCCCGATCGAGATCTCGATCCGGGTCCGCGAACGCGCCGACCGCCGGGCCTGACGCCGACCTGTACCTTCGCGGCCAGGTCCGGGATCGGCTCGTTTCTTCTCCGACCTGCCTGCGTTCGGTTGGCTGATTCGGTGTGATGACGGCGCCTGTGGCGCGAACGCGAAGCCCGGCCACAGCCCCCTGGCCATCTTGGCTGCCTCGAACCGCTTGACTGCTGCTACTCTAGGTAACTAGTCAAGTGCGTAGAGGAGTTTCGATGACGGGTTCTGCAGCGTCCGTTCGTCGACCGGTCCCGGTTCGCGGCCGGCGGGCGACGGCCTGGCCCGATCATCAGCATGTGCCCGAGCTCGGCACCTGGCCGACCGCCCACGTGGCGGCCGACCAGGAGGCGCGGCGTGGCCCGACCGCGGCGGCGGACGGGCAGCGTCGATCGCCTGAGCTGGTGCCCGGAACCCTGTACCGGTTCGTGCAGGGCGTCGACGAGCGCCCCACGCCGATGTCGCCTGAGCAGCTTCAGAGCCTGCAGGACCCGTTCGCCGCCCGCCTGCTGGCTTCTGGCGTCTTTCCGATGACGCTGCCGGAGCTGCTCGGCGGCCTGACCGAGGCCAAGCTGCTGCTGCGGCAGCGGTCCTACGTCATGGGCGAGGCCGGGCAGATCCCGCCGGAGCAGGCCCGGCAGGCGAACCTGTTCCGGGACCTGCGCTACGTCGTGATCCGCTCCGACCACGGCGGCGAGGCTGACCTGCTGGTCAGCACCAGCGCGGTCGACCCGCCGGAGATCACCTTTCTGCAGGTCGCGGCCTGGGATGACGAGCACGGCCTGTTCAACTACTACATGCGCGTCGCTGGTAGCTGGGTGTGGGGCGGCGACTCGTACAGCGCGCTCGCCCCGGAATCTCGCGGTAGGGGGTGCTTCGACAGCCATGTCAACGGCAGCGTGGTGATGAAGGAGCTGCGCGCGCCCTGGCTGCACTGGAAGTCGATGAAGGCAGGGGTGCGGCTCGACGACGACGACCCACTGCGCACCGAGCCGCTGTTCCGCGACGCCGACGGTGCGGAGGACCTCGAGCTGCTCGTCCGCGCCTCGGTGAGCAGATGGACGCACGCTCGACTCGACCGGGTCGACCGGGCTGGGCAGATCGACCACCCGGACTGGCTGTTGCGCCACCTGTGTACCAGCACGACCGTGAACCTCGCGAGCTCCGACCAGGAGAGCCGGGTGCTCGCCGCGTCGCAGGACGAGAACGACCGGCTTGTCGTCCCGACCAGCTTCTGGCTCGACGTCGACCTGTTGCTGAACACCCTGGAGATCCCGGCGAACATCGACCCGGTGGCTGTGCCGGTGGCGCTGTACGCAGCCGGTCTGCACAAGTACGACTACGCGCTGGTCGAGGGGGACTTCCGCCAGCCCGGCGACACCCACTTCGCGTTCTGCGTGCCGGAGCCGGCGTTCGAGGACACTGAGGTGGTCAGGCAGATGGTGAGACGTGGGCTGCTCACACCACGCCTGGTGGCCTGCGTGGCGATGGTGGACTTCCCGAACCCTGTGTTCAGCGATGCCCGGGAACGGCTGCTCGAGTACGTACCGGACGGCCCTTTGGAGCTGCCGGCCGGCGTGCCGGGCCGGTTGGCAGCGGAGTTCGCCGCTGCGATCCTCGCCGTCGCCGAGAAGACTCCTGACGGCAGCCCGGAGCGGGAGTTCGCCGCGAACTGGCAACTCGGCGACAGCGGTTGGCAGGATGCCTTCGCCACCCGCCTGGAGGACTACATGAAGGCGGTCGCCGCGCAGGCTGCCATGCCAGCCGGGTTCGATGCCTACGTCCGGCTGGCGGAATCCCGGCGGAACCGGTTTCGGGCGATGCGCCTCGCCGAGTTCACCCTCACCCTGCCGACAACCAACATCCCGCGAGGCGCTCCGCCGCTGCGGATGACCGCTGGCGGCGCCGTGACCGCATGACCGCCGCGGCCACCTGAGTGCGCGGTGATCTGCGGCTGCCGCGGCGATGGAGCGATCACCTTGTCGGGCGGCCCGGCGCCAGCCGGGCGGCGGGCCCGTCGAGAGGAGCTGTAATGACGGTACTGAAGCAGTTCGATCCACCTGGGCACCTGACCGACCTCGACGCGAACGGCAGGGCGGTGTGGAGCAGTTTCATCTCGGAGCAGTTCGACGCGTCCGCCGCCGGCCGGCGTGACCACCTCAACGACGCCCCGCGGGCCCGCTTCTACAACCCGACCAGGGTCGACACCGCCCCCGACGCGCAGACCAGTGACATCAGCTGGATCGCGTTCCCACGTAACATCAAGGTCAACTCGGTAGCGGACGTCCAGCGTTGGCGGCGCGCCGACGCCTCGCGCGACGTGCAGGACGAGTACTGCGAGTGGAGCGTCACCCGAAACGAGCAGGGCCAGATCACCCGGGTGGACTTCACCTGCGAGGGCCCGGAGTACTGGGAGGTGCTCGCCCAGCTGGACCCGGCCAGGGTCGTCCGGCTCTACCAGGAGTTCGTCAGCCCCAAGGTGAGCCAGGGCGACCTGTTCGACGCCTCCGGCAACTATGTGCGGCGCAATCCCTGGAACACCGGAACCGTCCAGGGGGCGATGCACCTGGTCCAAGGGGCGAACACGCTCTCCGCCGAGATCGAGCTCGCCGCCGCCGCGACCATCGTCCGCGTGGTCAACGACACCGAGCTCACCAGCGAGCAGGAGCTGATCAAGTGCTCGCAGTACGGTGACGCCACCCGCAACAGCGACCCGCACATAGGCGGGGTGGTCAACGGCCTGGCCCGCCTCGACGCCGACATCACCCTCGCCAACCCGGTCGGGCTGTACTTCGACGACCTGTCGACGGCGGGCTGGGAGAGTCCGGACGGCTCCGACCCGAAGCGGTTCTGGACCTACACCCGCGGCGAGGAGGGCCACCCGGTGCGCGCGGCTTTCGAGGTGCCGGCAAGCGAGAACTTCACCGTCAGTGACATTCGCGTCGGCGGCCAGCCGATCCGCTTCGGCGCGCAGATCGCCGATTTCATCAGCATCAGGCTGACCGGGGTCGCGTGCCGGATCGGGAAGAGCCGGGTGGCGCCGATGCCCTGTGTCGCGCCCACTCTGGACGTGACCGGTGCGCCGGTGACGCCCGCCCCTGTCGTCGCCGCCGGTCCGTCACCCTCCGCTGCGATCCGTGACATGGACGTCATCGCCACCCGCTGACACCGGGCGGCCACGTGCCGAACTGCATGTGCGAGTCGATGTCCTCCGCGTGCACCGGCCTGACCACCCCGGCCCCGCCGGTCGAGCCGCCGAGACCCGCGGCGGAGACGCTGACGCTGGCTGCCTGGCGTGAGCGCTGGTGGCGACCTGTTGCCGGTCGACCCGCAAGGCCGCGCGCAGCTCGAGGAGACGGACCGCTGCTGGCGGCTGCACCTGGAACCCAGCTGGGGAGAGACCCTCCTGGCCGGGTTCGACCGGCCGGACATCCAGGACTGGGCGGACGAGGATCTCGCCGGGTGGAAGGCACCGGGCACGGTCGAGCTGATTTACGAGGACCTCCAGCTCCTGCTCTCCGGTGCGGCGGACAATCGGCCAGCGATTCTGACGTACAACCCCCGCTACAACATCCGGCTACCCGAGGGAAATGACGCCGAGGCCATTCACACCGACGCCTCCGACACCGCCGGCATCCCGGACTCGGCGGCCAAGGCCCGTCTCGGGCACAGTCGGCGCGGTCGGGGCATCTCCGGGGTTTACTCCCACGTCCTGCCTGAGACCGAGGACCGAATCATCAAGGTCCTCCGAGCTCGGTACGAGGCGGCGATCCTGCGCTGAGCCCGCCTGCGGCTCTGGCTGGCGTCCGCAAAAACCTCCATGGCGCCTCATGAAAGCCAAAAGCCCTCTCCATCGATTTTGATGGAGAGGGCTTTTCCCCTGTCGGGACGACAGGATTTGAACCTGCGACCCCCAGACCCCCAGAGTGGTGCTTGATCGTTAGCGGGTGGCCGTCCTGCCAGGCGCTCGACCACCGTACCTTGCTGCGCTACAGCGGTTTTGAGCGTCCATTGGCACTGTTCGGCGGTCGTCGTCGGCGCCGATCAACAGTGATCGTTTGAGCCGAGTTCCCATGGAGTGCCCATGGGAACTCGGCCTCGGCGGCATCTCGTCGATCTCGGAGATCTCTCTGCTTCTCTCGTCTCACCGACATATACTGCTGTTGAACCTGAATGCATCGGGGTGTAGCGAGACGATTGGGAGTGGCCATGGGACGACTCACCTGGGAGCCGGCCACCTGGCCGGGCGACCCCGAGACCCCCGCCCTGGTGGGCGAGGTCGATGGCGCGGAGGTGTACGTCGGCGAGGGCCCCGTGCCGGGCCGGTTCGCCGCCGTGTTCCACGGACTGGACGCGATGACCGACCGGCTGCCGAACATCGAGGCGGCAATGGACTGGTCCGAGCGTGTGGTCGGCCGCGCCACCGCGCGAGGCCTGCTGTGACCGCCCCCGGCCTCACGGACCCCTGCGGCCGGTGCGGGCGCCGGGCGGTGGACCACGAGCCCGTGTTCGGCGAGGGCGGCCTTTACGTCGACCGCGGGCCCTCCGTTGACGAGCCCGGCGGCTGGGCCACCGACCCCAGCACGGGCGAGCCCGCCCGCATCACCCCTCACGTCATCGGCTGCCTGGGATTCGTCCCGGCGGAAGGAAGCGCCGCATGAGCACGAGCACCACAACTACTGGATGAGCCCCGAGCAGGAAGCGCGGGCGGAGGCCGACAGCCTGCGGAGCAAGCTCGCGGCCACGGAGGCCGAGAACACCCGCCTGCGCCAGCGCCTCGACCTGGCCGAGCAGAAGGTCGACAGCTACCGCCACCGTGCTGCGGCGGCGCAGGTGGACGCCGAGCGCAAGGAGCGCAACGCGGGCGCCCAGCTCGACCGCGTGCTAGCCGAGCTGCTGCGCCGGGGTGTGGCCACCGACCTGGTGCCGGACTCGTGGCGCTCCCTGCGCCCCGGCGACACGGCTGAGGCCGAGATGCGGGCCGGCTGGCCCGGGGAGGTCGCCCTGACCGGGCGTTGTCGGGAGCTGGAGGAAGCCGTGCTCGCGGCCGAGCGGCACGCGAACGAGGCTCACCGGCGGCGAATCGAGGCTGACTGGTCCCGGGACCAGTGGATCGCCATCGCGATCGGCCTCGGCCACCAGATGGGCAGTGGCAAGGGCGCGGACCTCATGGAGAAGGTCTCGCCCGAGCTGTTGACGGAGCGGTCACGGGACCGCGCGGCCGAGCGCGCCGCGCTGGACGCCCAGCCCGAGCGCAAGGACCAGGAGGAGGACGTCACCACCTGGCGCAACCGGGCCGTGGGGCTGGCCCGTCTGGTACGCCAGATTCCGCGCCTTCCCGCGAAGCCGGCCAAGCTGTCCGCCAAAGAGCTGTCGGCGCTGGTCTGGGCGATCCGGCCGGCCCAGGCCGACTACTGGGCCACCGCGGGTGAGGCGCCCAAGCTGCCCCCGGCGTTGATCTCGGAGGCCTGCCAGGTCGAGGTCGAGCGCGCGGTGGACCACTACGCCAGCCATGCCGAGGTCATCGGCAAGCGGTTCGACGCGAACGGGTTCCGCACGCGCGCGCTGGCCAGCCTCGGGGTCGAGGTCGAGAGCACCGGCGACGCGGCATGAGCGTTTACCCGCCGGAGCCCGCGTGCCACACGAACACCACCACGACCACGAGGGAGCACCCGTGATCGAGAAGCTGTACGAGTCCGACGGCTACACCTACGGCGAGCCGGACGGGCCGGGCGCCATCGGCCGGGCGGTCGAGCACCTGCCGTCGGGCGCCGTCACCGCCCGCACCTTCTACGACGTTGGAATGGACGAGCCGGCTCGGGAGCTGTCCGTGGAACTGGGCCGCGACTTCACACCGCTGTTCGGCTCCCGGGAGGACGCCGAAGGCTTCCGTGACTGGCTGGTGGGCTCCCTGGACGCGGGGATCGATGCAGCCTGRCCACAGGGCGGGAGCGAGTGATGGTCGCACTCGTCCCGGAGGTCCGCGCAGCCCTTACCTCCGCTGTCGTCGACGGCACCACCGTCCGCCTCGCGGGCAAGCTCGACCGCGGGACGTACACCGCCACGGACAAGGCGCTGCGCGCTCTCGGCGGAACCTGGAACCGCAAGGCCGGCGCCCACGTCTTCCCGAGTGCGCCGGGCGAGGCGCTGGCCGCGCTGCTCGCCAGCGGCTCGGTGCCGGCGATGCCGAAGGCCCCACACCAGGTCGAGGGGTACTTCGCCACCCCGGATGCCTTGGCGCAGCTCGTGGTCGAGGCCTACACCGACATCCCCGATCTCTCGCCGTTTGCGCGGGTGCTGGAGCCATCCGCGGGTGACGGCGCCTTGGTCCGCGCCATCCGCCGCGTCAACCCGGTCGTCGAGGTGGTGGCCGTCGAGCCGAACGCCGAGCGCGCCGCCCGGATCGACGACGGCAGCGGCCTGGTGAACGTCCAGGCGGACCGGTTCGAGGACGTAGCACTGCGCCACCTCCAGGCCGAGGCGCGGCCGTTCGACGCCGTGGTGATGAACCCGCCCTTCACGCTGCCGGGTGCGGCCAGTGCGTGGATTGATCACATCGAGCTGGCCTGGCCGCTGCTGTGGCCCGGCAGGTCGCTGACCGCGATCGTGCCCGCCGGCTTCACCTACCGCACCGATCGCAGGCACCGAAGCCTTCGCGAGCGGGTCGAGCAGTATGGCCGCTGGAGGGCGCTGCCGGAGAAGTCCTTCGCGGCCTCGGGAACCGATGTCGCGACCGTCGCGATCTGGATGGAGAAGCCATGACCCCCGAGGTAAAGATCGACTACCGCGACTTCGTGCCCGAGCGCCCCGACGATGCGGATGTCTGGTCGGCGACCTTCCCTGCCCGCGGGTGCGACGAGGCTGTCGAGATCCTGATCGACCACGGCCTGACCGAGGCGAACGGGCCGGACGACTACTACCAGCCCGACGGCTCGGTGCTCCTCTATCCCCGCACGGGGGAGCGGAGCGAGATGCACGGAGCCTTGCACGGCTTCCCGCCGAAGTACGAGAAGCGGGTGGGTGACCTGCTGGCCCGCCGTGTCCGGGGTGAGCGATGAGCGCGGTGCTCGACCACTGCTGGATCTACAACGGCCACGCCCTGTACGTCACCTCGAAGCCGCTCCGGATTCGCAACGACTGGCGCTCGAACTGGGAGGTCTACTACCGGCCGTTCCCGTACGCGCGTACCGAACTGGCGGGCATGGTGGGCCGGCAGGTGCTGGCGGAGCACGAGGACCGGGACCAGGCTTGCAAGGCTGGTGAGGTCGCGGTGGATGCCGGAGACGCGCGGACGCCGCCGGACATTGAGCAGACCCGACTCAAGGCTGAGAGTCTGGACCGCGAGGGCGGCGTCGCGGGGTTCATCGCGCCGGAGAAGCTGCCCCAGCTCGACGTGGTGCCGTTCCGGTACGAGCCCGCCTGGCCGCCGATGCCGCCGGACGGGCTGGAGATCGGCCGGGACGACGCTGGCACCTGGCGCACCTACCAGGAGCGGTACCCGGGCTCGACGCTGACCGCGGGCCACGCGGACAACATCGAGGCGTACTGGGCCTGCCACGTGCTGCGGGACCTGGCGCCGTGGGCGATCGCCATCGACGTGCGCGCCGAGGCCGAGGGCGAACCGTCACGGTGCCGGCTGGAGCGCGAGATCCTGGCCGGGCGTGTCGACGCGGCAGGGAAGAGGTATGCGAGCTGGCGCAGCACCATCCACCCGGAGCCGAAGGCGCCGCGGGAGGTCAAGGGGGCCCCGGGGCTTGTCCTGGTGAACGCCGGGCGGGGGGACTGGTCGGTGGTCCGCAGCGTCGACAGCCGCCGGCTGCTGGTCGGGATCGGCTCGCAGGCCAAGGCCGCCACCGCCGCTCGCGCGCTGGCCGCACTGGGTGACCTGGTCACCGTGCCGGTCTACGTCCTTCCGCACTTCCCCGCGTTGCGCGAGGACGTCAAGGCGATCGAGTGGGAGGCCGCGGGACTGAGCCTGGAGGCGTCGCAGTGGGCCGAGCAGCACCGGGCCCGCGCCGCCGAGACCCGCGAGGCGGTGGCCAAGGAGGCCGCCCGGGAGGCCGCGCTGCGGCGGCGATGACCCCCTGAGAGAAGCCGAGAGCGCCCACGCTTACCCGTGGATCTCTCGGTTTCTCTCTTCTAACTGTCATATGCTGCTGTTGTGCCCGCGTAAGACGGGACGGAAGGGAGGGTGTGTCGATGGTCGCCACCACCGCACCTGGCCAGAAGCCGCGCGTCATTCCACGTAACCGCCTGGAGTTCTCCGAGATCAAGGCCTTCGCGTTGAGCGGCGCGATGACCTGCGTGGTTCAGAGCAGGGACTCCGACTACCGCGAGATCCCGCGCACGCCGGAGTCAGCCTGGAGCTGGCTGGACGAGGACCCGAAGGCCCGCCTGCTCGACCTCGGCGACGGCGTCTACAAGATCGAGCGGTTGCCCCGGCCGATGTGGTACCTGCTGCGGCCGAAGCCAGCCGAGGATGAGGCCGCATCATGACCGCCCACCGCGAGGGCAACGTGATGGTGCTGGTCACCGGGGACAGCGCCCCCATCGATGGCTGGTCGGAAGACCGCACGTGGTTCTCCTGCCCGTGGTGTGGCACCGGCCAGCGGGCTGACGAGCACACCTGCCCCAACCCGGCGTGCGTGGCCTCCCAGTGGGCGGACGAGCAGTACGTGCGGGACGTCTTCACCCGCCTGGCCGCCGCGGACGCCCACCGGGAGCAGGTGCGGCGCGAGGCCGCATCCCTCGACCGGAGTCGCGAGGCAGGCGAGGCCGCCCGGCAGACCGCCTGGGACGCGGTGGCCACGGAGGCCGCCGAGCGCGGAGCCTGCCTGATCTGCTTGCGCGGCTCGCCCTGGGAGGGCGGCCACCCGCGCTACGTGCGGCACCGCCGGGCCGACCACCACGACAGGAGCGCGCGATGACCAAGTACCTGGCCTGGGGCGGCGACTTCGAGGACGCCGACATCCCTCTTCTGCTGGGCAGCGACGACGTGGCGAACCTCCTGGAGAGCAGCCACTACACCGGCCTGACGCCCTTCGCCGGTCTCGCCGAGGTGAAGGTGGTCGACGGCGACCTGACCGTCACTCGCGTGGAGACCACTCGGGCCGGCACCACGACCGACGAGCAGGACTACCTGCACACCACCTACGACGTGGTGCCGGTCGACGGCGGTCCGGCGGTCGACCGGGTCACGGTCCGCATCGACGGGCGCGCGTGATGGCGACCAACGACACCTGGGACGGCGAGTCCGTCATGTACCGGCGCCGGGTGGAGATCCCGGGCGGCTACGACCTGGAGGCGCACCGGAACGCCTGGTCGCCGATCTCTGGTCACCGTGAGGCCGACGGTGTCTGCGCCGAGGACGGCGAGCCCTGGCCGTGCTCGACCTTCTCCGCCGCCCCGGAGTGGACGCGTGTCCTCACCGCGCACGGGATCTACCCGAGCGAGGTGCAGATGGGCATCGTCGTCAGCCCCGGCGATGCCGAGGTGGATCTGACCTGCACCGGGTGCGGGCGGGCTGCGCGGCCCGTGCGGCACATGGGCGCCTGGCAGTCCGGGCTGACTCCCTGCGAGGGCGACCGGTTCTGCTGGACCTGCACGGAGGCGTACCTGTCCGATCGCACCAACCCGCCACGGACCGGCGCGGGCGGGACGCCCACGGGCTCCCGCGAGCTGGACTACATCACCCCTATCTCGCCAGGCCGGCTTTCCGAGGAGGACCGGCAGACCGTGCGTGCCAATCGGCGCCGGGGCCGGGGACGACGGAGCGCAGTATGACCACCTCATCGCCAGACCAATTCGACCTGGCGACCGTCTGGAGGTCCCTGTCGGGCGGGGCGGACTACGCCGACGACGTCACCGACGAGGGCGACGGCACGGTGGCGGTCAATGCCTGCGGCTGGGCCGAGGAGGTGCTGCGGGCTGCCATCGCCACCGGCAAGCCGGTGCGGGTCTGGGCCCGCGACCGCACGCGGCTCACCGCCGAGGACATTGCGGAGGCCGAGCGCACCGCCCAGGCCGCCGGGTGGCTCACGGAGCTACCGCTGGACCGCCCGTGGGGCTGGGTCGTGCCGCCCGAGCTTGCAGGGGAGTACCTGTGACCGCGCCCGCGCAGGCCGTGCCGCCGCCGGCCGACCCGAGCGACCTGCTGGGCCGGTGGGGCGACCTGACGTTCATCCAGGGCCGGCTGGACGGCGGGTGCCGCTACTGCGGCAAGGGCGGGCCGCACGGTGACCACCTGCCCACCGCCTGCCGCGCCTGCGGGATGAGGATCTGCCGCTACCCGGCCGAATGTCCGATCTGCTTCGTGGGACTGCTCGACGGTGTGGCCTACACCCTCGGCTCCGGGCCGGTCTGCGGGTACGCGAGATGCGGCCAGGCAGCTGTCGCGAAGGCTCCGCGGGTGCGCTTCGTGTGCGCGGACCACCTGGACCGGCCCACGCAGCTGCTGGTCGGGCGATACACGCGGCAGCGCGTGACCCTGGGCGAGCTCGTCCGTGGGCGTGCGGAGAGGACCCGCACGATCGGGCGGCCCGAGCCGACGTTCGCCCATTCCCGCTGGGTGTGGGTGCCGGGAGCGACCTCGTGAGCGCCTCGTCCGGCCCCGACCTCGGCGACTACGACCTGATCCTGGCGAACTCCAGCGCGGGCAAGGATTCGCAGGCCGCGCTGGACGTGGTCGCGCAGGCGGCCCGCGATGCCGGGGTCACGGACAGGGTGATCGTGGTCCACGCCGACCTCGGCCGAATGGAGTGGCCGGGAACGCGGAAGCTTGCGGCCGAACACGCCGCCCACTACGGGCTCCCGATCCGGATCGTTCGGCGCGAGATCGTCGACAGCGTCACGGGCGAGCGGCGACCGCAGGATCTGCTCGACCAGATCGAGGGCCGAGGCCGGTGGCCGGACGCCGCTCGCCGGTACTGCACTTCCGACCACAAGCGGGCGCCGTCCCACCGGCTCATGACGGCGCTGGTGCGCGAGCGCCAGCATCTCGGTCGTCCGGTGCGCATCCTGAACGTCTTCGGGTTCCGCGCCGAGGAGTCCCCGGCCCGTGCCCGGCGGGAGCCGTTCCGGCGTGACGACCGGGCGTCCAACGGCCGGCGGCATGTCGACGAGTGGCTGCCGATCCACGGCTGGACGACGGCGCAGGTCTGGGAGCGGATCGCGACGGCCGGCACCCGCCCGCACCCCGCGTACGCCGCGGGGATGCCTCGGCTGTCATGCCGCTTCTGCGTGCTTGCCTCCCGCTCGGCGCTCGTCCGCTCGGCGCAGCTCAACCCCGAACTGGCGGCCGAATACGCGGCCGTCGAGGCGCGCATCGGCCACGACTTCCGTCACGGGCTGCCGATGGTCGAAATCGTTGCCCAGGCCAGGTCGGCACCGGCTCTCCACGAGGCAGAGAGATGGGCGGCATGACGATGTCCGGTGGCGAGGAGGTCTGCGCCTACGGTCGCTGCCTGGCCCCGGGCGAGCGGTTCGTAGTCGCGGTGGCCGGCCGCACCAACCCGTCCGCCCTCGTCGGTGCTCCCGTGCTCGAGCCGGTGCTGATGTGTCCCGCGGACGCCGAGGAAGCCGTGGATCACCTGGGCTTCGCCTACGTCGAGGATGTCCTGACCGGCCCGGGAGGACCCCTGTGAGGACCTCCGCCCCCTACGCCTGACCCCCGCCGGCGGGTGCCCTGCGAGCTTCTCGACGACGCACCCGCCAGTTCTTTTGTCTCTCTGCTTCTCTCTTCATACTGACGTATACTGCCGTTGTGAGGGAGTAAGACGAGACCCTCGACCGTGAAGGAGTCAGGCGTGACCAACCCGCTGGACCTGCTGACCGCCCCGCCCGTTCTTCCCGACATCGCCGACCCTGGCTACCACGCGGCCTACGAGGTGCTGGAGGACCACCCGCTCACCCGGGGCGCGGACCATTCCACCCGCTCCTCGCTCGCGCAGCGGCTCGCGGACGCGGTCAACGAGAACTACCTGACCCCCGCGGACCTGGACAAGGAGCGGGAGGAGGCCTACGAGGGGTTCAAGGAGCTGCTGGAGCGTCCCAAGGTTCCGGAGTACATCCGCCGCGTCGTGCCGGAGTGGGTGCAGACCCGCTTCGACACCGAAGTGGCCGCCGAGGCCGCGAAGGCCGCTGCTGCCGCGAAGGCCACCGAGACCGCCGGCACTGAGATGCCACTGGCTGGTGCGGCATGAGGGCCACCCTCGCCGCCCAGGACCTCGCGGACGCGGTCGCGTGGCTGGGCAAGGTGCGCCACTACAGCGACGCCAGCCAGGTGCAGTCCGCCTTCCACATCACTGCCGAGGACGGCCGCCTGACCCTCCAGGGCACGGACTTCGACGTCTGGGCCACGGCCGAGGTCGAGGCCACCGTGGACGCCCCGGGCGATGCGATCCTGCACGCCAAGCTGGTCGCAGATGTGGCCGGGCGCCTGCGCAAGGCCCCGGTCACGCTCGACCTGGAGGGCACCACCCTCACGCTGACCTGCGGGGCAATGACCCTGCACGCGYACACCATGCCCCTGGTCTGGCCGCAGGTGATGGCGGTGCCGGAGGAGATCGGCAAGGTCAAGGCCGAGGCGCTGCGTGACGCGGTGGCCCGGGTGGCTCCCGGTGTCGGAGACCCCAAGGCCGACCCGCCGTTCCGCTCCATCTCCCTGGACACCTCGGACACGCTCACCCTGGCCGCCACCGACCGGCGCCGCCTCGCAGTGGCGCGGGTGACCTTCGAGCCGGTGCTGGACTACACCGGCGATGCCGGGGTGCTGCTTCCGGCGGCCCTGGTCGACATCGCCCAGGGCCTGCCGAAGACCGGCGAGGCCACGCTGCACCTGGACCCGGTCAGCAGGGCCACCCAGGGCGCGCGCCGGTTCGGGCTGAGCTGGCCGGGCCGGGTGGTGAGCGCGGGCACGGTGATGGGGGTCGCGGCGCCGTACGCCAACACACTGGCCATCGCCAAGCCCGTGCTCACGGCGAAGGTGGACCGGGCCGAATTGCGGGACGCGGTGCGGCGCGTGGACCCTGCCGCGAAGCGGGACGAGGTCAAGGCCATCCGCATGGACCTGGTCTTCCGGACTGGCGAGCTGGAGCTTGCTGGCGCCTCGGCGGCCGGGGAGGCCCGCGAGACGGTCGAGGCGGACTACAGCGGCCCGGAGATCCCGCTGCACCTCAACGCGAAGTACCTGGCGGACGCGCTGGACGCCGCTGGCGGCGAAATGGTGCACATCGGCCTGGCCAAGACCGACGCCGACCCGCGCAAGCACGCCACCCTCATGATCACCAATCCGGCGGACCCGAACTACACCCACGTCCTCACGCTCATTCGCCAGGCGGTCGCGCCGGCCCGGAAGGCTGCGTGATGGAGGCCTTCTACGTCACCGTGCTTCGCGGTCGCGCGACGGGCTGCCTGCTCGGCCCCTACGACACCCGCGAGGACGCCGAGGCCAACGTCGACCGCGCCAACCGCGCCACGTGCGAGCTCGACCCGTGGTGCGGGTTCGACGCCTTCGGTGTTACGCGGGTGGTGCCGCGCCCGGGGCGCACCCTTCCGGACGGCTTCCTCAACCAGCGCATCGGACTGACCCCCGCCAGGAGCGCGGCATGAGCTTTCCCGTCATCCGCGAGCACGGTATCCACTACACCGATCTGGACCCGATCCAGGTCCGCGAGGGCCGGCCCTGGATCGAGGACCCCGAGTACCCCGTGGAGGTCTTCGCCGAAGAGGTCAAGGGCGGCGAAACGTGGGGGCCTCAGCGCGCCGAGGACAGGTGGGCCCAGCTCGCGAACCCGACCAGCACTGCCCCGTACGAGCGCGTGGTGCGGGATATCGACTACGGGGACTGGCGCGAGCCCACCGACGCCGATGTCGATGCCGCGCGTCGCGGCAAGGGGCACCGGCGCCTGGACTGGGGCGTGCGTGACGGCGACGGCCACCACTACTACTACGGCTCCCACGACGCCGCCCGCCGGGCGGTCCATGACAACTACTACGGCTGGGAGCTGGCCGTCCGCGACGTGACCCCGAGCACGTGGGCGCGAGTCGGGGGCGAGTCGTGAGCACCCTGCGGTACGCCGGCGACCTGGGCGAGCTGCTCCACCGGCCCAACCTCGAATGGTCCCCGGGCGCCATGGGCACCTACCTGCGCGAGCTGCACCTGCGTGACGCGGACAAGGCAGCAGAGAAGGCGCAGCGGCTTATCGCTTCTGGCGCCTCGCACCAGCAGATCATGGACGCCCTGGCCGCAGCGGAGTACCACTCCCGCAGGTACCCGGAGGATCAGCGCGAGCACCGGGCGGTCACGGACGCCTACGCCAGCGAGCACAGCCTGCGCGGCTGGCACCGCCGCGAGGAGGTCCTCGGGAAGGCGCTCACGGAGACCAGGATCTTCGTCAACTACATCCGGACACCCGAGTGCGGGGACCGCGGTCGGTACCGCATCCACGACCCGGGCTGGAGGATCTCGGACGGTTCCCGCGTCTGGGTCGTCGACGACGACACCGGCAAGGCGGTCGCCCGCTTCGGCTTCGAGGGACCGGTAGAGACCGCGCGGGCTGAGGCCGAGGCGTGGATCAGCGCGGCGGGTGATCGCTGATGACCACAGACCTGTCCATCCCCACCGGCGTGACCCGCATTCGCGAGGTCGTGGGCCGCAACGACCGGCTGAGCGTCCCGCGCGCCCCCGGCCCGCACGCGCTGATCGTCGGCCACATCATGGCCTTCGAGATCACGGACGAGGCCGCGCACCGCCAGTTCGGCGGCACCTACCGCTCGAAGGGTGAGCTGGTGTGGGCCTCCGGCTGGGGAACCCACGCCGCCGAGGTACTGGCCGCGGACGCGGCCGGGCGCGGCTGGTGGGTGGACCACAACGACCTGCGCTCTGTGCTGGTGCGGCCCGAGGACATCCTCGGCGTGGCCGACACCGGCCCCTTGGAGCCGGATGACCTGCGCGCCTACGACCGTGTGACCGCCGGAGTCCGTGGGGCGTCGGCATGATCGTCGTCCTGCTGCCGTACGCCACGTTCGGCCTTGTCGTCCGTGACGGCTTGGTCGTGCTCGCCCCGCCGATCTCGCGCCGCTCGCTGGGCCGCCCCGCCCGTGAGGTGTGGGACTACTACGCCCGGCGCGGCCGGGTCGTGTGGGTGCCGTGATGCGCATCCTGGCCACAGGCGCCCGCGTGTGGCGCGACCCGCGTCGCGTGTGGGCGGACCTGGACAGGGTGCGCGCGCTCGCCCAGTCCAGGGGGCAGCAGCTCACCGTGGTGCACGGCGACGCCTCGGGCGCTGACCGACACGTCCGCACCTGGTGTGAGCGGAATCCTGGCGTCGGTCACGAGAAGCACCCCGTCTCGCCAGCCGAGTGGCGGATCAACGGCCCGATCGCCGGACATCTCCGCAACGGACGCATGGTCAGGCTCGGCGCGAACGGCGTCGTCGCCTACTGCGTGCTGTGCAGGCAGTCGGGGCCGTGCTACGGGCTCGGCGGAGTGCTGCTGCCGGCCGGGCACGCCACCCACGGCACCTGGGGCTGCATGGAGCTGGCGCGGGCTGCCGGCATCACGGTGTGGGAGCGGTGGGCAGCATGAGCCGCCCCAACGCCAAGCTCACGGTCGCCGATGTCGTGGAGATCCGGGAGCTCATCGCCGCTGGCGCGAGCAACCTTGACCTCGCCCCGTTGTACGGCGTCTCGGTCGAGACGATCCGCAGGATCAGACACGGACACAGGTGGCGCAACCTCGGCGAGGTACCGCGGACGCATTGCTACCACGACCACCCCTATGCCGAGCACGGCTACCTCGATCCAAAGGGAAAGCGGCGTTGCCGCGCCTGCGAGCGCCTGTGCGCCTCCTCGCGGCGGCCGAGCCGCGAGGAGTACCTCGCTAAGCACGAGGGCCACGAGCTGCGCACCCGGACCGATGGCGCCGTGTTCTGCCTCTCCTGCTGGCGCGGCGAGGCCTACGTCGACGAGATCGCGGTAGAACGCGCCGTCGCCGGTGACCCGCCCGAGTACCTGACCGTCGCCGAGCGGGCTGAGGCGATCGACCGCCTGCTCGCCACCGGGATGTCCCAGCTCGCCGCCGCCCGGCGGCTGAAGATCTCGGTCCGCACCGTGCAACGACGCGCGGCCGAGCTGCGTAAGGCGGCGGCATGAAGCCGCCGCTTCCCTGCTCGGGCCGGGCCTCAGCCTGCGGAGCCGTTGGCTTCCGCGCCAGCGCGCCGCGGCGTGGCGTTGAACAGGCGGGCAAGGTACTCGGTGCGCAGGACGCCGCGGCCATCCGCGCCGATGTAGCCGACGTCCCGGGTGAGGTAGCCCTCGGGGTAGTCGTAGCCGGCCGAGGTGACCTCGCCGTTGCGAGTCCACCAGGCCTTGCGGTGGGTGTCGCAGCGGTCGCAGGCATGAATGACGTGGTAAGCGCGCGCCTCGCGGTCCCAGGTGGCGGTGTGCGGCTGCCAGCGGTGCCCCATGGTGCGGCATTCCACGAAGCTGACGGGCAATTCATGCGCCCAGGACTCGATGCTGCGACGGGGAGCCTGCTCGGGCACGGTGGCGTCCTTTCTGAAGGGGCTGCGGACGGGGCGAGTACGACCGGCGGCAGTGTCGCGCATGTTCGTGTGGAAATCACGCCATCTGGCGGGATCCGCGTGTCGGCGCTTTCATTGGCCTGCGGCATGAAGCCGCCCTTCCCCTACTACGGGGGTAAATCGAGGCTCGCCCCCTGGATCGCCTCGCTGTTGCCAGCACACCAGGTCTACGTCGAACCGTTCTGCGGCTCGTCCTCCGTCTTGTTCGCCAAGACGCCAGCGGCGCACGAAGTCATCAACGACCTGGATGGCAACGTGGTCACGTTCTTCCAGATGCTCCGCGACCGCCCGAACGAGCTTGTCCGGGCCTGCCGACTCAGCCCGTACTCCCGAGAGGAGTACCGGGCTGCCCGCCTCGATGAGGACGTAGACGACCTTGAGCGGGCCCGCAGGGTCTTCGTCCGAGCGAGTCAGGGTTTCAACGCCAACGGCCTGTCCCGAGGGCGCCCTGGCTCGTGGTCCAACGGCCATCGTCAGGGGCGGCGCTCCCAGGCCGCACAGGTCGCGGATCTCGCTGACCGCCTCTACGAGGTTGCGGACAGACTCCGCGGCGTCGTCGTAGAGAACCGTGACGCGCTCGAGCTAATCCCCGCCTACGACGGACCGCGTACAGCAATCTATGCCGACCCGCCCTATCTCGCCGAGACCCGATCGAGCCTGGCAGCCGGCGGCGGGCAGCGAGCCAGTGACTACTGGCACGACTCCTCGGAACCAGACAATCACCGGGCTCTCGCGGCGGTCCTGCGTAAGTGCCGCGGCGCCGTACTGCTCAGCGGTTACGACTCCGACCTGTACGCCGAGCTGTACGGCGACTGGTGGCGCACCTCGATGTCGGTGACCCGGCCGACCACCAACCGTGCCGGAGGCACGGGGACGAGCGCCGTCGAAGTCCTCTGGTCCAACCGCCCGCTGCTCGCCGACGACGGGCCCATCGACCTGTTCGCACTCGAAGCCTGACCGCGAGACCGCCTCGCGGGACACCACCCCCACCGCCACCGAAGGAGATCCACATGGCCGGAGAAGTTTCGATCACCGTCACCGGGAACTTGACCAGTGACCCCGAGCTCAAATTCACCCCGAACGGCGCCGCGGTTGCCRGCTTCACCGTCGCGTCCACCCCGCGCACCTTCGACAAGGGCAGCAACGAGTGGAAGGACGGCCAAGCCCTCTTCCTGCGCTGCTCGCTGTGGCGCCAGCCCGCCGAGAACCTCGCGGCGTCCAACCTCGTCAAGGGCTCGCGGGTCATCGTCACCGGCCGGCTCAAGCAGCGCAACTTCGAGGACCGCGAGGGCCAGAAGCGCACTGTCATCGAGCTGGATGTCGAGGAGATCGGCCCGTCGCTGCGGTATGCCACCGCGCAGGTCACCAGGACCGAGCGCGGCCAGGGCAACCAGAACGGCGGCGGCCGGCAGCAGGCGCAGCGGCAGCCCCGCGGCCCGCGGTCGGACGGCAGCGCCGGCACCTCGGATGACCCGTGGTCGATGCCCGCGGGCGGCTACGACAGCGACGAGCCGCCCTTCTGATCCATCCGCCCTCCGAGGTGCGCGGATCGACCGGTTCGCGCACCTCGGCCCGCCCCCACTGCTCCAGCCAGGAAGCGAGGCCGCCATGGCCCAACCCAAGAAGCCAGCGCCCACCACGCCGCCAGTTACCAGTGTCGACCTCGCGAACCTGAGCAGCCTCGTGGGCGAGTACGTGCACATCAGCCGGCCCCCGACGCCGCTGGAGGCGGAGGCATACGGCGGCGGCTTCGAGAACATGGGCGGCAGCGGCCTCGTTGTCGCGGTCCACCCTGAGCAGACCATCCAGCAGAGCCACGGGGGCAAGACCGAGAGCCTCACCGGGCGGCAGGTCGACTTCGACTACGGCATGGGCACATTCGCCACCGCCGACGCCACAGTCCAGGTGGACCACGCCGCCGCGATCTCCGAGTTCGTGGTGCGCGCGGCCCGCGCCGGCCAGGCCGTCGAGGACGTGCTCGCGCGGGCGCTGGCGGACGCCAGCCGGCACCACGGGCTGCCCGTAGGCACCCTGATGCCGGACGTGCGGGGGATAACTCTGCTGCTCCGCGACCTCGACGCCGCAGTCGAGTTCCGAATCGGCGACAGCCGCGCCCATTGGATCGAGGGCCAGCCACCGCCGTCGGTCGAGGTGAAGCCGGCAGGCGGAGGCGAGTGGACGATTGGGCGCGGGCGGACGCTGTACGGCCGCACGAGCGGGTGGGTACGCGACCCGGAGCCCACCGACGACTTCTACTGGGAACGCGATGAGGCACTGAGCGTCGCGCGCCAGCTCCTGGCCGGCGAGGTGGGGCGATGACGGACGCTCGCGCCTCGCTGGACGAGCTGGCCGCTCTCTCGACGGGAGGGGGCGGCATCCGGGAGGACTACAAGCCGACCCACTACTTCCCCCACGGCCTGTGGCTGCCTGGCATCGCCATCACCGACGGCCAGTCCGAATGGGGAGCCCTGGGGCTCGGCCGCAGCCCCGAGGAGGCCGCGCAGCGACTCCATGGTGAGTTGACCAACCTGCCCGAGGGGCAGTGGGTCCAGGCCACGCAGTTCGACCAGGGCCGCAACGGCCCGCAGCGCAGCGACTGGCCGACTCGGCGCGTGGCCCGGGACGGCGAGCGCTGGATGTACGCCGACGAGGAAGCCGACAGCCGTGATCAGTGAGAAGCGCCTGAGCGTCCTGCGCGCGGCCGACGAGGGCCGCCTGCTGTACCGCCCGGACCCGGAGGCCTGGGCGGTCAACGGCGGAACGTGTCCACCTCCGCGCGGGCGGCCACCCGGGCCGGTCTGCTGGCCGAGCCGCCGTCGTTCTTCGGCCGCGTGGACCTGACCGACGCGGGACGGGCGGAGCTGCCAGACGACGGCGACGAGGACGAGGGCGAGGCCCACGGCGCTGCGGGTCACTGACCGCAGGCCCGATCTTTCACATCCGACCCCCGAACGGCGCACAGGCGCCGAGAACAGGAGAAGCACCATGAGCGACTACCGGCGGCACCTCGAAGTGTTTCAGTCCGAGCCGTTCGAGCGCTCGGATGGCGTTTCATCGTTGGGCGATGGCGGCGAGATCTACGCCCGGCGAGGCTTCCACGACGACGAGCGCGACGACCTCGGGCTGGTGACCGTCTCCTTCGCCGGCCACGGCTTCTCCTTCGAGAGCCCGGAGGCCATCGAGAAGTACCGCGATTKGGTGAACACCAATCTGGACGCGGCCTCCGCCGCCGCGTTCGGTGCCGAGACCCCCGACCTCGACAGCGGCGCCTGACCGCACACCGACTCGCCTCCGCCCATCCAGGTGCCCTCCGCGCCCGGGTGGGCAGGGCGGGCGAGGAGGACCTCATGCAGACCCCCACCAGGGACGCCGGCCAGTTCGTCCACCTGCACGTCCACACCGACCACTCCATGCTCGACGGCGCCGCCCGCATCAAGGATCTGGTCGCCGAGGCCGCCCGGCTCGGCATGCCGGCGGTCGGTATGACCGACCACGGCACCATGTCCGGCGCCTACGACCTGCACCGCGCGGCCACGAAAGCGGGGATCACGCCGGTCATCGGGATCGAGGCGTACGTGGCCCCGGCCGGCCGCGAGCACAAGGCCCCGGTGTTCTGGGGTGGGGCGCACCAGCGCTCCACCGACCAGTACGGCGAGGGCGGCGACGTCTCCGGCGCCGGCGCCTACACGCACATGACCATGCTGGCCTGCGACGCCGAGGGTCTGCGGAACCTATTCCGGCTGTCCTCGACGGCCTGGACCGAGGGCTACTACCGCAAGCCGCGCATGGACGCAGAGGTGATCGCCGCGCACGCGGGCGGGATCATCGCGACCACCGGCTGCCCGTCGGKGGAGGTGCAGACCCGGCTACGGCTCGGCCAGACCGCCGAGGCCCTGCGCGCGGCCGAGACGTACCTGGAGATCTTCGGTCGGGAGCACTACTTCCTGGAGTTGATGGACCACGGCTTGGCGATCGAGCGCAGCGTGCGGGACGGCCTGCTCGACATCGGCCGCCGGCTCGGGYTGCGCCCGCTGGCCACCAACGACAGCCACTACGTCACACGGGACCAGGCCGGGGCCCATGACGCGCTACTGTGCGTGCAGTCCGGCAGCAAGCTGGCCGACGCCAAGCGGTTCCGGTTCGACGGCAACGGCTACTACCTCAAGAGCGCCAGCGAGATGCGGGCGCTGTGGGACGACCAGGTTCCTGGAGCCACCGACAGCACGCTGCTCGTCGCGGAGATGATCGGCGACTACGGCGAGGTGTTCGCCCACCGGGACCTGATGCCGGCGGTGCCGCTGCCGGCCGGGGCCACCCCGGAGTCCCACCTGCGCGCGGAGGTGGCCGCCGGACTCGCCCGGCGCTACCCCGGCGGCGTGCCGGCCGACCGGGGCGAGCGTGCCGCCTACGAGCTGGACGTGATCTGCGGCCGGTCGCTGGAGACGTACATGCTGCTGGTCGCGGACATCACCCGGGAGGCCCGCGAGCGCGGCATCCGGGTGAACGCCCGTGGGAGCGCGGTCGGGTCGATCGTGGCCTACGCCCTGGGGATCACCGGCATGGACCCGATCACCTACAAGCTGCTGTTCGAGCGGTTCATCAACCCCGAACGGCCCTCGATGCCCGACATCGACCTGGACGTGGACGAGCACCGGCGCGGCGAGCTGATCGCCTACGTCGCCGACCGCTACGGCCACGACCGGGTCGCGCAGATCATCACCTTCGGCACCATCAAGGCCAAGGCGGCCGTGCGTGACGCCGCCCGCGTGCTGGGGTTCCCATTTGCGGTGGGGGACAGGATCACGAAGGCCCTGCCTCCCGCGGTGATGGGCAAGGATGTGCCGCTCGATGCCGTCGACGACCCGAAGCACCCCCGATACGGCGAGGCCGCCGCATTGCGGACGATGCGTGAGGCGGACTCGACGGTCGGCCAGGTGCTGGACACCGCCGCCGGGCTGGAAGGGCTGATCCGCCAGGCCGGCGTGCACGCCGCCGGGGTGATTGTGTCCCGCGAGCCCCTGGTGGACGTTCTGCCGGTGTGGCGCCGCGACGATGGTGCGACGGTCACCGGGTTCGACTACCCGACCTGCGAGGCCATGGGCCTGCTCAAGATTGACTTCCTGGGCCTGCGCAACCTCGCGATCATCGAGGCCGCGCTCGCCCACATCCGGCGCACCCGCGGCGAGGACATCGCCCTGGACGAGGTGCCGCTGGACGATCCGGCGACCTTCGCGCTGCTGTCCCGCGGCGAGACGCTCGGGGTGTTCCAGCTCGACGGCGGGCCGATGCGGGCGCTGCTGCGTGCGATGGAGCCCAGCGAGTTCGAGCACATCTCCGCGGTACTCGCGCTGTACCGGCCCGGCCCGATGGGTGCCGGCGCCCACACCGACTACGCCGAGCGGAAGAACGGCCGGCAGGAGATCCGCCCGATCCATCCGGAACTGGCAGAGGCGCTCGCGGACGTCCTCGACGACACCTACGGGCTGATCGTCTACCAGGAGCAGGTCATGGCCATCGCGCAGAAGGTCGCCGGCTACTCCCTCGGCAAGGCCGACCTGCTGCGCCGCGCGATGGGCAAGAAGAAGAAGGAGGTACTCGACGCCGAGTTCGAGCCGTTCTCCGCGGGCATGCGGGAGCGCGGCTACTCCGACGAGGCGATCGGCACGCTGTGGGACATCCTGGTGCCGTTCTCGGACTACGCCTTCAACCGGGCCCACACCGCCGGCTACGGGATGGTGTCGTACTGGACGGCGTACCTGAAGGCCAACTATCCGGCCGAGTACATGGCCGCGGTGTTGACCTCGGTGGGGGACAACAAGGACCGGATGGCGGTCTACCTGGCGGAGTGCCGGCGGATGGGGGTGAAGGTGCTACCGCCGGACGTCAACACCTCCGAGCTGGACTTCACCCCGGCCGCCGGGACCGTGCGCTTCGGCCTCGGCGCCGTGCGCGGCATCGGATCGGGCGTAGTGGAGGCGATCGTGGTCRCCCGGAACGCGCGCGGGCCGTTCGGTTCGTTCGCGGACTTCCTGGACAAGGCCGGGGCGACAGCCTGCACGAAGCGTGCGGTGTCCTCACTGGTCCAGGCTGGGGCGTTCGACTCGCTCGGGCATCACCGCCGCCCGCTGTTCGGCGCTCACGAGGCGGTGATCGCCGCGGCCGTGCCCGCGAAGCGGTACGAGGACGCCGGACACCTCGACCTGTTCGCGGAGACCGCCGCCGAGCTCGGCGAGGACGCGCCGGCGCGTCCGGGGGAGAGCGTCGACCTGACCGGTCCGGAGTGGCCGACCGCGGAGTTGCTGGCCCGCGAGCGGGAGATGCTTGGGCTTTACGTCTCGGGCCACCCGCTGCACGGCGCGCAGGAGCTGCTGGAGCGACACAGCACGGTGGCGCTGGCAGACCTGGAGGAGTCCACCCGGGACGGGCAGGAGGTGCACATCGCCGGGCTGATCTCGGCGGTAGAGCGCAAGGTGAGCAAGTCCTCGGGCAACCCGTGGGCGCCAGTCACGCTGGAGGACCTCGGCGGGATCGCGGAGGTGCTGTTCTTCTCGCGGACCTACCAGGAGTGCGCACACCAGCTCGCCGTCGACGCGGTGGTCTCGATTCGCGGGCGGGTCAGCGTGCGGGATGGGGCGGTCAGCGTGGTGGCCGACGCCCTCACCGTGCTCGACCCCGGAGCGACCACCGACGACGGGCCGGTCGGGCTCGCGCTGGAGGCGGACGCCGTCACCGACGAGCTGGTGGAGAAGCTGCGGGTGGCGCTGGAGGCCCACCCGGGGCACCGGCCGGTGCGAGTGCGCGTGCTCGGGGAGGCCGGGCGCTGGACGCTGACGGAGCTAGGCCCGCGGGTGGCCGCCACCCGCGGGCTGCGCGCGGAGTTGGAGCGGGTGCTGGGTGCGGACGCGGTGGCGCATTGGCCGGTCAATCCGCCAGCGCTCACCACGCGGACGGTGCCCCGGTGGAACGGACAGGCCCGCCGCGGGTACAGGCCGAGGCGGCCGGCGGCGTAGACCTCACCGGTCCGGCGGGTCGCTCCAGCCGGGCCGGTTGCGATCCAGCCACCCCTCCACATCCGCGCGCAGCCACAAGCGGATCTGCGGGTCCGCCGCGCTCGGGTGCGCCACCACGGGGTCGGGGAACCCCTTGGAGTTGGCCACCTCGACGGYGTAGGAGCGGGCCACCCGCTCGCCGCGGCGGAAGTCCCGGCGGGCCTGGCCCAACAGGTCGCGGAGCTGGTCGATGCCGACCAGGTCACGCAGGTCTGACCTGTGTATCCACTCCTTGTCCCTGCCGGACTCAGCCACGCACCCGGACGCTAGAACCGGAGGGGCGTACCGGCTGGCCGTGGTGTACGGCCGTACGGTAATCGGCTACCGTGAGCGGTCCACTACACATGGCGCGGCCCCGCCCGGTGTGTCACCACCGAGACGGGGCCGAGTGCGAACGGTCAGGAGAGGACCGCCCGTGCCATCAAAATCATCTCACCCCTTCCCTGCCGTCGCCGCGATGTGCACCGGCCAGCCGCCCGAGCCTCGGTACGAGAAGCCGGCGCCGTACGTGGTGGAGGAGGATGACCATGGCGCCACCGTGCGGATCAGGTCCGGCGCCGCCGGGGCGGACGTGCTGCTCGGGCTCCTCAGTGCGCTGGCAGGTCGGCCACCCATGCGGCTGTACCAGGTGGCGCCGGAGCGCGGGGGTTTCATGATCCGGCTGGTGCGGGATGTGCCGGACGACCTCGGCCCAGGTGGCCCTATCTGAGCTCGTGGCCGATCTGCTCGGGCAGATCGTCCACTCGGCCGGCCAGTGCCACGGTCGCGCAGGCCTGCGCGTAGGCCAGCAGTCCGGCCTGGTCGAGCTTGTTCGGGTCCACCTTGGCGATGGCGTCGGTGGCCGCCTGTAGGTAGGCGGTGCCGTCCACCAGGAGGCGCCTGTGATCGAGGATGGGGCGCGGGGGGCGTCGCACGGTCACCTATCCATCATGACCCCAGTGCGTTACGTGGGGGACGCACTGTCGGCAATCGGGTGCACCACGCGCTCCAACTCGCACCGGTCGTTCCGCCCCTCTCGTCACACCGGGACCGACTGTCGGTGTGGCGAGATGGGGCGAGGCGGTGCGGGCGATACCGTGCCGGGCATGCCGCCGATCTTCGCCGTCGACGCCGAGACCAACGGGCTCTACGGCCTGGTATGGGCGATCGGGGCCGTGGTGCTCGAGCCCGAGTCCGGCACGGTCACCGCCACGTTCCGCGGGCAGCTCTCGCCTGGCGAGGTCACCGACGACTGGACCCGCGAGCACGTGGTTCCGGTGGTGAACCTGCCGCGCTACCCGTCCCGGGCCGAGCTGCTGGAGGCGTTCTGGGGCTTCTGGGAGGGCTACCGGGGCGAGGAGCGCGCCTCGGCGGTGGCCGACGTGAAGATGCCCGTGGAGTCCGGGCTGTTCCGGGCCTGCGTCGAGCGAGCTCCGGCGAAGCGCTGGAACCGAGGGCCCTACCCGCTGCACGAGCTGGCCAGCGCGCTGTGGATGGCGGGATTCGACCCGGACATCGACCGGCGGGCCTTCTGCGGCCGGGCGGACCTCACCCCGCACGACCCGGTGGACGACGCGCTGCTGGCGGCGTTGTGCTGGGCACGCCTCGACCGCATGCGCCCGGTGACTGTGTGAGGCCGAAGTGCGGGTAACCGTCGCGATCCCCACGCACCCGCCTCGCCTGCGCTCGGGCCTGCTCGACCGTGCCGTGCGCTCGGCGTGGTGCCAGACGGTCACGCCGGCGGCGGTCAGCGTGGCGGTGGACCTGGACCGGGCCGGCGCGTGGGCGACCCGGGCACGGGCGGTGGAAGCCGTGCGCACGGAGTGGACGGCGTTCCTGGACTCCGACGACGAGCTGCTGCCGCAGCACCTATGGAGCTCGGCGCCTGCGCGGCCGACACCGGCGCGGACTACGTGTACTCCTGGCCGCGGACGGTGGGCGGTACCAACCCGCACGAGCACTGGTTCGGCGTGCCCTGGAAGAACGCCGAACCCCACGACACCACGATCACCGTGCTAGTACGTACCGAGCTGGCCCGCGAGGTGGGGTTCAGCGCGCCGCACGGGGGCGAGGATCTGCGGTTCACCCTCGGGTGCGTGGCGGCCGGCGCCCGCATCGTGCACCTGCCGGAGCGGACGTGGATCTGGCACCACCACGCGGGGAACACCTCGGGGCGGCCGGACCGCTGGGGCGCCGGCGACGCGCACGCGGTGGCCGGCTGACCTCAGTCGCCCTGATCCTCGTCGCGCCGGGCTCGGCGCTCCTCGCGCTCCGTTGCCAGGCGTTCCAGGCCCGCGCGATACCGGTCAAGCACATCTGGTTCGGCCGGCAGCTTCTCTCCGCGACGGTGTGCGCCCAGCACGCCCCGACCTTCGAACACGATGTCCCAGAGCACGGTGTGGGGCTCCCCGGGCATATGTGCGTAGTCGGAGTGGTACAGGATCTCGATCACGAACGCCAGCCGCCGGCGCACCTCGGCGTCGTCGAGGTCGAGGATGTGCCGTCGCGCTCCCGCGATGATCGGCCCCATTCGCTCCTCGTAGTCGCGGTCTCTCCCGAGCAGGCTGTCTTCCGCCAGGACATCAGCCCGGTCGAGCAGATCGAGGATCTCGCCCGCAGCGGCCTCGGCTCGGTCCCGGATAACCGCGCGGCGGGCCATCCGGGCCTGGAGCAGGGTTGCGGCCAGGCCGCCAGCGGTCGACAGGGCGCCACCGAGAAGGACGCCGAGCAGCGTGCCGAGAATGACAGCTCACCTCCGTGTACAGACAGATCGCCACCAATGGTGCCTGCTCGGCGTGACCACCCCGTCCATGCACGACGAGACCCCCGGGCCGCGGGTGCGGCACCGGGGGCGGTGGGCGAGGACGGGCGAACGCGGTCAGGACTCGGCAGCGGCGGGGGCGTAGACGGTGACCGTGTCGCCGTAGAGGCGAGCCGGGCGAGGGGAGCCCTTCACAGGCACCTCCACGTAGGCGTCCTCGTCGGGACGGCCGGAGAAGGTGTGGAACACGGCGTCGCCAGCGACGACGGCCACGGCGCCGTAGTCGCCAGGCTCCGGGCTGACGATCACATCGCCCTTACCCAGGACGCCTGGACCGACGAGGGAGAACGCGAGGTCGGTCGCCTCGCTGGTGTCGATCGCCGCGGCGAGGCGACGGGCCGCGGATGGGATGAAGTCACTGGGCATCGCGGACTCCTTGCGATCTGTGTTCGTCTGTCTACAAGGTCGACACTACATCACTGTTGTTTAGATCAAGGCGCCCCGCGGGGATCGCTACAAGATCTTTACGCTGGTGGTGTTGTAGCTTGGTGCTCATGGAGGAGGCCAACGGCTTCGAGGTGGCCTACGCCGCGCTGGACCCGGACCGCTGGAAGCGCGCCCAGGCCGACGCCATCRCTCTGGTCACCCGGAGGCACTACCTGGACCTGAAAGCCGCCGGCGTCCAGCAGCCACAGGTGACCGTGGCCGAGGCGCGCGAGGTCAGCCAGCAGAACGTCTCCCGCGCGGTGACGCGTGGCCGGGAGGCTGCCCACGACCCGGAGCGGTACGCCGCAGCCTTCGCGCTGGCGCGGGCGGCGGGGGTGGACCTGGAGCTGCTCTACGGCCGGGAGTAGGGCAAAGCCGCCCGGGACGGGACGGTCGTTCGACTGGAGTGCTGCGGGACGGCAAGGCGAGCGGGATGCGCGGCACGGTGACCGGCGAGGATGCCGGCCATGTCACCGCACATCGTGCCGCCCCAGAAGTCCGAAGCGCCGGGCGACATCGCCCGGCGCGCCGTCGTCGCCCTCGACGCCGGGCGAACCCAGGAGGGGGCGGCGCTGGCCATGGCGGCACTCACGCTCCAGTTGTCTGAGTCGGGCTACACGCTGCGCGGCCTGGCCGGCATGTTGGACGAGACCAGGCCTGTCCACGAAGGGCTCACCAAGGCGCTGCGGGACTTCCCCCGGGAGTTCCCGCGCCGATGAGCGTGCCGGGGTATGTCGGCGCGAAGGTGCGCGGCCCGCAGGTGATCAGGGCACGGTCGGTCAACACCGGGCGGCCTCGCGGCGACCTATCGTGAGCGCGTGCGCCGGGCCGCCAGCGGCCGGTGGGGGCACGGCCCGGCGCACGCTCTCGGCACGTATGTGCAGGTCAGTGGTGCCAGCGTGACGCGGATGTCGAACGTCTGTGCGATGCTGGTGGGCGTGTGGCTGATCATCGACGGCGAGCGGTACGAGCTTTCCGGGGCCTACGTCGACGCCGAGGCCGAGCGGAAGCGGATCGAGCAAGCGATCTTCCGCTGCGAGGTCGAGCAGATCCACCTCGCCGACGGGCGCCGCGCCCTCGTGAACTGGCGGTCGGTCCGATTCGTCTCCGTCGAGGAGTAGCGCGGCGGAGGCACGCGCGCTTGCGCTCCAGCAGAGCGCAAAGGCCGCCACGGTCTGTGATTGGGTAGAGCCATGGGGGAAAGTGAAAATTCATGGTGGCTCGGCGAAGTCCGGCCCGAATGGGGCGGTCACACGTGGCGCGCCCTCGAAACCGCTGGCAGGTCCGCGCTGGTCGCCGAGGCGCGAGTCTGGGCTGACGCGCCTGACGGGTGCTTCTATATCCACGCCACCTCGCTCGATGCCGCGTATGCGTTCGCCGTGGCTGTAGCCGACCGGGCTACCACACAGCTGCTGGCCGGACAGACGTCGGCGGCCTCGCCCTTGGTAGTCGGCCTGCTCGATGAGCTGTCAGTCCCCGAAGATCCCGATCCCGACCTCACCGAGCGGATCCGTCGCGAGCACGGATCCTGGACTTCGGTGGACACTCGCTTCGGCTACCTCAGTCAATACGCTGAGCGCCTGGAGAAAGCGCCCCTGGCACTGCTGCGACTGCCGTTCGCCAGCAGTGAGGAGATCAATCACGTACTTGACAGGGTGGCCGATCATCGCTCGAGCCACTTGCTGCCCACACTCGTCGCAGGGAATGTTCCTCCTCACCAGTTCACTCCAGTCTTCGGCCCCAGGATCGGTTGGCGACTGGGATTCGCTGAAGTCGACGGTCGTCCGATCGGAAGAACCGAAGCAACCGCAGCAGTGCTGGATCTCGATCGCCCGCCGTCGTGACAGGTCCCTGTCGATGACCCGCGGGTACACCCAGCAATGTGGCAGCGATTCGGCTCCCACCTCCRCTGGCACTGGCCCGGCCGACCGACACTCTCGTCCCACCCAGCGCCCGGGGTCGCGCACTGCTGTACGAGCCGAAGTGGGACGGGTTCCGCGCGGTCGTCCATGAGGGTCGGATCTGGTCGCGGCACCAGCGTGAGCTGACCCGCTACTTCCCGGACCTGTCCGCGGCGCTCGCCGGCGTGCTGCCGGACGGACTCGTGGTCGACGGCGAGGCGGTCTGYTGGGGCCAGGCGGCCGGGCGGCTCGACTTCGCGAGCCTCTCGCGCCGGCTCACCGCGGGCCGCGGGCTCGCGCGATGGGTGACCGAGTACCCGGCTCAGTTCGTCGCCTTCGACCTGCTGGCCGACCGCGACGCGGATCTCAGGCCGCTCCCGTTGGCTGCTCGGCGCGAGGTCCTCGTGGCGGCGCTCGCCGGGGTCGGTCCGCCGGTCACGCTCTGCCCGCAGACGGGGGACCTGGCCGAGGCCTGGGGCTGGATGGACGACTACCTCCCCGCCGGGCTGGAGGGTCTGGTCATCAAGCGGCCCGACCAGCCGTACGTCGCCGAGCGGATCTGGTGGAAGTATCGCGTCCGCTGGCCGGTCGACCTCGTGATCCTCGGTGTCACCGGGGCGACGAGCTCGCCGAGCGCGCTGCTGCTCGGTGCCGTCGTGCCCGACCGCGGACTGGTGCCCGTCGGGGCGAGCGTCCGGCTCACCCGGGCGGCGGCCCGCGAGGTCGGGCGTGCGATTGTCCCGGCCGGTCAGAGGCGTCTGCGCCGGCTCGCCACGTTCCCGGGCTCCAGCGATCCGGTGCTGGTCCAGCCGGTGGCGCCGGTCGTGGCCGAGTTTCTGGTCGACGTCGCGATCGAGGGCGGCCGGCTGCGGCACCCGGCGCGCTTCAGCCGGCTGCGCCTGGATCTGGACCCGGGTGCAATGGAGCTGGCAAGCCGGCGGACGTGACCCTCCCGGGCTGCCGGTGCAGACGATGACGGGTACCCCGCTGTTGGGTCATGAGTCGGTCCGCTGACGTCTGACGCGGCCGGATATCGGGCGCTGCTCTGTCGCTACGAAACGGCGAGGCGGTCTCCGAGCCCCACGGAGCGCAGGAGCGGACCCCAGAGCCTGTCCATTGCCGTTGTCAAATCGCCGTCCATCTCGGGAACAGTGATTCGGGCGGTGCGTTGATAGTCGGAGGCATTGTAGGTGGTGACGGAATCCCAGCGAAAAAAGTCGGCGCTGGTTGGAGTCGGTACGACACCGTTCAAGCGGTCTAGACGGACTCCAACATCGAGCTGGCCATGTTGGCCCGACTTCTGGCGGATCTGATCGAACATGCCAACGATATAGACGGTTGCAGAAACGGCGAAATGCCAGTCGAGGACGCGCCTGTTTCGATCTTTATCGATAATTCCGTTGATTGTGAATTTGAGTGCGCCGGATTCGTCGAGGTGCAGGAATCCTCTGCGGCCGGAGGTTGCTTCGGCCCCTGTGATCGCCACGCCTCGTGGCTGGCGCCCCTGACTGGTACCCCCGCCCAGGTACTCCAACGGCGAGAACGTGCCTCCGTAGAGGCAGGTGGCGAGCGCCGAACTGCGTGAACCTTGGGTCTGCACGTAGGCCGCAGCCGCCGTGTCGGCTTCTCGCTGCCACCGCCACCAGTCGTTCTTCGCGTAGACGCCGGCCATGACGCTGGCGTCTCGGAACGGCGCAGGCTCGGCGACGATAATAAGCCTTCCGGACGAATCTGGAGGGTAAGTCTTGCCTGTTTCATTGCTGGTAGCTTCGAGGGAATTCTCGATATGGACCGACTCAAGCGTGCGATTCTGGTGAAGGCGAACGACCTCGGCATCCGACAAGTGACGGATGCCGCGTTCACCTCGTCCGAAATAGCGATTATCGACCATAATCGGCGCGAACGGATGGGCGGGGACCTCTACGACGAGGAGGCCAGTCATATCATTCGCCGGATCGACCAGGGGAGTGATTCTGATTTCCACTGGGGGATCACAGCGGTGCAGAGCGGCCGAGTCGATTCGCTCGGCGAGCCCGGCGAGTTCGACCGGCACAACTCTGACGCCGCGGCCGAGGTTATCCTCGTCGACGCCCACGATGAGTACGCCTCCATCGAGAGCGAGGGCAGCGAGGTGCTCAGCCATCTTGCGCTTAGCGGCGTCGGTCTGCTCGTAGGTCAGCTTTAGCTCAATGTAGTGGTTCTCGGTGACCCGCCGGGCATCGACATCCGAGACGGCACTGGCGTAGGTGGTCGGCGTCCACACGGGTCTATCCATGACCCGTGATCCTCCCAGGCGCTTGGTTACGCACGCCCCACCGGGGTCCCGGCAGACGCACGCCAGTTTGCAGTCAGCAACCAGACCAGGGCGTGGGTGCGTGTGCACGGTGTCGGGCGGCGGGTACATCGCCCGCCGGACTGGAGGGTCTGTTGTGGCCAGGGTTGGGAGCTGACCAGTTGACCGCGTATTCTGCGCTCTTGTCTTGCCACGGGCGCGGCCTGGACAGCGGCGGCCTGTTCAGGTGGGCGGTGGCTCGCTGTCGGGATCGATGCCGTGTGCGCGCAGCAGGGCGCGCAGGCGTTGGACCTCGCTCTGCAGCGTGTCGTTCTCGTCCGCTCGCGACTGGGGGACGGGTCGTCTGCGTTCGATGGTTTCGATGGCTGCGAGATCGTCCCCAGAGGCTGGTCCGGCTGCGGCTGCCAGGCGCGAGACCTCCTCGCGGGTCCGGGTGAGATCCGCGCCGATTTCCGCCAGGACACGGCCGGCGAGGCCATCATTCGCACTGATCAGGCCGAGCAGGATGTGCTCCGGGCCGACAACGTCGTGGCCGAGCCGCTGGGACTCGTGCAGGGAATGCTCCAACGCGGTCTTGGCGCCCTTGGTGAACGGGATGTGGCCGTGGGGCGGTTGATCGCCTGTCCCAATGGAGTCTTCGACCCGGCTGCGGATCGCGTCGCCGGAGGCGCCCAGGGCGGCCAGCGCCTTGATTGCCAGGCTCTCGCCTTCGCGGATCAGGGCGAGCAGGATGTGCTCGGTGCCGATGTGAGGATGGGGCAGCCGTACTGCCTCTTCATGGGCTAGCACGACGACCCGCCGGGCCCGTCCGGTAAACAGCTCGAACATGCGCTCCTCTTCCGCCCCGCGCTCGACTCGGTAGCACAGCGTTGACCGGCGGCGACTGCATCAGGGTATTGGTGTGGTTCGGCGGCRTCTCCGCCGATTATGGGCTGTCCTGCCCGTCTGGTACTGCGGTGCTCGCCGCCGTATCGTGGAAGGCTCTGTGCCCAACTAGGGCATGACGGTCGGGGATCCGGGTTCAGCGGGCGGTGCGGTTCGGCAGGCCGGTGATGCTGCGGGCTGCCTCGATGTCCTGACCTGGTCATCAAACGCGCCGATCAGCCGTATCTGGCCGAGCGGATCTGGTGGAAGTACGCCTGGAACTGGACCCAGGCGCCGTGAGGGCCGCGGACCGGCTGGCGCAGTAGCACCCGGAGCGTGACTGGCGAGCGCGGAGGCGTACAAACCTGCCTATGGCGGATCTCGGGGGAGGGCGTCGACGGAGTAGTCGGCGATGGTTGTGGATCGTCGCTGGGATCGCCGCAGTGGGCGCAGTAGCTGCGGTCGTCGGGATCTGGCATCTTCCGGACCGTATGTACCCGCCGGGCACTGACGGCGGGGCGGAAGCGCGGGCTGCGTTGCAAGGCGGCCTGCTGACCGCCGCCGCCGCCCTCACCGCGGTGGCTGGCGCCCTGATCGCACTCGACGAGACGCGGCAGGCCAACGCTGAAGTACGCCGCGCGAACGAGAACACCCATGTTCGGGAGCTGTACGCCACCGCGATCAGCCAGATCGGCTCGGACACGATCGACGTGCGCCTGGGCGGGATTTATGCGCTGGAGCGGATCGCGGTGGATTCTCCGGACGATCAGCGCACGGTGGTTGAGGTGCTCTCGGCGTTCATCCGGGAGCACACCCGTCTGTCTTCCACCGGGACCCCTGAAGCCGAYCGGCGTCCTACTACGGACGTTCAGGCGGCACTCACAGTGCTCGGACGCCTTCCTGCTCGCGATGGCGTCCCACGCGCTGATCTGAATGGGGCAAACCTCACCCGCGCCGTTCTAGCTGAGGCGGATCTCACCGGTGCCTGGCTGCTCGGAGCAGATCTCACGCACGCCGATCTACTCAGGGCGAACCTGACCGAGGCCGTGTTGGTCGAGGCGAACCTCGCTCACGCCCGGGGGGATACAACGAACCTCACCCGTGCCTGGATGTCTAAGGCGAATCTGACCGGCGCCATGATGACGCAATCGAACTTCTCCAATGCCCAGTTGTTCAACACCAATTTCACTGGCGCCTGGCTGTTCTTGGCTAATTTCACCGATGCCCACATGTCCCGTGGCTCGATGAGGGCGAACTTCACCGATGCATCGCTGCTCGCGGCGCGAGGGTTGACGGCCGACCAGGTAGCGGTGGCGATAGGAAGCGCGGGGACGTTCTTGCCGGAAGAAGTGGAACGCCCGGAATCATGGCCGTCGTATGACCTATCGGTAGATCCATGGCGCGACCACAATCGACCAACTAGCTGATCCGCCGTTTCAGGTACGAGCCCAGCCAGTACCGCCTCGGCCCGCGGCGACTGCTCCCCGCCGGCCAGCCCCGCCCGCGCCTGCTCGACGTAAGCTGCCGAGGCATCCAGATCGATCGCGGCGCGAACCTCGTTCTAGTCGCGGAAGATGTCGTGCGAGCCGACTCGCGCCCAGATCACGTGCGGGTCGGTGCCGCGGCCGGGCTGCGGCGGGCCATAGGACCACAGGGCGCGGCCGTCGGCCGCCCAGCTCATCTCCCACATGCCCGGCCTGCTCTTGTACGACTTCACGCGCAGGGACGGGTGAAACCGTCCCTCGGCCAGCCCCTGGACGAACTGCTTCCGGGCGCGATCGAACGCGGCACGCTGCTCCGGGCGGAGCCGCCGGTAGTCGGCGAGGAAGCGGGGGGCCGCCTCGAAGGTGGGCATGGCGTCACGCTAGGTGGCAATGCTCCGAAACGGTGCGAAGCGTGCCAAGAGGTAACGCCAGGACTACGTACAGGCCCTCAGCTTGCCCGGGGGGTGGCGTGCGGATCGGCCACCAGCTCGGCCAGCAGCGCGTCGAGGGCGCCTTCGGACGGACAGATCACCGACCGGCCTGCCTCGACATCGGCCATCGCCTCGTCGAAGGCGCGCTCCGCCCCCGGCTCGGGTTCGTCGACCCATTCGTGCGGGTCGGGCACGGAGTACGGAAGGTCCGCGGGATGCGTCATCGGCCTCACCGCTCCTCACGTCGTCCTGTGCCCCGGGCATCCGGGCGGTTGGTGCAAGGGTAACCGCGAGACCACCCAGGCACCCCCCGAAGTGGCCACGCGGTGGGGAGAGAGGCCACATCCGGTGGTCAAGTGGGACACGCCCGTGGCCAGCAGTGGCACGAGGGGCCCCGGCGTGTCACGCCACCAGTGCGGCCAGCACCGCGGCGGCCCGCGGCGACTGCACCCCTCCTGTCAGCCCCAGCCGTGYCTGCTCGACGTACGTACGGGATGCGTCGAGCTCGCCGGCTGCGGCGTGGGCCTCCGCGAGATACGCCTGCGTCAGCACCACGTCCCGCGGGTACTCGCCGAGGCCGGGAAGCTGCGCCGTCAGGATCTCCACCGCCCGGTGCGGCTCGCCCACCATCGTCAGCGCCCGGCCGTTCTCGAGCACCATAGGGAACTCCGCGCCCTCGGCCAGCCAGTACGCCCACGGCGGGCCGTCGCCAGCGCGGGCGCTGTCCAGGATTGCGGTGCCCCGAGCGAGGGTGGACCGGAAGCCGGCAGCGTCCCCGGCCGCCGCGCGGGTGCGTGCCTCCAGGCCGGTCACGATCGCCCGGACGGTGGGCGCGGCCGAGTCCCGCAGGCCGACCTGCGCGGACTCGAAGATGGTCACCGCCTCGCGGTGCTGGCCGGCGAGCGAGGCGTTCAGCCCGAGCAAGGCCAGCACGTACGCGCCGTGCTCGCGGTCGCCGAGTGCTGTGGAGGCGTGCAGCGCGGCCACCAGGTAGCGCTGGGCCAGGGCGTGCTGGCCGGCGTCCACCGCGGACCAGCCGGTCAGCTCCGCGAGCTCGGCCACGATGCGGTACATCGCCGGCCGGCGGGCCTCCGGCGTGGAGCGCAGAGCCTCGATCGCCCAGTGGGTCTCCCGCGCGGACCAGGGGAGTACCGACTGCCCGCCCTCGGTGTCATCCAGGCGGCGCAGCGTTTCGATCAGCGCGCGGAAGGCGTCCAGGCGGGAGGGCGCGCCGATCGTCGCCTCGGCCAGTGGGACGGCGCCCGCCACCCCGGAGACCAGCCACAGGTGGGCGTGCTGGGTCAGTGACGGGCCGCGCAGCAGGGTGAAGCGCCGGGTGTCGGTCGCCCCGCGTGATCCGAGCTCGCGCAGCACCGTCTCGGCGCCGGCCGCGTCGTAGCTCGCGTCGATCCCGTCGTCGGCGGGCACGGTCTGGTCCTGGCGCTGGGCGCCCAGCAGGCCGAGGTCGGCCGCGCGCAGGGTCTCGCCGACGCGCTCGGACAGCGCGTCGGCGATGTAGCCGGGCAGCGGCGGGTGCGGGGCGACACCCTTCAGCCACTTCCACGGGGTCTTCGGGTGCACCGTGTGCTCGCGGTGCCCGTCGACCTCCAGTCGGGCGTTGACCGCAGCGGCGAGGCGCTCGGGAGTCCAGCCGGCGCGCTGGAGCGCCGCGTCCAGGTGGGTGTTGGTCACGGCGGACCGCCTTCGCTGGGTCATCGGCCATTCCTTCCTACGACGGTAGATCCCTGGCGACGCCGCGTGCACCGGTGCGCACTATCGGCACCAAGCGGCACCCGCGCCGACGGGTACAGGCCGGCGCGATCCGCGCTTTCCTGGACCCGTGGGACGTCTGGACTGCGTGAGCGCTGCGCTACTACCCGGCGAGGTAGCGCAGCAGAACGACGTCACCGATCGGCCGCGCCTCGGCCAGCGTCAGGCAGTGGTCAGGGTTCCAGGGGAACTGCCCGTCGCCTACGAACTTCGGCGCGCGGCTGTCGCCCACGAAGAACGGGGCCACCGCCAGGTGCAGCTCGTCCACCAGGTCGGCGGTGAGGAACTGGGTCAGCACGCTGGTGCCGCCCTCGACCATCAGTCGCCGGACGCCGCGGTCGGACAGGTTGGCCAGTACGGCGGGCAGGTCGAGCGTGGGGCCGGCGTCCACCACGGTTGCAACGGCGGCCACCCCCTCCGCCACTGTGACCTCCAGGGCCGGCGTCGGGCAGTACACCAGCCGCTCGGTGCCATCCGCGGTCGCGGTGAAGAAGCTGGCCGCTGGGTCGAGCCGGCCGCTGCGGGTGAGCGTGACCTTGGCGGGGGAGGGCGTGAGGCCGGCGGCCACGCGGACGTCCCGGCGAGCCTGGGACCGCACCAACAGGCGCGGGTTGTCCCGCCGGATCGTCTCGGCTCCCACCAGGATCGCGTCGCAGCTCGCCCTGACCTCGTCTACCCGGTCGAAGTCCTCGTCGTTGGACAGCAGCAGTCGCTCGGGACCGGCACTGTCGATGTAGCCGTCCAGCGACATCGCGCAGCTCACCAGCACGTAGGGGTGGGTAGCGGTCATGAGGGCTGGCCGCCGTGAAGGGGCTGGGCCGGCAGCAGTTCGTCGACCAGGCGGGCGTACTCCGCCGGGCCGGCGGAGGACAACGCAGCGAAGCGCTCGTCGCCTATCCAGGCTCGTCGCACCGGGTCGTCCAGCATGGCGACGAACGCCGCCGAGGCGGCGCCGCCACTGGTGGCCATCGGGAGAATCTTCTTGCCCAACGAGCTGGCGATGCGCACCTCCTCCTCGGTGCCCTGGCCGCCGCCGACCACCAGCACGTACTCGGAGCCCTTGACCACATTGGGGTGACCGAACACGCCAGTGACCGAGCCCAGTTCGGGCGGGCGGTGGTGGTCGGCCACGTACGTCAGGGCCTCGATGCCGACCCCGGCCGGGCCGTGGGTGACACGCAGGCGCCGCCGGGTCAGCAGCTCGCCGAGTGCCCGGACGGTCGCCGTGACCACCTCGTCGTCCGTGGTGCTGGAGCGGCTACCGATGATCGACACGGTGGGCTCGATGGCGACCTCGGGGGCGAACCACCCAGTTACCACGTAGTTGACGCCCTTGGCCATCTGGGACACCCGCCCAGCAGTCAGACCGAGCGCGCGTGCGATCTCCTCCTGCGTCAGCCCGGCCTCGCGCGCCTCGAGGATCGCCAGGCGGCGCAGCCGGGCCGCCTCGGTGATGAATCCCTGCTGCTCGTCGATCACCCGCAGCAGGAACCGGGTGCGCTCGACCGGGTCCTCGATGGAGGAGGCGGTAGAGCGCAGTGTTGCTAGATCCATGTCTGCCCCTGTCCGTCGATCCGACACGCAGGCAAGTTTAGCCCCCCTATTGATCGGGTGCGGAACGTGAGGATATAGTCCCCCTAAACCTCCGGGAAATCCGGGGCTGGACGAGAGGAAGAGGCCGACCCCCGAGACCCCCGAACGCAAGCGGCCCTGGCTGGCGCGCCAACGCCAACCAGGGCCAGTGAGACAACCCCCAACCGCCAGGAAGAAGGAAGCTCGTGCTCCATTCTGCCGTCCGGCTGGCAGACCAGCCAGCCGCCCCGGCTCGGCTACTGCGTCGGCCAACCCTGATCGCGACCGGCCTGGCCTCCAGGCTGCTCGGCGTCAGCGACAAGACCGCGGTGAAGATGGCCGAGGACAACGGCCTGACCGTCGTCCGTACCGGCGGGGGACACCGCCGGTACCACCTCGACGAGATCGAGGCACTCGCCCAGCGTGGCTCGGCTCCCGTCGCCCGTGCGAGCGCGGCATGATCGCCGCCTTCACTCGCGTCGCGCGGGGCTTGGCCGCCGCGCTCTGCTGCTTGATCTGCGGCAGCATCAGCCACGAGGCAGAGAAGTGCCCGCACCGCTGGGACTTCCACCGCGCGGGTGGTGCCGCGTGACGACCGCCAGCGGTGGCGCTGTCGCCACCTTCAAGTTCGAGGGCGCCGAGATTCGGACCCTCCTGCTCGACGATGTGCCGTGGTGGGTCGCGTCCGATGTCTGCGCGGTGCTCGACATCCGCAACTCCCGCGACGCGATCTCGTCGCTCGATGACGACGAGAAGGGGGTCGGTACTGTCGACACCCCTGGTGGCCCCCAGCAGATGTCGACCATCAACGAGCCAGGCCTCTACTCGCTGATCCTCCGAAGCCGCAAGACGGAGGCGAAGGCGTTCAAGCGCTGGGTCACGCACGAGGTCCTGCCGACGCTGCGCCGCACCGGTCGCTACGAGGCCCAGGCCGCGCTCGACACGGACGGGGCGATGAAGGAGCTGGGGCTCCTGGACCTGGCTCGCTCGCTCGGTGGCCTCACCCCTGCGGAGACGCGCCACCTCAGCCGGCAGGTCATGGCCAGGGCCGGAAAGGTCGCCGAGGATCCCGAGCCGGAGACGCCGGAGCAGGCCACGCTGCTGTGGATTCACCGGCGCTACACCCCCGGCCAGGAGGTCTCCCTCAAGGAGATGCACCGCGGGCTGGACGGCCGGTCCTGGGCCCGCAGGGTCGCAGGCCTGGAGCCGGTGGTGGTGCAGCTCGTCGCCGACGGGCACCTGCGTCAGGTGCCGCCGCCGGCGCCGAAGCGGGGACGCCCGGCGTCCCCACGGTTCGAGGTGCTGACCAGGTCAGACCGTCCGATCCTCACCGTGGTGAGTGGCCAGGGGGTCGCGTCGTGAACCCGCTGGACGCGCCCGCGCTCGGCGACAGCGCCCTGGACGCGATGGCTCGTGCCGTGGCAGGCACCACCCGCGCGGCCGGACGCCCCTACTACTCCGACCCGGCGTGGCTGGGTGACGAGGCCGCCCTGCGCCGTGAGGCCGAGGTGGGCGACCCGGCTCTCTACCACTTCACCGACCAGGCACTCGCCGAGGTCGTCGCCCTCGACTTCGAGAACCACTCCGCCGGCGCGGCCGGCGACCTGACCCTCCTGGAGGCGTCGTGACCAGCCCCACCACCCGGACCGGCTTCGACGACCCGTTTGACGGCGAGGACGCCAAGGCAGTACTGGCCGCAGCCGCCGAGGCGGTCGACCCGCTCGCAGAGCGGATGGTCCCGGCCCGGCTCCTGGAGGAGCTGTGCGAGGACCTCACCCGGATGATCGAGTCCGAGCAGGACGCGCGGCGCGACCCCGACGCCGACGAGACCGACCGCGACCGGGCCGGGATGGCGGCCTTCGCCCTGGAAGGGGCGCGAGAGCTGGTCAACCGCCAGCTCGGGAAGGTCTTCGGGCTGTCATGAACGCCCGCGCCCTCCCCGCCGCCGGGGCCCCGTGGATCACCAGCGGACCCTTCGCGGCCGGGCACGGTCCCGCGCGGGGCACCCTGGCCCGGTACGACCTCGGTGACGGGGAGGGTCTCGACGTCGAGGTGCTCGGCCTGGCCGGTGACGGCGAGACCGACCTCAACGGCGTCGAGGCGCCGGACGAGACCAGCACCGGCGAGGCGCACTACTGGCTGCGCGGGGAGGGCTTCGGGGCCTTCCTGGGCGCGGCCTCCGAGCTGACCTACTGACCACCGGCGACGCGGGCAACCGCGTCGCTAGCCACCCTGAACTGGCCCTACGCACGCCCGCAGAGGTCTCTGGCTATCTCGGTACACCGTGGGACGCGCCCCAGCTGATGTTGTCAGCAGAGAGGTGTCGGAAGAAGGTGGACCGACAGGCAAAAGGCCCCCGACCGCAGATCGGGGGCCCTGCTGGACCGCTCGCGCTTGGGGCAACGAGAGGTACCGATGACGACGACCATGCTACCGGCGCCCGAGCCGGAGGACGCCGACGCGGCCCGGCAGCGCGGCGTGGAAGACCGTGGCCAGCGGCCGTCTGCACCTGCCGCCGGCACCGCAGGTGGCGCGCCCCTGAGGGTCCTATCCCTTGGCGCTGGGGTGCAGAGCACGACGCTCGCGCTCCTCGCGGCCGAGGGTGTGCTCCCCAAGCCTGACGTGGCGATCTTCGCCGATACAGGCTGGGAGCCGGAGGCCGTCTACCTCCACCTGGCGCGCCTGGAGAAAGTCATGGCAAGCGCTGGCATTCCCCTCCTCCGGGTATCCCACGGAAACCTGCGCGATGACGTCCTCGATCCGCACGTGTTCGCCACTCTGCCGGCCTACACCAGCACCAAGGTCATTTCGGCAGTGCCAGTACAGAGCAGCGCCGTCCCATGCGAGGGGTGCACTGGCACTGGCTGGGCGGATGGCGTGGAGCGCTACGACGACGGGTTTGGCTTCCGTATCACCGGTGCGCAGTGGCATGCCGACCTGAAGGAGCAGTACGGACACCTGGGGGCGCTGGTTCTGGACGACCTTCCGGAGCCGCCGGCCGGTCTCTGCCTGACCTGCAAGGGGCAGGGGCACCGCTACACAGAATTCCGGACCGGGTCGCGAATCAAGAAGGGCCGCGGGCCTCGGCAGTGCACCCCGAAGTACAAGGTCGAGCCGATCGACCGCAAGGTGCGCGAGCTGCTGGGAGCGCGGGTACGTGAGGTCCCCTGCAAGTACTGCTCGGGCAGCGGCGTACGGCTTGCTCCCTGGGACCCCAATGCCGGCCCCGGGCCGTGCAGCGTCTGCCGCGGGCGTGGCGAGCGCCGGCTTGTCGGGAGTGCCCCCGAAAGGGCATCCGCGATCCAGTGGATCGGCTTCTCGACCGACGAGATCCATCGCGTGAACAACGGCCGGTTCCCGCGGTACGTCACTCCCGAGTACCCCCTGCTCGACCTCGGGATGAGCCGCGAGGACTGCCAAGCGTGGCTTGGCGAGCGCGGGTGGGGGGAGACCCCGAAATCGGCCTGCATCGGATGCCCCTTCCACGGCAACCGGATGTGGCGGCAGATGCGTGACCACGACCCCGAGTCGTGGAAGGACGCCGTCGCCTTCGACGGCGAGGCACGCACCGGCCGCGGACTGGACGGCCAGCGATTCCTGCACGCCTCTCGCGTTCCGCTTGAACTCGCCCCCATCGACCCACCGCTGTTGACGGTTGAGGCGGCGAGCCTGGCCGGCGGCGCTCAGGACTTGGAGGACGGCGACCCAGACGGATGCTCGCCCTACGGATGCCGCAGCGGGAGCGCGGCGTGAGTGCCCACCTGGCCCTGCGGCCGTACCAGCGCGAGGCCATCGAGGCCTCTCATCGGGAATGGAAGAAGAACATCCTTCGGCCCGCCATCATCATCCCGACGGGTGGGGGCAAAACTGTGGTTGTCGCCCATCTCATTGCCGAGATCTGCGCCCTCGGCGGGCGGGTGCTCTTTCTCGCGCACCGCGAGGAACTCATTGATCAGGGTGCGGAGAAGATCCGCGCGATAGCTACCGGGCTGCGCGTGGGCATCGAGATGGCCAACCGTAAGGCCACCCTCGCCGATGACGTGGTGGTGGCCTCGGTGCCCACCCTGGCCTCCGCCCGTCGGAGGGAGAAGTGGCCGCGTGACCATTTCACCGTGGTGATCGTCGATGAATGCCATCACGCGCTCAGCCAGAGCTACGTCACCGTACTGGAGCACTTCGGCTGCTACACCTCCACGCGCGCCCTGGGTGTCACCGCCACGCTGGCCCGCGGGGACGGCGAGGGCCTCGGTGGGGTCTGGCAGACGGTGGCCTACGAGCGCTCCGTGCTGGAGATGATCTGCGAGGGGTACCTGGTCAACCCGCGCGGCCGGCGCGTGCAGGTGGACATCGACTTCTCCGCGGTCCGTACCAAGGGCGGGGACTACGTGGCCTCCGACCTGGGCGAGGCCCTCGCCGAGGCCGGCTTCGAGCAGCAGATCGTCGAGGCCTACCAGCGGCACGGAGGCGGGCGCCCGGGGCTGGTGTTCACTCCCACAGTGGCCACCGCGCAGTCGGTAGCGGAGGCCCTGCGCGCGGCCGGGGTGAAGGCGCAGGCCGTCTGGGGCGAGATGGACCGCGACGCGCGGGCCAATGCGATCGAGGGTCTGCGCAACGGTGAGCTGGACATCCTCACCAACTGTGCGGTGCTCACCGAGGGCACGGATATCCCGCGCGCCAAGGTCGCCATCATGGCCCGGCCGACAAAGTCCGGCGTGCTCTACCGGCAGATGGTAGGCCGGGTACTGAGGCCATACCCGGGCGAGAATGATGCGCTCATTCTCGACATTGTTGGGAGTACCACGGATCACCGTTTGTGCACCCTGCTCGACCTCGCGGACGGTGAGATCAAGGAGAAGGTCAAGAAAAAGCCCGAGGAAGACGAGCAGCAGGAGCTTTTCGACGGCGAGGACCTGGTCGGGGCCGTGGAGCGCATCAGCAAGGCCAAGGTGCGCAGGGTCTCCGCCGAGGAGGTCAACCTGTTCGCCTCCACCTCGAGGGTCACCTGGCTCCAGACCAAGACCGGCGTCTGGTTCATCCCCGCCGGCGACGGCCAGGTGTTCGTGCGGGAGTCGTCGTTCAAGCCGGGCACCTGGGCGATCGGGGGGATGCCGCGCACGGGTGACCCCGTGCCGTTCGGTAGCGCACCCGACCTCACCCTGGCCATGGCTCTGGGCGAGGAGCACGCCGCCCGCGTCGAGCGCAAGGCCGGCTCCCGGTTCGCCCGCAAGGGCACCAGGTGGCGGGACCGCGAGCCCGGCACCGAACAGCTCCAGGCGGCGGAGCGGTGGGGCGTCCACCCGCCCCCGGGTGCCTCGGCCGGCGAGGTCAGCGACCTGATCTCGATCGCCATCGCCACCGCGCGCATCGACGGCCACTTCGCTCGGCAGGCCGCACGGCCCCTGCGCCTGCCCACCCGCCCCGGACAGCAGGCACCGCGCGTGCCGGTGAGGACGGCAGGATGAGGGCCCTGGGCGCGGACGGCGCCAGCGAGTCCGGCGCGGCGGGAAGCCGCAGGTCAGGGCAGCAACGCGGCGGCGGCGAGCGGGACGCCCAGGTGCACCTGCACCCCGCGGCCGTCGCCGCGGGCGCGGACGGGCCGGAGATCGACCCCGGGCTGCTGCGCGCGGAGCGGGAGTGCCTGGGCCTGGCTCTGCGGGATCCCGAGGCGCTGACCGTGGTGCTCGGAACGCTGGAGTCCAGCGACTACCTGCGCCCGGCCCACCAGATGATCCACGCGGCACTCATGGAGATGCACCCCGAGCGGCCTGTGGACGAGGGGTCGGTGGTCACCTACCTGTCCGAGCGCACGATGCCGATGGGCTCGGGCAAGCCCATCCCCCTGCTGAGCCGGGTGGGCGGGGCGGTCTACCTCCACGACCTCGTCTGGAACACCAGCGCCACGTCCGCGCAGGCCGGGTACTACGTGCGCCAGGTGGCCGACGCCGCCACCCGCCGGGCCGTCGCCGAGCAGGCCGACGCCCTGCGCCAGTTGGCCGCCTCCAGCACCGTGGAACCCGAGCTGCTGGAGGGGATGCTCGACAAGATCCGCGAGCGGCTTCGCTGGCGGCCGGGCGTGGGCTGGGCCGAGCCCCGGCCGCTGAACCGCGCGATGCCGCCGCTGCCGGTGGACTCGCTGCCCGGGGTGGTGCGCCGGTTCGTGCACGCGGTGGCCGCCACCACCCAGACCCCGCCCGACCTGGCCACCTTCGCCGCGCTGGCCACCCTGTCCGGGGCAACGAGGGGGGGCTGGGAGGTGCGGGTCACCGGGAAGTGGACCGAGCAGACCTGCCTGTACCTGGCGGCGTTGAGCGACTCCGGAAGCCGCAAGTCCGCGGTGGTCAAGGCCGCCGCCGGCCCGCTGTCCGAGCTGGAGTGGAGCGCGCAGGACGTCGCGGCCCTGGCCCGGGAGCGCGCCGAGCGGGAGCTGACGACGAAGCGACTGGCCGCGGCGATGGACCGCGCCGCCCGCGAAGGCGACGAGGAGGCCAGGAGGGAGGTCGACGAGCTCTCCGAGCGCCTCGCGCTGGAGGGGGAGCCGACCGAGTTCCAGATCCTGGCCGACGACACCACCGCCGAGGGCCTGGCCATCCTCATGCGCGACCAGGGCGGACCGCAGGCGATCATTGTGGACGAGGGCGGGTTCCTGGGCACCTTGGCCGGTCGCTACGCCTCCAGCGGCCAGGCCAACGTCGACTTGGTGCTGCGCGCCTACGACGGCGCGTCCGTGAAGATCAACCGGGCCAGCAAGCCCGCCATCCGCATCCGCCGGCCGATCCTGTCCATCGGGATGGTGGTCCAGCCTGACGTGATCAACGAGGCGCTGAAGGTCCGGGCGTTCGTGCAGCGAGGGCTGATGGCTCGGTTCCTTTACGCCCTGCCGGCCACCACCGTGGGCACCCGTGGTCTGGAAGCCCCGGAGATGGACCCCGCCGTGGAGGCCGAGTGGGCCGGCGTGATCGGCAAGATCGTCGCAGCCAGCCGGGACCTGACCGGCCGCGATGAGGTGTGCGGCATCCACCTCGACCACGCCGCGCGAGTCGCGTTCGACTCCTGGCGTGGCCCCAGCGGTCACGAGGGCCGGCTGCACCCCGAGCTGGGGGACCTGGTGGACATCGGCTCCTGGGCGTCCAAGCTGCCCGGCGCGCTGGTACGGATCGCCGCGCTGTTCGCGCTCGCGGAGCGCCCCGGCGACGCCCACCCGATGGTCACCGGCCCGGAGATGCAGGCCGCCCTCGACCTCGCCCCGTACCTGGTGGAGCACGCCCGAGAAGTGCTGGTGGGAGGCCAGTCCGAGCGGGGGGAACGCCTGCGCGCGGTGCTCGGCTGGCTTTCAAACTTTTCTCGAGGCGAGGACCAGCTGCCAAAGTCAGAAAACCGCCCCACAAATGCCTCAGAAGCGGACATTGAGGGTGAAGCGGTCACGTTCAACCTCCAGGATGTGTACCGCGCGCTGGACGGCCGGGCGTGGGTGACCAAGATCGCCGACATCGAGGATGTTGTCGAGCACCTGGCCGATCTCGGCTACGTGCGGCGCCTGCCCGCCCCGACCGAGCGGCGCCGCGGTCGGCCGCCGTCGCCGCGCTACCAGGTACATCCCCGCGTCGTGGCCGTCGCCCGCCGCGGACGGCGGTAGTTGATCATGCCGTTTCTGAATGACTTTTTCCACCGGCTCTCGCGGTCAAGGTGCGGGGGGAGGCGCGATCGAGCGGGTTTACCAAGATCATTTAAGTCAAGAGCTAACTATCAACTAGTTGCGAGGAACGGTGAAAAAAGGCGTTCAGAACCTCGTGATCATGGATTTACCTCGAATTAGCCGCCGGAGCAGGTCCGAGAAATCAAACGAGAACCCGCCGAGAGGGAGACGACCATGACCCAGACCACCAACGCCCAGGTCAGCGCCACTGCTGCTCCCCTGGCCGCCGCGCTGCCCGGTGGCGCCGGCCGCATCGCCACCACCGTCGCCGCCAGCGCCCAGCTCCCCACCGCGCTGACCGCGCTGGCCGCGCTCAGCATGCTGTCCGCCGCCACCCGCGGGCGCTGGCGCGTCCGGCTGGCGCCGGACTGGACCGAGTCGCTCGCGCTCTACACCGCCGGGCTGGCCGGGCCCGGCCGCGGCAAGTCCTACGCCCTGTGGCCCCTGGCCGCCCCGATCTTCGAGAAGGACTGGGAGCTGGAGCAGGCGCGGCTCAGGGCACTCCCGCGCGACCGGGACATCACCGCCCGCCTGGAGGCCGCCATCGAGACCGGAACCCACGGCGCCCACGGCGAGCGTGGCCCGGCCCTGACCGAGCCCATCGACCCGGTGCGGCTGTGGTTCGCGGACGTCACGCCTGACTACCTGCCGGCCTTCCTGGCACGCCACGGCGGCACCAGCGCGCACTTCGGCGACGGCGAGCTGCTGCGCGCCGTCGCCGAAACCGACGACAGCGCCGGGCGGACCACCCTGGTGAAGGCCTACGACGGAGACCGGCTGCGCGTCGACCGCCTCGGCCAGCCGAGCGACGAGTTCGGTAGCGCCGAACTTGTCACCGCGGACCTGGACGAACCGTTCCTGGCGGTCGCGGTCCTGGCCCAGCCGGACCTCCTCGGCGAGGCGCAGCGCAACCCGACGCTGCGGCCCCTGCTGGCCCGGTTCCTGTTCGCGGTGGCGCCACCGATCGTCGGTACCCGCAGCCTGGACGCCCCGGAGGTACCCAGCGATGTGACCGCGCAGTGGGACCGGACAGTGCGGGCCCTGCTCGGCACCGCCCTTGCTGCCGAGACGGTGACCGAGCTGGAGCTGACGCCGGAGGCGGGCGAGGTGTTCACCGCGTTCCGGGCCGGCTGGGAGCCCCGGCTTCACCCGGAGACCGGCGACCTCGCCGTGATCGCGCCATGGGCGAGCAAGTACCCCGGAACGGTCGCACGGATCGCCGCGCTGCTGGCGCTGGCCGACGACCCGGCCACCGCCCAGGTGGGCGTGGAGCACATGACGGCTGCCGTGAAGCTCGCCAAGACCCACGTGGCCGGGGCCCGTGCGGTGCTGGCCGGAGCGGCGGTGGCGGCGTGAGCCCGGCCGTGAAGGGGACCGCGGCCCCTCGGCCACGCAAGCCCCGCCGCACCCCGGTGGTCCAGTGGCGGCGCAAGCGCACGCTGGAGGGGGGCGACTTCGAGGTCCACAGCGTGATGCCCCCGCTGGAGGCGGTGGGGTTTGTGGCGGTGGCCTCCCGGCTGTCGCGGGGGCCCTACGACGTGTCCGCCTGGCGCCCGCCGCACCTGCTGATCGTCGCCGCCCGGCTGACCGGGGTGAGTCTGGACGGCACGGTGGCGACCAACCCGAGCTTCTCGGCCAAGGAGCAGAACACCCTGTGGGAGCTGTCGCTGCGGTCCACCCCCGGGTTCCAGGTGGTGCCGCTGATCGCGACAGCCCGGCATGCGGCGGCCCCGGGTAGGGGCTGCGAGTGCTCAGGGCTGCCGAGCGACCCGGTGCGGTTCATGGCGCTGACGGGACCGTCGGCCGGGCCGGGCCGGGCGCCCAACTGGCGAGCCTGGAGCCCAGAGGACCTGTTGGAGCTGGAGCGGGCCGCGTAGGCAAAGTGAAGCCTCTAAGAAGGCCGTAGTCCGTAGGCTATTGCCGGGGGTAGACCTACCTGGCGGGGCGGTGCGTTCGTGGCCCTACGGGGACGCTGGGGGCCGCGATGGGGGTTTGGGGGGCGAGGGGGTCGGAGTGGGTGGGAGCAAATCTTTCTCCCAACCACGCCACCCGCCCCCACCTCCTTGTCGCACCCCATCACCGCACTGCGTCGGCGGCGTCGTGCGGCGCGGCCGGGAGAAAGATCCGTCAGACTTTCCGACCTTGATCGACAGTCCGCGGCACTGTAGCGCGAAGGTAGGCTCGTATGCTGTAGTCCACTCGGGTCAAGCCGATCTTCGGAGGTGTGACGTGGCCGACACCAAGCGCGTTTCCCGTGCGGGCCGCCCGTCCTTGCCTCGCGGCAAGGATGCCCTCGACCGGGCGGTCGCCCTGGCCGACGAGATCGATGCGGCCGGCGGCCTGGAGAGCCTGGCTCAGGACGACCCGCGGCGCCTGCGGTTCGCCCGCGCGGTGATGCGGGTGGCGGGTCTGGAGACCCTGCCGATGAGCAACCGGAAGGTCTGGACGTCCATCGAGCACGTCACCCGCTACGAGAAGGCCGCCCTGGCCGTCTTCGGCGAGGTGCTGCGCCGGCGCCGGCTGGCCGCGGCGGTCGAGCAGGTGCAGGCGGCCCTGGCCGAGGACGGAGGACAGGCGGCATGACGGCCCAGCTCGGTGACCGATCCCTGGCGAAGGGTGACCGGGTGCGCCTGGTCACGGAGACGGCCCCGCTCGCCGTCCGGTACGGCACGGCGACGGTGGAGGAGCGAGACCAGCTCGGTGGCCGGATGTGGTGGTGCAAGGTCGAGCTGGACACCGGTGGTGGGCCGGACGGAAGCGAGTCGCTGGGGAAGTGGATCCTCGAGCGTCAGCTCGCGCTCGTCCGGCGGGCGGGGGAGCGGGTGGTCGTGAGCCGGCGTGGTCAGGCGTGAGGGCGCCGTGTCCGCTTCTTCCTCCTTGCTGCCGCTTGTGAGGTTGGTCCGGGGTCGCGTGAGGCGCCCGCGGGTCCGAGGTGTCTCGGGCTTCGCGGGCGCTGTCGTGTGCGGGGGCGCGCGTGATCTCCCCGCGCGCCGCGTGACCGTGTGGGCCAGCGTGGGGGTCGCGAGCTGGGCGGGCGTGTGGACGTGCCGCGCGGGGCGTGTGCTCGAGGTGCGTGTGAGGCCGTCGGACGATGGCCGCGCGTGCGTGTGGCGTGTGGACCGTGGGGTTCCCGGGCGGGAGGTGCTGATGGGGTGGCGTGACGTCGACGCGCTGGCGCACCCGATGGCCGGCGGGGCGTGACCGTGGCGGTGTCGAAGGCGCTGGCCGCGTGGACCGAGCTGAACGACCGCCAGCAGGGAACGCTCGCGATCATCTTCGGTCTCGACCAGGCCGCCGAGGAGGCACACCGCGCGGCCGGCGCCAGCGGTGAGTTCGACAAGCGGCCCGCCTCGGTCTGGCGGGCGATCGACTTCGCGCAGGAGCCGTCGGGGCTGGGCCTGACGCGGATGCAGGAGCGRCTGGACTTCCGGGGCTGGCACAGCCAGGGCAACGGGGCGACGGTGGCCGCGCTGGTCGACCGGGGACTGATCACGCGCGGGCAGCGGGTGACGGCGTTCGGCTGGATGATCACGGTCACCCTCACCCGGGCGGGCCGGGCCGCCGCACGCGCCGGCACCTCGACGATGCCGACCCGGACACCGAAGCCAGCGCTGTCCGAGCGGTCGTGGGAGGCGCTGGCCCTGTTGTGGATGGCCAACCAGCGCGGCGGCCTGCTGCGCTGGGGGCGCTCCGCGACCATCGACCGGCGCCTGATCGAGGCGCACGTCCCGCCGCTGGCGGAGCGGAGCACCGGCGCGCTCGGCTACCGGATCACCGAGCGGGGCCGGGAGTTCTTCCGGGAGCACTACGCCGTGCACGTCGCCACCTACCCGGACGTCCGCGCCCCGCACCCGGACGGCGAGGCCGCGGAGCCCTGGCCGGCGGCGGCTGACGCGATCCTGCTGCGGCACCGGGCGTACTACCGGGCCCTGTGTGCGCAGTGGCAGGCGGCCCGTGACGCCCAGCAGGCTGCGGAGGCCGAGGCCACGGTGACCGCGCCCGATCTTCCGGAGGTCCTGCCCGCCTCGGTGCGGGCGCAGTCCGCCGAGCGTCACGAGCTGTGGTGCGAGACGGCCCGTCGCCGAGCCGAGCTCGCGGGGGCGCACGTCACCGATCTGGCCCGCCGGGCCGAGGTGGCGGCCCGGGCCTACGCCGTCGCGACGCTGGCCGCGTTCCGCGCGGCGACCGCGGGCACCAACCCGCTCGCCGTGCTCGAGCCGCCCGGTGAGACCGACAGCTGGGACGGGCGGCCCCTGGCGCCGCCGCCCGAGACCGGTATCCACGCGATCGACGCCGCGGCGAAGAAGCTGCATACGGCGGCCGTGGGCACCCCGCTGCGTCGCCGCGGTCCCGCTCCGAAGCGTCGCGCCCGTCACGCTTCAGCCGATGCCGGCCCGCCGCCCGGTGACGCGCTCGACACCCTGGCCGAGTTCCTGCGCGGGTACGTCGAGGGTGGGGCACTGACCCGCCGGATGTATCCCGCCGGCGGCTGACGCCGGACTTCCGCCCGCGGCCGTCAGGACCAGGGATGTGCCGATCTCACGGCGGCCCAGCGAGGTAGCGCTGGAGGCTGGCGTGGCGGAACTCCCAGACCGCGCCGGCCTGGCGCAGGACGCCGCGGGCGTGGGCGTCTTCGAGGAAGGCGATGAGCTGGAGGGGCTGCTGCCGGCTGGCGGCGAGCCAGGGGCGGGCCAGGACGAGGTGCCCCCACGCTGTGCGGAGTCCGAACGCGATTCCGACCGCGATCCCGAACACGGGTCCGGCCGTGAGCCCGAACACGAGTCCGTACCTGATCCCGTACGTGAGCCCGGACGCGAGCCCGACCGTGAGCCCGAGCGCGAGTGCGCCCGCGATCCCGTACGTGAGCGCGCTCGTGAGTGCGCTTGTTCGGTCTTGGGCCAATGTGGTGGTGGGCGCTGCCGCAAGCTGTGTATCTGTAGGGCTGTCTAACCCGAGCCCGAAGGTGATTCCGAGCGTGAACCCGACCGCAAGCCCGACCGCAAGCCCGTACCTGACCCCGGCCGCGATCCCGCCCGTGAGCCCAACCGCGAGCCCGAGCGCGAAGCCGAGCGCGAACCCGACTGCGAACCCGCCCGCGAGATTGGTGGGTCGGGGACGCCGCAGGGCCACTCGACGGGGGGAGAGGGATCTGAGCCCGAACGTGAGTCCGAGCGCGGTCCCAAGCGCGATCCCGGCCGCGAACCCGTACATGAACCCAACCGCGAGCCCGACCGCGAGCGCGATTGCGAGAACAGGCAATGCGCGTGGCGTGGCGAGGGGGATCTCCCACCAGGCGAGGCTGGTGGTGTTGAGCCGGTGTTCGAGGTGGTGGGCGAGAAATGCGAGGTAGCGGGTGGCCTGCTCTGCGTTCCGGCGGGCGGGCTGGTCGCGGTGGGGCCGGTAGGCAGCCGGGATGAATTGGGCGAGCAGGTGCTGTTCCACGGCTTCGGCGGTGGGCAGGGCAGTCAGGTCAGTGGAGCTGGGTAGGCCGATGCTGGATTCGCGGGGGCGTGGATTGTAGATCGTGTTGGCGAGGTTGGCGGTCAGCGGCGTGGTCAGGGCCTGGGCGACGGGCGCGGTCGGATCGTTCAATGCGGCGAGCACCTGAGCCCACCGGCCGGGACCGTCATTGCCGGCCCCTGCGAGTAGGTAGCCCCTGACCGCCTCCGGGCCGAGGTGCTTGAGCTGGATGCCGGCTGCGCCATCAAGGTGGATCGGTCGCAGGCCTGGGTCTGGGTGGACGGCCTCGCGAAACTCGTCGGCACGGCAACTCAGGACGAGCCCGACGTTGCCGCGTAGGCCCTCGTTGATGGCGGCCAGCGCCTGGTCCCTGCCTCCGGCGCGGATCTCGTCTAGTCCATCCAGTACGGGCAAGATTAGCCCGGCATCGAGGAGCGCTCCGGCGCGCTTGCGCCCGGTGGCGGCGTCGACGGCGGTCAGGTGGGGGTACTCGCGCAGGATCTGGCCTTCCAGCCAGGCGTAGAGGCTCTGACTGTCGGGGTTCCAGGAGGCGAGCGGGACCAAGAGCGGCACCGGCTGTCCGGGCTGACGGCGACCGAGCAGGTCCAGCACAAGCCGCAGCAGCAGCACCGTCTTGCCGGCCCCGGGCTCGCCGAGCACGACTAGCCTGCCGCACGGGCTGAGGTCGTAGGCCGCGAGGAGCGCGCCATGGCCCGCGAGGTCGTCCGGTCCGCCGCCCGGGGTGGCGGACGCTGGACCGCTTCGTCCGGTCGCCGCCTGCTGGAGCAGCTCAGGCCAGGTGTGAACGAGGTCTGCGTCGGCAGCCTGCCAGAAGACCTCCAGCGGCGGCCGGCCGACGCCACGGCGGGTGGCTTCGATGTCCCACTGGTCGCGGACCAGGTCGGCGAGACGGTCGGCGACCTTCTCGATGTCGAGGTCGCCGGCGCGGGTGGCCGCGCGGTCGAGGAGGATCGGGAGCACCGCGAGCAGGACCCCGGCCGAGACCAACACGGCCGCCCAGCCGCCCTGCCCGCCGAGCCAGGCCACCGCGCCAGCAAGCACGGCTGCGCCGCCGGCCATCGGCCAGATCGGGCGCGGCGTCCTGCGGCGCCCCCCGTTGACGCTCATAGCGAGCAATCATGCACATTGGGCGCATTGGCTATGAAGCGGGTCCGCAGGTAGGTGCTGGAGACACAGGGTTGATCGCCGACAGGCGACATCCTGCGGCGCGGGACCGCAGAAACTACACAGCTGTGACTTCCCGGTCGCGGTGACAGGGCGTAGTCCCTACGATCTAGGAGATACCGCCGCCTCCCCCGGAGGGTGACCTGCCATGCCGAAGACCGTCGCCCCGCCTCGGAGCACCCTTCGGCGCGTGGACCGGATGCGGGCCCAGCTTCGCCGCGCGCAGCTGGTTCGAGACGCCCTGGAGGACGCGCGGGACTGCGCCGCGTTCGACCGCTACGTGTACGCGCTGCTGTTCGCCCCGCTCGAGGATCTGTCGGCGCCGCAGCGGCGCCAGCGTGCCGAGATCGAGCGGGTGACGCTGTCCGAACCGGAGGCCGAGGCGGCGCTCGAGCGGCAGCGTGCTGCCGGAGGGACAGCGGCCCCGGCGTGGCCTTCGCGGGTGGTGCTCGCGCACCTGGCGGCCTGGCTGCGGGAGATGGCGCTGGAGGTGGCGGTTCCCGAGCCGGCGCCATCGCGCCGGCCGCCTACCTCCCGGAGGGTGGATCGAAGTGCTGGTCGGCGTTCACTCGCTGCGGCGCCGATCGCTCGCACGCCCTGAGAGGCTCCAGCGCACCACCTCGGCGGTGAAGGCGAGGGTGAAGCCGCTCTCGGCGACCGCGAGCACGGTGAGTGCGCCGATCGGAGCGAGGGTCCAGTAGGCCGCCAGGGCGGCGACACTGGCGGCCGAGAAGGCGATCAGGTCGACGGCAACGTGGCCAATCTTGCCGAGCCAGCGCTCGATGCCGGTCCGGCGCGTGGACTCCCACCCAAAGGCGGTGGCCCCGTCGGGCAGGCGCTGGCCGATGCGCGCGCCGAGGTCCCGGCGCAGGTACTCCCGAATCTGCACGATCTTCTTGTCGTTGGCGAGGTAGGTCCAGCCGAGGACGGCTGCCACGGCGGGCAGCGCCAGCATGATGTGTACGGGTCCGCCGCCGCCGAGCACGCCTGCGACGATGGCGGCGTAGGCGGCCAGCGTGGCGTAGAGCAGGTTGTCCCGGGTGCCGATGCGGGCGAGCTGCTCGGCCTTGAGGGCCTGGTACTCGGCGAGCATCAGCTCGACGTCGAGGTCGGCGGCCTCCCGGTGGCCTCTGCTGGCGACGCTCGTCACCGATCCACCTCGCGCACCGCCCGCTCGACGACGGCCTTGCCGAGGTCGCGGTGGAACAGGTCCACTTCGCCGCCAGCGGCGCGCAGTCCGTCGGCGATCATTTCGCCGGCAACCGGTCCACGGTGCCGGCCGCCGGCGCAGAAGCTGGTGATCGTCACCTCGTCCTCGTCCAGCGCGAGCGCGCGGGCGACGGTCTCGTCGACGAGGTCGGTCACGCCCGGTGTGCCGCGGACGGCGTCCTGCACCTCCTGGTCATGCGCGGTCAGGTACCGCAGGTTCGCGGCGGCGTGCGGGTCTCGGTAGGGGCGCAGGTCGACCTCGATATCGGTCTCGCCGGGGTCGCCGTGCAGGTAGCCGCCGGAGGTGATCTGGTAGCGGGTCATGGGGTGCTCCTTCGCGCGGTGGCGGGTTCAGGCCTCGTCGACGGAGGCGAACGCGGAGATGACGACGTTCGCCAGGTCGCAGCCCTGGGCGCGGGCGATGACGATGGGGTCGAACCCGGGGTGTTGGCGGGTGATCAACCACTCGACCTCGCGGACGAGGCCGCGCTCGGCCTGGACGCCGGCGTAGGTGGTGCCGTCCTTGCTGGTCTTCGGAGGGACGAGCATCGGGCTCTCCTTCTGGGGCGGACTACTGGTGGTCGAGCGGGAGGACGGACAGCTCTGCGTTCTCCCAGGCGTATTCGCTGGCCGGGTCGCGCCACGGGCGGATCACCGAGACCTCGCGACCGGGGGAGTCCTCGTAGGGCTGGCCCGGGTACTCGTGGGACTCGGGATCGGCGTCCCAGTCCTCGCGACTGAGCCAGGGGGACTCGCCGCGGCGGACGTACCAGCCGACGGCGCGTGCCGCATGGTCGGGATCGCGCAGGGAAAGGGGCTCGGTGCTGGTCTCCCAGACCAGGTCACCGACCCGCGGGGTACTCATCCGCTCCCGCAGGCGCTGGATGTATCCGGCCTCGGGGTTGCCGAAGGACGCGGTGGTGCGCACCAGCCTTCCCGCGGCGATGAGCCGCTGCGCTTCGGTCATCTCCGCGGCCGGGGTCGGCTCCTGGCCGACGTTCCAGTTGTTCGGCTCGGGCGTGGGTCGGTGCTCGATCATCGGTCCTCCGTCAGGTGTTGGCCGCGAGCGCCAGCAGCGGCTCGTGGGCGAGGTAGAGCTGCTCGCCGGCGGCGGTCAGCGCGGCGTGCAGGGCGTCCAGATCGACATACGGCCACCAGCGGGCGTCGGTTGCGTCGTCCTCGCCGGTCACCTCGGCGGGCTCGGCCAGCTCGAACCGGCCGAGCGTGGACGAGATCCAGGCCCAGTCGGTGTTGCGCGGGTCGTCGACTACGCCGGACCACAGCACCTCGACCGGCACGCCAGTGAGGTTGAGCCCGGTCTCCTCGGTCAGTTCACGCCGCATGGCCTGCTCGGCGTGCTCGCTGGCATCGGTCATCCCGCCTGGGATGGCCCACTGGCCGGCGTCGCCCCGGCGGATGAGCAGCACCTGGCGGTCCGCGCCAGCTCCGGCGGTGACCAGCGCGTCGGCGGCGGCGTTCTCGCCCCACGCGCCCAGGTCGCGGCCGATGCGCCTGGTGGGGCCGGCGGGGTTGTCCGGGCGGCCGTCCACGACCTCGAAGGGGACAACAGCGCGTGCCTGGCGGGCGGGCCAGTCAGTGATCTCGCGCGGGTCGAGCTGGGTGTCGCGCACCCAGCCCTCGCGGACGCTGGCCGCGATGCCTTCGGCGCGCAGCTCGGGCGGGGTGATGTCGGCGGTAATGCGGGTGTCGGCCACGGCGCCTCTTCTCGTGGAGTCCTGAACGGCGGTGCGTCTCAGAACGGCGGCTCGTCGGCGTAGCCATCAGCCGGCGGCGTGTACTTGATCAGAGACACCGGCGGGTCGGGGTACGGGTCGCAGGCCGGGGTGCCGCCGCAGACGCAGTCCCGGTCATGGCCCGGGTCAACCGGGCCGGTCGGCTGGAGCGCCGCCTCGTAGTCGGCGGCCGGATGTCCGATCAGGTAGTCGAACAGGAACTCGGCGCTGCTCCTGGTCACGATCAGGCCTCCTGCGGCACGTGGACGTAGGCGGCAGTCCCGCCGTCGTGGTGGGTGTCGTCGTGCGCTCCGGCCAGGTCGAGACCGGCGAACAGGTCGGTGGCCTCGACCTCAAGGTCGGGGCAGATCTGGCAGCGGACGGCGAGGACCTGGGTGGTGTCCATCGGACCTCCTGGGTGCGGAAGCGGGGTGCCCCGCCCGGCCACCACGGCCGGGCGGGGCGAGGTGGATCAGGCGGTCTTGCGGGCGGCGATCAGCTCGGCGACGTAGCCGCCCTTGTCGGCCTCGGCCTCCATCGCGGCGATGGCACGGTGGTCGCGGGCCGTCCAGGCGGCCTGGTAGGCGGCGATGATCTCGGCCCGCTCGTCGCGCTGGCCGTTGTCGACGATCTCGACGTCGGCGTTCCAGCCGCCGTCGGTACGGACCGGGATGGCTCGGATGGCCAGGATGTTGTTGCCGGCGAGTTCCGCCTTGGCCGCGGCGATCACGCGGCCGACGTAGTAGCCCTTCTTGGCGTTGTTGCGAACCCGGGCGGGCCGGTCCATCGCCTCCGAGGGGTTGAACCACCCGGCGGTGCGGCCGTTGGCGTCCAGCAGGCGCCACACCTTGCGGGTCCCGCCGAAGCGGGCCTCCTTGAACTCCAGCCGGGCCGGGACCAGGTTGCCGTCCAGGCCGAACAGGGCCGGGAAGTCCCAGACCCCGCCGCGCTCGATGATCGCGGCCTCCAGGCGCCGCTCGTCGGCGCTGAGGCCGGCCGCGCGCTGGGTGAGCATGCCGTCCGCGCCGCACCGCTGGCGGGACTCGGCGGCACGGGCCTGGAGCTTGTCGGCCTCGGCGCGGAGCTGGGCGGCGGTGGTGTTGGTGCGCATCTGGGTCTCCTCCCGTGCCCCCCGCGGGGGCATGACTCAATACTACAACGCTGCGTTGGCGTTTTAGGTCGGATCGCGAGATCTATGTGACCCAGATCACCAATCCAGCGTTGGGGATTTCTGAAACGATCGGGTGATGACCGAGAACTCCGACCCGCTGCTGACGGTGGCGGAGGTGGCCGCGCTGCTGGAGATCAGCCCGGCCACCTGGCGCAGCTACGTCTCCCGCGCGGCCTCCACCGGCGTCCCGCCCCCGGATGACCCGGACCTGGACCGCCCGCCGTCGCGGCGCTCCCCGCGGTGGCGGCGCTCCACGATCGAGACCTGGGCGGCCACCCGGCGCCCGCCGGGCCGTCCCCGCAAGGTTCCCGAGGCTGATCCGGCGGCCGAGGCCGACTGACCCGCGCCTCGTCCGCACGTCGGTGTGAGACACGAGCGTCAGGCGGCGGGGCTGTAGGGGAGGATCCCGTCGGCCGGGCCGAGCAGGACAGCGGCCAGGGCTCCGACGAGCGCGGTCAGCTCGTTCAGGCTCCCCTCGACCACCAGGGCGGTGGCGCCCGGGTCGCCGATCACCACGGCGTGGTCGGCGATGACGTTGTCACCGAGTTCCGCGCCGGGGCCGAGTAGCTCAACCTCCGCCCCGGCAGCCTCGATGTGTTCGTAGCGGTCGCTCATCAGCCCTCGACTTCCTGGGTGAGGTCGGCGTCGACCCAGCGGTGCCCGCGGCCGGACAGCGGTTCGATCAGGAGCTGGGTGCGTCCGTAGCTGACACGGGCGTCGCGCACGGTTACCCCGACGAGCACCTTGCCGGTGGTGATGGAGGTGGCCGGGGCGAGCCACAGCAGCTCAGCCCTGGTGCGGGCGAGCTCGCGGGCCTCGTCGAGCGTCACGCCGCTTCCTCCGCCCGTTCGGCGCCGCGCCGGGGCCGCTCGACCCCGAGCTCGGCGAGGATCCGCTCGGCGGTGTCGGCCACCCGCTGGGCGGAGGCCTTGACCGCCTCGGGCTGCTCCGCGGACCAGGCCGTGACGTACGGCACCGAGTAGGCCAGCGTGTCCAGCCCGCAGAGGTCCGCGACGATGCAGGCCACGGACTCGGCCTCGACCTCCCGGACGTGGCCGGGCATGTCCGCGGTGTGGCCGAGCAGGGCGTGCGCCAGCTCGTGGCACAGGGTCTTCGCGGCCTGCGCCGGGTCGACGCCCTCGCGGATCCGCACGACCCGTGTCTCGTGGTTGACGTGGCCGTAGGCCCGGCCGTCACCGCCTGCGGATCCCCGCTCGATCGCGTACCCGGCGGCGGCCACCTGCCTGGACAGGCCATCCCAGAGCCCAGCGGGGGCGTCCCCGCGCAGCTCGACCGGCAGCTCAGGATCRACTCGCGCGGGCGGCTCGACGAGCTGGGAGACGTCCACGACGGGTACGAGGATGAAGCCGCGCTGGACGAGCGTGGCCGTCTTCGGGTCCGCGCCGGGCTCGCTCGCGGTTCCTTCGGCCGGGGTGTCCTGCTGCTGGAGCTGGACCCGGCTGCTGGTGGGCTTCCAGATCCGGATCTGCGTCTCGCCCTTGCGCATGCGGCACCCGGCGTCGTTCCAGGCCTTCAGCGGACGGACGTCCGTGGCCTCCGGGCACTGCATCAGGATCATGATCTGGTTGCCCACGGAGTAGTTCAGCCACCGGCGGGAGACGAGGAACTGGCGCCAGCCGGCCTCGGTGGTCAGCCGCTCGACTCCGGCGGCGAGCTGGGCGCGGGCGGTCTCGATCCGCTCGGCGCGCTGCTCCGGGGTGAGGGCGTAGCGGCTCTTGCTGGACGAGCGGCTGGTGCGCTTGCGGGTGTCCGTTGACACGTGCGCTCCTTGGTGCGGCGAGAGGGTGAAACGAGAGAGGGAGAGAGGGCCCGGGGCATGGCTGTGCATGGGTGCCGGCTGGCACCGGGCCCCGGTGGCTAGCGGGCGGTCTTGTCGGGGGTGTCGTCTCCGGGTTGCGCGTCGTCGTTCTGGCACTCGATCACGAAGCGGGCCATGCTCCCGGCCTCGATGTACTGGGCACCGAAGCAGGCGCCCGCCCCGATCAGGGTGAACAGGACGGCGCTGAGGACGCTGGCCATGGTCAGAACTCCTTGCGGTTGCTGTGGTGGGTGGCGGTGAGCGAGGTCAGCGGGGGCCCAGCTTGCGCGGCGGGACGAACCCGCGGGGGTGGCGGTGCTGCGGCAGTCCCCGGCGGCGCGCTCCGGCCCGGCGCGGCGGGCGGGTGCACCACTCCGCGACGTCGGCTTGCGCGTCGGGGTCGACGGAGGCGCTCAGGGCGAGGCGGGCCAGGCGGCTCGGGTCAGCGGCGGTGGTCATGGTCAGCTCTCCGATCCGGAGTCGGGGTGGCGGCGCTTGCGAAGCAAGCGCATGAGGGCGTCGAGTGCGCCGATGCTGTCCAGCACCGGCAGGAAAAGCAGGGCGGCCACGAGCGGGCCGAGCGCGAGTAGCCAGGCCATCACGCACCCGCCCCGGCCAGCCGGTACCGGACGGCCTTGCCGCGCGAGCCCTTGCCGTCAGCGACCATGCGACCATCGGTCACAAGGCCGTCCAGCTCGCGGCGCACGCGCTCGATGTCAGCCGCGCTCGCGTCCTTGCCGATCCAGGCGGCGGCGACTTCGGGGGCGGTGAGGCCTTCGGGCTGGCCGCTCGCGACTACGTCCACCACGTCCCGCGGGTCAAGCGCGAGCTTGACGTCGGCCTCCTTGACCGTGATGCCGCGACCGAGCAGCCACAGCCGGGCGTCGAAGGCATCGCGGCTGCCGACCCGCTCGAAGGCCAGGCGCAGCGCGTCAACGCCGGTCATGGTGCGCAGCAGGGTGACCTCGCGGACCCGGGCAATGGCCTCGTCCACGTCGGTGATGCCCTCGCGCTGGGCCAGCTTCCAGGCGGCCCAGGTCTCGCGGGTGGCCACCGACGGCAGCCACCGCTTGCCGAAGTCTCCGATCTTGACGCCCTGGAACCGCAGGCCCTCGTCGATCCGCTTCCACCGGCGCGCGAACGCGAGCGTGATCTCCAGCAGTGCCGGGCCGGTCAGGCTCATGACCGGGAAGAACCACTCGTCCCACTCGGCGGTCGTGCTGGTGCCGAAGCCGTAGTTGATCCCGGCGCTGATCAGCGCGATGGACCAGGAGACCAGGTGGAAGGCCCCGCCGTGCTCGCCGCGCAGGGCGGCGATGGTGACCATGGTTATGCCGACGATGGCGGTGCCATCCAGGGCGAGCAGCGGCAGCCACACCAGCCAGGTGTCCAGGTCCAGGCCGTGGATCGGCTCGCCGGCCCACTTGATCAGGTGGGCGCCGGACAGGGCGGTCGGGGCGATGATCACGGCGGCAAGCGCGACGACCGCTACGCGCCACAGCTTCTCGGTGGCGGTCAGCTTCGCCTTCGGCTCGCCCTTCTTCTCGCTTGGGGCCTCGGCGCGCTCGGGCTTCGGCGCCTTCCTCGTCTTCCACTCGCCCCCCCGCGGTGGCACGGAGGCCACGTCCGGGTCCTGTAGGCCGTAGTCCATCGTGTCGCCCTCCGGATCTCCGGCGGGCGGTGTGTCGTACGTCTCAGTCGGGGGCGGAACGGTCCCGTTCCTGCTGCTCACAGCACTCTCCTTGGCGTGTGGGGCCGTCCCGCTCGGCTGGGTGACGGCGACTTTCACATCACCATCTTACAGGATCTGTAGTCAATGTGTAGGCTGTAGTCATGTTCGAAACCGGCACCGGCCACGAGGAGGGCGGCTTCCATGGCATCGGTTAAGCAGCGCCCGACCAAGCGGAAGCCCCTCTCGACGTACGACCTCAGCGACCCGCGTTTCTGGATCGTCGGGGGGTGGCGTCTTGGCCTCGGGTCAGCTCGCGTAAGCGTCGTTGGGCGCGACCGCTGGCGGACCTGGGGCGACATCGCAACACCCGTGGCCGGTGCCGGCTCTCTCTACCTGCTGTCCGCTCTGGGTGCGGACCCGCTCGGCCCGCTGGGGCCGACGCTGCTGGAGTCCGACCTGTTCGACCTGACCGACCCCTACCGTCTGACCGCCGCCGCCCTCGGCGGCACTGCCGCCCTGCTGCACCAGCGTTCCGACACCGCACGCGGCCATCGAGAGCGGCGCGCCGTGCTCAGGGCCTTCGCTGAGCTGAACGCGGGCGAGGGCCCGACGCTGCTGCACCCGTCCGGCCGCCCGGTGCAGGTGAAGCTGCCTGAGCCGACCCTGGCCGGTGCCCGATTCGTGATGAAGATTCCCGACGGCGTCACCGAGGCAGAGCTGCTCCAGGCCGCCCAGCGCCTGGCCCCGATGCTCAAAGGCCGTGTGTCGATGCGCCCCACGGTCGCCCCGGCCTCCGGCCGCAAGGTCCTGGCCGCCCTGGCCAGCGGTGCCGCGACCAAGACGGTCACCGTGGCTCGCAGGGCCCGGACCGTCGAGGCAACTGAGCCGAAGCCGGCGCGCAACCCCCTTGAGGAATTCCTCGCCTGCTCGCACGTCGAGGTCAACATCCGCCGGCGCGAGACGCTGAACACGACCGTGCCCTGGGAGGGCCTGGAGGAGATCCGCCGCGCGGGCGCGAACTACAAGGGCCGCTACGTGCAGGATCCGTGGCACATCGGTCGTGACGAGGACGGTAAGTCCGTCTACGACACGATCTTCGCCCGCAACAAGTTGTCCGGAGGCGAGGCCGGAAGCGGAAAGTCCACCGGTGAGCACGTCGACATCTGCGCGGTGAGTCAGGACCCCCGCGCTCGGAACTTCTTCATCGATCCGTCCGGTGGTGCGGAGTTCGGCTTCTGGGAGCCGCTGGCCGCCCCGATCAAGGGTCGCTGCGGTGTGGCCTACACGGTGGAGGATGCGTACGCGCTCCTGCGTGACCTGCACGCCGAGGGGGTGGCCGCGCTCCAGCGGATGGCCGACACCGCGAACGAGCGCGAGGCCGCCGGACTGCCGCGGACCAACGTCGCCCGTGGCGAAACGACCACGTGGATCTGGATAGACGAGCTGCTGGCGCTGACCCGCCATCCGGACAAGAAGCTGGCGGACGCTGTCTCCTTCCTGCTGTTCGACATCATCGGGCGGCTCCGCAAGGTCGGCTACCACGTCGTCTGTTCGACACTGAAGCCGACTGGCGATGTCATCCCGACCTTCGTGCGGGACTTGATCACCATCAAGCAGGTGTTCCGCTGCACGACGGCGGACGCCTCGACGGCCGTGCTGGGCGACAAGATCTGGGCGCTGCTCGGCTACGGCGGCCACAAGATCGAAATGAAGTCCCCCAAGGGCATCAACTACCTGCTCGGCACCGAGGGCTACCCGTTGCGGATGCGGTCCGCGTTCGTGGACAACGAGGTCCGCGAGGGTCAGGAGATCAGCGAGCGGCACGAGGTGCTCAACGCGGCGCTGCGCCTGCGCGGCTTGCCGGAGGTGCCTCCGCTGGTCATGAACGTGGATCCGGAGCGCGCCGCGCTGCTGGACCCATCCCGTCCGCCGGCCCGGGAGTCCGTCATCCTCACGCCCCCGGCTTCGGACGGCGTGGACATCACCCCGGTGCCCGCGCAGCGGGTCTCGACCGCGAAGGTGGCCGCTCCGACCCCAGCTCCCGCTCCTGTCGAGGTGGAGCCCGAGCCCTCCCCCAACGTCGCCGAGACCGAGGAGGTCGACAGTCTCGCCGAGGTGCTGCGGGTGGCTGCGGAGATGGCCGTGGAGGCCGGGCACCTCACGCCTCGGATGCTCCAGGTCCGGCTCGGGTTGGACTTCGACGCCTGCGCCTGGGTGCTGGGCCAGCTGACCGGCCGCAAGGTCATCGGGTCCGCCTCCGGTGACTCCGGGGCACGCAAGGCCCTGGCTTCGGCCGCGGACCTGGACCGCCTGCTCGCTGACAAGGACGAGGACAACCCCCCGCCTCCCGCCGACCCGACCGAGACCGCCCGCGCCGGCTACGCGCAGCGCCAGCACCGCCGCCGTCCCGACAAGCGCACCCGCAGCGCCGCCCGCCAGACCGCGGGCGCCGGCTCCAGCTCAAAGGAGGGCTGATCCATGGAGATCGCCGCGATCGCCGCCGAGGCGATCCTGACCATCTACTTCTTCCTGCTGGTCATCCGCTGGGGCGTGGACCTGCTGACCCGGGTGGGCTTGCTCCGCGAACCGAGCCGGGGCGTGGCGCTGGCCCTGGAGGGCCTGCGCACCACCACCGATCCGCTGCTGCTCCCGATCGGCAAGCGCGTGCCGCCGTTGCGGTTCGGGTCGGTCGCCTTCGATCTCTCGTTCCCGCTGCTGCTGATCCTGCTTCCCATCGTCAACGCCTTCATCACCGCGCTCGCCGGCTGAGACCCGGCAGGGAGGAGAGCCATGGCCAAGCACGTGCAGTGCACCCGCAAGGGCTGCGGAAAGGAGTTCAAGGTCGGCCTGGTCGGCAGCGTCGTCGGCCACCGCAAGCTGTGCAAGACCTGCCGGGTCGACCTGGTGGACCCGGGCGTCCGGATCAAGGGCGGTGTCGGTGAGATGCGATTCGCGCCCTGGCACAGGCCGGACCGCCGCCATGTCAGCAACGCCATGCTGGGAGAGCGCCCGCAGGGCGCCGCCGAGCGCAAGCGCGCCGCCGTGATGCACGGCCTGGCCAACAACCCGAATTTCCAGGTGCGGCCGGACGACTTCGGTAAGCCGCACATGACCGTCCACCTCGACGAGACCTCGGGCACCGCCGAGGTCAACTTCGATCCCGACTTCGGGTTCCTGGACGCCCACCGCGGCCGTGTGGGCCGCACGCATTTCGCCGCCACCCGCGGCCTCGCCCCCGCTCCCGAGGTCCTCGAGACCGAGGAGCCGAGCTTCTACGACTTCGACGGCGGCGTCGTCGCCGGCGAGGTCGTCAACTCCACCTACCTCTGACGCCCATACCCGCCGAACGCCACCCAGAAGGGAGGCCGCCATGCCCCACCCATACCGCTGGCCCGGCACCGTCCTGGTGCACGACCAGCAGGTCCCGCTCCCCGGGCTGGGGGAGCAGAGCGACCCCTATTGGACGCTGGAGAGCGTCCAGGCCGACAACGCAGACGAGCACGAGGCGGGCCGCCACGGCCCCAACTGCCCCGGCACCTGCGCCGAGCGCACCTACGCCCGCTGGTCGGGCCTGCTGAACACAGAGCTGGTGGCGGCATGAGATGGGGCAGGCGCACACCCGCCCCGGTCAACTCGACCGAGCTGGTTCCCACCGAGGCGCCGGCCCTGGTGACCTGGCAGAAGACGTGCGCTCTGGAGAGCACTGACCGCCGCTACCTGGCCGGTGAGGCGTTGCTGCACGCGGAGTTCGCCGCGCAGGCCACCGACAGCGCCGGCTTCGGGGCCCTGAACGACTTCCCCACGGAGGAGGTGGCCTCCTACGCCGACGTCGCCCTCGCCCACAGCGCCACCTCGCAGGCCTACTCCGCCATGCTGGCCGCCCTGAGGCCCGGTGATCTTCCGCTCGACGACGAGGACGACCAGTGATCGCGGACGGCGTGGCCTCGGCGCTGGCCAATGGCAGCCTGTCCGCGGACCCGGCCAGGGCGGGCTTGGCTGGCTATGCGCTGCTTCGCCTCTCCCTCGTCGCGCACCGACTGCGCGACGGAGGAGACCTTCTGACTCCATACGACGCCACCCGGGCCAGCGTGCCGGATCGAGACGACCGTCCCAGCCTGACCTCCGGCCGCTTGGAGCTGGCCGCCAACACCGCCGAACCGGCATGGCCGACCTTCTGAACCCCTTCAGTGACCTGCCTGTGCCGGTGTCCACGCCGCGCCCGGCCGGGAGGGCCGCACTCCGAGTGATCTTCCGGATCGAGGCGCCCGTCCGGTCCGACACGGCACTGGGCGAGGTCCGCCCGATCTCGGCGCCGGGCGCCACCGAGACGGAGGACTGACATGCGCGAGATCACCGCCGACGACATCTACGAGCACCTGATGAGCAGCGTGTCCGACGAGCAGTTGCGGGACCAGGAGACCGACGAGGTTCTCGGCATCTTTGACCTCCGTCCCGACGACACGATCCACGTCAACGAGCCGGACGTGCACCCGGCGCGAACCCTCGGCAAGTTCCGCGTGCACGTCGAGCGCGTCGAGGACTGACCCCAGGTCGCCTGCCAGGCACCCCGATCCCATGCACGCCAACCACAAACCGCAGGCGACCCAAGGAGAATGATCATGACCCCTGGCACCGCGACCAGACCGACGATCGACGACGTCCTCAACCATGCGCACGAGGCGTTCGGCGAGGCGGACCTCGTCTCGGCCGACACCGGCGAGGCGGTCGGGAGCATGCGCCTCGACCCCGAGGCCGGGCTGCTGAGCGTCCACGACCCGGACGGCTGCCCTGGCCGGCCACGGGCCTACTTCCGCGTGACCGTGGAGGAGATTCCCCTCGTCGAGGGACCGCAGGTCCTCGACGAGGACGGCGATCCGCCGCACGGGCAGGCGGACACCGAGCCGGGTGCCGAGGTCTCCCGCTACGGCCGGACCGGACTGGTGCTCGGGTCGGGCTGGCGCTACCAGCTGGAGCGTGGCGACGCCGAACTGATCGAGATCGCGCCCGCTCCCGCGTCGATGTCCGACGCCGAGCACAGCGCGCTCTGGTTCGCCGTCGCATGGGGCGCCCCCGCCGGCAGCGACCCGGACGGGCTGGACGACACCTACGAGCGTGCCTGGATGCCGGCCGCGGGCACGGTCGCGACGCGGACCTGGTTCCCGGCCACCTAGTCAACCGGTCGCATGGCGGCCACAGGAAGGGACGGACATGGACATCGAGACGAACGAGATCAACGACCCCGACGCCTTCTGGGGTGCGCTGAACCTGACCGAAGGTCTGCGCGGCGTCCGGGAATTCGGGCCGAACGAGGCCGGCGCCCGTGCGCACATCGAGAGCACGCCCGACGCCCGGTCGGCACTGCTGAGCCAGGGCCCGGACGATACGCACTGGACCCAGTCCGACCAGTTCGCCGGCGGCGAGTGGATCGGCCCGGTCTCCCCGCTGGAGTCGGACGCGGTGCGTGACCTGCGTGCGGCGGCGGCGAAGCCGAGGCGGACCACCAAGTCGCGCACCTCGCGTCGCACCCCGGCGGCCACGCGGTGAACCGGATCCGGGTGGCCGTCTCGCGCCTGATGACCGAGGTGGTTCTGGTGGTTCCGGTGCTGATCGCGGGCCTGCTGGTGGCCGCGTCATGACCACCGTGCTGGACCGGATGACTCTCGCGTCGACCTGGCCGGAGGTGCTGCCGGCGTCCGGTGATGCCGCTCTGGCGGGCGTGGAGCGGATCGCCCATGCGCTGCTCCACGAGAACGGCCGCGGGCCCGAGGTGGGTGCCCTCGCGGAGCGGCGGGGCGACGCGGTGCGCGCGATCAGCTCCGGCCTGACCTCGGGCGTGCGCGGTCTGGCCCAGCGACTGAACCCGCCGGTTCCGATCGACCTGGAGCCGATGCCCGAGGACATCTTCGGCCGGGGCTGGTTCCCCGGCGCCAACAACGCCGTGGAGGACTGATGTTTCGCACCAGCCATGAGGAGTCCGACGACCACGTGGAGCGGACGTTTCGCACCCGTCGCGAGGTTCTCGCGGACCATCCCGAGTGGGACCCATACGCCGAGTCGGCCGACTCGGCTGCGGGACTTCCGGAAGCCGTGACTTGCTCGGGGTGGCAGTCATGACCGACCCGATCGGCGACATCGTCACCCGGCCGGGTGATTGGAGCCAGGCCAGCACCCCGAGCACCACTCCGCTACGCCGCCGCGAGTTCGTGATCTCTGTACCTGACATCCCGGAATTCGAGCGGGTACTGGACACCCCGCTTCATGTCGTCGAGACCTTGGAGTTCGCGTCCGGCATGTACGGCTCGGTGCTCGCGCGGCCGGCGGACGACGCTGGCGGCGAGTGGACGGCGTCGAAGTGGGCGACGTCATGAGCCCACACCTCGACCCGCTGCCGCCCGCGCAGCAGGGCGATCCGGACACGCTGCTCGAGTTCCGGGTACTCCTGCCGGAGCGGGACGTCGAGGGAGCGCAGCTCCTGGAGGACGCGCTGAGGGCGAGGCCGCAGGACTGGAAGATGTGGTCCCGGCGGGTTCCGGGCTCCGGCTCGGCGGAGCGGTCATGAGCTTTCATCCGATCGCCGGACTGTTCTCGCCGGGCGAGGGTCCCGGCCTGAGCGAAGAGGCAGGCGATGCCTGCGCGTTCGAGGATCACGGCCGGTGGCGGACTACTCGATGCCGCTCGGCCGATGTCACCTCTGCTGTGGAGGGGTTTTCCCTCTGCGGTGAGCCGTACCTGTGCACTCCGCACGCCAAGGAATGGGCGCAGACCCCTGGCGTGCAGACGGGTTGCCAAGCCATCTATCCGCTGAACCAACACGGAGGGCCGCCGATCGACCTGGCGGGGAGCCGATCATGAGCCGCAGCCCAGGCTGGGCCGATCTGGACCCGGACGCCCCCGACACCGAGGACGCCCGCGGCGCCGTCTTCGGCATGCACCCGACGCCCGGCCTGATCGCTTACGACCTCCAGGGCGGCGGCTCCGACGGCGAGCCGCTCTCCCTGGTCGTGGGAAATGAGGGCCCCGGCGAGGGCTACGAGGGCCTGCCCGGTTTCGACCAGACCTGGACCGTCACCCCGCAGAAGCGCGCGGAGGAGGGCGGGCCGCACGAGCCGGACTCCGAGGCTGACGACTGGGCGCCGGCCTCCCACTACTACCGGTACCTCCTCTGACGAGAAGGGCGGCCAGCCAAGCGCCTGGCCGCCCGCTCGCAGTCCACCCCCACCCTCGCCCGCACTCGGGGCGGACCCCACCATCAAGGACACGTCATGATCAACGCATTCGCGGCGGCCGTGGTCGCCATGCTCGCCACCGATGTCTCACCCGCCGCTGGAATGATCGCCGCCGGACTGGCCCTCGTGGCCGTCCCGCTGCTGCGCGGGCGGTTCCGGTGACCCCCGACTGGAGGAGCACCGCCACTCGCGTCGGCCTCGGCGCGCTCGCCCCGTTTGTCTCTCCGGTTCTGCCGGAGGGGAACGACAGCGAGGTGCGCGAGCAGATCAGCTCCATCGCCCGCGACGGCGACAACCGCCTGCTGCCGGTGGTGGCCGGCGCCGCCGCGCTCGGCGCCCTGCGGACCCGGCGCGATCAACTCGCCCTGGAAGCCGGACCAGAACGCCTTGCGCTCGAAGCCGGCCCCACGCCCCTGGAGCTGGAGTCCAGCGACGGGTGGACCCCTGACATGGACCCCGATCTGGGCTGGGCCTGATGACCTCGCCCGAGGAGCTGCCCAGAGAGTGGGACCTCGTCGCCCGCGAAGGCGACGACCTTTAGATGGACACGACCTTTGCCGTCCTGGGCGCGCTCCTCGGAACCGTCCAGGATCTGGCCCACCTGGACGTGACCGTCGGGTCCGTCCTGCTGGCTGCGGCTCTGGTGGCGGTGCCCGCTGGGCACGTTGACCGCTGGGTTGAGCGCAAGCGGTTCCGGGTGACCATGTGGCGCCACGGCTACAGCCGGCACCGCGAGTACGTGCGCGGGAGCGAGTGGAAGGATCGGCGGCGCCGGTACCTGCGCGAGCACGACCCGGCCGAGTGCCGGCTGTGCGCGCGATCCTGGGAGCCGAAGTGGCCGCTGCACCACAAGAGCTACGAGCGCGCCGGTGGAGGCCAGGAGTTGGACCGCGACCTGATCCCGGTGTGCGAGCGGTGCCACAGCTTCATTCACAGCCTCGACCACAAGCGTGGGCCGCTGCGCCGGCTCGGATTCTCGCTGCGGCTGACCACCTGGTTGGCGATCGGACTGTGGCTGCCGGTGCGCCTGGCGCGCCGCACGGCCTCGCCGTCCGCGCCCACGGGGCAGGGCGAGCGCTGATGCCCGCGGAGGTGACGCCGACCGGCGCCTGGGGCTTGCGCGTCGCCTCGGGCCCGGTACCGATAGCGTCGAAGCGTGACCTACACAGTGACTACAGCCGCAAGGGGGGCGAGGCGATGACACCCGGCTCCATCGCCTCCGGCCCAGGAGAGCCCACCGAGCGGCCCGGAGTCACACCCACGGCCCGCGTACACCGCGGCCAGTTCGTCGAGCCTGTGGACGCCTGGGTCACGGCCGGGCCTGACCAGTGGTGGCGCATCCCCCTGGTGGATGTTCCCCCGCCGGCCCCCTCCGGGACGAAGAACAGCCCGGAGCGTAAGAGGGCCCTTACCCGCATCCGCAACGCTTGGGCGCGTGAGGTCAAGCGCCGCGTCGAGGCCGGGCAGATCACCGGCGAGTTCGTCTCGATGACCGTGATGGCCGAGGGCCAGGAGTGGTTCTACTGGGGCCCGGCCGCCCCGGGCGAGCAGGTCCCCATCGGCGATCCCGAGGAATAGCTCCACACCTGCATCTCGGGCGCGCCTGACGGAGTGTGACGAGATCTCTCGCTAGCCTCGCTGTCCGTGAGGGTGTTCGGGTGGGCGGCAGACGCCAGTGCGTGCGGCTACTACCGGCTCGGCCTGCCGCTCGACGCGCTCCGCTCCCGCGGCCACGAGGCACTGGTATCCACGGTGCTGCCCGAGGAGTGGGCGGACGCGGACATCATCGTCGGCCAGCGGGTGTGCCTCCCGGGCCCGTCGGCAACCTGGCAGCGCCTGGCCAGCGAGGGGCGGGCGCTGGTCTACGAGATCGACGACGACCTGTTCCACCTGCACGCGACCAACCCGGCCCGCGCGGTGTTCGACGACCCGGACGTTCGCCGCCGCATCCGCGAGAACGCCGCGGTGGCCGCGCTGGTCACCGTGACCACCGAGGCGCTGGCCGCGGTGATGCGTGAAATCAACCCGCGTGTGGCCGTATTGCCCAACGCCATACCCGGCTGGCTGCTGGAGCGAGCCCGCCCGCATCGCGAGCGGCTCACGATCGGCTGGGCCGGCTCGGCCACCCACCACGCGGATGTCGCCGAGGCCGCCGGTCACCTGCGCCGCTTCCTGGCTCGCCACCCTGAGGCCGACGTCCACCTGATGGGTACGGACTATACCGCCGTGCTCGGCCTGCCGACGGACCGCGTCCGCTACACCCCGTGGGCGATCTCCGTCGCGGCCTACCTGCGGATGGTGGACTTCGACATCGGCCTGGCCCCGCTGGCGCCGCATGCGTTCAACCGCTCGAAGTCAGCGCTGCGCCCGCTCGAGCTGGGCGCCCTCGGCATCCCCGTGGTGGCAAKCGAGTACGGCCCGTACGAGCGGTTCGTGCGCCACGGCGAGACCGGCTTCCTGGTGCGCCGTGACCACGAGTGGTCCACCCACCTGCGGACCCTCGCGGCCGACGCCGAACTGCGCGAACAGATGGGCGCCAAGGCTCGAGCCCTGGCCGCCGAGCACGCGATCGAGGCCACCGTCGGTGCGTGGGAGGAGGCCTACCGTGCCCTACTCGTCTGACCAGGGCAAGCGCTGGATCTCCTCCTGGCTGGCCGAGCTGGCCCCGGCCAGCGTGCTGGACATCGGCGCCGGCGCCGGCGGCTACGCGCGGATCTGCCGGCAGGCCTGCCCGGCCGTGCACCTGACCGCGGTGGAGATCTGGGAGCCCTACGTGCCCAGGTTCGGCCTGCGCGATCTGTACGACGAGGTGCTCGTCGGCGACGCGCGCGCGCTGGCTCTGCCGGCGGCCGACGTGGTGATCCTCGGAGACGTGCTCGAGCACATGGCCCGCGCCGAGGCGGTGGAACTGTGGACCAGGGCCCGCGCGGCGGCCCGGCGTGGGGTGCTGGCCTCCCTTCCCGTGCAGCCCTACCCACAGGGACCGGTGGACGGCAACCCGCACGAGGCCCATGTGGAGACCTGGAGCCACGCCCGCGTGCTGTCCGCGCTGGCCGGGATGGTGGCCAGCGATGTGGACGGCGACATCGGGGTGTACCTGGCCAGCCCGGCGGGGGAGACCCTGTGCGCCTAGGACCGATCGGCCGCCAGATCGACCCGATTCCCTCGAGCGTGCGGTTCACCCTCTCGCCGACCGCGGACCGGGACGCTTACCGCGCGGCGCTGCACATTGGCAGCGCCGTCGTCGGCCTCGGTGCGAGCCGTGAGGAGCTCGCCGAGATGATCGAGGCGCTCGGCCTGGAGCGGAGCGCGCTGGTGCACGGCCGGGGCGAGGAACGTGCCGCGCGGGCAGGCTCTGGCCCGCTACCGCCGGCCGGCGACCACCGGCGCAGCGGCGGCCAGTAGGCGCAGCGCCTGCACCGCGGGCTGGCCGTAGCCGGCAACCCGGGCGTACCAGTAGTACGTCTCCTCTGTGCTCATCCCCGCGATGCCCTGGGCGATCCGCTCGGCCTGCGCGGCGCCGGTGACCTGGGTGGCCAGTACCAGCGCGAGCCGCACCCCGGCCTCCTTCTCCAGCGGGATAGGGGTGGGGGTGGGCGAGCCCAGCACACTGGCCGGGTGCCCGCTGGCCCGCACGGCGGTGTGGATCGCCTCTCGGGCGCCCCGCGCCAGCGCCTTGCTGTCGGCGGCCAGGCGCAGACCCCTCCAGCCCGGCCCGTCCGCGCCGCGCAGCTCGGCGCTGGACAGCGCGCCGCCGATCCAGCAGGCGGCCAGAGTGAAGGTGCGCGTGGTGGTCACGTCAGGTCCCCGTTCTCGGCGGTGTCGGCGGGTAGGTCAGGCGGGGAGGGTCCAGCAGGCGGGCGAGTGTCGAGATCGGCGGGGGTGCCGCTGGCTGCCCCTGCGGGGCGGCCAGCGGGCGGATTCAGGGCCGGCTGATGCCGTAGTCCCGGCGGCACCGGGCGGCGATCTTCGTGGCGCGCTGGGCGCGTTCGATGTCCGGCGTCGTGCCGTTCCGGTGCGAGATGGCCGCCAGGAACTGGCCCACGTACCAAGTCGCCTCGTCGACCAGGCCGGTGCCGCGGTAGCCGTATTCGCAGGCCATCAGGTACGCGGCTTGGTCGACGTAGTAGGCCTCCGCAGTCCGCACGGTGCGGACCACGGAGCCTCGGGGCTCCTCAAGGAGCGGCTCGCCCGACGGGGTCGTGATCGCGTTGGCCTCCGCCTTGGCCCTTCGTGCCTTCGCGGCGTCTGCCCGAGCGGCGCGAGCGCCCTCCTCGGCCCGCTCGTCGTCGGTCTTGATCTGCGTCGGCCTCTGGCGGGCCTCGACGGGGGCGTCCGGGAAGCAGGCCGTGCAGGCTCGCTCCCCAGCCAGTTCGACGACCTCGCGCCGGGCCTTGCCGGACAGGGCGGGGAGGAAAACGAACCGAGTGGTGGGGTAGCAGGTGTGGCAGGCGGTGCTGCTGTGGACGTGGCCACCGGGGACCACCCAGTAGCGGGTCCACAGGTCGCGCCGGTACTGGTCGGCGATGGCCTGCTCGCGGCGCTCGATCCGCTCCAGCTCGGCCCGGAGGCGGGTGGCTGCGCTCTGAATCTTGACCAGCTCGGTGTCGAGCTCGGTCGGCGTGGCGAGAGCGTTCACGCTTCGGCCCCTTTCCGGGAGCGAGGGTCAGGCGGCGGTGGTGACGGTGCGGAGGGCCTCGCGGGTCGAGGTGGTGACCAGCCGCACGGCGGCGGCGTGGTGGCACCGGCGGCCGTGCTGGCCGGCGGGGCAGTCGCACCGCCCGTGGGCGTCCGTGTGGTAGTTGGCACCGCGGCTGCCGACGGTGGCGAAGGTGGCGTCGTTCCCGGCGCCTGAGAGGTGGACGACCCCGCCCAGCTCCACCAGCTCAAGAGCCTTCTCCACCTGGCTGGCGGAGTAGCCCTCGGCGATCAGGGCCGCCTGGCAGGCGCAGGTCCGGCCGTAGCCGGCGGTGCGCGAGGCCTCGGCGTGGAGCGGGCGGTTGCACCCCTTGCAGCGGATGGACTCCTGGGTGATCACGCGACCTCCAGCCTCTGTGACCTGCGGTGACCTCTCAATTGTAAGTTACGATGTGAAAATCTGGCAAATGAACATATGAAAGTTAGTCACATGGCTGTGTTAAGATCGCGTGCATGGCAGGAGACGAGAAGGAGCTGACCGCCCTGGTTGCGGCTGTCGACACCGCGCGCAGGCGCGAAGACGAGGTCAGGCAGGCGGCCCACCTGGACTACTGCCGGGCGATCAAGGCCCTGGTCGAGTACGAGGCGCGGACGCACGGCAGCCACGGAGCACAGTCCCGCGCGGGTCGACACCTGGGAATGACCGCCCAGAACGTCGGGGCGATGCTGGATCAGCTCCACCTCGCCGAGACTGGACGGCCACGGCCCAAGCAGGCGCGTCCGTCGCGCAGTGAGTCATCGACTACTCTCTGATCCCTCTGAAGGATCATCTGAGGGATCGCTCATGCCCGAGCAGGCGACCACCAGCGCGGCTACGACGCGAGCTGATGCGAGGGCGCTGTCCCGGATACTCGCGATCGAGACCGGCCGGGGTGTCCGGATCGGCTACCTGCACTCGGATGCCGGCTGGATCGCCGCGGTGGAGTCTGGTTACGACGATCATCCGATCGTGGTTGACCCCGCTCCGCTGGGCGGCTTCTTCGCCTATGTGTGGGGTGCGGACCAGCCGGCGGAGCGGTACACCGCGGACATGCCAGGTGTGCGTGCAGTCGTGGATGAACTGGCGCACTGGGTGGCATGGCGGATGGAGCGGATGGGCGGCTTTGAGGGCCCGGCGGAGTGGACGCACGCTCCAGGGGATCCCGGCACCTGACGAGTGATTCTGATCCCGCCGCGACGGGTGTGGACGGATCATGGCGTCATGGGCGCCCTTTATCCCGACTGCGGTCCACACTGCGAGACCGGCCCCGGCGGCCCCGACCGCCACCACCACTGCCCCGAGTGTCATCCCGAGCAGGCAGAAGTCGCGGCCGGGGACTACTTCACCGCTTCGCCATCGAGATCAGACGAGGTATCGCAGGTCCTGCCCGCGATCGGTGTCGCACTGATTGCCGTCTGCGCGGTGCTGCTGACCTTGGCCGCCACGGGCGTGATCGACCTGGACGAGACGACGTTTATCCGGCTAAACCTGGTGACGGCCGCACTGGCCGTCGCCGTGATCGCCCGGGTCATGCGGTCTAACCGGCGCTGATCGGCTTGCGGGTCAGGTCACTGCAAGCCACCAGAACGTCCGCGCCCCTGCGGACACATTGGCGCCATCGCGGCGCTGCACCACGAACGCGAAGTCCATGGTGGTCGGTGCGCCCACCGAGAACGTCGGCGCGGCCAGGTCCAGCAGTGGTCCGGACACGAATGCTGCGCTCGGCGCCACGGGGAGCGCAGCCGGGAAGGACACCGTCACGGTCAGGCTGTTCGTGCCGCCCGGGAACGTGCCCACCACGCTGCCGCGCTGGCCGGTCAGGGCCGGCACCCCGATCGCGGTGGGATCGGTGACCGCGCCGGTGACCACGTAGGACTCACCGGCCGGCGCCAGMACCACCCGGTCACCCGCCACCGGGGCGTACGGGCGCAGGTACGGATACGGCCCGCTCGCCGTCGCGTCCCCGCCCACCAGCACCAGCGGGTCACCGCCCGCGTAGCCGGGGTCCACCGTGCCGTACCGGGGGTACAGCGTCTGCCCGGACTGCACCCGCGCGGTGCGCAGCTCCAGCGCGGCCACCCGGCGCTTCAGGTCGGCCACCGTGGCCGCGAACCGAACCTCCAGCGACGGCAGGTAGCGGCTCACAGGGTCAGCCCCAGGTTGAGGTCGCCGAGCTTGAGGGAGACCTCAGCCGCCCGGTCCGCACCGGGCGGGGTGGCCGTCCACCCCACCAGCCGCACCAGCGCGACCAGTCCGGGCCGCCCGCCGCCGGGGGAGGGGTGCAGCTCGGAGGTGACCGACAGCCACAGCGTGGAGCCCAGGTCCAGGTCGGACAGCGCGGGCATCGCGTCCCCGGCCAGCTTGACCTCCGGGATCACCGTGCAGCCGCATCGGGAGGCCACCGTGGTGTCCGCGTAGGCGTCCACCTCGGCCTGGCCGGTGACGGTGCCGGCCAGGGACACGGTCTCCTCCAGCAGTGGGTAGCCGGCCGCGAGGTCCTCCGTACTCACCCCGTGCCCGGCCGCCGAGATCCAGGCCTCCTGGCTGCCGGAGTCCGACGACGCCGTGGCGGTGGCCCGCACGTCGTTGACGGACTCGCCCCCGGTACGCGGGTATGCGTAGTCCGCCACGTTGCCCGGGTAGGTCAGCGTCAGCCCGCTCTCCTGCGCGTCGCGGCCCACCCGCGGCTGCCCCAGCACCAGGCGCACCGAGCCGCCCGTGGTGGGGTGATAGGTGGGTGCGAAGTCGAACTCGAGGTCCGCGGTCCCCGCGAGTTCCTGGAGCGCGGTCAGTACCTTCTTGCTGTCGGCCCCGGCGTACTGCACGGAGGCGGTGGCCGTGGAGGTCTCGGTGGTCAGCTCGAGCGCGGCCACCCGCCCGCTCGGCCCCTTGCCGGTGATGGCGCTGGTGACCAGCGCGCGGGCGATGTCGAACGGGTCAACGCCGGTGTACGCGAGGTCCTCGCGGATCTCCCGGCGGGCGAACAGGGAGTGCAGCGTCTTGGCCTGGATCGGCAGCTGCCCGGAGCCGATGGAGTTGTGCGGCCAGTCCCACACCACCCCGGCCCACACCGGCTCGGCRCCCTCACTCACCCACAGCAGCGTGCGCCGCGGCTCCAGCGCGGCGAGYAGCGGCCCGTTGGCCGCCGGGTCGCGGCGCAGGTCCAGCGTGGCGGWCAGGTCCCCGGCCTCGCCCAGCGTGCGGGAGAAGCTGTCCACGTCCAGCGGCAGCCAGTCCGCCAGCACCTCCCCGGTGAGCAGGTGCGTGGACCAGTAGCGCAGCTCCCGCATCAGAACTCGATCGTCCACACGTCGCTGGTGAACCGCGAGAAGATCACGTTACCGCCCGAGCTGGCGCCGTTGCCCGCGGTGATCCGCACGGGGATGTTGCCGGCAGGCGCCCCCCAGATCGCCAGCACGTCGATCGGCGCCGCGCCGGAGGTCGACACCCCCTCGTTCTGCGCGATCCGCCGCACGGTTCCCACCGGGTTCTCGATCTGGAGTGCCGCGAAGGCGGTGGAGCCCAGCCAGCGCGTCCACACCCGCGCCTTGACGATCACCAGGCACGGCCGGGTGGGGTTGACGGTGGCGAAGTCGATGTAGGTCCCGCTGGCGCCCGGCGCCCTGGTGACGTCCGCGGCGAAGTCATACGGATAGTTGGTCACCCCCGGCGCGCGGGCCAGCATCTCCCAGGCCGCCCCGGTGTAGGCCCGCAGCGCCCGGGTGTCGGTGTCGTACCGCATCAGGCCGGCGAACGCGGCGAGGGTGTCCGTGGACAGCGCAGGCACCACCCCGCCAGCCGGCACCGCGAACACCCGCAGGTCCGTGATGTTGCCGGCCACGATGGAGGAGGTCCCGGCGTTGACCCGCACCCGGGCCAGCCGCAGAGCATTGGCCGGCACGCTCGGGTCCACCGGCGATGAGGCCGCCGTCCCCTGGATCACCTCGATGCGCCCGTACGAGCTCGCCGACCCCACATCGGAGACGTAGGCCACCACCAGGTCGTTGCGCGGCAGCGAGGCGTGCGCGGCGTTGGTGTTGACGCCCGCCGCCGCGGACAGCCCGAGCCGGTACACCCCCTGATCCGCGGACTGCGTGCCCTGCACCGAGGCGAAGCCGGCCGCGACGGTGAGGTTCAGCCCGCCGGCCGCGGAGACCTTCAGCGGGTCACCGGTCCCGGGCGTCACCCCGGAGCGGACCACGATCGGCCCGGAGCCGCCCGCCAGCGGCAGCGAGCCCGCGCCGTCGAGCTGCCGCAGCTCCTTGGCGTCGAAGGCGACCCCGTCCAGCCAGGTGGGGTTGATGGTGGTCACGAAGGTGGCCACGGCTCTCCTCTCAGATCCACGCGTCGCGCCAGGTCACGGTCATCACCGCTGAGTCGACACTGGCCCCGTCAAGGCGCAGTGAGTTCTCGCCCGGCTCCATCACCCACCAGCCCGAGGTGGGGCTGGCCGCGCGGAACGCCCCGTTGTAGGTGGCCTGGCGCAGGTCCAGGTCCAGCACCAGCACGTCTCCGGCCACCAGCTCCAGCCCCGGGAAGCTCACCTGCGCCCCGCTGCCCAGGTGTGTGATGGCTGGCGAGGCGATGGCGCCGGTCAGCGTGACCAGCGGGCGGCTCTCGAACGTGCCGGCGTTGACCACCGTCACCGACCCGCCTGGCGGAGCCTCGGCGAAGGTGAACGGTGGCGTGATCGGCAGCGAGATGCCCGCCGCGGAGACGGTGTTGACCGCGGGGATGGACACCTCGTGCGGCTCGGCGCCGTACCAGCGTGGGTCCGGCGCCACCAGGCCGACCTCGAAGTCCGCCGAGGTCAGCGTCGGGCAGGCCTCGGTCAGCGAGCCCGAGCGGCGCACCGAGCACTGCTTGGGGGTCGGCTCGTCGTACCGCAGGACGGTCAGCGCGTTGACCGGCGCCGCCGCGCGCAGCCGGGCTCGCGCGTCATCCCGCGCCGCCTGCGACGGGGCGTCCGCGCTCACCCGCAGCGTCAGCGTGCGCGGGGCGTAGTACTGCGGCCCGGCCCACCCACCGTGGTCCCCGGAGCGCTGCGCCACCGTGCCCGCGGTGGCCGGCCCGTCCCAGGCGTCCAGCCCGCGCCAGGTCCAGGCCACCCCTGCCTCGTCGACGACACCGAACTCGAGCGCGCCCAGCGCTCCGGTCCAGAACCCGCACCCCGCCTGCGCCGGCATCTCAGGCCACCGCCAGGGCGAGCTTGCGCTGCATCTCCGCCAGCGTCTCCGGCGTGGACAGCGAGCGGTCCAGGTAGAAGTTGTTCACGATGCGCTTCCCGTCGCCGGTCTCGTCGTTGGGGGTCACCCGGGCGCGGGGCGCCCCGCGGCCCAGCAGCATCAGCTCCGGCCCTTCCTCGCCCACCCAGAACGGAACCCCGTGCGGGGGCAGGCCGCCCTCCGCGTACCCGCCGGGCCGCGCCCATGCAGACAGGGAGCCGTACCGAGCCAACGTGTAGCGCGTGGCGGCGTAAATGTTCGCGTAGGGATCGTAAATGCCACGGGAAATGTATTTCCCGGCATAGGCGTTAAAGGTGCTTCCTATTGTCTGCATCAATCCGCGGCTGGGATCTCCGTGCCTTGCATTGATGTCGGTCTTGTTTATGGCGAACTGGTTTCCGCCGCTTTCCTGGTTCATTCTCCGCAGTAGCAGCGGGAGCCAGGACAGTGACYGCCCCAGCTCGTTCAGCACCGAGGAGGCCACCCCGGACCACCGCTGCACCCTACTGCCGACCCMCGGAGCGCTGCTCTCGCCCTCCTTGCCGCGGACCCAGTCCAGYAGCTTGTCGAAGGGGGACTGCGCCAGTCGGCCCAGCGCGCCCTTCAGGTCCGTGCCGGTGCCCAGCGTCGCGTTGATCGCCGCGCGTAGCGGGGACAGTGCGAGCTCGAACCCGCGGGCGATGCCCTCCCGGGCCAGGTCCTCGACCTTGTCCACCACCCGGCCGCCGGTGGCGTCCCAGGCTGCGCCCAGCCCACCGGTGATGGCCCCGCCGATGCCCATGGCCGTCCCGCGGGCCTGCCCGCCGCCGCCGAACAGGCGCCGCAAAGCGAACATCGCCCGGTGGCCGCCGGCGTTCGCCACCTCCTTGGCGGTCCAGACGTGCTCGTTGAACATCAGGCGCCGCAGCACGCTGTCCTTGCCTGGAGTCCCCTCCAGGATCGGGCCGCCGCGGGCCAGCCCCGGCACCTTGAGTTCGGGCATGTCCGGCACCCCGGGTATCCGCCCGACGATGTTGTTCCACGCCTTGCGGATGCCCGAGTTGTAGACCGTGTTGACCACGAACCGCACCGGCGCGGCGGCCACCTCGCGCAGCCCGTCCCAGATCGTGCGGATGCTGCCCACTGTCGTCGAGAAGATCGTCTTGATGCCGCCGAGAGCCGTGCCCACCGCACCGGAGACCAGACCGAAGATCCGCGTTGTCGTGCTCTTGATCGCATCGAGGGCGCCGGACCAGTCGCCGCGGAAGATCGCCGACCAGAACGAGAACAGGCCGCGGATCACCTCGAATCCGACCCGGAAGGGCAGGGTGAACCACGTCCACCAGATCTTGACGCCCGTCAAGATCGCGCCGAGCCCGATGTCGATCGCGCCACGCCAGATGGCCAGGCCGCCCCGCACGATCGACGAGACGAAGTCGAAGCTGCCCCGCCAGATCCCGACGAAGAAGCCGCCGAACGCAGCCGCCGCCGAGCCGACGGCGCGGAACACGCCCATGGCGTCCGACCCGAAGCCGACGAACCAGCGGCCCACGGCCTGCGCGGTATTACCCACCCAGCGCAAGGCGCCGTCGACGATCCGGCGGAAGGACTCGCTGTGGGTATAGGCGTACGCGAACGCGGCGGCCAGGGCGATGATCGTCGTGATGACGATGCCGATGACGTTGGCACGCATCGCCGCGTTCACGCCCATGATCCCGCCGCGCATCAGCGCCAGCCCGCCGGTCACCGCCCGGGTGGCCGCGCCCATCAGCAGGGTGCGGGTCTGCCAGATCCACTGCGCGGTCGTCACCGCGGTGACCGCCCCGCGGTAGGCGTACCAGGCCGCGGTCCCGGCCAGCACCGCCACCACGAGCGTGTTGATCAGGGTTCGGTTGCGCTCGTAGATGCCGAGCGCCCCGCTCACCACCGCGACCACCGCGGCGATCGCCACCTTGATCGGCGCCATCGCGTGTGAGGCGCCCGCGAACACCGGCGAGATCCCGTTGCCGAAGCGGATCAGCGCAGGCACCGCCGTGCCGCCCAGGTAGTCGATCAGGTCGGCCTTGATCGTCCGGATGAAGCCGGACAGCCGCTGCTGCGGAGTGGAGTAAAGAGCCTCCCCGGCCCGCGCGGTCGAGCCGGCGAGGTTGGCCACCCCGGCCGAGCTCTCGGACATCGCGGCCATCACCTTCGGCCCGAGGTCCTCGGCCTGCGTTCCGAAGAGGTCCACCAGCGCGGTGTTGTAGGCCACCGGATCCTTGATCCCGCCCAGGGCCTTCGCCGTCTCGGAGAAGGCGTCCCGCGCGGAGGCGCCCCCGGCCGCGATGCGCCGCGCCATCGTGTCCGCGTCCAGCCCGGCCAGCCGGAACCCCTCGGCGGTGCTCTCCGACCCGTCGATGGCCCGGATGCTGAATTCCTTCAGCGCGTCCGCGGCGATGTCGGAGTTGTGAGCCCCGGCGGCCATCGCCGCGTCGATGAGCGAGAGTGACTGCGGGCCGGTCAGCCCGAGCTTGACGAACTGCCCGCTGTACTCGTTGAGCGTGTCGATCCAGTCGTCGCCGAGGTTCAGGCCGCTCTGGAAGCCCGTGGTGATCACGTCGAAAGCGCTGGTCATGTCCGGGACCAGGCCAGATTTGACCATGGTCGAGGCGGCCCGCATGGTCTCGGGCACCTCGACCCCGAAGACGTCCCGGATGGTCAGCGCGCCCTCGGTGGCCTTGCCGAGCTCGGCCTGGGAGACCGCTCCGAACCCGCCCATGGACTGGGCGATCTGGCCGACCGTGTTCTGGACGTCGGCCAGGGACTCACCGAAGTTGTTCCTGAAGACCTGCTGGGCCACGGACCCGGCGGCCTGAGCCTCCTTGGCGGTGGCGCCGAAGGCGGCCTGAAGCTGGGCCTGGCCGGTGGTGGCCGAGTCGAAGGCGCTCTTGAGGGTGGCGCCCACCACGCCGGCGACCACCGTGCCCATGCCGACCAGGCCGACCTTCAGCCCGGCGGTGAGCCGCTGGCCGATCCGCCGTCCACCGCCCTCGCCCTCGGCCTCACCCTGGCGGCCGGCGTCGCGGACCTGGCGCCGCACCTCTCCTGGGTCCACCTGCACCGGAATGCGCACCGGCTCCATGCGCCCGAGCTGGGACGACAGCTCCCGGGCGAAGCCGCCTGTCTCGGGCAGGACCGTGACGTACCCACGGGCGATCTCGAAGCCGGCGGCAGTGGACACGCGCTACCCCCGCCCCCACTCGATCAGCCCGGCGAACCGCGCCGAGTGGCGCAGCTCCTCGTCGCCGACCCGCTCCGGCGCCCCGGCACTCGAGTCCGACCGGCCCGCCACCCGCGGGTCGCACGGGGAAGAGGAGTGCCGCTGGTGCTCCAGCGCGAGCTCCTCGGCGCGCATCCTCATCACTCCTCGGTAGGCCGCGAGCCGCCAGGCCAGGCGGAAGAACCGCGGCCCGGACAGCGCGTACATGTCCTCGATGCGGTGGATGGCGGAGAGATCGGACTCGATGTCGGCCAGGTGGTCCAGCACCCAGATCACCTGCTCGATGCGGGGCCGGGTCAGCCTTTTCCCTGCTCCAGGCTTCCGAGGACGACCTTCTGCGCGGTGCTCAGGATCCGGTCGAGCTGCTCCTGCTTGAGCGGGTCGTGCTCCATCAGCGCGCGGTAGCCGTCCTCGCCGACCATCCGCTCCAGCAGCATCTGGTCGGCCACCCCCTCGCCGTGGTGGCGGGCCTCCCACAGGTACAGCAGGGCGACGTTGACCTTGGGCGCATCCGGGATGGTGTAGACCTTGCCGTGTAGCCGAAACAGCTCCACCACCCCTGGCGGCGTGGTGGGCGGGGGCTCGGCGTCAAAGTCGACCACCACCCCGTTGACCGCGGCCGTCGTGGCGTTGCTCGGGCCGACCAGCGGTGCCGGGGGAGCGGACGCCGTGGCCGGCGCGGGCTGCGGCCACGGCGCCACCGGGCCCTGCGGCGGGTACGGACTGTGCGGCGCCGCGGGCACGTGCAGGGCGTAAGGGTTCGCGCCGAGCTCGGCGGGCGCGGTCATGCGGTCGCGTCCACGATGCGGAAGGGCGGCACCGACGCCGACACGTAGTGGGCCGCGAAGGTGACCGGCAGCAGGGTCTGGTCACCTCTCTTGTACGCCATGCCGACGTCCTCCACGGACAGCGTGCGGCGTACGAACACCCGACGCCGGTACCCCTTCGGTGCGATCCCGTCGAAGATCAGTGCCGTGTAGCTCGGCTGAGTGGCGCTGGTGTCGTTCGGCGGAGACCAGGCCGCGAAGCCGGCGCCCGTACTGGTGGCCGTGGCGTTGTTCAGCGAGGTGGCGAGGTTCTCCAGAGTGGCCTCGGCGAGGTTGGTCTTGATCRTGGCCTCGCGCTTGGTCAGCCGGCGGCCCGGGATGTCGACGACCTGGTCCACCTCCAGCTCCGAGTAGGTCTGGGAGATCGTCATCGTGACGCCGTCCTGAGTGCCGCCGACGTCCGTCCAGCCCGACGGCGCGGGGGTGGCATTGACCTGGGTGTCGGACGGCTCGGCGGTACCGAACGCGCCTCGATAGAGGGTCCCCGGACCCTGGATCAGGTTGGAAACATCGACCGGCACTACTCCGCCCTCCCGCTGTCCGACCCACGCCGGGCCGTCTTCGGTGCCTGCTCCTCGCGTCCGTCCTCCACGAGCAGCCCCTCGTGCCGCAGCAGGCTGTACTCGGTGTCATCCACCTCGATCTCCTCGTCCGGGCGGATAGTCGTGCGCACGGTGTGGGTCACCGGTAGTCCTCCTTGCGCAGGGGAAAGCGGACGGACGCCATGCCGGGATGGGTTGCCAGCGGCATCGACGTCGACACCAGGTCGGTCGGGCAGGGCACCACCCGGTTGGCGGGGAACAGGAACTCCAGCTCGCCGCGGTCGCCGTGGACCAGCGCTCGGCCGCCGTAGGACAGCACCTCGCCGCTACGCGCTCCCACCAACGCCCACAGCGCGGTCACGGCCGCACCCCCGACGCATCCGTCCAGGGCAACGCGAGGTCCAGGTCGTACCGGGCGTAACCGGCCTCGTCGTCGGGCACCCGGCGCGGCTCGGTGAGTACGTAGGCCTCCAGTACCCGGGCCCGCAGCCCGCCGACGGGCAGTTCCACCACGCGCCCGGCCGCGCCCCAGGTGCCGGCCCGCACCGCCTCGGCCAGGCTGCTGGCCTTGCCCCACGGTGGTTTGCCGCTCTGTCGCGGCGCGCACGCCCAGCAGCTCACCGCCACCACCGGCGCGCGCACGGGAAGGTGCGGGTTGGGGGAGCCGCCCACCACGGCCACCTGCACGAACCCGGTGGCAGCCCAGTTGGCTGCGTCCGCCGGCAGGGTGGTGGCCACCTGCTGCGCAGGCACTCCCGGCACGGTGCGCAGCCAGGCCACGGCCACCAGGTCGGTGGTGGCGACGACGGCCGGCGCGGTCACGGGGTGCGCCGCCGCATCAACGCTGGGCGCAGGTAGGGCTGCGCGCGCGTCCGGGAGGTGCCCCGCTCCACCAGCTCGCCGTAGTCCGTGGCCCCGCGCGGGCCGACACGCAGCTCCAGGCCGTGGGCCTCGGCGCCCAGGTCGCGGTACAGGTCCCCGGTGTCCACGGGCACCGCGCGGCGCGCGTCAGCCAGGATCGCCGGGCCCAGGGTCTGGCGGTGGAAGCGCTCGACGTTCGGGGTGAGGTCGCGCAGCCAGGTCGGGGACATCTCCACCCGCACCACGTCTGCCATCGTCCCCACCTCCTCGACGGAGGCGGCCCGCGGCGGGGGAGGCCGGTCTACCCGGCGGAAGTCATCCGGCGCAGGTCGCACACCACGTCAGCCACATGCACCAGGTCAGTGGATGTGACGACGTCAACGACTACATATCGTGTTCCGGACGCTACATCACGTATCCGATCGCCGCTAGAGAGTGAGACTCCCGCCCGAAACCTCCCTCGCACCCGGCGCACCGTGCGCGGGGTGCCGCTGGCCCGGTCCCAGGTGGTACGAGAGGTCTCCGTGATCACCGCCGGCAGCGCTCGGTACACCAGTACGTCCGCGTCCGCGGCGTCCCCGTAGGCGTCCGGCACCTCCCCGCGCAGCACGTCCACCAGGTGAGTGGCCGCGAACGCGCTCACATCGGCTCCCAGGTCTCGTCGTCGTGATCGCGCACCTCGGTGCGCCGGGCGAGTGCGTCCCGCACATCCGGCGGTACCTCCGGGGAGCCCGAGCCGGATGTGCGCACGGACCGCGTCCGCCGCCAGGACAGCCGGCGCAACGCCCGGTCCGCCAGCGGCGCCAGCAGCCAGGCGTCCGCGCTGGCCGGGGTGGCCCGCAGCCCGTCCTGGTCCAAGCTGGTCACGTCCGTGCGGGAGAACACATCCACCTGTGAGGGCATCCACGCGGCCTGGTAGGCCACCGCCATCCGCAGGTGTCGGAGGTCGCGCGGGCGGACGGCCAGATCCGCCGCAGCCTCCTCCGTGGTCCCGGAGTACAGGTCGATCACCGCCTGCGCTTGCGTGAGCTGGCCGTCCGTCACGGTCACCCCGGTGATCTGCTCCACGTAGCTCGCCTCGGCCCACGGCATCTCAGATCACCCGCACCCGTCCGCTCGAGCGGCGCACCGGCCGCTCCTGCATGCCTCCGTTGGCCCGCACCCACACGTCATAGGTGCCGCGGGGCAGGGTCACCGTCCCCTCCGGTCCGACCAGTACCCGCGCGTGCCACAGGCCCAGGGCGTACTCCCACTGCGCGCTCACCCATGCCCCGGAGGTCGGCAGCGTTCCTGGCCGGACGAACGCCATCTCCGCGGCTATCCCGCGCGCCACCGGGTCCACGTCCACCCCGTCCGCCGTCATCACCCACGGCACCAGCACGTACTCCCGGCTGTCCGCTGTCACCTCCAGCGGCTGCATGGCCCCTCCGGTCAGGTCCACGGCGCACCCACCTGGCAGTGCGTCCAGGGCCAGCCCACCCACAGCTCCACGTCGCCGGTGATCTCACCCTCGGCGGCCACCAGCACGGCAACGGCTCCGGCCTCCTCCGCCAGCGCCACCGCGCCCGCGCCGGACAGCGTGTCCGCGGCGCTGGCCGTGCCGGTCAGGTCCAGACGGACGTCCGGGTCCGCCAGCACCGCGGCGCCCTCGGCCGCGTAATCGAGCGCCGCTGTGGCGCCGGCGGCCTCGCCGAACTCGACCAGGCCAGCCTCGGCCAGTGCCGCGTCCACGGCCGCGCCGAGCTCCTGCCCGGCGACCCCGGCGTCGTCGAGCCCGGCGCTCGCGCCTGCGGCCAGTCCGGCATCACCACCGGCCAGGTCCTCCAGCCTCACGGCCACCCCGTATGTCAGCCCGTCCGCCCCGACGCCAGCGTCGACCAGGGCCCCGGACGTCACCACCGCGAGCAGGTCCGTCCCGACCCCAGCATCGAGCAGCGAGGGCTGCCCCGCCTCCGAGACCACCAGCCCGTCCGCCCCCACGGCCCCGTCGCCGAGGCTCGCCCCGACTGAGGCAGTGGCGCTGTCCGCCCCGCTACCCGAGGCGGGCAGCGGGGCGGACAGCGCCACGGTGAGCACCTGCGTGCCCGCGCCCCCGTCGGACAGTGCGCGGGGCTGGCCTGTCACCAGCGTGTCCGCGGCCGTCGCGGCGTCGGCGAGGCCGGGTGCCGCGGAGGCGGCGACCGTGTCCTCGGCGGCGCCCGCCTGGAACCCTGCGACCTCCGCCGCACCCAGGGCCAGGTCCGCGCCGGACCCCTGATCAGCCAGCGCCAGCTGCTGCCAGGCGCTGAGAACCTCGACCACGCCTGCCTGCTCGGCCAGCGACACCTGCGCGGAGGCGGCGAGCGCCTCACCGCCAGCACCGGAGTCGGGCAGGTCCGAGCCCACCTGCCGAGCAAGCGCGTCCGCAGCGGTGACCGCGTCCACGCTGTCGCCCTGGCCGGCGACCTCCACTGCCTCGACTGACTGCCCGGCCTCCGCGGCCGACGCGGTCCCCGCGGCGCCGAGGGTCTCGGCGGCCAGGGCGGCATCGACGGGGGTCACCTGCCCGGAGGCCGACAGTTCCTCACCAGCTGCCCCGGCGTCCGCGATTCCGATCGGTGTGCCCACGCGCAGCACGTCCACCGTGTCGCCGGAGTCGGAGACGCTGACAGTCTGACCGGCCGCCGTCAGTATCTCGGCGCCGGCGGCAGTCTCGGTCAGCGCCACGACGATTCCCGCCACGTCCTGACCGTCCGTGGCCACCGCCGCATCAGTCAGCGCGAGGAGCGCCCCCGGCGGCGCGAACGTCTCGGTGCCCGCGCCGGACTCGCCCAGCGCCGCCGTACCCGATGCGGTCAGCGCATCGGCACCTGCCGCGTTCTCCGTGGTACCGGACCCGGCCAGTGCGGTGAGCGCGTCGACGGCCATGCCGGCATCGGCCACGGCCGCGGGGGAGGGCTGAGCCGACAGCGCCTCCCCGCCCGCAGCGGCCTCGACCAGCCCGGCGCCGGCGGCAACGCCCGCTGCCTGGGTGCCGGTCCCGGCGTCGACGCTCGAGCAGTCCACCGCCGCGGTCAGGGCATTTCCCGCCGTCGCGGCGTCGGCCGCGCTGGCCGTGACGGCCGCGGTCAGGACCTCGCCAGCACTGGCCGACTGAGACAGGCCGGTGGCCGCGACCACGGCTGGGACATCCGAGCCGGCACCCGCGTCCACCAGGCTCACAGCCACCTGCTGGAACCGCCAGCGCGGCATCAGAGGGAAGGGCACAGCCGCCCCCTACCGCTGGTTGACCAGGATGCGCGAGACCCGGATCTGCCTGGCCGTGGCCGCCAGGGTGGTCACGCTCGCCTGGTAGCCGAGCTGGGTGAACGCGCTCGGGATGGTGGCGCTGTGGGTGGCGACGAGGGTGTCCCCGACCCAGAAGCGCACCACGCTGGCCGCCCAGTTCACCTCGGCGCGCAGCTCGTAGGTGGTCACCGCTGCGATGGCTGCGGTGGTGGCTGTGACGGTGGCGTTGGTGCCGTCGCAGGTAACCGTGCGCCAGAAGGCCCCGCTGTCGATCCCGGCGTCGTATCGGAAGTAGATCCCCGTGGCGGTCGACGCGCCGCTCGCGGCCGGGCCCGCGCCGCCTGAGCGGTCCGCGGCGACCAGGCCGACCACGTAACGGGTACTGGCCACGGAGGTGTTGTCCGTCTGGATCTTCGCGTAGAAGTACGGCAGCGAGCTGGTGCGCAGGTGGGTGTAGTTCGGGCTCGTGACCCCGCCGACACTGTTCGCGGTCGCGGCCGTCGTGAACATGGCGAAGTTGCTCTCGATGGTGTCGGCGCCGCCCGCGGTGGCCGCGGTCAGCGCCGGCGCCGGGCAGCCGATCGTCTGGAAGGTGGACGCGCTGCCGGAGGCATGGATGCCCCAGGTGATCCGCCTCGACGGCGCCCCGAGCTCCTCCTGGTGCCCCGACGAGGTGCGCAGCATGAGCCGCCCGGCCCGTGACCACAGCACCACGCCCGCGCGGGTCGCGAACGCGTTCTCGGCCGTATGTGAGCCGTCCGGATTCGAGCCCGGCGGGGTGTCGGCGTCCCCCAGGGCCAGCACGTCGATCCCGCCGCCCGGGTCGCCCTGGGCCATCCGCACACCGCCGTAGGGGTTCGCCGCGAACCTGCGGTCGAACACTCCGACGGCCGTGAACAGCAGATCGTTCGCATCGGCGGAGTACAGGCCCGCCCCGCCGAACTGCCCCACCCCGAAGATCGCCGCGCCTCGGAAGTCCCGCAGCAGCAGCAGTTGCTTGGTGGAGCCTTCGCGGCCCCGGATGACCACACCATCCCTGGAACCGTCCGGCAGCAGGAGGTTCCAGACACCCTCGTTGGAGCTCCCCGTGCCTCCCAGGACCCGCTGCACGGTGCCGCCGGAGACGTAGGTGCCCGACCCTGTGGCGGCTGAGAGGGTGAAGGCGGTGTTGCTGGTGATCGCAGCGATGGTGCGGACGCCGTTGACGCCGGAGATGCCGGTGACGCCCGAGATGGTCACCACGTCACCCGCGCCGTAGCCGTGACTGGCGGATGTGGTGATCGTGACGGTGGAGGTTCCGGCGACTCCGGAGATTGCCAGAGGCGCCTCGCCGGAGATGATCGTTCCGTCCGCGAGCACCCCGGCGCGGGCTGCGATGTCCCCGGGCAGGCGCGTGTCCCATACGCGGGCGGTGATCGCGGAGGCCACCCGGCCGGCGAACGCGGTTACCGCGCGGGTCAGCGGCATCTCAGGTCCACTCGGCGACTCGCGCCGCCCCGTCGGCCGCGGACCAGATCCCCGAGACGATCCCGGTGTACCGGGCGGGCAGCTCGTAGTAGTCCCCGGGGCCGAGCGCGACCGTGTAGGACGTGGCCGTCACGGTGCCGGCGCCCACCCGCAGGTAGAGCGTGGCGGTGGACTCGTTGGTGATCGCGGCCCCGATGCGGGCGGTGTTGGCCGCCAGGACGGTGACCGCACTGGCGGAGGCGGCGACGTTGGTGTGCGTGCCGGTGCTGGCGGCCCGCTCGCGCACCGCGAGGTTGCCCGCGGCGTCCACCCCGGCTACGCGCCCCGGGGTGATCCCGTCTCCGAGGGTGACGGTCTGCTGGAGCTCGCCGCCGACATCCTGGGCGTCGAGGGTCTTGGTGGTGTCGGCGGCGTCCTTCGCGCTGATGTTGGAGTCGGCCATGCCGCCCCCGCTACGTGAAGCTGAGAGTCGCGGTGGCGGTCCAGGTCTGCCCGGCGGCCTTGGTGCCCTGGGCGATCGACGTGGCGTGGTTGAGCAGCGGCGCGGTCACCGTCGCGCCGGACGCGGTGCCGGCATCCAGGCCCATCTCGTTCCACGCGAAGTTGCCGTCGGAGCCGCCGAACACGGCCACGTAGGTCAACGTCTTGGGCACGGTGCCGCCCACCGTCGGTCCGCCTGTGCTTGCGGTGACGAGCTGGAACCAGCGGTTGGCCGCGCCCGAGGCCGCCGCGAGGTCGGTGTCCGCGGCCACCGCCGGCACCGAGCCCCCGCCCGCCGTCACGGTGCCGTTGCCCACCCCGATGCGCGTGTGAGTGTTGTCGTAGGCCTGCCCGCCCAGGCCGCCAGCCAGGTTGAGCAGCCTGGTCCACCCGGCGGTGCACAACACGTTGCCCAGGTGCTCGGTCACCGCGTACGGCGCCACCCGCAGGCGCGCGAAGTCCCGGTCCGTCGGCGCCCGGTCCAGCCGGAGCGTCGCCCACCGGGTGGCGTCCGCGCCCCAGCGCTCGACCCGCCACAGCGTGGTGGCCCGCCCATCACCGGGGAGGGGGATGCCGGCACCGGCCRCCAGCGCGCCGCCGGCGTGACCGTGATCGAGGGTCACGACTGCTCCACTTCGGCCTGGGCGGCCTCGCGCGGGTCCGCGAGCTCCACCGGCACCGCGTAGGTGAGCACGGTGTGCCGGCCGTCCCGGTGCGGTTCCTCGCTGACCAGGCGGGCCTCCCCGGCCGGGCGCAGCCCGGCGAAAACGGCCTCATGCGTGGTGCCGGCCTGGTTGGGGCCGTGGTCGAAGCCCTCGCCGTAGGAGCGGGCGTCCACCACGAACTGCCGGCGGAACTCCCGAGCCTGCCCGGCCCGTTCGGGCTCGTCCCGTCCCCGGCGGGCGATCACCTGCTCGGCGCTCTCGCCGCGAGGGGTCTCGGCGCTGGCCTGCCGGGTGGCCATCAGCGGGTGTCTTCCATGATTGCGAAAGCGCCCGGGTGGCCGATCGTGAACCCGCGCCGTGAGCGCATCTTCAGGATCGACTCGTCGGACAGGAAGCCGATGCCGGTGTCGCCGGACACCATCCGGGACTCCGGCCCCGAGCGCATGCCCAGCTTGAGCATGGTCCGGTTGCCCACGATCATCAGCGGGTTGCCGCCAGGCCGGGCGGTGTTGATCGCCGAGGTCCGCGCGCCCATGCTCCAACGCACCGGCAGCTCGAACAGCGTGTCCGGGGTGCCCTCGCGGCCACTGATGAAGATCGGACGGCCGGAGTCGTCCTTGATGCCGCGGAAGTTCTTCCGAAAGGTCGGGTGCGCGAACACGAGGACCTCGTCCTCGGCCCAGTAGTCCGAGTTCTCCACCAGGTTGACCGTTTCGGACAGCGCGTCGTACGAGGGACCGCCGCTCCCGGTCGCGGTGTAGTTGCTGTTGGCCACGTAGCCGACGTCCGGGTCATCGGTGCGGATCGCCCGGTAGACGCTGGTGAACAGGACCGTGGTCCCGTTCTCCGCGCCGGTGCAGCCCAGGGTGGAGTTATCCAGGTACTTGGCGTACGAGGTCGCCCAGTCCCGCTGCTTGACCTGGATGATCGCCACGGGGGAGTCCGCGAGGTCCTCATCCGCGATGCGGATGGCCTTGCCCATCTTGCGGGCGGTCAGCAGCACCTCGTCGTTGAGCGAGACGTCCTCGCCGTAGGTCTGCCCCTTGCCGACGCCCTCGACCTCCACGCCGCCGGAGCGGGGGATGGTGCGGGTGTCGGTGCCCATCGGGACGCGCAGCGCCACGTCCTCGACCACGGACATCTGGCGGATGCGCTGGATGACATCGGAGTCCTGCTCCTCCGGAATCCAGTCGTCGAAGATCGTGCGAGCCACGGCGGGCGCCTTTCGGTGCGGATGGGTGAGTGATTCGCCCATCCGGGCGTCCTGCCGTGCGCTCCACCTGGAGCCGTGGTGCCGGTGCCTCCGCTCGCCGCGCTCATCCGGGCGCCAGCGAGACGTRCCGTCGATCCGTCACGGATCTGGCGGTGATGCTAACTCTCTGTTGCGGCCCTGTCGAGGTAGTGGAAGGTGTGCGGGGCGGGTGTGACCCAATGGTGACGACGTGCACCAAGTGTGGCAATCTGGGTGCATGGCGGATGTCGATCGGGGGACTCGGTTCCAGGGCGCGAACCGGTTCACCGGCGAGGAGGTGGCCGAGCTTGCCACCGCCTACCCGAATCTCGCTGACACTCGTCGCTTGCTCGATAGGGCTGGATTTCATTTCCCCGATCTCCCGCAAGTTTGGCAGATTTGGTTTGAAGTGATTGCCGGTGTCGAAGATGGCACATTGAGAGACGGGAGGGAAAAGATTCTTGGAGTGGCACATCAAGAATTTCCCGAAAATCCCGTCTTTCGGCGCGGAACCCTTTTGAGTAAACTTGGTACTCAAGGCGTAAACCTGGTTGATTCAAATGTTTTCATGGAGGTGGCGACCTCTCCTTTCGCGGAGCTGGCGAATCTTTGGAGTGCCTCCCATTTTGCGTGGCAAAATAGACCGCAGGAAACGGAAGCCCTGCTCCATCGGAGGCGTATCGAGGCGTTCGTGCTCAGGAATCCGGGTCTTGGCTCTGGGCCGGTTTCGGTCGTTATTTGGGGCGGAGATACGGGTGCACGGGAGAGTCCGCCGAGCGATCCGCCGCCCCCGCGAGGAAACGTGGGGGGGCGGCGCGCTAGGCGCGCTTCGTTTGAATTTGAAAGTGATTACCGCCATCGGCTACCGCTGGAATTGCAACTCCTGCGGGCTCAGGTCGCAAGGGAACGTGCGCTTCTCGGTAAGCTTTCTGAGGAACGCCAGAGGCTCGCAGCGCAGCTGGCCGGAGAGGGTGAGCTGCTCGCTGAGATATCCAGAGAGCGGCAGCGCATCCAGCTCCTATCTGCCGACGAGGCGGGGCGGTATTCACCTACCTCGAGTGTCGACGAAATTGGGTCGACTGATAATCCGTCGAATGCGGACGGTCAACGGGATTCGCTCGGGCCCGCATCGCCGCAAGGAGGCTTTTTCAAAAAGATCCTCGGTTCGGCGCTCCGTGCTTTGCGTTTCTCTCTCCCAGTCAGGCCACARCCTCCTACGCTGCCGCGCGAGCCTGATCAAGGCGAGGTTTCGGCTAACCTCCATGCAATTCTAACTAAGATCGAAAACGAACTTGACGGTCAGTTCCAACGCTTCGGTGAGCTCGTGGCCGAGGAGTCTTCCTACACTACTACGAGTCATGAGGATCCAAGACGGTGACCGCCTCCCATGAGACATCGACCGCCACCGTCCCGGGTCTGGATTCGCTCGATGTCGGAAGACTCTATGACGCCAGCCTTATTGAGAGGCTCAGTCGCAAGGACCCTGAGGTTCGCGCGTTCGTCATGGAGCGCATGAAGGCCGAGCACGACAGCCTCATCGAACAGCGCCGCGAGCGGACCCGCCGGGCAGGCAGTGAGGCGAGTCACCGGTACCGGCAAGCCTGGGCGGAGATAGGTGTTCGTGTAGCCGGGATCGGCTTAGGCTTCGCTGCCGTCATAAATCTCTCGGCGCTCGCCAAGCACTACAGCGACATCGGCCAAGCCGGCTACGGCGTCCTCATCGTCACGAGCGGCGCCGTGGCGATCGCCGGCATCTTCGTCCTCGGCAAGTTCGTCGGCCGCATGCCGCGAGTTCCGATCAACACACAGAGTCCGCCGCCGGTCGACCCCAGCGCCAACGGAGGCGGCCCGGCCGCACCCTGAGCGACCGGGCCGCCGCCCTCAGCCCAGCAGCGCGGCCAGTCGCTCGGCCGAGGTCTTGGCCTTGGCCGGCTCGGGCTTGCGGTCTGCGGCGTCGGCCTTCGGTCGCTTCGCCGGCTCCGGCTTGGGCCTGGGGAAGAACTCCGGGTAGTCGGCCTTGATCGCCTCCACCTGGTCAGCCAGGCCGGTCACCTCCCCGTCCACGTCCACCTCGATGCTGTCCTGGTCCAGCAGGCGGTACAGCCGCGCGAACTTGCCCTCCGACGGCTTGCCGTTCTCGTCGATCAGCGCGGCATTCGCGTCGTGGAACGCGGCCTTGGCCGCGGAGCGGACGATGATCGGCTTGTAGCGCCCCTCGGTCTCCTTCGCGGCCTCCTCCTGGGCCTCCCTCAGGGCCTTGTCGTGGTCACTCTCGCCCTTGCGCTTGTCCGCGGCCACCTGCTCCTTGAGCTTGCGCAGATCGGTGCGGTAGCGGCGTGCCTCCTCCCGAGTGCGGGCCAGGGAGTCCCGCAGGGTGCGCAGTTCGGACGCGCTCGGCCGGTCCTCGTCGCCGTTGTCGTCCGCGTCCTTGCTGGCGTTCTCGTCGGCGTCCGCGTCGCGGTCGTCGTCCCCGCCGCCGGACTTCGGGTCGGTCCTGCTCTCCTCCTTGCTGCCGACCTTGCCCTCCTCAGCGCCGGCGTCGTCGGTGTCGTCGTCCTCCGGCTCGGGCCGGGCGTCCTCGTCTGCCATCGCGTGCTCCTCTCATGTCGGTCGCGCCCAACGGGCGGGTGGTCAGCGGGTTGCTACGGGGACCTGCCGGCCCGGGAAGTGGCCCTCGCGTACGGCGCGGGCAGCCACCTGACGCACCGAGGCCGGGGCGCCGGCGGGGGAGATCGTGGCCAGCAGCCTGTCGGCCGCGCGCACCCGTGCGGCGCCTGACTCGCTCGGCAGGGACCAGCCGCGCAACACCGAGCGCACCGCCTCCCGGCGTAGTGCCGCCGCCCAGTCCGCGTCCCGGTCCGGCGCGTACGGGATGGTGTGGCACCGGCACCGGGGATGGCGAGGTGCTCCCTTGAGGGCGCCCGCCACCTTCGGTGCGGTGTCGCCGTAGGTGGCGGTCTTGCTCCAGGTGCCGTCCGCGTCGCACACCACTCCGGCCAGGCGCGTGCAGGCCAGGCAGGCGTCCCGCTCGGCCACCCACACCCGGCGCATCCCGGCGGCCTGGCTGACCTCGGCCACGGCATCGTCCACCGCGGAGACCACCACCACGGCGGTGTGCGTCTCCAGCCGGGTGACCGCGCGGCGGGCCTGCCCGAGTGCCATTTCCAGCGCGGAGTACCCGGAGGCCCGCACCAGCTCGGGCCGCAGCAGGGCCAGCGCGGCCACCTGCTGCTCGCCCACCATCGCGGCCACGGGAGCCAGCGCGGCCCGCGCGCCGGGGGTAGCACCCCCAGGCGCCGGCACGGGGGGATCAGCGCCTGGAGGTAGCTGCTCACGAGCCTGCCGCACCCCGAGCGCGCGAGCACGCACCAACGCGGCCGACAGTGCCCGTGTCGCGATATCGGCGGCACCGGCGAACGCTCCGGCCAGCGCGGTACGCAGCGAGGACAGCAGCCCGACCACCCCGGGGCCGGCCGGGGCCTCCAGCGCGCCGAACGCGCGCAGCCACCCGCGGGCCGCCACCGTGGCCCACCCAGCCAATCCCGCGGCCAGCTCACCGGCGACGGCCTCGGTGGTGGCGTCCACCAGCTTGCCCATCTCATGCGCCGCGGCGTCCAGCGCCTCCTGGTCAGGCACTGGCGTCCTCGTCCGGGGCGTCGATCAGGGCGCTTACCGCGCGCTCCACCTGCTCCGCGCTGATCACGTTGAGGGCCACCCCGGCCCCGAGGGACTGCACGGCCTGCCCGAGCTTGACCAGCAGGTCGACCTTCGGCTTGATCTCGTCGCCGCGGTGGTAGCCCCAGGCCTCCACCTGCTCCGCGGAGTAGCCGGACTCCAGCAGGGCCTGCCGGGTGGGAACCCCGGCGTCGATCTTGGCCTGGATTGCGTTCCAGCCCTCCAGGTCGTCAATGCTGCGCACCGGCGCCCACGCCGGCCGGATCTCCACCTCCTCGCCCAGGCCCGCCGCGCGGGCCGCGCAGCGCCAGGCCGCCTCGTGCGCGTCGCCGAAGGTGGCGAGGCGCTCCTCCACCTTCTTGTCCAGTGGGGCCTCGGCCGCGCGCAGGCTCTCCCCACTGGGCGCGTCGCCGCTGATCTCGAAGAAATGCGCCGGCGTGGCCGTGGTCGCCCCCATCCACTGCACCATCGCCGTGGCCGGGTCCAGGAAGGCTGCGACGTTCGCCGCCTGGAACTCGCCCACCTTGTCCACGTTGCGCAGCCACCACAGCTCCCCGGGCCCGGCACGCAGGGTGGAACGCTCTGCCGTCGGGGCGAGCGCCTCGTCCTCCTCGTCGAAGCCACCCGGGTCATCCGCGCCGCCGCCGGCCACCGCGTACCGCTGCGGGAAGCCCTGGAAGTCGATCGAAGACATCAGGGTCGCCACCAGCTTGGTGATCGCGTTCTGTGGACCAAAGGCGTTGGCGTGCTCCGGCACCCCGTACGGCCGGGCGGTGCGCAGGTGGAACACCGGCACCTCGCCGAGCTCGTGCCCCACCTCATGCTCGTCCTCGTCCCCGAAGGGCTCCCAGTCCGTGTCCACCTCGCCGCRCTGCTTCGGCTGCTCCACCAGTACCCACCGCTCCACTCGGTCCGTGTAGTAGAGCGTGGAGCGCAGCCGGCCCGAGGCGGGCAGCCACAGCTTCGCGGCGTAGCGGACCTTGCGCGGGTCCTCCTCGTCATAGAACGCCCGGGTGGTCAGCGGGGAGTTGTGGAACACGTCCACGTCCCCGTCCTTCTCCCCGGGCCACACCAGCAGGTAGGCGTCGCCGTACACCTCTGCGTCCCGGTGCGCGTCGGCCACCTCCGCCCGCATCCGGTTGCGACGCCACTGCGCGGCCAGCCAGTCGGCCGCCGCCTTGTCCGGGGAGGTCAGGCCCAGCAGGCGAAGCCGCTCCAGTACGGCGTCCACCGGACGGCAGGCAAGGTTGATCTTGTAGTGGGCGCCGGTGGCCTGGAGCTTTTTGCGAATGGCCGGCGAGGCGAACACCTCGTCCACCTGACCCCGGTAATAGGCCA